>DBYI01000102.1 GCA_002310115.1 Ruminococcus flavefaciens
ATAAGGCGGAATAATATCATTATCCCCAAACGATGCCTTTGAAGTATAACTTTCCTCTTGCTTGACAAAAACAATGCCATTCAACTCACATAGATATTCCAGTTTCGAACGCAGTTTACCATATGGTATATTTACAAAGTTCTGATTGTTACACTTGCTCATATCAGGTTTACGTTGAAATGTTTCATTATATCCGATAACAAGTGTACCTATATCATGTATAATGCAGTAATCTATGATTTTCTTTGCTGTCTTACTCATATAGTCATTGGCTTGTCTGTTCCTTTTGTCTGCTAAGATTTTCTGTCGGCTTGTTGTTCTTCTTTTATCCCCCTGTCTGTCCTTGATACCTTGCAACCTTGTATTTTCTTTGTTGAACCACTGGTTGATTGATTTCAGTTTCCTACCATCGATAATAAAACTCCTGCCTTCGCTTGATACAGCAGTTACAAGATTGTCTACCCCTAAGTCCAAAGCAAGTGCATTGTTTTTATTGAGATTTCTCTGAACACATTCAGCTTCATAAATATACTGAATTTCAAAGAACCTTGCTCCTGATTTCGGGTTTATTCTGATTTCCTTGATGTGCTTATCAACAAGTATCGGCGGTATTTTGATTTCAACAGGCTTGTGTGTTTTCTTGTACATTTGAGAATATGGCAGAATCAGTCTGTTCTCTTTCAATCTTACAAAGCCTATAACAAGTGTAACAAATCCGTCTTTTGGCAGATAATGCGGCAACTTACAATCTCTGTAAGAATACTTGCCTTGCTTTGCTAGTTTAAGCAGTCCGAAAAAACTTTTGAACGAACCGTCTACTTCTTTCAGAATCTGTTGTGCCATATTAGAATTTAGTGTTTTATAATTGGGACTGTTTTTCAGAAGTGCGTAATTCTTTTCATAGTTTAGGTATTCTCCATCTGTGAAGTAATACTGTCGTACATTGTAGATTGCTTCATTTGCAAGATTTTTCGCTGTATGATACAATTCCCTCAAAATACTGTACTCTTCCTTTGACAGATGCTTTACCTTTTGCTTTACAGTAAGATACACGGTTTTCTCATTCCTTTTAGATTTAGGATATTCCTATGTATCTATTTAGCAAATGTTCTACTGATTATCTATAGTTTGGCTTTAAAAATCCGGCATTCATCCCCCTCTTTCGCTTCGCTTAGAAGCGGGGGTATTCTGCCGTGATATAGATAAAAACTTGTGCAGGCACAATGCCTGCGCTAATCATTAACAGTGTTATTATACCACTTTTAAGTGGCAATGTAAATATATTTTTAGGATTTCAGCGCAAAAAGAGCCGTCAACTGACGGCTCTGCATTATTTTCTTCTTGTACCATTTTTCCTATCTGTACTGCGCTTAAGGTCGCACATACGCTCCTCGCTGGTCTGCTTGAAGCGTGACATCATGTCCTCAAAGGTCATTTCCGACTGAGGAATTGGTTTTTTGGGTTCCCAAACAACAGGCTTGCTTCTCTGCGGACGTTCATTATTTCTCTCGCCCTTGTCAAAGCCGTAATCACCCTTGTCACCTTTATCAAAACTCTTTTCACTGTTCCTGTCGAATTTACCCTGTCCCTTATCAAATCTTCTTTGGCGGGGCTGAGCGTCACCGTTCTCAGAAGCCTTCTTGATTGAAAGGCTCACCTTTCCAGCTTCGTTTATGCCTATTACCTTAACCTTGACCTCCTGATCCTCAGAGAGGTGTTCGCGGATGTCACTGACATATGTATTAGCGATCTCGGAAATATGCACCATGCCAGTACCACCGCCGTCAATATCGACAAAAGCGCCGTACTGCGTTATTCCCTTGACCTTGCCGTTATAGATCTTACCAATTTCCAGCTGCATATTTATTTATAACTCCTTTTTATGAATCTGTTTTCGCAGACCCGATTAGTCCCTGGTAGTGTCGTAGAATCTGCGCTCGTCAGGATAGGCATAGCCTCTCTCCTCAAGTGCGACCTTTTCCATATAAGCGTTGAGATCGTCACTATCAAGAACACGCTGCAGCTCGGCATTTTCAGTCTCATAAGCATTTATCTTTGTCTGTATCAGCTTCATCTGCTCTTCCTTTTCCTTACAATCCTTCTGCGTAGAAGCAATAAGAACACCGCAACCGACTATTGCAGCTGCAGCAGCAAGCTTGACGAGCCCCCTGTTGAACAGACCTTTTTTATTCTGCTTTTCATGTTTCATTTTTTTTAACAACGTTTTTCACGTTCTTTCTCTTTTTATTTTCCATTTTATTATACAACATTGACGGACGTTTTAGCAATACTATTTTTATTTTTTTAAATAGTTTAACGTTGATTTGGAGATTTCTAACAAATTTAACATTCACTTTTTTATACAACGATGCAAAAAACATCTTAAACGGACAAAACATCATTCCTAAGCAAGTACAAATAATTAGAAAAAGCTTTCTCAGCGTCTTCGTCACGATACTCCCTATGGTAGCACAATACATCATAAAGCCTAGAATGTTGCCAATCACAAAATACATTCTAAGATCTCCACGAGCCGCTACTGATGCAAATACGAGCAGTGCCATACTGTAAATAAATAGAAAGAGAACATCTTCAATTGCAACAAGCACTTTATTATGTGGCAGTATCATCCTTATAACCCTAACAACATCAGATGCGACCCCAATGACTGATCCCATAACGCAGGAAAGCCCGAATAGTCTCAGTTCCTCGCTGACTGAAAAAAATGTCTCTGGAACTATCTTCATCTAAAAAGCCTTCCCAATGCAGAAATAGGACCTTTTTTATCTTTGTCTCCATATATAAGTGCCCATATATCACCTGTTATAGTCATATCTCCAGTTTCAACGCTCATTGTATCGATATGGAGATCCCTGCCCTTTATAATTAGCTCACCAAGCTTAGTATAAAGGCTTATTTCTTTTTCGTCAAAGCTGTCAACATCTGTTATTCCAGAAATGCTTAGAGTTTTCCTATTTTCAAGTATCAGGTTGTGATTCTGCTTTACGTTTTTCTCCTGCACGATAGCACCTCCCATAATTGATACTTAAATTCTATTCAGAAGCACGCGAATATATGCAGAAGTCAAACTCAGAATTGCCAATTTCTCCCTTTTTCGCTAATATCATTGCTTAAAGCCACGTTTTATGATATAATTAAGAAAAACATTATGAAAGAGGATACGGCCATGAAAAAAAGATACAGCATTCCGCTTATCCTAATTGCAATAATGGTGATACTTAACATTTTAGCACGTTTCTGTCACTCATTTGCCGATTTTTACGTCAATAATATTTTTCCATACATATCTACAACTGTCTCATTCGTAACCGGACTTCTCCCGTTTTCTCTTGGAGAAATGCTAACACTAGGTGCAGTGCTACTAATCATTATCGGTTTACCACTATTTCTTATACTTATCATATTCAGGAAAGGCAAACGCAAAAAAACAGCTGCCTTCGCAGGAACTCTCACACTTTGGATACTATGTTATATAACAACTACCGAAACTATGAACTGCTTTATCATGTATCAGTGTACGCCACTTGCAGAAAGATATTTTCCTAATTCACCCACGCATACCGACGATGAAATAATCGAGCTACACGATATGCTGGTAAAGAAGTGCAATGAATTAGCCAAGCAAGTACCGCGTGACGAACATAACAAATTTGAACTCACTTGCGACTTCCAGACTGAAGCCAAAAAGACCATGAAGAATATAGGGAAAACATATACTCAACTCAACGGATTCTATCCAGACGCAAAGCCCATACAATTCTCATTTTTCATGAGCCAAACCTACACTACGGGAATATACCTCCCATACACCATAGAAGCTAACTATAACGACGACATGGTTAGGACAAATCTTCCGTTCACGGTTTGCCATGAACTTTCCCACCTAAAAGGCATAATACAAGAGGACGAAGCTAACTTTTTGGCGTATATCGCAACAACTGAAAGCAATAACGTAGAATTTCAGTACGCAGGTTATCTAGAAGCCCTTGAATATGTAGATAATGCCCTGTATGATAATAATATGTACGACTTAGTTATTGATCACGAAATATCCGAAGAAGTACTGAATGACTGGTATCGATTTCTTCCTGAACACTATTGGGAGGAAAACGCCAATAAAGAGATACTTCCCACAGAAGCTGTAAGTGAGGCTACCGATGCATTTCTTGACACAAATATAAAGATGAACGGTAGAGAAGAAGGCATAAGAACCTATAATCTTGTAGTTCAGCTACTTCTTGACTACTATTATCCATAAAAAAGAGCGCACTCAGTACGCTCTTTTTGTTTTTATACTGTTGTATTAGTTTCTGTTCCAGAATTCGTCTCTGTTACTTCCTCAACCGTAGGCTGTTCCGATGATATCTCCATTTTCTTGATTTCTGTAAAGCATATTTCCAGCTTATTGTTTGGCATTTCAAATCTGCTGAGAAGTCCGTTTTCGTCTACAGAAAGGATATACTCTCCACCATCAAGATTTCCCTTGATACTTAACATTCCTTCGCTTTCCTCACCTGTAAGCTCTTCCAACTTTGCATTGTCCTCCACAGCCTTAATAAGATTGAGCATCATAGCCTTTACAGGTATCGCCGACTGAGGCACAGAAAAACTTAGGCCTTTATAAGATGCAGCCACATTTCCCTCGCTGAACTCCAACTTCACACCGCTGAGAGTATTTGGCTCTGAAAACTCTATCTCCCAAATACCTTCTCCGAAACGCTTTACAGTCCCACCGGCTTCAAGACGGTCAATTGATATCCTCACCTCCGAGGAAAAGCTACATCCGAGAGAATTTTTCCGAGAGGAACTCCCTATTTTGGTGACCGAACAAGCTGTAAGACATAATGCAACAACAGCAGTTAGCACGAATGTAAAAATCCTTTTCATAATACCAGCTCCAATCAAAGTATCGAAAATTAATTTTCACATCCGACCGCAGTTTATACGGTCATATTATTCTTCTTTTCTCTTAGTAAACCAAAAGCGTCGGGCAGGTTTCCGATGATATCACGTGGAAGCATAGCATCCATACCCAGCTTTTGAGCCGCAGCATCTCCTGCAAGGCCATGCATATACACTCCTGCACAGGTGCCATCGAATATTCCACACCCTTGTGCAATAGCAGCTCCTATCATACCTGCAAGGACATCTCCGCTACCGCCCACACTCATACCTGCATTACCCGTATGATTTGCAGCTGTGGAATGACTGTCAGCAACAACTGTGCCAGCTCCCTTCAACACAACCGTTATGCCAAACTGTTCCGCGTACTTTTCAGCTGCGATAAGCCTGTTCTCGGCTATCATCTCGGTACTGCAATTAAGCAAACGAGCCATTTCACCCATATGTGGAGTAATAATTATGTCTGTCTGCTTCTTCATTAGAATGTTTATGTCCTTTGCGATGCAATTTATTCCATCAGCGTCAATTATTACAGGACATTCTGCAGTCTGAGCCACAAATTTCGTAAGCTCTATCGTATCGAGAGTAACCCCTATTCCGCAGCCGATAACCACAGCATCTGCTTTTTTCATAGCTTCTGCAATTACTTCCTTGCTGCTGTCGTAGAGCATAAAACCATAATCATCACTTTCAAGTTCGATGAACGTAGCCTCAGGAGCAAGCACAGATACCGTATCTATGCACTTTTCCACAGAGGCAAGTCTAACCAGTCCTGCGCCGCTACGAAGAGCTCCGAGAACTGAAAATGCCGCCGCACCACGCATTGAGGAACTACCTGCAATAACTAGCACATTTCCGAAGCAACCCTTATGAGCATCCCTTTCACGCTTTGGCGGATATGCAGCAAGGAAATTCCTTTCGATACGGAAATACTTCCTTTCACCGTCCAGTATTTCAAGAGCTGTATTTGGGATTCCTATATCTGCAATAGTCACCTTTCCACAGAACTTTTTCAGTGGGAACTGAGACATTCCCGACTTGATAAATCCGAATGTAATAGTCTCATCAGCCTTGAATATGCCTGCCGAAGCTGTTCCTGTAGCGCTGTTTCCGCCGCTTGGCACATCCACCGCAACACGGTAAGCGCCAGAGCCAATGCCGAATATACCAACAGTGTCCTTATCAAGCTGTCCATGAAAGCCAGTCCCGAAAACTCCGTCAACAAGCACCTGTGCTCCTACTATTGCGCCCTTGATAAGTCCCATTCTGCGTTTTTCTGCCAAAAGGATGTCATCTAGTGGATTACGATCATGACTGTCGTCCGAACCATCACCGCTTCTCGGTTGAATGGTCATATAATCAAGCTCTGCCGCTTCAATAGCAGCTTCAACGTTGCCGCTGCGGAAGCCTTCAATAAAGTTTATGCGTTCTCTTGGAAGTCTGCTCAGCATTTCCTGAGCGAGAAGAGATTTCGGAAGTCCCCCTATGTGAACAACTGTTATCATGTAGCCCTTATATACAAGAATATCCGCCGCGGCAAAACAATCACCGCCATTGTTTCCCGTACCTGCAAGGAATACTATAGAGCATTCCTCAGGCGGTAACTTTGCTTCACTCTGGCAATAACCATCGATAAGATCAGCAAGCTTCCTGCCTGCATTCTCCATGAGCTGTCTCTTGGAAACGCCCAGTTTCTCGGAACGCTCTTCCAATCTGCTCATTTGCTTTGGTGTAACAATCTGCATATATACGACCTCCCCTTTTAGCTTTTGACGCTGAAATATATTATTAACTCAGTTTATTCACATCTGCTTCGTTCTAAGTTTTGCAGGAAGGAACTTCTTGATATTCTCAAGCATTCTCTCATCAGGAACGAAGATGAGCCTTGCCGCGCCCACAGATTCATCAGTAAAGTCTGCATAATACTCGTGCGAAGCTATATTGTCTGTTGCCATTATAATTGTCATATCGTCGGTCTCTTCCATACCGTCTTCGTATTTACCGAAATCCGTAAACTTCCTGATGTTTGTAGAAAGCATTTCATGGCGCTTCTTCTTGGCAATAATTTTATCTACATCAAGGTCACCGTTGGTAAAAGTATATTCGTATTCCACGTAAGTATTCTGCACATAGTAATAAGTTCCGTAACCTGCAACTGCTGAAAGTGCAAATCCTAGTAGCATTATCAACGGACGTCTTGCCAAAATTGCAAGAAGCAAAAGTGCAATAGTAAATAGGATACCAACTATCAGCATTGCTATCCTTCTTGTCTTATCGGCATTAGTTTCGTTCTTTTTCACGAGCTGTTCAGCAAAATTATCCATTTTATATTCTCCGTTTCTATTTTTTGGTCATGTAATTATATGATAACACATTTTCCGTCAGATTGCAACAAATCAGTTCAAAATTTTCAATTGCTTCATCTTTTTTTCACAAGTGTATATCCAACACGAAAAAAATTTCAAAAAAGCCCTTGATTTTTTCTGAAACCGCGTATATAATAAGTTTATAACCCGATGACTGAGAGAGTAAGAATGCAGGAGTTTCTTCAGAGAGGAGCAAAAAGGTGAAAGTGTTCCGTAACGACGCATCCCGAAGTTCACTCACGAGGGGCGGAACGGAAGCTGCTGTTTTAGCTGTTGTAGGTTACCGACGTAGGTCTGCGTTAAAGGCAAGAGAGTGTCGGCTCTCCTGACAATGGGTGGTATAAAAGCAAGGTTTAAGTCTTGTCCTGTTGGACAGGACTTTTTTATTTAGTCTCGACACATAACTTTTTCATAGGCTGATGCCCACGTCAGCCTGTACTATATCATTAAGTCTAAAGGAACGATGTGGGCATCGCTCCCTACACACATAATCATTCTGAGGTGAAACAATGAAAGAACAGCTTGAAAAGATCGAAGCGCTAGCAAAACAGGAGCTCAATTCCTGCACAGAAATAAAAGCGCTGGACGACCTGAGGATAAAATTCCTCGGAAAAAAAGGAGAGCTCACAGCCATACTCAAACAGATGGGTCAGCTCTCTGCAGAAGAAAGGCCCGTTATCGGTCAGCTTGCAAACAAGGTAAGAGCCGATATCGAAGAAGCACTCAGCAGTAAACTCGCTTCACTGAAAGCAAACGCACAGGCTGCAAAGCTGGCAGAGGAAAAGATTGACATCACTCTCCCAGGCAAGCACTCTCCTTTCGGCAAACTTCATCCACTTACCAAGGTAGAAAACGAGATTAGAGAAATATTTATTGGCATGGGATTCAATATCGCCGACGGTCCTGAAATTGACGATGATTATCACGTTTTCGAGGCACTCAATCTTCCGCCGGATCACCCTGCAAGAGATACTCAGGATACATTCTATATTGAGGGTACAAACGAATCCGTGCTTCTCCGTACACAGACTTCATCTGTACAGGTTCACGTTATGGAGAACCAGAAGCCCCCTATCCGTATCATATCACCAGGACGTGTTTTCCGTTCGGACGCAGTTGATGCAACACACTCTCCTCTCTTCCACCAGATAGAGGGTCTCGTAGTTGATAAGGGAATTACAATGAGCGACCTCAAGGGCACTCTCGAAATGCTTATGAAGAAGCTCTATGGCAACGACTGCAAGCTTCGTTTCCGTCCTCATCATTTTCCATTTACAGAGCCAAGTTGCGAGGTAGATATCAGCTGTTTCAACTGCGGTGGAAAAGGCTGCTCAATGTGTAAAGATGAAGGATATATTGAACTCCTCGGTGCAGGTATGGTACACCCCAAGGTACTTGAGAACTGTGGTATTGACAGCAATGAGTACTCGGGTTTCGCATTTGGTCTTGGACTTGAGCGTATGGTAATGGGTCGCTACGATATAAACGACCTTCGTTTGCTCTATGAGAACGACGTAAGATTCTTAGAGCAATTTTAAACAATTCATAATGCATCATTTTTCTTCGGAGAAATGTACCGATTATAGATATTGAAAGGAAATAAGATATGAATTTATCTATGAAATGGCTCGGCGATTACGTAAAAGCCGATATGCCTATAAAGGATTTCTGCCATGCCCTCACAATGAGCGGATCTAAGGTAGAATGCTACGAAAAAGAGGGAAGCAATATCTCCAACGTAGTAGTTGGCAAAATACTCTCAAAGGGACCTCATGAAAACGCAGATGCACTCTTCGTATGTCAGGTTGACATCGGCGCAGAAGCCCCCATACAGATAGTTACAAACGCCAAAAATGTAAAAGAAGGAGACCTCGTTCCAGTTGCTCTTGATGGAGCTGTTCTACCAGAGGGTAAAATAAAAAAGTGTAAAATGCGCGGTGTTGAGAGCTTCGGTATGTTCTGCGGTATTGATACTCTCGGACTCACAATTCATGATTTCCCATACGCAGACCCAGAGGGCGTTTTCGTCATTGAAGAGGATTGCAAGCTTGGTGAGGATATCCACACTGCTATCGGACTTGATGATACTTCGGTGGAATTTGAGATAACATCAAACCGTCCAGACTGCCTTAGTGTTATCGGTCTTGCAAGAGAAACAGCCGCTACTTATGGCACAGAACTCAATGTTAAGGCTCCTGAGTTCAAGGGTGTTGATGGTGATATCAATGCAATGCTTAAAGTCGATATCCACAACACAGAAAAGTGTCAGCGCTACTGTGCAGGTATTGTAAGGAACGTAAAGATAGGACCTTCACCAAGATGGATGAGAGAAAGACTCCGTGCAAGCGGTGTTCGTCCTATTAATAACTTCGTTGATATCACAAACTACGTCATGTTGGAATATGGCCAGCCTATGCACGCTTTCGACCTCAGATACGTTGAGGGAGCTCATATTAATGTCCGCAATGCTAAGAATGGCGAAAAGATAATGACTCTCGATGGTGTTGAACGTGAGCTCACAGAGGATATGCTTGTTATCGCAGATGAAAAGAAACCTGTTGCTGTTGCAGGTATCATGGGCGGCGAGTATAGCGGAATCATGACTGATACAACAACTGTAGTATTTGAGTCAGCATACTTTGAGCCAACACAGGTTAGGCGTACATCTAAAGCTCTTCGCCTTAAGTCTGACGCTTCTTCACGCTACGAAAAGGGCGTTGACAGACTTATCTCCATGACCTGTCTAAAAAGAGCTTTCCAACTCGTTGAAGAGCTTGGTGCTGGAGAGGTCCTCAACACAGTCATCGACTGTGACTATACCGACAAAACTCCTGCAACTGTTGATTTCAGTGCTGAATGGATAAACAGTTTCCTTGGAACCGATATCTCCGAGGCTGATATGATAAAGTACCTCGAACGCCTTGATTTCAAGGTTGAGAACGGAATGGTAATAGCTCCGTCATTCCGTATAGATATTGGCTGCAAGGCTGATATTGCAGAGGAAGTTGCTCGTATCTATGGTTACAACAATATTCCATCAACAGATTTCCGCGGTGTAGCAAGAGCAGAGTTCACGGATGAGCAGAAATTCGTCCGCACACTTAGAAACACAGCTGTAGCTCTTGGCGGTTACGAAATTGCCACCTACTCATTCGTATCGCCTAAATACTTTGACAAAATAAAGCTTCCTGCCGACAGTAAGCTCCGCAAGGTTGTCAAGATCGTAAATCCTCTTGGCGAGGACACCAGCGTTATGAGGACTTCCACTATTCCATCTATGCTAGATGTACTCTCATTCAATTACAACAATCGTAATGAGAAGGCATGTCTATTTGAAATATCAAAGGAATACATCCCGGCTTCAGAAGAAAAGCCTTTCATAAACGGAGATACTCTTGCAAATAACGGCAAACAAAAGCACCAGTACAGCTATTCTCTCCCTGATGAACCTCAAAGACTTACAATAGGTATGTACGGTGGCGAATCCGATTTCTACACTCTCAAGGGTATGATAGAACAGATCCTTGCAGAGCTTAAGATAGATGACGTTGAGTATGTCCGCGCTAATGACAACGACATTTTCGACGAGAAGTACGCTCTCCACCCAGGCAGAAGTGCAGTTATTCTCAAGGACGAAACTCCACTCGGTATCATGGGTGAAGTTCATCCTGAAGTACAGGAAACATACGAGATAGGCGTTAAGACATATGTTGCAAAGCTAAACATTCCAGAGCTTATGTCAGCTGCAGCTGAGAAGATAACTTATCAGCCTCTGCCGAAATTCCCTGCAACTACTCGTGATCTCAGTCTCCTTGTTGATGAGGATATGCCTGTTGCCGAGCTTGAAAAGGCTATCAAGAATGCTATCGGAAAGATACTTGAAAAGGTAACACTCTTCGACGTATATCGCAGTGATGATATGAAAAATAACGGTAAAAAGAGTATTGCTTACTCCATTTCTATGCGTTCACATGAAGGTACGCTCACTGACGAACAGGCAGACGGCGCTATGAAACGTGTACTGAAAGCTCTCAACGCTATCGGAGCAGAGCTCCGTGGTTAATTCCTGGTGTATAACTTCAGAACGAACCAACTAAATCAAATTAATAGGGTTGCCTTTTGTGGGCAACCCTTAATTTTTGCACAATAACGGCACAGTATTTTTTTATACATGATACAAAATTCGAAATGCATATATGATGTAAATGATTCCACGTTTGATTCCTTTAGTTTATATATATTATACAGTTGATCTTATATTGCATAGTGATAATAAAAAAGTCCGCAAACAGTCAAAATGCCTGCGGACTACGTTATAATATGTAATTTTCAGAACTCAGAGAAGTGTGATTCCGTTCTTAGCACACGTCTCAATCATTTCGTCAGACCATATTGAGGACTGTACTTCACCGATATGAGCCTTTTCAAGCAGGAACATGCAAAGTCTTGACTGACCGATACCACCACCAATTGTAAGAGGCAGCGTGCCGTTAGCTATCATCTGATGATACTTGTACTGCATTCTGTCTTCTGCTCCGCACTCTGCAAGCTGCTTTTTCAGGGACTCTTCGTCAACACGGATACCCATAGAAGATATTTCAAGTGAATCGTCAAGTACTTCGTCCCAGAAAAGAATATCACCGTTCAGCGACCAATCATCATAATCAGGAGCTCTTCCATCATGCTTTTGGCCGCTGGCAAGCTTTCCACCTATCCCCATAAGAAATACGGTACCATGCTCCTTTGTAATAAGGCGCTCACGCTCGTGTCCTGTTTTATCAGGATACTTATCCTCAAGTTCCTGAGTAGTTATAAAGTAAGGCTCATCGCAGACCTTTGCTGCTAACTGAGGATAGCGGAGACCAACTTTTCTTTTTGTATAGGCAATAGCTTTTACTACTGATTTTACAGTATCCTTAAGGAACTGGATATTTCTCTGCTCACGTGTAATGACCTTTTCCCAGTCCCATTGATCAACAAAAATCGAATGAGTATTGTCCGTATCATCATCACGACGGATAGCGTTCATATCAGTATAGATGCCCTCACCAGCACTATAACCGTAACGATAGAGAGCCATACGCTTCCACTTTGCAAGAGACTGAACCACCTCAGCTTCTGCAGCTATTTCTTTTATGTCGAAATCTACCTTGCGCTCTACACCGTTAAGGTCATCGTTAATACCGCTGCCCTTCTTAACAATCAGTGGAGCCGATACTCTATCCAGCGTAAGAGCAAACGAGAGCGCCTGCTGGAATATGTCCTTAATATACTTTATAGCGTGCTGAGTTTCTCTCAGCGTGAGGGCTGACTTGTAGCCCTCAGGAATATACAGCTTTTTTGACATGATAGATCACTTTCCTTTACTTGATATTTTTTACAGAGAACAGCGCCATTGATGCTCCCTGTGCTGTACAATTAGTGATTGGTAATAAGTCATTATTAATTAATCTAGAACGTCATACACTACTTACCAATATTTGAATTTGATTTAACGTATAGAGCCGACTGTTCTTGGGAAGAGAATAACGTCACGAATATTTGCCATACCTGTTGTGTACATTATAAGTCTCTCAAAACCAAGACCGAATCCACCGTGAGGTACTGAACCGAACTTTCTAAGGTCGAGGTAGTCACTGTAGAGATCGAGATTCATCTTTCTCTCATTCATAGCAGCAATGAGCTTCTCATAATCAGCCTCACGCTCGCTACCGCCAATAATCTCGCCAACGCCCGGAACAAGCAAATCAACAGCAGCAACTGTCTTTCCATCTGGGTTTTGCTTCATGTAGAATGACTTTATCTCCTTCGGATAATCTGTTACAAAAACAGCCTTCTTGAATACCTTTTCGGAGAGGTATCTCTCGTGCTCTGTCTGAAGATCACAGCCCCATTCTACAGGATATACAAAGTTCTCACCTGACTTCTTTAGAAGCTCAATAGCCTCTGTATAGGTTACTCTTGCGAAATCATGAGAGATCAGCTCCTCAAGACGTGCAATAAGTCCCTTTTCAAAATGAGCATCGAAGAACTTCATATCATCTGGACATGTGTCAAGAAGCTTGCGGATAACATATTTCAGCATATTTTCAGCTATCTCGATAACGTCATCTAGTTCTGCAAAAGCAACTTCAGGCTCGATATGCCAGAATTCTGCAAGGTGCTTTGGAGTATTTGAATTTTCAGCTCTGAACGAAGGACCAAATGTATATATCTTACCCATAGCCATTGCAGCCATTTCACCCTCAAGCTGGCCAGATACTGAAAGTCCTGCCTTCTTGCCAAAGAAGTCATCAGCATAGTACTCTTCCTCATTCTTATAGTCCTTGCTATATCCAATAGTCGTTACCTGGAACATTTCGCCTGCGCCCTCACAGTCACTGCCAGTGATAAGAGGAGTATTTACATAAACATAATTGTGCTTCTGGAAGTATTCATGTATTGCAGCCGCAAGTACCGAACGAACTCGCCATACAGCATTGAATGTATTCGTTCTGCCTCTGAGATGAGGTATAGTACGTAAAAATTCGAGAGTATGACCTTTCTTCTGAAGCGGATAATCGGTAGGAGCATCACCAAGTACAGTTATTCCTTCCGGAGTAGCGTTTATTTCTACAGTTTCATTTCTGCCCTCAACTGCTGTACCAGTTATCTTTACGGACATTCCTACTCTTGGCTCCTTGAAATCAGTGTCTCCCTTATCAACTACAACCTGTACGTTTTTGAGTGAAGTACCGTCATTAACTTCAACAAAGGCAACACTTTTGGAGTTACGTGATGTACGTACCCAGCCGCAAACAGTTACCTCTTTGCCGATATAATCTTTGGTTGTGATGATTTCCTTGACATCAATGTGCTTCATAATAAACATTTCCTTTCATTATTTAATTCGCACAGGACGAGCAGGAATACAAAAAAGCCCCGTCCTGAAACTACAGGACGGGGCATAATACCCGTGGTGCCACCTGAATTACCGCAAAAGCGATCACTTTTGAGCCGCTGTAACGTGCGGAATACGTCGCCCCTACTAAAAAGAACTTTTAATAAACCAGTTTAAATACATCGTCTCTAAATACAATGTCTTTAGACCAGTAAACAAGCCTGAATCCTTTCGGTTTGCTGCTCGGGAGTGTTATTCACACAGATTCTGATATGCGGCTCACACCATACCCGCACTCGCTGAGAACGAATTTCTATGCTACTTCTCTCTGTCTTCGCATTTAATTGTATGTATTATATCACTTATATGACATTTTGTCAATAGTATAATTTGCATAAATCTTATTTTTCACATACTTTTTTTCACAATTCTGTCAGATTATATGCCATATCTTCCACATTTGAAGACTTCCTTACACAAAGCTTTCCTCATGATTTCACATCGCCTTTCTTTAAATTACAAAAATATGGTGTATATTATAACCATAGGAACAAAATACACTCATCAGATAAGAAAGGGTGCATAATTTATGAATATCACGTTAAAGAAAACTGCGGCAAGTCTAGCAGTACTAATAATGGCTCTCAGCGCTTTTACAAGTTGTTCGGATAACAGCGTAAGTCAAGAATACCCAATAAAGGCTGTAAGTTCGGCGGACACTGCCGTAGAAGCTGACAAGACAGAAAAAACTACCAAGTCGAAAATAACAGCTTCAAAGAGCAGCTCTGCAACTGTAATAAATACTGCAAATCTATTCTCGGATCGCGATCTTTTACAGACTTATAATACATCAGATGCAGAAGAAATTACTGTTTCCGACGGCAAAACTATTGATATAACCGACGAAGGAGTTTATATAATCAGCGGCAATGCTAAAAACTGCACTATAAAAGTAAACGCAGACAAAAGTGCAAAAATACAGTTGGTTATAGACGGAGCTGAAATAGAAAATGATAACTTTCCAACGATTTATGTTGTTTCCTGTGACAAGGTCTTTATCACCACAACAGAAAAGGGAGGTTCACTTGCGGTAAATAGTGAGTTCTCTTCTGACAACGATACCAATACTGATGCTGTTATTTTTGCCAAGAGCGACCTTGTTCTCAATGGAACAGATACTCTTACAATTTATTCCGCCTATGGAAACGGAATTTCCACTAAGGACGACTTAAAAATAACAGGCGGTACATATAAAATGACCACGGCTAAAGACGCCTTTGAGGCAAACGACTCAATTTCAATATATAACGGAAACTTCTCTATCAAGACCAACAAGGACGGTTTTCACAGTGAAAACAGCGAGGACGATACCCTCGGACAAGTATATATTTCGAACGGTAGTTTTGAAATAAACGCTAAAAGCGATGGTATACAAGGAACTACATACGTTCAAATAGACGGAGGAACATTTGATATAACAGCACAGGAGGGAATTGAAGCCACATATGTACAGATAAACGACGGAAATATCACTATTGATGCCTCCGATGATGGTATTAATGCTTCACGTAAGAGTTCTGCCTGCGATATTGTTATAGAATTCAACGGTGGTGAAACTACTATAACTATGGGTCAAGGCGATACCGACGGAGTCGACTCAAACGGAATGATAATCGTAAATGGCGGTACCATCAACGTTACTGCACAGTTGTCATCTTTCGACTACGACAGCTCTGCCGAGTTTAACGGTGGTACTATAATAATAAACGGAGAAGAGGTTGATGAGATACCACAGTCTATGATGGGCGGTCCCGGTGGCCACGGCAACTTTGGTGGTGGCAGACCTGACGGTAACTTTACACCTCCCGAGGGCTTTTCTGACAGTGATTTTACGCCTCCAGATGGCTTCCCCGATAGTTTTGGCACTAAATCAGACATAAATGAAAAGTTCGGTAAAAGCGAAGATTTCAACGGCAAGCGTGGCAGCTTCAATGGAGGACAATTTGATGGCTTTGGCGAAAAAAATAAGACCGAAACAGGCGGATATATTGAAAGAACTTGATGTTTTTCATCCTTCCCATTAATAATATACAAGCAAGAGCGTGATATTGTTTCACGCTCTTTTGCTCTATTCACTTATAATAGATTAAAAAAATCTATTTTCCGCCCAGTCGAGTCTTCAAGTTGACTTTACGAGAGGAAGCCCCCGCCTCTTCTAGACGGTGGGAGGATGTCACACACAATCATCTCACGAAATAGTATGTGAACCTCTCTCCTGATATAACAACATCAAAGCTTACTGACACACCTAAAAGGGACGGCAAAAATGCCGTCCCTGCTGCATTATATGAAAAGTGTACTGAAACCGTGTTCGCGCGCATAACGCTCGGCCTTTTTGCGGTTTATCTGCTTAAGTATCCTTATAGTCGCCTTGTGACCCTTTCTTATAAGATCTAGAGGAATGTTTTCATCGTCAAATTCGCTGATATTGATATTGCAAAGGCTCTCGCAGCCACAAAATGCATCCTCTTTGATATCCTTTGTATACATGCTTATTTTTAGATCCATAAGATTCTGGCAGCCGTAAAACGCCCAATTGCTTATGGTCTTTACTGTATCTGGAATAGTTACCTGCTCAAGAGACCTGCACCATGAAAAAGCGCTTTCTCCGATAGATACTACCGAATCAGAAATAATCACCTTTTTAAGACTGTAGCATTCAGAAAATGCTGCATTTCCTATTGATTCAACAGAACCCGATATAACTATTCTTCTAAGCCGCTTACATGAGAAGAACATCAAATCACTTATCTTCTGCAAGTACGCAGGAAGAACCACGCTTTCAAGTCCATTGCAGCGTCCAAAAGCCCCCTTGCCTATACGCTTTATAGACTCGGGAAAATTCAGCTCTTTAAGATTAAGACACTTTAAAAATGCATTCTCACCGATAGACTCAAGGTTTTTTGAAAAAACTATCTCCTCTAGGTTGAAACAGTGGCAAAAAGCAAATTTCTCTATCATGCGAACGCTGTCCGACATAATTATACGCTTTACAGTCTCATTTCCACGAAATGCATACTTTCCGATAACGCTGACCTTTTCGGGAATGGTAATAGATTCGGTAGTTCCAACATACTTAACGAGAGTTCCATTTTTATCGATAGCCATGTTGTTGACATCATCTATCTCAATGTTTTCGTCATGTATAAGGTCACCGTATTTCTCATAATCGCTCTTATTTTCATCTTTTTGCGGCTTCTCAGACTTATTTTCAGCTTTTTTAGAAACTTCAGGCTGCTTTTCTTCCGCATTTATTTCATTTTTATCAGATTCGGACTCTTGTTCTTCTGCCTTTTCATCTTTCTTAAGAGCTTCAGGCTTATTATCTTCTGCCTTTTCGTCCTTTTTAGGAGCCTCAAGCTTAATTTCTTCTGCCTTTTTAGGAGTCTCAGGCTTCTTTTCTTCTGCCTTTTCGTCCTTTTTAGGAGCTTCAGGTTTCTTTTCCACTGCCTTTTCGTCCTTTTTAGGAGCTTCAGGCTTCTTTTCTTCTGTCTTTTCGTCCTTTTTAGAAGCTTCAGGCTTCTTTTCCTCTGCCTTTATATCCTTTTTAGAAACTTCAGGCTTCTTTTCTTCTGTCTTTTCGTCCTTTTTAGAAGCTTCAGGCTTCTTTTCCTCTGCCTTTTCGTCCTTTTTAGGAGCTTCAGGCTTCTTTTCCTCTGCCTTCATATCCTTTTTAGGAACTTCAGGCTTCTTTTCCTCTGCCTTTTCGTCCTTTTTAGGAACTTCAGGCTTCTTTTCCTCTGCCTTTTCGTCCTTTTTAGGAGCTTCAGGTTTCTTTTCTTCTGCTTTCCCGTCTATTTTCGAGAGTCCAGGCATTATTATCTCTGACTTCTCCTCTTTTTCAACAGAAGCTGACTTCTGCTCAGACTTTACCTTGGACTGAGTTTCAGCAGACCTTTCCTCAATATCTAAATTATGATGAGCTCTTACAGCCCTCACCTTTACGATCTTTGCTTTTTTGGGAGCTATACCACTCTCTGCTACTCTGATCTCGCCTGAGCAGTAGGGACAGGTCTCGTATTTATCAGCATCGTAAAGATGCTTTTCGGGACATCTTGTCATTTTCATTCTGTTATCACTCCATGTATCATTTTCTGCATTTCAAATTTTTACCAAAAAATGAATTCAACAATATAATTATATCATTTCATCGATAAAAAATCAACAAACACAGCTGTTTATGCTGAATTTTTGTAAAAAATAACAGAACATGTCTTTTCCACAGTCTAAAAACAGGGCTTAAATACTCATTTTATGTATCCTCATTGTTCATTATGCACAAATAGCAACTTCCATATAAGCATCACATATACGCTGTTAATCTTTACACGATTATCTCTGCGTGACTACCTCCGTTTTTTTCTTTGGTCACCACTATTTGCTTATCAATACGCTGTTTCAGCGCCTGAACATGTGAGATTATCCCAACAAGACGATGCCCGTCGGAAAGTCCTGCAAGAGCGCGCATTGCCTGTTCAATTGAATTATCGTCAAGCGAGCCAAAGCCCTCATCAACAAACATGGTATCAAGCTGTATTCCGCCTGCCGAGCACTGTATCTCATCAGAAAGGCCAAGTGCAAGGGAAAGAGAAGCTTTGAAAGACTCACCGCCTGAAAGCGTCTTGACACTTCTCACAGAACCATTGTAATGGTCAATAACATCAAGATCAAGTCCTACCTGTGCCCGCTTATCGTCATACTCTGTCCGCCGTGTAAGTGAGTATTGCCCGTCCGACATCACTATCAAACGCTGATTAGCACGCTGTATTATCCTGTCAAAATAGGCAGTCTGAATGTATGTCTCGAGCATGAACTTACTTTGCTCCGAAAGCTTTCCATTAGCGGTATCTGACAAATTTTTCACCCATGAATAACGTGATTCCAGTTCTGACAGATCTGAGGAGTCATTCAAAATATTCTCAAGTGCGGTACTGTTTACAGCGACTCTTGTGTGAAGGTGTCTCAGCTTCGCCGTAAGTTGCGTCTTTTCAGCAGTAAGCCGTGATCTTTCCGCAAGCTCTTTTTCACCATCTATATCCGATAGATCATCGATATGTAACCTGAGCTGATCAATTTTGCCCGATAGAGCTGAGCATTCCTTTTCACTCTCATTTACAGCTTTTTCTGCAGCTTCATATGCGTTTCTTATCTCGGTGCACCGCTTTTTCAACGACAAAACGTAAATCTTTGCATTTTCATCGCTCTCAAACCTAAGTCCGCTGCGCAGTTCCATAAACCTGTCCGTCATTTCTGAAAGCCTGCTTTCAGAAGCCGCTTTCCGTACTGTGATATTTGTTAGATTCTCATTGTACTCGGTTATCTCGTTTTCCAACTCAGGTATTATCTTTTCAAGGTCTTTCTTGCGAGATGACCTCTCATTTTCAGCCGCAAGCTGAGCCTCAACACCTGCCATTCGAGCTTTAATCGCAACGCGCTCCGAAACAATCTTTTCACGTGCGTTCTCCATTAGGCAATCACCCAAAGCCGCCTCAACACCCTTTTCTGCGTCTGCTCGTAACTGCTTCAGCACGCCCTCTGCGTTGTCACATTTGCTGCGTAAATCCGCCAATGTCTTGTTGGAGTCTGAAACCGCCGTCATCGTACCAACTTCCTGCTTTTCAAGAGACTCTATTTTACGGTCAAGCCTGTTCTTTTCAGCTATAAGCTTTTCTGCTTCAGTGAGCTTCTTTGACAGCACATTCAGCTCCACAGTACAGCTTTCTAGAGCTTTTTCACAGAGCTCCGAGCCCTTGTCCATACAACATTCCAACAACTCTTCAAGCCTTATCGTAAGAGTCTTTTCAAGCTCATCCGCTTTGGCTTTCATAGTTGAAGCTTCTGTACTTTTCTTTTCAGCTACATTACGTGCCTTTTCAAGTTTCGCTTTCATCCCCTCCAGCTCACTTTCCGTTGGTGCTCCCACCTGCTTTTTCGCCGGAGACGGATGCTGGATAGCTCCACACACTGGGCATGGCTCTCCATCTTTCAGCGATTCTGCAAGTACACCAGCCCTGTCATCAAGAAAGGCTCTGTAACTTCTCTCATATTCTTCAGAAAGCATAGATACACTCTCAGCGGTCTCGCGGTATAGATCTGCCGCTTCTTCATGCTCGCTGCAACGCTTTTCCCACTCTATGATGTCTGCCGAAAGCTTCTTCAGCTCAGCATAACGTTTACTCGTGCTTTCCTGACTGTGTAGCAATTTTTCCTTTTCAGCATCGGCTCCCTCTATTTCGCTCCGCCTTTTTTTCAGCGCGTAGACTTCTCCTGTTAGGGCTTCGCATTTTTTCACAAGATTGTCGTGTTCTGCTTGATATTCCTTGTATTCAGCAGCCTTTTCTCTCAACGCACGAGATTCTCCCTCGTAATCGCCTATAAGCTTAGAAAGGGTGTAGAGCTCGGAAGCTCTGCGAACAAGTTCCTCACGCTCAGTTGTCAGTTTTGCGGTACTCTCCACTGTTACTTCAAGATCTGCGTACTCTTTTTTCAACTCCGCATGTCTTTTTTCGCATTTTTCCTTTTCTTTTATATTTTTTTCAAAGAGCTCGTTCAGAGTTGAAAGTTCCTTTCTCACTCCTGATATCTGACTTTGCTGCTCCGAAGCTTTCGCGTACAGAGGCATTTCTGCTTCAAGAGCAGCGATATCTTCTCTAAGGGTTTCAAGTTCGTTCTGACGGCCTTTTTCCTTTTCAAGCCGCTCCGAAAGGAGTTTGCCACGCTGACTTATATCATCAAGCTGTCGAGCAGTCCGCTCCTTTTCAACAAGCATTTTATTCTTTTCCTCTGCCTTTGAGATACGTCCATTAACCTCGCCCAGCTTTTGATCAGTTATCTCACTTTCACGAGTGAATACCTCCACCTGTGCCTTATCACGTGTAATGAGCTTTGTAACGGCCTCCTTTATAAACTCAACAGGTGGAATCTCCTCCTTGAGCTTTTCAACTTCTGAGAAGTACTCGTCGTCCTCATCGCATGATATTCCGCTAACATACTGTCTCAGGCCCTCACGACGCTTGTCACACTCACCTTTTAAAGTAACGCTTTCTTGTCTGAGTGATTCCTGCAGAGTCTGATAGTTGCTTGTTTTAAATATGTGGCGAAGTATCTCACGGCGCTGAGAGGTATCTTCTGTTATCAGCTTCATGAAGTCGCCCTGTGCTATCATTGCTATCTGCTTGAACTGCTTCTCTGAGAGTCCGATGACATCAGCAACTGCCGCTTCTACGTCCCTTTTGCCCGAAACAACCTTTCCATCAGGATAAGTAAATACCGCATTGGCAGGTTGTTGTGCAACTCCGCCGCCACGCTTTGCCTGACGGACATAGGATGGATTGCGGTTTATCTTGTATCGCTTTCCTGCATAGTCAAACTCCAGTTCAACATAGGTAGGAGTATCTATAGCCGCATATTTTGATCTAAGCATACTGTCGTCATCGCGGTTGTCGCCGCTGGCACTGCCATAAAGGGCATAAGTTATAGCATCAAAGATAGTAGTTTTTCCTGCCCCCGTATCTCCCGTTATCAGATAAAGCCCCTTATCGCCGAGAGCCCCGAGATTGAGGGAAGTCACCCCCGAATATGGTCCGAATCCAGATATTTCAAGTCTAATAGGTCTCATGCCTCTCCCCTCCATATCCTCTCAATAAGCAACTGTGCGAGCTGCCGCTGCTGCTCAGACATATCGCCGCCATTACTGAATTTGTAAAACTCCTCAAAAAGCTCTATTGGCTGTCTGTTTTCAGCTTCCGCTGTTCCCATACTGTCATGGGCACTGCGTGTGCGTCGATTATCGTATTCTATCATCATTATATTCCGGTAAATTGCCCTGAGCTTTCCCATTGCCTCAGGAACTTCCTCATCATCTGTAAGGATAACGCGAAGATAGTCCTCTTTATTTTCTTTTCTGCTAAACTCAGCTGAACAAATCTCATCAAATGTACCACGTATCTCGCGCATATCACGCATAGGTTTGAGTGGTACCGTTCTTATTTCGAGACTCCCCTTTTCACGGAACTCCGCAACTGTCACGGACTTGATCTGCTTAGCCTCAGAAAATGAGTATTTCAGCGGAGTTCCGCAGTAACGGATACGCTCGCTGCCCACGTTCTGCGGACCATGAATATGGCCAAGGGCTACATAGTCAAAGCCATCAAAAGCTGAGCTGTCCACATTGTCCGAACCGCCCACAGATATCTCCTCTGAGTCGCTTTTCTGAGCTCCCGTTACGAACTGGTGAGTAACAATAATATTCCTCTTGGTAAAATCTATTTCCATTGCATCAATTGCAGCGTTTACCGCATCAGTATAGCTTTCAATTTCAGTTTCCGGGAAAAATCTACGTACTGACAGTGGTTTAATAAATGGAAGCATATACACACAGAACTCACCATACTCGTCGTTAATAACAGTAGGAACAATACTTCCATTATATACGGGTGACATATGTATACCGCTCTTTTCCATTATATGGCTGCCGAAAGCTATTCGCTCTGCTGAATCATGATTTCCGCTAATAGAGAAAACATTATCCGTCAAAGACGCAACTCTTGTTAGGAAATCGTCAAAAAGCCTTACAGCTTCCGCAGAAGGTACAGGTTTATCATATATATCACCTGCTATTATAACTATATCAGGCTGTTCTTTTGCAATTACTCCGCATATTTCATTCAAGATATACTCCTGATCCTCTATAAGCGAAAACTCATTCAGCCTCTTTCCAAGATGAAGATCTGATAAATGTATAAGCTTCATAAAAACTCCCCTCGCCGCATTATATAATTAAATTATAGCCTGTTTGCAGGGTATTGTCAACGAAGATATAACATGGTATACTCAACAAATGCACAGTCGCAAGACTGTGCATTTGTGACAATTATTCATCAAAGCTTTCCTTGTGCTTCGGCTTACGCCTGTAGCGCCTTTTGTCGGAATCCACAACCTTTGTGGCAGGATCGACACCATTCCAGTTACCGCGCTTTGAGGAGTCTATCTTCTTTTTCTCCTTTTTGCTCATTTTATCATATGATACGAATTTGTCCATAATTTTCTCCTTTCATATTTCTAACATGAAAAGCTGTTCCTTATCGCTGTAAATAGTCTCATAGTCACCAATGAAAACAAAGCCATACTTCTCATACATTCCTTTTTCGCTGCTCATAACATAAATCTTGTCATATCCGATACTTTTTGAATATTCTACGACTTTGCGTATCATCTTTTCAGATATTCTCCTGCCTCTGAAAGTTTCGTCAACAAATACGAAACCTACCAACGGAGAATATGGGTATTTCGGGTCAAGCTCGTCCTTTTCCGTAAGTGTGCAGAAGCCTATAATCTTATTGTCGTCATAGGCGGCAAAAACACGCTCCCAGTCATTGAAGGAATTGCTCCTCATTAACTTTGCAAGGTACTTTCCTGCCCTCCATGAACACTTTTCAGCAAAAGATGCGACTCTTTCCCATTTTTCATGTGTATTTGTAATTATATGTATTTCCATTTAATCTCCTAAAATCAAGTTATTACAGAAACGTCAAAGGAACGTTCTACATGTTTTACTCCTCGCCTGCCTTGAAATTGTATATTGGTTTGATTACTTCGTTAATTTCCACAGTATCTCCGATATTTCCGACTATATCCTCCATTGACTTATATGCCATCGGACACTCGTCCAACGTTTGTGCATTTACCGACGTAGTGTAAATACCGTCCATCTGTTTCTTAAACTCCGACACAGTGAAGCTCTGCTTCGC
This sequence comes from Ruminococcus flavefaciens, assembly GCA_002310115.1. Taxonomy (GTDB): domain Bacteria; phylum Bacillota; class Clostridia; order Oscillospirales; family Ruminococcaceae; genus Ruminococcus; species Ruminococcus flavefaciens_K. Next base: position 23,979 of record DBYI01000102.1, read on the forward strand.
TTGTGAACGGGACATCAGTCTGCCTGCACCATGAGGTGCAGAACAATTCCAGTCTGGATTACCCTTGCCTGTACAGATAAGGCTTCCATCACGCATATTAATAGGGATGAGAAGTTTTTCTCCTGCTTTTGCTGAAACCGCACCCTTACGAAGTATCATCGACTCTGTGTCAATATAGTTATGTATAGTCGTGAACTGCTCCACAACATGAACATGCATACCTTTGATGATCTCGTCCATCATCGCCTGACGGTTCACCATAGCAAACTGCTGAACTATCTTCATATCATGAATATACTGTTTAAAAAGTTCTCCCTCACAGTAAGCAAGATGCTTGGGTACATCCGTAGTTTTTGTGTTTTCTAGCTTTTTAAGCTCCGACTGTATCTGCTTCTGTTTCCCATCCGCCTTAAGACGTGCGATAAGCTCGTTAATTTCCTTGTCAGAGCTCTTGTTCAATCGTCTGTAAGCCTCATTCTGATAGTACTTTGCTACTTCTACTCCTAGATGACGTGAACCCGAGTGTATAACAATATAAATGCTTCCATCTTCTCCTTTATCAGCTTCAATAAAATGGTTTCCGCCACCCAGAGTACCTATACTCTTTTCCGCACGAAGCGGATCAATATGCTCTATACAGTAAAGCGCGGCCATGTCTATCTTTTCGCAGTAGCGATGAGGAATATCACGGACCGAAAAACCCGAGGGGATTTTCTCATAAATGAGTTTGTCTAGCTTCTGTAGTTCAATGTGCTTTTCCTTGAGTATTACAGTCTCCATGCCACAGCCAATATCAACTCCCACAAGATTGGGTATGACCTTGTCCGTAATAGTCATTGTAGTGCCTATAGTACAACCTGCGCCCGCGTGTACGTCTGGCATTATACGTATCTGAGATCCTTGACTCATAGGCTGGTTACAAAACGCGATTATCTGCGTAATAGCGTCCTGTTCGATAACATCAGTGAAAACCTTCACAGAATTATATTTTCCGTTGAGTTCTATCATATTCTTTCCTTTCCGAAGCTGCCCGAGCGCATAAAAAAACACTCCCGCAGGAGTGTATCATGTTCTATATACGCAAAAGCTCAGCACATGGCTGAACATTTCGGGTAAACTCCATGCTTATTCTTTTTGATGTTTAATTGTGTCATTGTATAATATTGTTTAAACATTGTCATGGCGTTCACCGTCCTTTCATATAATATGGGTTTATTATAATCATGAACAGCTTCAAAGTCAAGGCATATAAAAAAATGTAACCAAACTGTAATAATTAGCCGAAGAGGATAAAAAGATAACGTTCTATAGTCCACAAGTTCTTAAAACTGTTCATAAGGTTCATTTGAACTTATAATATACGCATTTATTTCTGTGCATTATGCATAAAGGACACATCTCATTTATACGAGAGGTAAAATTTTGTCTGGTATTGACATATAAATAGAAATAATATATAATAATATCATGCAGTTGAAACACGTCAGCTGCAATAAATTGGTGCTCCGCATAAGCACATTTTCTATGATATGGAGGTTTATATGTTCAACAAGATCAATCTTATGGCTCTCTCTTTTGAGGACCTCAACTGGGGCGTCATCATTCCCGCCGGAATAGGCATTATTATCTTTTTAATAATCATTTTCTCAGGCTATATCAAAGCTCCACCGGATACTGCATACATAATCTCGGGTTTGAGAAAGAAAATAATCATAGGTAAAGCAAGCATACGCATACCTTTCTTTGAGCGTGTAGATAAGCTGAAATTACAGCTTATTGCCGTTGACGTAAAGACTTCAAGCGCCGTACCTACTGCAGACTACATCAACATCAATGTTGATGCAAACGTTAACGTTAAAGTCAGCAGTGATCCCGCGCTTATTAAGCTCGGTGCTGAAAACTTCCTTAACAAGGATACCGCTTATGTAGCTAAAGTCGCAAGAGAGGTTCTTGAAGGTAATATGCGTGAGATTGTTGGTCAGATGTCACTTGAGGCTATGGTTAACGATCGTAAGGCATTCGCTGAAAAGGTTCAAGAAAACGCTGCTCCAGACCTGAACAGAATGGGACTGGAGATAGTTTCATTCAATGTTCAGAACTTCACAGACGATCAGAACCTTATTGAAAATCTTGGTATCGATAATACCACTAAGATTCAGAAGAAAGCTGCTATCGCACGAGCTGAGTCCGAAAAAGAAATCGAGATTGCCAAGGCACAGGCTAAGAAGGAAGCTAACGACGCCAAGATCCTTGCAGAAACCGAGATTGCTCAGAAAAACAACGAGCTCGCTATCCGTCAGGCTGAACTGAAAAAGGAAGCCGACACACAGCTCGCTATTGCAGACGCTGCATATGAAATTCAGAAGGAAGAGCAGCGTAAATCTATCGAAGTTTCAAAAGCTAATGCTAACATTGCTGCTTCTGAAAAAGACGTTGAGCTCAAGGCTCGCGAGGCAGAGGTTACTGAAAAGGCACTTGAAGCTCAGATCAAGAAAAAGGCTGAAGCTGATCGCTACAAGGCACAGCAGGAAGCCGATGCAAAACTATATCAGTTGAAGAAAGAAGCTGAGGCTGATCGTTTCCAGAGAGAGCAAGAGGCCGAAGCTAGAAAGGCTGAGGCTGAAGCTCAGAAATTCGCAAAAATGCAGGAAGCTGAAGGTATCGCTGCTGTAGGTAAGGCAGAGGCGGATGCTATCCGTGCCAAGGGTCTTGCTGAGGCTGAGGGTATCAACGCTAAGGCTGAGGCTATGAAAAAATACGGAGAGGCTGCTGTACTTGAGATGTACTTCAAGGCACTGCCTGAGGTCGTAAAGAACGCCGCTACTCCTCTTGCCAATGTTGACAAGATCACAATGTATGGCGACGGCAATTCAAGCAAACTTGTAGGCGATATAATCGGCTCTACCACTAAGGTCACCGACGGTCTTACCGCTGCAACAGGCGTTGACATCAGAGCTCTGCTTGCTAACTTCCTCGGTGGAAAGACTGCTGCTCCTAACACTTCAAATGAATCAACTGTTGATGACACATCTGTTTATGATACAGACTCGAAGGATACAGACTACACAGAATACGAATACACTCCAAATGATTCGGACCACTATACAGATACTAACACAGATACTAATTCTGATCCTGACATGCCTGAAGTGTAATATTATTTGCATAAAACATCATCCCCTGACGATATGCGGTCGTCAGGGGACTTTTGTCGTTTTGCTGTAATATTACTGCAATAACTCTGTAATTTTCTAATTCTTTCCACTTCCATATTGAGCAAATTTTGGTTAGTCTATTTGTATAGTTTTCACAAAGTTGTACAAAAAGCATTTACAAAAGACGAAATATAGGTTATAATGATAATAACATCAAATTGTAATTCAGTCTCAAAGATAGCAATTTTTGGTCAAATCCTCTGATGCAAGGCTCAGAGGGGGGGTATTATAATGATTAAACATCTTTCGGGTGAATTCGAAACTGTTGAGTATGACACTCAAAAATATGCAATGCTGTACGATAATGTTCAGACTGAGGAATATCCCGTACACTGGCATAATGCAGTCGAGCTTATCATGCCTATGAAAAATGAATATACAGTCACAGTCAACGGAACAGATTATTACATTCCCGAAAATGATGTTCTTATCGTTCCACCCTGCGAACTTCACAGTATGCCCGCTATCCCAGGACGGCGTATCATTTTTCAGTGCGATAACAGTATCCTTGGCGAGATTACAGCACTTGAGCCTGTAATGCGTTCGCTCAACTCGCCTGTTCTCATATGCGCAGATATGGATAAGGAGCTACATGTGCTCGCCAAAAAGACCATGCTGGATATACTTTCACTGTACAATTCAAAATCGGAGCTTGCAGACGTCAAGATATATGTCAAGGTCATTGAGCTCTTCATGGCTCTCCGCGAATACCAGCTTGAACAGCAGAAGATCGTTATGGACTGCGACGATGAGAAGATCGACGAATACAGTGAGAAGTTCGGAACCGTCCTCAAGTATATCGACAATAACTATATGTACGATATCACTCTTGAACAGCTTGCCGACGTTGCAGGCTACAGCAAATACCATTTCTCGCGTATCTTCAAGCAGTACAACGCTATGTCCTATCTGCAGTATATAAACGCAAGGCGTACCAAGGCGGCAGAGCTTCTTCTGCTCGACCCAAGCGTTCCTATTACGGAAGTTGCGATGCGCTCGGGCTTCAAGAGCCTGACCACCTTCAACCGTATCTTCAAGGAGATAAAGCACTGCACGCCTACGGACTTCAAAAAGCTGTATGCACTAAGGTAAAAGCAGACCGCACATCTTATGATGTGCGGTTTTTTTATTTATCCTTCTGTTGTTCTTATCTGTCACAGGAATATCAGTCTACTTTGTTGATATTTATCTCTGCAAATTCAGGAAGCTCAACGCCAATATCATCTTTAAGCACGGATTCAAGCTTTGTCATGTCTATCTGATAGCTTTCATCGCCTGTAGACTGCCACTCACCGTTTTCATCTGCAACATACATACGGCGTTCTACAAAACCATCCATGTAGATATAGTAAGTCTCTCTGCGCTTTTTATTGCCGTCAGACTTGAAGTAATATTCAACATAATACTTCCGTCCGCCAACTATATCATCAGATAAAGTGGGTTCAAGCATTTTTATAAAGTCATTTTTCAGAAAAGCATCCAATTTTGCCATGCTTTCTTCATTTGTGGAAGTAAGTTTCTCATGATCGCCATAAAACAACTCGGCGCTCTCGATTTCTTCTGTGGGGGCTTCGGCTTGGTAATGTGCAATAGCTCTCAGATTTGTATTCTCACCAAGCTTATAATATCTGATATTTTTATTGGAATCTGACATACCCGAATGATTTATTTCTATACGGATAATATCATAGTTTTTATCAAGATATTCGTCGTCAATAACATATCCAACACGGAAAGTCTTTGTTTCTCCTGCCTTAAAGTCTGTTTTGAAGAAATCACCTGCATATATTGAACGCTCTCCATTAAAGGTATACGCTGTCGCTTCCATTGATGTTTTAAAATCCAATTCTTCTGCATTATAATTATACAGATCGATGCGTGTCGAATTCATATATAATGACCTATCTTCAAAAGATTTGTTGGTCACTTCCATATCAGCAATGATGTATGAGCTGTCACAGGTAAGGTTTCCGTTTTCGTCACAGGAATAATGCCCCTCGGGCAGAACATCCATGCCCTTTCCGTCTTTTGTGAGCTTGACTGTTTTTATAAGGTATTCCCAGTTTTCAGTCACGCAGATCTCGCCGAGCTTGACAGTATTTTCCTTTTCTCTGTCCCTCTCAGCCCGAGTGATATCCTTTTCCTGTCCGATTATTTCCTTTATACCTCTGTCAAAGGCGTCAAAGTCTACCTTATACCACTTACTGTTCTCGGTGAGAGGCATCTGACCACCTGTCTCAAAGCTCATCATACTCTCCTGATAGGACACATAGCCGTCGTTTGCAATGTGAAGATCACACTCTATCGGCGGAGTATTGCCTCTTGTCCACTTTATATCGTACATCGGCTCCTCAACATCTGCATCAATGTCTCTGCCCTCAGGTTTCTCTGCAGGTTCGCCCCAGTTGAACTTATTGAGAAACTCAGAGAGCCTTGCGTAGGTCTCGGCTGAGTATTTGCCGTATTTTCCGTCGCCTGCATCAAAGCTGTACTCGAATGTACTGAAATCACCGAATGGGTTATTAGTTTCGCCAACTATCTCGCTTCCCGCCATTTTGTTGCTCTGCTTGTGGAGCAGAACGCCCGTAGTTCCGATACCAGCCATAAGCACGGCACAAGCAGCTATAGCTCCGACTGTGCGTATTATGCGTTTTCTCGAGGTTATACGCTCCGTACCGCTTACGACCTCTGTATATCCGTCGTCGCTATCGACGTGAGTGAGTCTGTTTTTCTCCGCAGTCTCACAAGCTTTGATTATACGTTCTTTCATATCATTGGGCATTGTTATTTTGCCGCCCGCTTTTTTCAGCTTTTTATCCATACTACATATACTCCTTTCTGTATTTTTCCTCCAGCAGTTTTCTGCCCCTTGACAAGCGCATTTTTACTGCTGAAGCTCCTATGCCGACTATCTCCGATATTTCGTCCACTTTGTATTCCTCTATGTAAAATAGCGCAAGGATTATCCTGTACTTCTCGGGAAGCTCCATGAGCGCTTCCAGTATTCCACTGTCCTCTTTTGAAACAGCATACCCGTAAAGCAGTTCCTCGCTCTCTGTTAAATGGCTTGTACGATATCGGAGCATATCGCGGCATTTGTTAGCCGCTACAGTGATGAGCCATGCTTTTTCATGCTCGCTGTCGGCAAAATCAGGTGCTTTTGTTACAAATTTTATAAATGTATCCTGCACAGCGTCCTCTGCATCAGCCGTATTTTTCAGCATAAGCAGGCAAATTCTGTACAGCATATCTCCGTATTTCTCGACCGCCTCGCGAGCGCAGCCGTCTTTCAGCATCGTATCATCAACTCCTTTCACTGTAAACACGAATGAGTTTGCAGTATGGTCACAAATATTATAACATTTTTTGCAAAAAAGTCAAAAAGTGTGAAAAAATGAAAAGACAGCCGATTTGCACCGACTGCCTTTCAGGGGATATTAAAATTTGGAGAAATCTTAATTAAGGTGCCGACCACCGATTCTGTGATCGGCACGTAATGTTTTAAATACTTTCGTATTTGATTAAGCTCTTGTGTGAACCTGACCACCAGCAAGTGTCTTGCCGTGTGCCTTAGCCATATCAGAAATGTTTACGTTCTGGTAACCATTCTGTGCGAGCCAAGGAAGAACTTCTTCCATAGCTGCTGCTGTCGTAGCATAGTTCTCGTGACAAAGTACGATAGCACCCTCCAGTGAACCATTCTGAGCAGCCGACTTGATCTTGTTTACGATAGCATCCTTAGAAGCGTTGTTCCAGTCCTCTGTATCAATTGCACAGCTGATAAGCGGAATATCATAGAGTGCAGACTGAACTGTACCGTTGCTCTCAAGATAAGGTAATCTCATAAGATGTGAAGGCTCAGTGCCGATAATACCCTTGAGCTTGCTGTTGCACTGCTCCCACTCACTTCTGATCTGTGATGATCCCATAGAACCGAGGTGTGGATGTGTCTGAGTATGGTTAGCAACTTCCATACCATTCTCAAACTCGTATGTGATCTGCTGATTTGTCTTGATCCAGCTGCCTACATTGAAGAATGTAGCTGTCATGTTGTTCTTAATAAGAGCGTTTATGATTCTGTAACCAGGATCAGATGTGCTCTGAGCACTTGCACCATCATCGAATGAGATAGCACAGAGCTTTTTACCAGACTGAATCTCAGTGCTGCCACCTGTTGAAGCCTTAGGAGCCTCGCCAACAACACCCTTGCCTGTAACTACTGATGACTCAACGCCCTCAGTACCAGCAACAACTTCGTCAACATAGAAGTTCATAAGATCGCCTGAATCCTGAATTGTCTCAATATAAAGGATCATATCGCCTGAATTTTCAGGAATTGTGAATGATGTATTCTCAAGCTTTGTCCACTCGCCGCTCTTACAGTCAGCCTTAGCAACGCTTGTGTATGTTGCGCTGTCGCCTTCGCCCTGCTGGAGTGACATCTGAAGTGTAGCTGTGTTTCCTGACTGCTGGAGAACTGCAGCGCTAAAGCTGTATGTCTCACCAGCCTTGAAATCAGAACCTAGGCTGTAAGCAGCACCATTCCACTCCTGTGATCTGCCTGATACATAGAGTGACTTGCCAGAGTAGTAGCTGTCTGAGCTTACTTCTACAGAAGCGCCGCCTCTGCCTTCCCAGCTGTCAGAGCTGGAATCAAATGAACTCTTGAAAATTGTCTTTGCAGCTGCCTTAGTTGTAGTTGTAGTAACTACTTCAGGAGCACTAGTTGTTGTTGTTTGTGGCTTTGGAGCCTCTGTAACAACAGTATTAATGCTATCTGCATAGCTCTCAGGAAGCGTCTTGATAGAACCGAGGAGATACTTCTGAATTGTATATGCATCGTTTGATGTGATACCTGAACCTGCCTCGTAAACATCTGCGTTATATTTACCCTGGTCTGTAAGGCTATACTTATTCGGGTTAGCAAGTGACTGCATGATGATTACTGCATCTGCCATATCTATGCCATTATCGCAGTTACCATCACCCCATCTTGAAACCTTAGCATTAAGAGCTTCCTTAGGATCTACAGTTGTAGTAGTTGTTGTAGTTGTAGTAGTAGTAGTAGTAGTAGTAGTTGTTGTTGTTGTAGTAGTTGTAGTTGTTGTAGTTGCATCTGGAGCTGGGATCTTGCTTGCAAGAGCTATAATATCATTATAGAATGATTTAGGCTGATAGTTGTTGAACGGAAGCGGTGAGCCGCCGTTTTCACGATATCTCCAGCTTCTCTCATCTGTTGTACCCCAGAGAGTTACAGTTGAGATATTTGCTGCGTGCTTCATAGCAACCTCAAAAATCTGAGGATAAAGCTTGTCGTTAGAACCTGTACTGTTTGTGATATCGAGCTCAGTGATCTGAACATCAAGTCCGAGTGACTCGAATGCCTTGATAGCTGTCTCGAATTCGCTAGCTGATGGATACTTGGAATCAAGGTGAGCCTGCATACCGATACCATCGATATAGTCGCCCTCCTTCATGACCGTCTTAGCCATGTTTACAAGATCCTGTGTCTTAGCGCTCATGTACTCGTTATAATCATTGAGATAAAGCTTACAATCCTTAGGAGCATACTGTCTTGCATACTTGAATGCATTTACAACGAACTCAGAGTTGCCTTCACCGTATACTTTTACCCAGTTGGAATTGTAACCTGGTCTCATTCCACCACCGTCGTTAACGAAAAGCTCGTTACATACGTCATATGAGTGGAGGTTAAGATTTGGGAACTGTGACTTGATAGCACTGAAAGTATTCTTGATCATGCTCTCAAGACGCTTGTTCATTCTATCCTTGGATACATAGCTGCCGTACTCCTGGAACAGAGACGAAGGAGTCTGGCTGTACCATACGAATGTATGGCCACGAACACCAATTCCATTCTGCTCAGCAAATTTGAGTATGCCGCTAGCATTATTAAGGCTGATATTTACATTATCGCCATTTACACCTGCAACGATTGAATCAGGCTTCATCTCATTTTCACAAGTTACAGAATTGTAGTTCTTCTTGATAAACTGCTGAGCCTGTGAGTTACCGATCTCATTGCCACTTACGGATGTACCAAGGCGGAAGTACGGTCCCATAACATCCTTGAAGCCGGTGCCGCCCTTTTCGTACTTATAGTTAAGATTCTGGTGAGCTTTAACGCCTTCAGAGCCGCCTGAAACTTCAACAGTCTCGGTATCATTGTTTCCCTGATTCTGCTGTTCCTGACCCTGCTGATTACCCCAAGGCCAACCCTGATTCTGATTCTGATTCTGATTCTGATTCTGCTGCTGATCATCGGAAGCGTTTGTAGTAACAGTTACGCTCTTAACGTTAGCAGAACCATTTGATCTATATCCCTCGATGTTGAGAGATACTTCGTAAAGAGTACCTGACATATCAAGTCCTGCATTTGACCATGCATCAAAATGCTTAGATACATCAATAGTGCCCTTCATGTAGTTGGTCTTATTATTACCGGAACCACTCTGCTGGCGAATGCTCCAGTACTGTGGGAAAGTTGCTGTACCATCAAGAGAAGGCTGATTATAACGCATTGTCTTAGCAATATCGTATGTATTTCCGTTAAGAGTTACAGTACCCTTTCTCTCAGCGCCGTCTCCGGGTGGACGCCAGTCACCCCAGCCTTCAACAATGTAATACTCCATAAGAGGATTTCTAGTCCATCCATAAACGCACATGTAAGAATTTCCTCTTGGAGTGTACTCAACGTCATATGTAAGAACAATATTGCCAAAAGCCTTGTAGTTCTTCTTCTGGCTATCGAAATTCTTACCCATACGAGCCAGGAAGTTTTCAATGCCGCTCCATGAACAGGTGAAGGAACCTGCGCCTGGATTCATTGAAGCCTGACCTGTATAATTCTGATTCCACATCTCGTAATCGTAACCGCCAATATTTCCTCTTACCTGCTGATCAGCTCCATTTGCAACTGTGGCCGGTATAGCGGGAATACTTGCAGCAATCATCATAGCGGTCGTGCTTGCGCTGACGATCTTCTTGAAGATGCTTTTTTTCATGTTGATCATTCCTCACTTTCCAAATTCGTGATTTTCCATCCTTTTCGCTGAGAAAAAGCGCAAAAGCTCTAAGTCGCTTCTGTGTCCCTCCTCTTTCTCAACTCTTGTCTTTATTTTATTACTTTTTTATGAACATTACAAGTCAATTCTTGCTAACAATAACCCCCCCTATTCATTTTTTGCTCTTTTTGCACATTTTAGCTTCTAAAATCGTGTCATTTTTATGCACTCTCTATTTTTCGTTATATTTCCACACTTTTCTTTACTGCTCATTAGCAAATATCATGATACTATTGTGCTAACCTTCTTTTATTATCATTTTGAAACAACGGTTTTTAGCCTCGTCTCTTTCTATACGATTAGTAATCATAATTTTACAAAATACTACCTGAAATCACGTAACATCGGGATTGTCTGACAAATTCAGCACCACAAAAAATACATTCCGTTAATAGTATTTTCTTCCGATTATCGGTGTGCACAAAAACGCAGTAGATTTCATGTAACTTCCTACAAAATTCATTTTTTTTCTTTATTTTTTATTGAAAATGATATATAATAATAGTAGTATATAATTTTGATATACCATTCTGATTTAAAGAGGGGATAGGAAGTATGGAAAGTGAGAAGACAAAAAAAATAGTCGTCGTCGTATCAGGTCTCGACGAAGAATATCAGTACAATATCTTCAAAGGTATCAATACCTTCGCTTATGCTCATAATATGAATATCTCCTACGTCGCCGGCTTCGGCGGGATGGTAGGAAGCCCGACCTTCGACGTTGGTGAAAGCAGCATTTATAACCTCATTGATTACACTCAGTTTGACGGAGCCCTTCTTATGACCAACACCTTCGGCGACGCGGAAATGAGAAACCTCATTTTTGCTCGTGTGCTCGCTTCAAAAATACCTGCAGTGGTCTTCGAGAGTCGTGAAAATCCTGAATTTTACGATATCAGTATTGATAATTTCGGAGTTATGAAAACTCTTGTAAATCATATAATCTGTCACCACGGTGCAAAGGTTATAAACTACGTATCCGGACCTCTCGGCAACCCAGAAGGAAAGGCAAGATATGACGCTTTTGTGAGCGCAATGGAAGAAAACGGTCTGACCATTGAAAAAGAGCGAATATTCTACGGTGATTTCAAAAGTTATGATGGAAAGCTCGCCGTTGACGATTTCGTAGCTTCCGGACTTGAACTTCCAGATGCATTTATTTGTGCCAATGACAGTATGGCTCTCACAGTAGCTTCGTCTCTCGAAAAACTGGGGTATAAAATTCCCAACGATGTCATGGTAACCGGATTTGACAATACCTTCAGCGCGCGAAACTCCACACCATCTATTACCTCAGTAAAAAGGCCGCTCTTCTTAGCCGGAGAAAAAGCAGCACAGATGATATTCAATGTCATAGAGGGACTACCTCAGGAAAAAAGTGTAATTCTCGACGCTGAGCCCGCCTATTACGAAAGCTGCGGATGCTGTAACAACAGTTCTGACGACCTTAAGGAATACAAAAAACTAACCTACCGCAAATCCGAAGACACGAACAACAATATCCATATGATAAACCGTCTAACTGCAGGTCTTGCAGAAGCTACAACCCCATCTGAGTTTTTCAGTGTCATCTCCGGACTTATCGGTGAGCTGGACTGTGAAAAATTCTCGCTCTGTCTCTGCGAAGACTGGCAAGATACCTATTCTACTAAATCCACTGCCATTATTCAGGCAAGCTATTCTGAGTATATGACAGCCCCTTTCATATGGGACAAGGGTGAACGCAGAAGTGTTAGTTACTTTCAAAGCAGAAACATGTTCCCTGAAGGCTTTGAGCAGAGAGGCTGTGTAAACTATTTCCTGCCTCTTCATTTCAGCGATCGATGTCTAGGCTACTATATATTCACAAACAGCGAATTTCCTACGTACAGTCTTCTCTGCCATACTCTTTCTATGGTGCTGAGTAACTCTCTTGAAAACATCCGCAAACTCACGCATCTTAACAAAGCTATGGACGAACTGAATCGCCTCTATGTCATGGATCAGCTTTGCAATATATATAACCGCAACGGTTTTATCAATATAGTAGACGATTTGTTCAAGGAGTGTGTTGCAAAGGGCAGTCAGATTATGATAAGCTTCATAGATTTAGATGGTCTCAAGTATATTAACGACAACTATGGACATAACGAAGGAGATTTCGCAATACAGCGTTTAGCAAACATTATCCATAACAACTGCGATCATGGATGTATCTGTGCCAGAATCGGTGGCGACGAGTTCGTATGTTTCAATCCGAATGGCACTGAAAGTGGCGCGATAAACCTTGAACGCAAGATTAATTTAGCCCTTGAAAACATAAACAAGCTCCTTCAGAAGCCATATGTCATTTCCGCAAGCATCGGAAGCGTTGTCACAGTCGCCAAGACAGGCGATACACTTTACAGCATAGTTAAGCTCGCCGACGATAAGATGTATGAAGTCAAAAAGGCTAAGAAAAAAGCACGCAAATCAGAAAGAATCTGATTTATTTTGAAAGCCACCGCAATTGCAGTGGCTTTTCTTATGTCTTTCTGAAACCTACGCACTGTACAGCAGCAATCGGATTATCTCTTTCGTCCCTTATCTCGACATTGTAGCAGCATATAGTCCTGCCATCCTTTATTAGCTTTGCCTCAGCGATGATACGTTTTGTTTTTGGAACTCCAATAAATGAAGCGTCACAGTTTAGCCCCACAACTCCAGGCTGCTGCCAGTTTGAAGCAACTGCGAATGCAAAATCCGCAAGAGTGAAGTAGACTCCGCCCATTATTCCTCCAACCGCGTTTTTGTGGTGTTCGTTTATTTCTAGGCTTACCTTTGAGTAATGGTCTCCCAACTCATCGATGACAGCCCCCATTTCCGTTGCAAAACGATCGTTTTTAAATATATCTCTTACTTTTTCAAGTGTTTCTTTATCAGCCAAAGATTATCTCCTCCTTTCGTATTCTTCCCTTAATATCGAAAAATATAGTCTTCCTACGTACTTTCCGCTCATGAAGAAATAGTCTCTAAGAGTTCCTTCATAGGTAAAGCCACACTTCTCTATAACCTTTTTAGACGGTGCATTGATAGTTTTCGTGCATATCTGTACCTTATGCAGATTCATTTTATCAAATCCGAAGGCAATAACAGACTTTGCAGCTTCTGTGCAGTATCCCCTGCACTGAAAATCGGCTCCAATGCAGTACTCTATCTCGGCAAAGTGATTCTTACTGTCAACAAGAAAATAGGCTATCTGACCTATGCACTCTCCATTTTCCTTATCTACAATCGCCCAGCGATAGTAATCCTCACGTTCATAGTTACCGATATACTTGTCAAGAAGACCGTTGACTTCTTCTAATGTGTGATAAGTCGGCTCTGAGTACATAGTCTGCACTTTTTCATCGCTCGCCCAGTTTCTGAATACCGCGTCACAGTCTGTATATTCAAATTGCCTAAGTATTAGTCTTTCTGTCTCTATTGTCTGTGTACCTATATGTGTCAGCATATTGTTCTCCTGTCGTAAAAATTCTTTCCCCTGATATATTAGCTATATCAGGGGAATTGTCTATCATACAAGTTTTGACATATCATAAAGTCCTGCGGGTTGATCCTTTAGGAAAAGAGCCGCATTAATAGCTCCCTCTGCGAAAACGCTCTTGGAAGCTGCAGAATGCGAAAGTGTAAGCACTTCATCATGTCCTGCAAATATAACATCATGTTCTCCTACAATAGTACCACCACGAATAGAGTGCATACCTATCTCTGTCTTTTCGCGCTTCTGACGGCGTGAATGGCGATCGTATACAAAATGCTTTGAATTGTCAAGTGTCTCGTTAATAGCGTCAGCAAGCATAATGGCAGTACCGCTGGGTGCGTCCACCTTCTGATTGTGATGCTTCTCAACTATCTCAATGTCAAACTGATTGCCAAGTATTGAAGCTGCCTTCTTTGCAAGTTGTACCAGAAGATTGATACCAAGTGACATATTGAAAGTAAAGAATATCGGTACCTGATTGGCTGCCGACTTTATCTTTGCTGTCTGAGCATCGTTATAGCCTGTAGAACCTATAACTATAGGAGTTCCTGTAGACAAACAATATTCGATAAGTCCGTCAAGTCCGGCAGGATTGGAGAAATCAATGATAACGTCGGGCTTTACAGGTAGTTGTGCAGGTGTTTCAACTATAGGAAAATCCGCATACTGTTCGGTGTACATATCAATACCTGCAACTACCTCACAGTCATCACGCTCTTTGATACAGTTGTAAATTGTCTTTCCCATCTTGCCGTTAGCGCCGCAAATTGCTATATTTGTCATAATTTGCACTTCCTTTGTTTTAAGTTATATGATGATATTACTTGATAAGGTTATGCTTTATCAGTGTAGTTTTGAGCTTTGTCCTGTGCTCATCAGTCATCTCACAGAGAGGTAAACGGCATGGACCTGCGTTCCAGCCCACCATATTCATGGCTTCTTTGACAGGTATCGGATTTACTTCGATAAACAAGTCGTTTATAAGGTCGAGATACTTCAGCTGGAGCTTCATAGCATCCTTGAAGTTGTTATCAAGACAGAGCTGCACCATATCATGCATTTCCTTTGGTATAACATGCGAAGCTACTGATATTACTCCTTTTCCACCGAGAGCCATAACAGGAACTACCATATCGTCGTTGCCACTGTAAATGTCAATATTATCTCCGCACTCGGCAGCTATCTTCGCAACATAGCTGATATTGCCACTTGCCTCCTTGATTGCAGCGATGTTTCTGTGCTTTGCAAGCTCCTTAACTGTTGCAACTTCAAATCCACAACCCGTTCTGCTGGGAACGTTGTAAAGAATAATCGGGATATTTACCGCATCAGCAATTGCAGTAAAGTGAGCGATAAGTCCCTTTTGAGAAGCCTTATTGTAATATGGAGTAACATGGAGCAAAGCATCTGCACCTGCTGCCTCAGCTTCCTTTGAAAGTTCTACAGCATAGTGAGTATCATTGCTGCCTGCACCTGCGATAACCGGAACTCTGCCGGCAGTGTGCTTAACAGCAAACTTGATACAGTCGCGATGCTCCTCATCTGTCATGGTAGCAGACTCGCCCGTAGTACCGCAGATAACAATAGCATCAGTGCCCTTTTCGATCTGATCATCGATAACACGGCCAAGCTCATCATAGTTTATTGAACCGTCGCTGTTCATAGGGGTTATGATAGCTACAGCGGCGCCTGTGAAAATAGTGTTCTTCATAGCTTTATTCCTTTCGTAAAAGTGGAATTCAAGGGAAAACGTCCCAACGTCCTCTTCTATACTTATTAATTTTCGAGGAAGGTCGAAAGCGACGTTAACCGCATAAGAATTATTACAATACTAATTAATCAAAGTAACCTTTCGCAGCAAGAAGCTCTGCAAGCAGAACACCACCGCCTGCTGCACCTCTTAATGTATTGTGCGAGAGACATACGAATTTGTAATCGTACTGTGTGTCCTCACGAAGTCGTCCAGTTGATACTGCCATACCACCCTCAAGGTTTCTGTCCAGCTTAGCCTGCGGACGATCATTCTCCTCGAAATAATGTATGAACTGCTTTGGAGCGCTGGGAAGCTCAAGTTCCTGAGGAACGCCCTTGAAATCAGCCCATAGCTTAAGTATCTCTTCCTTTGAAGGTTTATTATCAAAACTAACGAAAACAGCAGCTGTATGACCGTCAGACACAGGAACACGAAGGCACTGAGTCGTGATATTAGGTGTTGTCGCCTTAACTATCTCGTTACCCTTGATCTCTCCCCATACCTTGAGAGGCTCCTGCTCAGACTTTTCCTCCTCACCCCCAATATATGGGATAAGGTTATCAACCATTTCAGGCCATGTCTCAAAGTTCTTGCCTGCGCCTGATATTGCCTGGTATGTACAAGCGAGGACATTCTTAAGGCCAAACTTTCTTAATGGGTGAAGTGCGGGAACATAGCTCTGTATTGAACAGTTTGACTTTACAGCAATAAATCCTCTCTTTGTGCCGAGGCGCTCACGCTGAGCCTTGATTATCTCGATATGCTCAGGGTTTATTTCCGGAACAACCATAGGAACGTCAGGAGTAAATCTGTGGGCAGAGTTGTTTGAAACGATAGGGCACTCAGCTTTTGCGTATGCCTCCTCAAGAGCTTTTATCTCATCCTTCTTCATATCAACTGCACAGAAGCAGAAATCAACCATGCCTGCGATCTTTTCAATATCGCCTGTAGCATCCATAAGAACCATATTCTTCATGGATGCAGGCATAGGAACCGTCATCTTCCAGCGACTTCCAGCAGCCTGCTCATATGTCTGACCAGCACTTCTAGGCGAAGCAGCCAGAACTTTTACGTTAAACCACGGGTGATTTTCTAGAAGCGTAGCAAAACGCTGTCCTACCATGCCCGTTGCGCCAATAATACCTACGTTATACTGTTTCATACTTATCTCTCCTTGAAAAATTTTTCCATAAAATAACAAAAACCGGTTGCAAACCGGCTCATCATGCGTTATAATAGAAATGTTGACATATCAGTTTGGAATAATATGCCGATAGCTCTCCATCAAAAGCATGATGACAGCTGCAAGCCTGTTTAGCATACAGCCAGAACTGAATTTACCAAAGACAGCCCTTCGGCGGCATTGCCTTTCGCTGAACACCATCGGACGGGTCGTCCCGTGTGCAGGTACTTTTCGCAGCCGCGCCTCTACCTTGTAATTATAATAGCACTTAAAATAGCTATTGTCAATACATTCTTGAAAAATTTTCTCATATTCTCGGCTGTAATAGGAATATATGAAATATTCCAAATCCGAAAGAAACGAGAAAGCTATGTATCTCTTACGTTAAATCCAAACGCAAAACATTTGTCAAAGTAAGAATACAAAATGTTGTTAGCTGTTAGCAATGTATTTAGTCGCACAGCTACATTCGCAGTAGAATAATACAGATTGTAGTGAAACGATGCATATATAACTTTCAGCAAACTAAATGCTGTGGGCTAAATGATTAACCCAAAGGAGATATTAATGGAACTTCTAAAATCCGATTTTTACTATGAGCTTCCAGAGGAACTCATAGCCCAGACACCCATAGAACCGCGAAACGCGTCTCGAATGATGTGCGTTGACAGAAGAACGGGAGAAATAACTCACGACCACTTCTATAATCTATGCAACCACCTTAAAGAAGGTGACTTGCTGGTAATGAACGACTCAAGAGTTATCCCTGCGAGGCTATATGGTGAGAAAATAGGCAATCAGACCTTTATCGAGTTTCTGCTACTGGAACAGAAAGGCGACAAGATGTGGGAAATAATCTGCCGTCCGGGAAAGAAAGCAAAAGTGGGTACTCGTTTTTTATTTGGTGGTGGACGGCTCACAGCCGAGGTCGTTGAAGTAAAGGACGACGGTAATCGCATAGTACAGTTTCAATGCGATGGCAACTTCTTCACAGCTCTGGAGGATGTTGGACAAATGCCGCTCCCTCCATACATTAAGGAAAAGCTTGAAAACCGCGAGCGCTACCAGACAGTATATTCACGAGAACTTGGCTCTGCAGCTGCTCCTACGGCAGGACTTCACTTCACTCCCGAAATGCTGGACGATATACGCTCACGCGGCATAAAGACAGCTTTTGTGACACTCCATGTAGGACTTGGCACATTTCGTCCCGTTAAAGAGGATAACGTTCTCAACCACAAAATGCACAGCGAGCACTACTACCTCCCGAAGAAAACTGCCGACCTTATAAACGAGACAAAGAAAAACGGTGGCAGAGTTATCGCAGTTGGCACCACTACCTGCCGGACACTTGAAAGTGTTGCTTCATTTTACGGGAATATTTCCGAACGCGAGGGATATACAGACATCTTCATCTACCCCTCCTATGAATTCAAGTGCATAGACGGACTTATCACAAACTTTCATCTACCCGAAAGCACACTGATAATGCTGGTATCAGCGTTCATGGGTTACGAAAACACCATGAATGCATACAAAACCGCTGTTGAAGAACGCTACCGTTTTTTCAGCTTTGGCGACAGTATGTGTATACTGTAAAATAAATATAAAAAGAAAAAATATTGAGGAGATATATAATGGCTGATTTAGAACTTTTTGATTTTTTCAAGGGTATAATCGATTCCGAAGAGGGACCTATAATACTAAGCAATCTTGATTACAGGGTGATATATGAAAATTCCTCTGCAAAAAAGTATTATGCTCCTGTATCACCTCTCACCGGCAAGCTTCTGTCCACCCTTATGGACGATGAAATGATGAGCAAAGTGGTAATGAGCGTTGAATGGTTCAAGGAGGATAAGAATAACAATAAAGTCTTTGCGTTTCACGACAAGACAAACAATATGGATATGTACATTCTTGCCATAAGGAACACCGAAGGAAAGCTTATCGGCTTCTACGGACGCCGTGAGGACAGAACCCCGGATTCAGGAAAGGAATTCGATCTTGACTGATCTTTGCGTTCTTACGCATATTATGATTTATACAAAAAAGGAGAAGCTATGTTCACACTTCTTAAAACAGATAAAAAAGCCAGACGAGGCAGCTTCGAGACAGTTCATGGCACGTTCCAGACACCGTGTTTCATGAATGTAGGAACTGCAGCTGCAATTAAGGGCGGTATTTCCTCCGTAGACCTTAAAGGCCTGAAAACTCAGGTTGAACTTTGCAATACCTATCATCTGCATCTGCGACCGGGAGACCATGTTGTAAAGCAAATGGGTGGACTTCACAAATTCATGAACTGGGATAAGCCAATTCTCACGGACAGCGGGGGATTTCAGGTGTTTTCGCTGGCTCAGCTGCGAAAAATAAAGGAAGAAGGTGTATACTTCGCCTCACATATAGACGGACATCGAATATTCATGGGTCCAGAAGAAAGTATGCAGATACAGTCCAACCTGGGTTCAACAATAGCTATGGCTTTCGATGAATGTATTGAAAATCCTTCCCCATACAAGTATGTAGCAGCTTCAATAGAACGCACCACACGCTGGCTCATACGTTGCAAGGAAGAAATGGCAAGGCTTAACGCCCTCCATGATACTATCAACAAGAAGCAGCTTCTTTTCGGTATAAATCAGGGCTCAACATTTGATGATCTCCGAATAAAGCACATGGAAGACATTGCCAAACTCGATCTTGACGGCTACGCCATCGGTGGACTTGCCGTTGGCGAAGAAACCGAGGAGATGTATCGTATTATCAACGTTGTAGAGCCGTATATGCCTGTAAACAAACCAAGATACCTAATGGGAGTTGGAACTCCCTCCAATATCATCGAGGCAGTGGCTCGAGGTGTTGATATGTTTGACTGCGTAATGCCCAGCCGAAATGCCCGTCATGCTACCGTTTTCACTTGGAGCGGAATAATGCACCTTAACAACAAGTGCTACGAAACAGACCCGAAACCAGTGGATGAGCAGTGTGACTGTCCAACCTGCCGTAATTTCAGCCGAGCCTACATACGCCACCTTTTTAAAGCAAATGAGCAGCTCGCAGGCAGACTTGCGGTGCAGCACAATCTTTATTTCTACAACTCCCTTATGGAAAAGATTAGAGAAGCCATTGAAGAGGACCGCTTCGAGCAGTTCCGCGGGAAATATTCCCAGCTTCTTGCTACAAGGATATAATAACGGCTTTTTGCCGATAAACGGACGGAGTTTATATGAATACTTTCCTGTTTTTTTTAATGCTTGCGGTCTCTGTCACTGTGATCGCTGTTTTTCTGCGTGAAATGTGGAACGATCTCAATGGTGACAAAAAGTCTGAAAATAAAAGTAATGTAATACAGACCGTTTCTCGCTGCGTTGCTTTGCTTCTTGTATTTGTAGCAGCTGCTGAGGCTCTCGGTATTTTCAGTATTTCCGAATACAAGGGAGCCTTTCTGCTACTAGGAGGCATGGTAGGACTATCCCTGTTCATGTGTATTTTTAACAAGAAGCGAAGATACAAAATCGCGCTTACTGCGATAAAAGCTATTCTCATTGCTTCAGTCCTTGAAATTACACTCTTCAATATTCCTTCTTATCGCCTTTGGTTTGGAAATTACGGTGAGATGTACTTCACAGCGGAGGAGTGCAAAAGAAGCGAAAATGTCCAGTACCGTGCAAATGGAAGAGATATCGCTGTACAAGGCAGCTATACAGCAGTTTTTCGTTTTGACAACATTGATGAAGAAGTAGCTGATGTATTTATCGACACCGAATGTGCACAGTCTACAAAAGGTGCACTCATAACCATAGATACTATGGATGAGACCAATGCCTGTGAATACCGTGAAGGCATTGCAACTCAACTTATCGCCAAGGACAAGCCGCATTCACAGTATGTGCAGCTGCATCTTTCAGGAAATGCAAGCAGTATTAAGGTTAAGATTGCTCCACTCGATAATGGTATCGTCATTGTCAAGGGCATAGGCTTCAACAGTCAGATACCAATGAGTATATCATGGATGAGAGTTCTACTCATTGTGTTCGGAGTCTGTCTTGCTAAATTCATGGTTTCAAGCAAGACAGCAGAAAATAGCATTTCTGACAGCAAAAGACTGTGCAGGATAGCTTCCGTCATAATCACAGATATAGCCTGTATAGCTGCTATTCTTGTCACTTTCGTAAAACTCGATAATTACTCTATTATCGACATCATGAAGCGTCCTTCTGGCAATCAGATGACTCAGGAACTCGTTGAAGCTTTTGAAAACGGAAGTACCCGGATACTTGACGAGCCAACAGAGGAGCTAAACAGCTTTCCGAACCCATATACCGGAGACGCCCGTGATAAGGCAAACCTCAAATATAAATGGGATCACGTATACTATGACGGACATTACTTCAGCTATTACGGAATTGCGCCTGTTGTTCTGCTATTCCTGCCATACCATGCACTTACAGGATACTATTTTCCTGATTCTCTGGCAGTTCTCTTGTTTGCACTTCTCGGTATCGTAGGACTCACTAAACTTTACATGGAGTTCTTAAAGAAACTGTTTCCCCAAACCCCTGCAGGTATCGCAATCTGCGGACTTATCATAATACAGACAGTCAGCGGAATATGGTTCAGCATAGGACGTCCTGAATTCTACGAAATAGCTATGGCGGCAGGCTTTGCCTCTCTCACGTGGGCGGTATATTTCATGCTGTCCGCTGATATACTTGGCAATGAGAAGCCCAAACTCTCACGCACTGCCATTTCTTCGCTGCTTTTCGCTATAGCAGTACTTTGCAGACCTACTCTCGTACTTTACTGCATAACAGCAGCATTGTTTATGATCATGGCTCTCCCGAAAGTAAAGTCTTCTGACAAAAAATTTTCAAGCAATAGATCTTTCCGCTATCTGCTCTGTGCTCTGCTGCCAATGGCTTGTATTGGAATTGTTCAGATGTGGTACAACTATGACCGCTTTGGCAACCCATTTGAGTTTGGTATACAGTATTCTCTTACTATTAATGACTTCACAAAAACTCAGTTTCACAGTCGTCTTTCGCTGATACCAGTGTACAACTATTTCTTCAATCCCCCTGTTTTTTCCATGAAATACCCTATAGTCAGCACAGAGTTCCAGTCAATGAACGCTGGTGGTTTCTTTTACTTTGATTATCCGTCAACCGCAAATACTTCAGGACTCTTCTTCCTTGCACTCCCAATGTTTGCGTATCTGTTGTCGTTAAGGGCTCTCAGTAAGCTGAAAGGCCGTAGGAAGAAGCTTGCAACTTCAATATATGTTGCTGTCCCATGTCTTTTCATACCATTCGGCATAGTAGCTTCCGTATGGGAAAGCGGCTACGCAGTTCGCTACATGTCAGACTTCGCATGGCAGTCACTGCTGGGCGCTTTCGCGATATTATTCTTCTTATGCAATAAAACCAAAGATGCAACAAAGAAGAAGCTGATAAACGGATTTATGTGTTTTGCAGTAATATGGGCGCTCATAGTTGGCGGAGTTCAGGAATTCAATCAGGCATTCCGCTATGACACATATGACAGAAGCTTCCCTGAAATGGCTTATGAAGTTCAGCGTATGTTCGCATTCTGGACATGATGTACTACGTATATATCATTAAATGTTCGGGAAATACACTTTATACAGGCATTACCAACGACATTGACCGTCGTATGAATGAGCATTTCGGTCGAACGGAAAAATGTGCGAAGTTCACACGATCTCACAAGGCGATTTCCCTTGAGGCGCTGTGGAACTGTGAAAACCGCAGTATTGCTTCGAAACTCGAATACCGCATTAAACGACTCACAAAAGAACAGAAATCAGCACTTATTGCTGATAATTCCATTTTTTCTCAGCTCTTCGGAGAGGAACTTTCTGAGCTTTTCCACCGTGAAATTATCTGATAAGGAGTACCCTATGTACGAAATCAAAACAGAAGAAATTCCCGTAAAAACCGTTCTTGCCTGTGTCGATACAGGCGAATTTGACGCGGAAGCCTCAATAGATGAGCTTGCTGAGCTCGCAACAACTGCAAATGCAGATGTAGTCGGCTCTATTATACAGAAACGCCCAACCTTTGACCCAGCTACCTGTATGGGTGCAGGAAGACTCGATGAACTGAAAGAGCAGCTTGATGCGCTGAATGCTGAGTTAGTAATTTTCGATCATGAACTCACAGGTGTTCAGGTGCGTAATATAGAGGATATCCTTGATGTCCGCGTTATCGATAGAACTACTCTAATTCTTGATATCTTTGCTCAGAGAGCACGTACAAAAGAAGGTAAACTCCAAGTCGAGCTGGCTCAGCAGAAATACCGTCTGCCACGACTGACGGGTATGGGTACTGCCCTTTCAAGGCTTGGCGGCGGTATCGGCACAAGAGGCCCAGGAGAAACAAAGCTTGAAACTGACAAAAGACATATCAGAAAACGTATTAGTTACCTTGAAGCAGAACTTGAAGAACTCAAAAAGCACCGTAATTTCTCACGTTCACGCCGCAAAAAAGACGGTATCCTATGTGCAGCTATTGTCGGATATACTAACGTTGGTAAATCTACTCTGCTTAACGCTTTGACTGACGCAGGAGTTCTTGCGGAAAACAAACTTTTTGCAACTCTTGATATAACATCACGCTCCATTGAGCTTCCAGACGGCAGAAATGTTATGCTCATTGATACTGTCGGTCTCATAAGAAGACTTCCCCATAATCTTGTCGAAGCGTTCAAGTCCACACTTGAAGAAGCAGCAGCAGCCGATATAATCCTCAATGTGCAGGATCTCTCCTCACCAGAAATAAAAGAACAAGCAGAAGTCACTGAAAGTCTGTTGAATGAGCTTGGATGCGAAGGAATCCCCCAGATTTACGTTATGAACAAATCGGACGCAGCACCATTTACAGATACGGTCTTTGAGGACGATAATACCGTAATGATAAGCGCAAAGGAGCATACCGGATTCGACAAGCTTCTAGAATGCATAATGAAAAACCTTCCTGAAACATCAAAACGCATGAAACTCCTCATTCCATTTGATAAAGGCGGATTTCTTGGCAAAATCCGTCAGGACGGCAAAATTTTCTCCGAGGAATACTTTGAAAACGGAACTCTCATTGACGCTCTTGTCGACGTAAAACTCATAAAAGAAGCAGAGGAATACAAGGCTTGAGCGATTTCATAGAAATTCGTTGACACAAGTATTCAAATAAGCTATAATCTAAGTGAATAGTAATAGTGGTTAGCCATTATGCAGCCCACCTCTCATTGTAAAGATGTATATTATCCACCATTACAAATAGAGATAAAACGAAAGGATAAAAAATGAACAGTAAATTATACGACATATATGGCTTCGACAGTCGGCTTGCCCAGCTAGCCGCTCAAGCAGAGATGAACTGTGCCGAAGCTTTCTATAAAATAAACGAGACCGCAGAATACTGTGGTGCAAAGGTACTCAAAGCATTCTCCGACAACAAGGTAAGTGAGCCATGTTTTTACGGTTCAACTGGCTATGGCTATGGTGACATGGGCAGAGAAGTGATAGATAAGGTCTTCGCACAGGCTCTCGGAGCAGAGGACGCTCTCGTTAGATTCAATTTCGTATCTGGCACTCACGCTCTTTCTGTAGCTCTTTTCGGAGTTCTCAGGACTGGTGACAAGATAGTCTCCATAACAGGAAAACCTTATGATACTCTTGAAGAAGTTATCGGAATAAGCGGTGAAAAGGGCAGTGGATCACTAATTGACTACGGAGTGGAATACGGTCAGGTCGACCTCACTTCGGACGGAACACCTAAGCTTGATGAGATAACAAAAGCCGTAAAGGATGCTAAAGTTGCATATATACAGCGCTCACGCGGATATTCTCTCCGTGGTGCTTTCACCATAGAAGATATAGAAAAAATGGTAAATGCCGCTAAAAAAGGCAATCCTAACATTATTGTCATGGTAGACAACTGCTACGGTGAATTTGTTGAAGACAGAGAGCCAACGGCTGTCGGGGCAGACGTTATTATTGGCTCTCTCATAAAGAATGCTGGTGGTGGAATTGCACGTACAGGTGGATATATAGCAGGCAGAGCCGATCTTGTTGAGCTCTGCTCATATCGTCTTACCTGCGTAGGAATGGGAAAGGAAGTTGGCTGCACTCTTGGTATGAACCGTGAGATGCTCATGGGAATATTCTTTGCACCTGATGTTGTCGCAAACGCCATAAAGACCTGCACATTTGCAAGTGAACTCTTCACACTTCTAGGATTCGAGTGCTCGCCGCGCAAAAACGAGAAACGTGGTGACATCATCACTGCAGTAAAGCTAGGAAATGAAAAGCTCCTTTGCGCTTTCTGCCGCGGAATTCAGAAAGGCGCTCCTGTTGACTCGTTTGTAACACCTGAGCCTTGGGATATGCCTGGCTATTCAAGTCAGGTCATAATGGCAGCAGGAGCTTTCACAAACGGAGCTTCCATTGAACTATCTGCTGATGCTCCACTCCGTGAACCATATGCAGTATGGATGCAAGGTGGAATCACCTACACAAGCGGTAAGCTTGGCGTAATGCTTGCGGCACAGGAAATGCTTTCTGAAGGACTTATAAACATATAAAATTACAAACAAACAGGAGGAAAAAATTATGCCATTTATTAACGTCAAGACTAATGTTTCTGTTTCAGATGAGCAGAAAACAAGTATCAAATCTGCCATGGGACGTGCTATAACAGCTATCCCCGGGAAGTCAGAGGGCTGGCTCATGGTAGGCATCGAACCTGAGTACAACCTGTGGTTCAAAGGCGAGGATGCTCCGGCAGCTATGGTTGAGGTATCAATCTTTGGCAGTGCTTCTTCAAACGCACTGACTACTCTCACAAGCCATATAACAGGTATTCTTACCGATAATATCGGCATCCCGTCAGACAGAGTTTACGTAAAATACACAAGTACGAACGAATGGGGCTGGAATGGCTCTAACTTCTGAGGTGATAACTATGAAAATTACAAAATTCTGCGGACTCCTCTCAGCAGCTGTGTTATGTGTTTCATCTGCAAACGCAATGAATATCAGCGAAAACGTTCTAACGGTTACAGCAGATGAGTGGTGCTATGCAGGAGAGACCTGCGAACCATTGCACGATACTTCACGTGACGTTCAGAACGAGGGCGTGGGCAATCCATTAAACTTCGGCGAGAGAAATACGCCTGCTGACGCTTCTACAGCTGAAATACGTGCTATCAACCATAAAATGACCGTTCAGGAAGTAAAATACGCTCTCTACAAGGAAATAGATGAGCACTGGGATCTTATTTCAACACGTCTTGGCCAGACAGATCGTGAAAAAATGTATGCTCTCTTCCTCGGACTCGGTTCAAGAGAATCCACTCTTGGTGAGGGTAAAATTGGATCCGACCATGAAACAGCATATGAGGACGGCTGGGGAGTTAACTCCGCCCATGCATATGGCACATTGCAGACTGCAGTTACTGCATTCAAAGACTGCGATCCAAAGTTCATGCCTGAAGACAATGTCCCTGAAATGTTCCAGTATTCATTTACTGAATCCAACTTCTATGACTGTATTATTTCAAATCATATGGGAATCAGAAAGATACTCCACTTTGCAGAGATATGTATAGACGAACAGGATATGCACGATTATCAGGTAATAAGGAACAGCCTAAAGGGCTTCAATACAGGCTGGTGCACAAAGGCTGAAGATGACGGTGCCTATGCTACCTACGCAGATGAGATATGTGCAATGGCGCAGTTCTACTACTATGAAGGACATCTCTATGATAACGTATTCACATGGACCTCAGCTAACGGAGATAAAATCAATAAATATCGTACTGCTGACCGCTGGGATTGGTGGGGCGACGGTGTACCTAGCATGGATCCCATAGAGGACAAGCCAACCACTACAACTACTTCAACAACAACATCTACTACAACTACTTCAACAACCACGACAACAACTACATCATCATCAACATCATTAGCGACTACCACTACTAAAAAAGCTACTACAAATTTAAATACTGGTACCGTATTTATTGCAGATTTTAATGAAGTTATTTCTTATCCGACAAAGACAGTTTATAATGTCGGTGAAAAACTTGATATTACTGGGCTCAATATTGATTCAAGTCGCGGAACATATGAAATTGATAAATCTAATATTGAAAAATATACTATTAACGAATTTGTTATCGCTGACAAAAGCGGAAGCCAAGTACGCAGCAATAATTTCAATACACTTCCCGCAGGCGTGTATACGGTAAGTTATGACGACTATATATATGTCAATCGTGATGGTAGCGTCAATATAAACATTCGTGATGTTAAATTCTCTTATGAAGTAACAATTAAAGGTAAATCTATTGTAGGCGAGCTATTTTACGGTGATGCAAACTGCGATGGTAATGTTGATATGTCTGATGCCGTACTAATCATGCAGGCTTTGGCAAATCCAAATAAGTATGGTGTAAACGGCTCCGATGAAAATCATATCACCACTAAAGGACTTGATAATGCCGATGTAGACGCTTCAAGCAAAGGTCTAACCACAAATGACGCTCTGCGTATACAGGAATATCTGTTGCATAAGATAGCAAGTCTTGAGCCAATCATTGACGGCTGAAAAACATAAAACAAGAACAATCCCGAAAACAGTCACAAAAAGAACTGTTTTCGGGATTGTTTTATAATAAAATAATTGTATTGTTATATTATCTGTTTTTGGCAAAAATCCATTCTTAATAGAGCTTTACCATTTGGGAGAGCTGCCAAGCTTTGAAAGATGACCGAATAGCCTGCTTTCTCCATAACGGCTGTCAATTCTTTCTGATCTATCTGATGATGTACCTCATCTAGCCTGTCAAATGCATGAAGATAAGGAGAATCCGAAACCCAGCTTTTTTCGTCAGTATTTATCTGTATCACACTGGAAACATACTCAGCTCCGACCTGCATCACAGCTTTCACAAAAGCCGAATACCCTATATATTCAATAAGCAGATTGGCTATCAGAAGCTGGGCATTGGGCAGTTTATCCGTCTCCTTTGTAAGGTCAAGGCGAAGGTACCTAAATATATGTGATATACTCTCATATCGTTCAGATACCGCACGGAGATACTCTTCATTTATGTCAACGCCATAAACTCTTTTGTATTTCCTGATATCAATGTGTTTGAGCCCATTTCCGCCTGCAACTCCAAGTATCATTGCCGTTTCAACATGATAAGCATCAAACTGGTCTTTCATGATAAGATCAAGAGCCTGAAGCTGCTTCACGCTGTCAAGACTCATGTGACTTTCATAATCATCAAGACTAATCTCTTCCCATGGATTGCTCATGATTCAGGCATTCTTCTGCTCGTCATAAGCCTTGCGTACAGCCAAACAAAGCTGATCGGCACAGGAAGTTGGACGTACTCCGCATGTGTTACCCTTAAGTTTTGCCTCTATCTGCTCAACAGTCCAGCCGTCCAGTACCTTTGAAATAGCTTTGAGATTACCGTTGCAACCGCCTACAAAAGAGATATTAGTTATAACGTCACCATTGATATCAAAGCTTATCTCCTGCGAACAGACCATTTTTGTCTTATATGTATACTTCATTTTTTTCTTTCCTTTCTGCTTTGGGTTTATCCTTATAATAAGATTTTATACTATCTGACCACTCTTGTCAATGAAAGTTTTCTGAAATCTGAGTGAAAAGGCGCTAATGTGACAAAACTGTTATTTTTTCCTTCAAATAATAGTTTACAAATAGCGAAAAATATGATATCATATATTTACAGACAAAAAAAGAAAAACTGGAGGAAACAATGGCAGACAACAAAAAAAGAATAAAGTTCAAGAGTATTGCTATCCTTGAAGCTGTTATTATCCTTCTTCTTTTCATAGTCCTGATATGGGCTACTCTTATCCGCGGAAGAGCCGAAGCGGTACCGGCAAATGCAAACTCCGACAAACCGCAAGTCCGCAAAAGAGCCGTTATCGAAAAAGAAGAAGCCTTTTATCAGCTTGACGGGAAAAAAATACTCATGAATGATAGTACATACGGTGAGATTTTTGTCCCTGTTTACGAGGACGTTCCTGCAAGCACTATCAACACAGATAATATCACCATGAGAAACGGCTATGCCTTCTATTCAGAAAATGGAGAGAACGTTTCAACATTAGGCGTTGACATTTCAGAATTTCAGGGTGATATCGACTGGACGCAGGTGAAGCAGGCAGGTATTGATTTCGCGTTCATACGCATTGGATACCGAACTTACGGTGATGGTATTGTTACATACGATAGCGCTTTCCAGCGCAATATCGAGGGAGCTCAGGCGGCAGGAATAAAAGTAGGAGCTTACTTCTACTCACAGGCTATCACTGTTGAAGAGGCAGTTGATGAAGCAGACCATGTTATTGACGCTCTTGCGCCATATGATATAACCTATCCCGTTGTTTATGACTGGGAGATAGTACATGATGCCGCACGTACTGACAGCGTAAGCGTTGAAACCCTTGCAGACTGCTGTGTAGCTTTCTGCGAAAGAATAAAGGATTCTGGATATACTCCTATGATATACCAGAATAGAGAAACCGCTATGCATAAACTTGATCTTCCGCGCATTAAGGATTACGATTTCTGGCTTGCAGAATACGACGAAAAGCCTATATACTACTACGATTTCAAGATATGGCAGTATTCAAACACAGGCAGAATTCCAGGTATCGAAGGCAACGTCGACCTCAATATCTGCTTCAAACCATATTAATTATGTAAATGTAATAAAAGCCCTCAGACTTCGAGCGTTAGCTCATGTAAAGACTGAGGGCTAAACTGAAGGTGAAAATATGGACAGCGTCAATATAAGTGGCGCAACTATCCTAGGCTATGGAATAACAGGGATAGTTTCTATTCTTATGCCCTTTATCCTTGCCATTATTTGGAAGCGGATTACTGATGAGAAATACTTTGCAGCATTTGTGGGAGCTTTGGCTTTTTCTGTGCCGCGACTGTAAGAATTCTGCTTCGCGCCATGCTTCTGGGAAATTCAGGTCCCCTTCGAGAAAGTCCATTTGCATTTTATGCGACAAATGCACTGATATCCGGAGTTCTTGAAGAAACGGCACGTCTATTGTGCTTCAAATATTCCCTAAAAAATAAATCCTCCAGAAGCGTTTCGGTCATGCACGGCATAGGCCACGACGGCTTTGAAAGTATAACGGCTATAGGAATAGTGTCTTTTCAGTATGTTTCCTACCTTTCTACTGCCAAAAGTATAGGTATTGAAGCTTTTATGAAAGGAATTTCCGAAACAGAAGCTCAGAATGTTGCAGATGGTATCTCTTCACTTGCTGATCAAAATTTTTTCAGCAGTCTTTTCGTAACTCTCGGTTCGGTTTCGTGAGCTGCTCTCCATATCGCCCTGTCTGTCATAGTATTCTCAGCTTTGCAGCAATTTGAATGGAAAAAGTTGTTCCTGCTCGCGGTAGGACTTCATACTTTTGCCGACATATTGCCGTATTTCGAGCATATCGGACGCATTACAATGGAGGGAGTGACAATCCTCAATATCATATTTACAACTGCTGTAAGCTGGTTTGCATACAAAAAGTATCAGGAATTACCATATATATAACCAAAAAGGCGGTCTCAATACCGCCTTTACTGTTCTCCGAACCATTTTATGCCGCATTCCGTATATCTTTTGATAATGCCTCGTCTTAGCTTCCATGTATTCTCATGCACTTTTTTGTAAACATAATCGGTACGTGTAAAAGTCTCAACTTTGTTATCTGTATAGTTAAAGGCATAATCGCTTACATCTGGCGGATTCATGTATTTGGGCTGAAAATAGAAATCTGGATTGAAAACTTCGTCGTCATACATCACTACTGATATTTCAGGGTTAAAATCACAGATACTTTCAGCTTTTACAATATGGTCACCATCATATGTATAAAC
This sequence comes from Ruminococcus flavefaciens, assembly GCA_002310115.1. Lineage (GTDB taxonomy): Bacteria > Bacillota > Clostridia > Oscillospirales > Ruminococcaceae > Ruminococcus > Ruminococcus flavefaciens_K. The sequence goes on from DBYI01000102.1 coordinate 54,681, forward strand.
CGCTGCTTTTATCATTTTCAAGCCATTTTTATCTATTCTAATCGTACTGAACTCCGCTGGTCTCCCCTTTTCATCAAAAAGAGTCAAGGTAAGCTCAAGAAGTATATGCTTAGGACTATTGAAAAGCACCTCTATTCGCCTTTTATGTATGGAGAAATACAGTTTTTCCATATATATATCATCATTTTTCCCATAATATACTGAGTAAACAGGGGCTTCATCATTCATATAATGAAAGGTAACGTATTCCTTTTTTCTAGGCGCTTTCATAAGCTTTCTTGGCTCAACGGTATTATCGAACATATCTGTGATATAATCGCAGCTGAAAGGTTCTATATATCCCTTACTCCATATTTTAAGATTAGCGCTGTCAATATCGATACGTTCTCTAATCCTGTAGTAATCTGCATACTCTTCAGTTAATGTGTTCATAATATCCGCTGTTTCTTTTAACTTTTCTTCAGAAAACATACACTCTCCCCCAAAAACAATTTCAGGCGGTCAATGACCGCCTGCTCATTATGCATTAAGATAAGATCTCACAAGTACTTGTAAAAGCTCGTCACGATCGATATGACGGATTAGGCTTCTTGCATTATTGTATGTCGTGATGTATGTAGGATCTTCAGAAAGTATATATCCTACTATCTGATTAACAGGATTATAACCCTTCTGCGTAAGTGCATCATAAATGATAGTTAGATTTTTCTTGAGTTCTGCTTCCCTGTCCTCATTAACAGAAAAAGTCATGGTTTTATCAAACATAGTATCAGCCTCCCGCTGTTGTGGAATACTTCTGATGGAACGCTAACGGATCAAACAAGAAGCTTGTATTAATATTATAACCTAAATACTACATCAATGCAAGTATAATCTCGTATTTTTCATGATTTGAACGAATTTAATTGTTGATTTTATGAATATTGCACAGCCTTAGCTTCAAAAAAATGTCATTTAACGCCTAAATTCCACAAGACCTAGATCAATGTTGTATGTTTCTCACTAGTGCTTTATCTCGCAGACGGATATCACAAATTTACCATTGCAAACTAAATACTGCCTAAAGCGACACCCTTGCAGCTCAGTGACTATATCTCCGTTCCTAAAGCTGAATTCTGCAGTATTAAGCGGATAAGAAATGCCGGTACCAAGCGCCTTAACATACGCTTCTTTCAGAGTCCAGAGCCTGAAAAAAAGCTCATTTTTCTTATTCTCTATAGCATTTTCAACTATTTCACGCTCTTTTTCAGAAAAAGCTCTTTTCATCACATTTGGACGATACTCCCTCACCCTTTCACAGTCGATTCCGCACTCAAAGTCCGAAACTATACAAGCAGCTATTCCGTCAGCATGGGATATGTTATAATGTATATCAGGACACAAAGCAAGAAAAGGTTTTCCCATTTTCCCTTTTATTATTTTGGTTTTCTCGTTATAGTCTATACCGTATGAGCGAAGGCACTCACGAAGAAGCCTGTGCGCGTGGGCATGGAGCTCACGCTTTTCCATATCTTTTATAGAGATCATAAGCATATTCATCACCTAATCGCATTATACCATATTATCAGGTTAATAGCAATATCAGCAAAGGGAAAGCCGATAATCTTATAATTCTCTTATAATTTCAGTCACTAAACCAAGTTTGTGAATTATGCGCTTATACAACATTAATTATACTTAATAAGTGGAAGTGACAAATGTCACTCTCAAAGTGACATTTGTCACCTTGCTATAATTCGTTGAAAATGATATTATCATATCATGATATAGTTTAATAAACAAGCTCATCCTGGCATGATATTGGGATTATTTGGGATTTTGGGTGATAAAAATGTCATAGCTAAGTGTATAGAATATCACGCTGACTAGCTTGTTATGGTTGTATTCTCGATAGAACTTTTCAGACTTTTTGTTCATTGGTTTCATTGACATCTGGCCACACCTCAGAGATTAGCAACTTCTTGCTGAAAGAGGCAAAATAAACCTGTTTCATGAAGTTAACTCGCAGAAATAATCAGGCAAAGGAGATTTCTTATGGAGCTTTTTCAGATAATTATTTGGCTGACCATTTTATTCGGAATCCCTGCGATAATAATCACTTTTTTCATCATCGCTCTAGTGAGATTTTGCAAAACTCCGAAAAATTCACCTGAAAGAAGTACAAAAAAGGTCTTAATGATAGTCTCAGCAACGCTTCTCGGACTTCTAATAGCAGGAATAACATTCTTGGCAATATCATTCACTTTAGCTATGAACCATATGTGAGTAGAGGCGATAATTATGAAAGACAGGACATTTAAGCTTATCATAACGACAATAACTGTGATAGGTATACTATCAACAGCTGCACTCATATGGTACACCTGCCAACTGCGTGAGACCTGTTCAATAGTCTCCTATGTAGCAAATGGGCGGTGATATTATGGATAACGGAAGAAAAGTAGCGGTAATTCTCGCGCTAATCAGCATATTTATTGGGTTTGATGCGGCAATATACAATCTATTTACCAAACGCTGCATAGACACAACAAGCAAGGAAATGCAACAGTATTCTGTGGAACTCCACCGCTATATGCCTTTTGACAATAACTCTGAGGCGGTAAAAGTAGAATCAGATCTAAAATTCACGAAGGAGTTGCCGGTACTTGATGGTGCTGCAGCCCTATATCCCATATTTTCGGGAATTGTTAACTCCGTATATCCCGAAGATTGCATCAGATTCGATAATGGCGGCTTTGCCCCTGAAAGCGCCCTTCACTTCACAAACACAAAAGGAGCATATAAGGCCGTGGTTGATGGTGACGCTGATGTCATCTTCTGCGCCCGGCCCTCAGAATCTCAGCTGAAATATGCTGAAGATAACGGTACTGAGTTAGAAATTGTGGATATTGGCAGGGAAGCCTTTGTTTTTATCGTAAATAAAGAAAATCCCGTTGACGGACTGGCAATGAATCAGGTTAAAGACATATTTTCGGGAAAGATAAAAAACTGGTCAGAGGTCGGCGGTGAAAACCTGCCAGTTGATGCTCTTTCACGCAATGAAGGAAGCGGAAGTCAAACCACAATGGACAAATTTATGGGTGGAACGAAACAGAAATGCAGCCCCTTCGGTGCTTTTGGGCGCTCCATAGGATATTCATTCCGCTATTACGTTGATAATATGGTAGGTTGCGAGGGTGTGAAAAAGCTCGAACTCGATGGCATTTCTCCAAATAAGGAGCATATTGCCGATGGAAGTTATCCACTTGCAAGCACGTTCTGTGCCGTTTATAGGAAAGACAACACCAATCCTCATGTAAAAGAACTAATAGACTGGGTATTGTCTGAAAAGGGACAGGAAATCATCGAAAAGGCAGGCTATATACCTCTTGGATAATAATTACTTATTTTTCGTTTAAATGCCTGAATACTGTGATATTATGATGAAATAGCGGACTCTGTCCGCTGTTTCTGTATAATAGGTATTGACAAACAGTGTCGTTTGATGTAAAATATATTATGTCTAATTATATGAATTATCAGACCTATATTATAATAAAGTAAAGGCGGAAAACAAAAATGGGTTTATTCAAAAACATTTTTGGTGCGAATGCTTACTCCAACCGTGAGCTTAAGCGTATCGAACCAATAAAGAATAAAGTTCTCGAGCTTGACGAGGAATATCAGGCTCTATCTGACGCGGAGCTCAAGGCTAAAACCGCAGAGTTCAAAGAAAGACTTGAAGACGGTGAAACTCTTGATGATATCCTCCCCGAGGCTCTTGCTACCGTAAGAGAAGCTGCTTGGCGTGTTCTCGAGAAGAAACCCTATCCAGTTCAGATAATCGGTGCTATCGTTCTTCATCAGGGACGTATCGCTGAAATGAAAACAGGTGAAGGTAAAACTCTCGTTGCCTGCGTTGCTTCATATCTCAATGCTCTCTCAGGTCTCGGCGTTCACGTTGTTACAGTTAATGACTATCTCGCTAAGACACAGGCAGAGGAAATGGGCAAGGTACTTCGCTGGTTGGGACTTACAGTAGGATGTATTCTCCACGGCCTCAACAACGATCAGCGCCGTGCAGCATATAACTGTGACGTTACCTATGCTACAAACAACGAGCTTGGCTTCGATTACCTCCGTGACAACATGGTAACTCACAAGGAAGAGCGCGTTCAACGTGCTCCTAACTTTGCTATCGTGGACGAGGTTGACTCTATCCTCATAGACGAAGCGCGTACTCCTCTTATCATTTCAGGACGTGGTGACAAATCCACAGACCTTTATGCAATTGTTGACCGCTTTGCTAAAACTCTTACTTCAACTACAGTCGTTGAAATGGACGACAAGGTAGATCAAGAGTCTATTAACGATACAGCCGATTACATCATCGACGAAAAGGCCAAGACCGCTACTATCACACAACGTGGTGTCAAAAAGGCTGAGGAAGCGTTCAGAGTTGAGAATCTTATGGATTCTGAAAATATGACTCTCCTCCACCATATAAATCAGGCTATCAAGGCAAACGGCGTAATGAAAAACGATATTGACTACGTTGTCAAGGACGGCGAAATCATCATCGTTGACGAATTTACAGGTCGTCTTATGATGGGTCGTCGTTTCAACGACGGTCTCCACCAGGCTATTGAGGCTAAGGAAGGCGTTAAGATCAAGAGTGAGTCAAAGACTCTAGCTACTATCACCTTCCAGAATTTCTTCCGTCTTTATACAAAACTTTCAGGTATGACAGGTACTGCTATGACAGAAGAAGACGAGTTCAAGGAAATCTACAAACTTGACGTTATCGCAGTTCCGACAAATAAGCCTGTTATCCGTATTGACCACAACGATCAGGTGTATACTACAGAAAAGGGCAAGTATATCGCTATTATCAACAAAATAATTGAGTGTCACGAAAAAGGTCAGCCTATCCTCGTTGGTACAGTATCCATCGAGAAATCAGAGCTTCTCTCCGCTATGCTCAAGAGAAAGGGCGTAAAGCACGAGGTACTTAACGCAAAGCATCATGCAAAGGAAGCAGAAATCGTTGCACAGGCAGGTAAATACGGTGCTGTTACTATTGCTACCAATATGGCAGGTCGTGGTACCGATATCATGCTGGGCGGTAATGCCGAATTCCTGGCAAGAGCTGAATTAAGGAAACGCGAGATCCCAGAGGAAATCATCACTGAGGCTATTGGCTTCGCAGATACAGACAACGAGGAAGTTATTGCAGCAAGAAAACTCTATCGTGAACTGTATGATAAATACAACGCAGAAGTCAAGGAAAAGGCTGTTGCAGTCAAGGAGGCCGGAGGACTTTATATCCTCGGTACAGAACGTCATGAATCACGCCGTATTGATAATCAGCTTCGCGGACGTTCAGGACGTCAGGGCGACGAAGGCGAAAGCTGCTTCTTCCTTTCTGTTGAAGACAACCTCATGCGTATATTCGCTGGAGACCGTCTTGAAAACCTCATGAAGACTCTCAATGTTGACGAGAATACTCCTATTGAGAGCAAAATGCTCACAAGGATAATCGAATCCTCGCAGAAGAAGGTCGAAGGTCAGAACTTCAGCATAAGAAAGAACGTCCTAAATTACGACGACGTTATGAATACACAGCGTGAGATCATCTACAAGCAGAGATCACAGGTTCTCGACGGAGAAGATCTCCACGAGAGCATTCTCAAGATGATGGAAGATCTCATAAATACAACAGTCGATAATTACCTTGTTGACAACGAGATAAAGGATGACTGGAACATTGTCGGTCTAAAGGAGCACTTCCTCGGCTGGCTTATTGGTCCCGAGGATCTCAACTTCACAGATGAAGAACTCCAGGAAGTTTCCAAGGAAGACATAGTCAATGCTCTTAGCAGCAAGGCAGGCGAAATATACGAAGCTAAAGAAGCCGAATACGGCTCAGAAGTCATGCGTGAGCTCGAAAGAGTTATACTCCTCAAGGTGGTTGATACCAAGTGGATGGCACATATCGATGATATGGAAGAGCTCAAGAAGGGCATCGGTCTCCGTTCATACGGTCAGAAGAACCCTGTTATCGAATATCGTTACGAAGGCTTCGAAATGTTTGATGCTATGGTAGATTCTATCCGTGAGGATACTATCCGTATGCTCCTTACAGTAAGACTTCAAACAAATGAAGCTCCTGAGCGCGAACAGGTTGCACAGCCAGATGCTCCTAATGCTGGCGCAGGCGATGGCAGCTTCTCAGACGAGCCTGTACGTGCAAAGAAGATCGGTGATAACGATCCTTGTCCATGCGGAAGCGGCAAAAAATATAAAAAGTGCTGCAAAGCAAAGGACATGGCAGGCAAGTAATACATAAACGGCAGATTTCTGCCGTTAACCGGGATTATAGATTAAAAAAGGGATGGGTTTCCATATCGTTCAATGCTTTGTGGATGGCAAGGGCTGCCTTAGAATAGCTTTTCACGGAAAAGCTTTTTGGCAGGTCTGCATAGATGAACGATATTTTGGAGAAAGAAAGGTTTTATGAGGTGACAATATGAAAAAGCTTATTTTTCCTGCTATTCTTCTTGCACTTCTCTCAGGCTGCGGTGAAATCACTGTAACGCCTGACAATAAGGATCTCAACGCAGTTTCGAGCAGTGAAAATGGCACTACTACAGATTTGCAAACATATGAGACCGAAGCTACTACAGGTGAGATGTCAACGTCAAACGTTACTTCCTCAAAGTCTGCCGGCAAAAAGGTATCAGGAACAACTACTGCTGTTCATGCAACAAATAATGTAATAGTATCTGCTACAAAGGCTTCAAACGACGGAGTCGTACACGGCACTACAAGATCGGTTCCGACTGTACACAGAAATACTACGGCTTCAAATGCAAATACAACTCCAACAACTGAAGAAGCAACCACACAAACAACTTCTTCCGATCCTAGAGATTATAGCAATATAAGTTTTTCACTTGGAACAAAGCCGAATGAAATAGTGGTATCACGCAAAAACAAAAACGGGGAAGAAACACCGATCCAGCAGATTAAAGACCTGGATACAACCGAGATAGAAAACGAACTCAAAAACGGTGAAAAGAAAAATCTAGAGGATTTTATCATCAGTGCTGATTTTGACGACGACAGCTATCCTGATATTTTCATTATCGAAAAAGAGGACGAATTAAACACGACGGGCAAATATTACCGCTATGATCCTGAAAAAGGAATTTATGTAACATGGAAGGAAATGAACGCCCTTAAAAACCTTGTTAAGCTCGACACACTTACAAAGGACAACGTAAATGTATTCGACATAAAGGATGAATTTGAGTACGAGTCAAAAACTTACAAATGGGATAGTAATCATAATCTTATTCTCAAAGTCATCGCTCATCAGTATAAAACTGATGATGATAACGTATACATCTTCTATACCGAGTATGACGATGAAGGTGAAGTAACAAAGAGTTACACCACAAATCTTGCTGGTGAGATTGTAGAAAAAAATCCTACAACTACTGAACCTACTACTGAACCTACAGAGCCGACTTCTGTAAATGAGGAATAAAATAATAATAATAATAATAACTTCTCCATACTGAGAAGAACATGACGGGCTGCGCCGCTATGGTCGCAGCCCGTTGTTTCAGCCACAGATATTATAAATATCTGACACAAGGATTATTATCCTCAAATATAAACGAAAGAGGGTGCAATGTTGAGCGGGTACAGTGTTTTTGCGCGATATTACGACGAGCTTACTGCAAATATAGACTATAATGAGCGCGGAAGATATTTTCACGAAATAATACAACGTTTCAAGACAACAAAGAATAATATTCTCCTTGACCTTGCCTGCGGTACAGGAAGTATATCTGAGGTCATGGCAGATCTTGGCTACGACGTCATCGGCGTAGATAATTCCGACGAAATGCTTAATGTCGCTCTCGATAAAAAGTTTGAAAGCAATGCAAATATACAGTATCTGTGTCAGGACATGCGAAAGCTGGATATGTTTGGCACAGTAGATGTCACTATCTGTGCTCTTGACAGCATAAATCATCTATCAAACCTTGACGACGTCAGGAAAGTTTTCGAGGGAGTTGCATTTTTCTCAGAACAGGATGGCCTTTTCATCTTCGATGTGAATACTCCATATAAACACCGTGAAATACTTGCAAACAACACCTTTACGTATGAAACAGAACACGTTTACTGCGTTTGGGAAAATACTATCGATTCCAATACTTTAGAGGTAAAAATGGAACTCCAGTTTTTTGAACTGGAGAAAAACGGACTTTACTCCAGAAGCTCAGACGGCTTCTCGGAAAAAGCTTACTTTGAAGAGGATATCGAAAGACTCCTTAAAGAATGCGGTTTTGAAGTTATCGGAAAATATAACGACGATAGTTTTGAACCTCCTAAATCCGATTCTCAGCGCATAGTCTACGTCACAAAATGTATCAGAAGCGGTCAGAAATACTGAAAGGATAATTAGAAATGGGTAATTTATACAGAGCGATATCTGCAGATGGTTCAGCCTTTGCGGAAGTACTTGACGCTAAGGATATAGTATCCGAAATCGAACGCATACACAAAACCTCGGCTGTAATTACGGCAGGTCTCGGAAGACTTACCATAGCTGCCTCTCTCATGGGGTATATGCTAAAGGGCGACAACGACAGCGTTACTCTCCGCGTAGATGGCGGCGGTCCTTCAGGACAGCTTGTGGCTGTTGCAGACAGTAAAGGAAACGTAAAGAGCTGCGTAAACAATCCCGTTGTAGAACTTCCACTGAATGCTCAGGGCAAGCTTGACGTTGGCGGAGCTGTTGGCAAAGACGGCACTCTATCGGTCGTCAAAGATATGGGACTGAAAGAGCCATACGTTGGTGTTATCCCTCTTATTTCGGGAGAAATTGCCGAGGATATCGCCAGCTACTACGCTACGAGCGAGCAGATACCTACAGTATGCAGTCTCGGAGTCCTCGTAAATCCCGACCTCACAGTAAAAGCGGCAGGTGGTTTCCTTGTGCAGCTTCTCCCTTTTGCGGATGAGAAGTGCATAGACATCATCGAGAAAAATGTTGCGAAGATACGCCCAGTTTCGGCTATGCTGGACGAGGGTATCACCCCCGAGGAGATAGCAGATATGCTCCTTAAAGGACTTGAGCCCAATGTACTGGATACGGCTTCACCTGTATACAAGTGTGATTGCAGCCGTGAACGTACCGAAAAAGTCCTTATAAGTATCGGCAAGGATGAGCTGGGTTCTATTGCTGAGGAGGGCAAGGACACTTCTGTAAGCTGTCATTTCTGTGGTAAAGAGTACGTATTCACTCCCGACGAGATAAGAAAGCTCATAGGAGAATAAAACATGAAATATCTTGCTATATTCGATCTTGACGGCACAATAGCTGATACTATCTGCGACCTTGGCGACGCGGTAAACTACGGACTTGAAAAGCTTGGCTGCCCCACTCATGACTACACCGCATACAAGCGAATGGTAGGAAACGGCGCTAAGAAGCTCTGCTTCAGGGCTCTTCCCGAAAATAAACAAGACAAGGCCGAGGAGCTTTACCTCATGTTCAAGGAGTATTACAGTCATCATTATCTTGACAAGACAAAGCTGTATGACGGCATGAAGGAAACGATGGAAAAGCTTCAAAACAACGGCGTTATCCTTGCAGTTGTCACAAATAAGCCTGAGGACGCCGCAAGGAAGATAGTAGCAAAGCTGCTCCCCGATATAAATTTTCTCTGTGTACTTGGAGGAAGCGACAAAAGGCCACTGAAACCCGATCCTGCCGCGATATTTGAGATATATTCCCTTCTTCCAGACGAGGAGGAGTTTTTCGTCGAAATGATCGGTGACAGCAATGTGGACGTCCTGACCGCCAGCAATGTTAACATCGGTTTTATTGGCTGTTCATGGGGATTTCGCGGCCGTGAGGAGCTTGTAGCCTGCATACACGAATGCCAAAAAGCTGGTAGCTTCATTGCCGAAAAGCCCTCTGACATCGCTGATATCATATTATACGACGAATAAAAGCCGCTATTATAATGTTATAATTCATTAAAAATCCAATATAAATATTATTGAGGTAATTCTTGGGAAAAGGTTTATCCCTCAAACTCCATTACCCAAACTTACAGTTTTAAATTTTCACAGTTAGCGTGCTCCCCGCATATTTTGCGGGGCTTTTTGCTTTAACTTCCTACCTGCAAAAAATATGAGTTAAAAGTCTTAGAAAAGTAATTCGGGAAAGAACCTTTCCTAAAAAAGGTTCTTCCCCGAGTAATAACTATAAACTACTGTATTAGTATAACATTTCCGCAGTGGCTAATTATCCGTTATTTTTACGGTTATTGTTTTCTTTGATAGGTCGTTGTCCTTAGCACCAAGAATATAAACTTGAAGCTTAACAAGATCTGCAATTCCTATCTCACCATCAGCGTTAAGGTCAAACTCTACTGACTTCTCCCCTACTATTACTGCCTTTCTCAAAGCCAAAACATCGAACACATCTATTGCTCCGTCGCTGTTGATATCGCCGAGTATTATCTCCTTTGTTTCCGTAACCTCAACGGTAGTCGTGGTAGTAGTTGTGGTAGTTGTGGTAGTTGTGGTGGTGGTCGTTGTAGTCGTTGCTGTCATTTTCTGAGGATAGATATTAAGGAACAGATCCAGTGACTCAAGTGGCTTTCCGTGAAAGTCGAAAAGTGCCTGATTGTCAAAGGACGATCCGCCTGTTTCAGTAGCTCCGCTGTCGTAGTCCTTAGCGTAGACCGTCGCCCACCCCGAGCCCTGCTGCTCCCAGTGCTTTTTCTGTTCTGCCCATGATATATCGGGAACGCCCAGCCAAGCAGGCTCCCAGTAGAAAACGCCTATGCCATGTCCGTTGCAGTTAGCTACAGTCTGGAAGACATCAGCAAGAGCCTTAACCTGTCCGTCAACTGAAATATTGTACCTCAGATCAATCCCACTTGTACTCGATGTTACCGTATTGCCGAAGGTGTCTCCGTCCTCGTTTGTATAGGGATAGGCAGTCTCGACAACCATTACGTACTTATTGTATTTGTTGCCGATATCCGTAAGAGTTTTTTGCAGATTATCCAATGTCCCGTGCCAGTATGAGTAATATGAACAAGCGAATATATCGTAATCAAGCTTGCACTCTGCCATTACCTGCGCGTACCAGCCGAAATGTCCGTTGCCTGCATTGGCAAAATGATGTGCTATAAGAATATTCCTATCGAAGTCACGGACAGCTTTCTCACCGCTTGAGAACAGATCACATATCTCATACATATCCTTTTCGCCACAGAAGAAACAGTCTGTCTCATTTCCCACCTGAACCATACCGATATTGCTGCCGTTTTCGGTGAGATATTTTACGACCCACGATGTCCAGTTATATATTTCGCCTTTCAGTTTGTTATGGTCGTGAGGCATCCAATACTTAGGGCGTGTCTGCTTAGCAGGATCAGCCCAGAAGTCTGAATAGTGTATATCTGCAAGGAGCTTCATACCATGTTCTGCTGCTCGTTTGCCTATCTTAGCAGCAGTTTCGAGGTCGGAGTGCCCTCCGCCGTAGGTATTTCCGTTATCATCGTGAGGTTCGTTCCATATCCTTACACGGATATAATTCACACCATGTTCGGCAAGTGTCTTAAAGATATCCTGTTCATTTCCATTGTCGTCGTAGAACTTAACACCAGCCTCCTCAATAGAAATGATAGACGAAATATCAACACCGCGAATGGGCTCACCACCATTAATACTGCTGTCAAAGTTTGTGAATGTGACCGAAGGGATATTGGCGGCAACAGCTGTCGTTTTTAAACTGTCAGTACGAAAAACTGAGGGAAATGCAATGAGTGCAGCTGCTAAGGCTGCTATTAATCTTTTTGCTTTCATGGTAAACTCCTTTGGCATACCGCCTGCATCAGTCGTTTTTCTTGCGTGTCTTTATCCACGCTTTTTTGAGTGGGTTTTTTACCTGCATATCGTGGAAGTAGTTATACAGCACGTCCTGGTTGCAGCCTGCATCTGGAAGCGACTTGTACAACTTTTCCATTCCTTTCAGGTCTGTTCCGAGCTCTGAAGGAAACTCTATATCCTTGGCAGTAAAGACTACTGCACCGTTTACAGGAGTCTTGTCAAAACCGCCCTTTTTAAGATGATGAACAACATTGTCTATATGGGTCTTGTTCTGCATCTGAGGATTGTAAAGCTTGTGGATCTTGCTGCCAATTGTGTGGGTAAGGTTTTTGCCGCTGCCTGTGATCTTGCCAGAAATGCCCTTTGTCTCAACAACAAGAACCCCAAAACGTCCGAAAACGAGGTGATCGATTTCGCAAGCTTTGTTGTAAAGGGGAAGATAAGCATTGTTTATAATTCTTATATGATCGGCTTTCCCAAGTTTTTTCAGGAACTTTCCCACCTTTTTCTCGGCAGCTCTTCCCTTTCGCTTACCCTTGCTGAAATGGATACATATGAATATAATAAGCAGTAAAGCTGCTACGGTTGCAACTATTATAAGTATCCAATTCTTTTTTTCAAAATCAAATAATGAAAAAATAGATGAAATCATAATTTTCTCCTTCAAAAACGAATAAACGGGATTATCTCGGTAATAATACATTTGAGCCGCTGAAATGTGCATTAAGCCGCAACCAGCGGTCACTGACGCTAAACGTCAGAATTCCCGAATCAAGAGGTGTTCTCGGTATGTGGGACAAAATTGCTCTTATTCTTCTGGTAATCGGAGGAATAAACTGGGGATTGGTCGGTATTTTCGAGTTTGATATGGTAGCATGGCTCTTAGGCGGCGCTGGAAGCGTACTCAGCCGTGCTGTCTACATTCTTGTAGCTATCTCGGCAGTATGGTGTATCTCTTTCCTTTTCCGCAGGGACGGAGAACTCGCTGTACAGAATATAGACCGATAGACCTGTCGAATACGCTCCTTCAACGATGCCGTAAGGAGCGGATACATACAAATATGCAAAAAGGGAGGCATAATGCCTCCCATAAATTTATGAATTAGTCGCTGATATAAGGAAGCAGAGCGATGTGTCTTGCTCTCTTGATAGCAACTGTGAGCTCACGCTGATGGTAAGCGCAAGTGCCTGTTACACGTCTTGGAAGAATCTTAGCCCTTTCAGTCATGCACTTTCTGAGCTTGGTAAGATCCTTGTAATCAATCTTTTCGATTCTATCTGCGCAGAACATACAAACCTTCTTGCGAGGCTTCTTTGCAGGACGAGCATTTCTTTCCTTTTCCATGACTTTTCCTCCTATCGTAATAAAGTAAAGTTAACTCACTTAGAACGGAACATCGCCGTCACTAAGTATTTCCTCAAAATCGCTGAGGTTGCCGTAAGACATACTGTCATTACCTGCTGCGGGCTGCTGTGGAGCCGCCTGCTGCGGAGGAGCAGAATAATTATTATTGAAATTGTTCTGAGGAGCACTGTAGCCGCTGCCATTGCCGCCGCTTTCTCCCTTACCACCTACAAATTCGACATTATCAACCTGCACATCAGTAGTGTAATGTGTTACATCAGGGTGGTTCTTATCCTGATAATTATTATTTCTAAGGGAACCCTCTACACAGATGAGCTTACCCTTGCTGAAATATCTTGAAACAAACTCTGCAGTCTGTCTCCATGCTGTACAACTGATAAAATCAGCTTGTCTCTCACCTGTATTCTTATCAGCAAATCTTCTGTCGCAAGCTACGGTAAATCTACATGAAGCAATTCCGCTCTGTGTTTGTCTAAGCTCAGGATCGGCAGTGAGCCTTCCAATTAAAATGACCTTATTCATCTGACCGCCTCCTAAATAATGAAGTAGAATTATTCAACAACTGTTACGAGTGAACGAAGAACGCCATCTGTGATATTGAGACGTCTTGAAAGCTCAGCAGGATAATCGGGCTGTGACTGGAATGTATAAATTACATAGTAACCCTCTGTCTCGTCCTCGATAGGATATGCAAGCTTACGCTTACCCCAATCCTCGTTGACTTCAACAGCTTCGGCGTGACGCTCGATTCTCTCCTTGAACTTAGCTACGAGAGCCTTCATAGGCTCCTCGCCGTTCTTGAGGCTGAAAACAACCATTACTTCATACTTAGCGGATACCTTTGCCATTTAGCACACCTCCTTCTGGGATCATGCCCGACAACTTACTGCGGGCAAGGATAA
>DBYI01000091.1 GCA_002310115.1 Ruminococcus flavefaciens
TTCTCATAAAAGTCCTTCTTGTTCTGATTGATAAGCGCCGCAGCGTTATTATCAATATCTACTGTATCACTGATAAACTCGTCAAGATCTTCATTGAACTTTCCAATGGAATCTGCAAGTAATTCCTGCGTATTCACCGAAGCACGTACAATTCCCAATTCATTATATACATCACAAACAGAATTGTCAATTTTCAGAATTTTCTTGTTTAGATTCTGCAGTTCGTCCTGAAAAGCAACTACTTTCTTCTTTGATGCTTTCAATAGCCCGGGCATCTAATTTATATTTGATGCATATAATGATATCGTCGCCATTCTTGACTTCCTTTCTGTATTATTCCTTTTTACTCAGTTTTCAATATTTCTCGCATCCGTAGTGTTCATTTGAAAAAACATCCTACGTTTTAGGCATTTTTATTTAAGCTCTAAAAATCATTAAGTTTTAACTAACATTTAGATTCTCTAGGCTCTCCTTGATATAGCCTCTTCTCTTTATTAACAGTAACAGTGAAGTCGGTCATTTATGGAGTCTATCGGAATCTCATTTCATTCACTGTCTATTAATATATCTCCCTACACCCATATCAGATACAAAGTATGTATGATTATCTTCAACATGAAAGTTATAAAAAGTAACAGGAATGTCAGACGTTTCAGTTTTTATGAACTCTATTGGAATTTCGCTTCCTTCACTGTCTTTTAAGATGTCGCACTCCGAAAACTCGGATGCTTTTACAAAGCCAAGCTCCTTTACAAAGAACGGATGTCAATCTTGTGTTACTTAATTATTATACGTCATCAAAAGAACTCATGTATTTTCTATTTTATCCAGATAATATATCGTATCTTCATAATATAAAAGCGCTCTGTCGCCTAAATCAATTATCAGATAATCCGAAGGATAACAGAAATCAGACCATTTGTCACAAAACAATCTTGTGGAAACTTTTAATGCATTCTCATCATCATAACAAACGTTAATATAACCTTCAATATAATCTCGCATTTCCGTTTCCAACAAATACTTTGTAGCTCTTTCTGCTTCTTCATCTCCCCATCCGCAATCATTAGAAAGCACAGGTAATTTATGAGCTATGATATCTTTAATAAAATAACTTAGCGGAAGTATTTCATTATCACAGTAACTATACCATATACCGCTCGTTTCTTCTTTAGATAATACTTTCATTTTAGATAATTGTTTTTCTGAAAATAAAGCAAAATCTTCATCTGTAAATCTACAACCATATGAAAAATCTTTAATCTCCACTATTATTCCTCTCAAAAGATGTGTCCATCAAAACCTTTTTTTCCTTTTGACCAATCTCTAAATTTAATATGTGGCATACCATACTCATTATCAATCGGAAGGAATTGATAATCTTTTGCTTTAGGTAAACCTTTTCCTGAATATTTAGGCGTTTCTTTTAAATCTGGGAATGCTTCCTTTATTAATGCCTCAGCATCTGCTTTACTTTCAGCCACAAAATTATTTCCTTTTCCCTTAGCTTCTTTCAAATCTTTAATCGCTTTTTTCCATGAAGGACTTCCTGGTTTTCCTGTTTTTGGAATATCGCTGTAATTATTGGCATTATGAACAAATACATTACATTCGCCGACATAATACGTATGATAATCTTCGACCTGGAAGTTATAAACAGTAACAGGTGAGTCTGTCGTTTCATTTTTAATGATCTCAATCGATGTTGCTTTGCTGTCTGTTAAGATATCACCCCATCGACAGCTCATATGCATTTATAAATCTACTAAATCGTTACAATTAATAAATTTAATACCATCATGATTTTGTTCAAAAAATGTATCTTTAAATGTACATTCTTCAAATATTACATCTTTAAATTTGCACGCTTTAAAGCTTACAGCATCAAAACTACACGTTTTAAATATAACTTTTTTTATTTCACCTTCTTCTAATCTTGTGAAATTACATTTAGTAAAACAACAGTTTTCAAACTTACAATTGTCAAGGATGATATCCAAAAAATCTGTTCTGAATGCTTTTAAATTATAAAAAGATGTTTCCCGTGCAATAACATAATCCCATGTTGCTTTTTGAAGCTGATTATTAATAAATATACAGTTTTCAAGTTCGCTTCCACTAAAATTAGAACGCGAACAGTACACAGAATCAAAGTTGCATTTAATAAATCTAACATCAACAAAAATACTGTCATTTAATTCATATCCAGTAAAATTAAAATTTTCAATATTAATATCTTCGTATTCAAGCTTACACTCTTGTTTACTTTCTCCTCTGCAATATTTTGAAAACGCTTTTAATTCTTCTTCAAAATTCATAATACACCTCCATATATTACGGCCAGAAAATTACATTTTCTGTAAAACCTTTTTCTTCTACCGCAATTTTTAACATTGAAATATGCTCAGACGACATATTGGTGGTATCAACAATTACATTTTCACCATCAATCTCAATTTCTTTAGCAATTTTAGCCATTGCAGTTTCTAATTTAAATCCACCTTTTTTAGGTTTAAAATTAGAATTGAATGACTTAACATCCCATTTTTTCCCTTTTCCATAATTTTCAATAAATTCCGCTTTTCCAGATGGATCTCTTATTATATTTTTTAGTCTACCACCTTTCTCCAAACTTAATCCAACATTTCTTTCTAATTCTCCTTGTGCTATATCATATGGGTTCTTTGAACCTTGATGTGCAGGATCATTTGCCAAATCTTTATATTGTTCTTGAGTACGATTTCCTTTATATTCTCCAATATCTGTTTCATATTTTTCAGCGTTGTGTACGAAAACACGATTGTTGCCGACATAATAAGTATGATTATCTTCAACCTGAAAGTTATAAACAGTAACAGGAATGTCAGTCGTTTCAGTTTTTATGGACTCTATTGGCATTTCATTGCCTTTACTGTCTGTTAAGATGTCGCCCTCTGACAGCTCGGATGCATTTACGAATCCGAGCTCCTTTACATAGAACGGATGTCAATCTGGTGTTACTTAATTATTATACGTCATCAGAAGAACTCATGTATTTTCTATTTTATCCAGATAATATATCATATCTTCATAATATAAAAGTGCTCTGTCGCCGCAATCAATTATCAGATAATCCGAAGGATAACAGAAATCAGACCATTTATCACAAAACAATCTTGTGGAAACTTTTAATGCATTTTCATCATCATAACAAACGTTAATATAACCTTCTATATAATCTCGCATTATTGTTTCCAACAAGCACTTTGTAGTTCTTTCTGTTTCTTCATCTCCCCATCCGCAATCATTAGTAATAAGAGACAACTTATCAAAACCTTTTTTTATAACAAACGAACTCAATGGTAACAGTTTATTATCACAGTAACTATACCAAATATCGCTTGCTGCTTCATCTGATAATACTTTTATTTGAGATAATTCTCTTTCTGAAAATAAAGCATATTTTACATCTGTAAAACGCCAACCATACTTAAAATCTATTATTTTCAAACTTATTCCTCCCAAAAAATATGTCCATTACAGCCATTTTGTTTTCCATTTGACCAATCCACAAACTTTATATGAGGCTTATTAAAATTATAACCTTTTTCAATAGGATGTATTTGATAGTTTGATTTTGGAGCATTTGGATCATATGTTGAACATTTCTTTAAATTAGGCCTTGCTTCTTCTATTAGCTTTATTGCATCTGCTTGATTTTCAGTTACAAAATTATTTCCCTTTCCCTTAGCTTCTTTCAAATCTTTAACCGCTTTTTTCCATGAAGGACTTCCTGGTTTTCCTGTTTTAGGAATATCGCTGTAATTATTGGCATTATGAACAAGTACATTACATTCGCCGACATAATAAGTATGACTATCTTCAACCTGAAAGTTATAAACAGTAACAGGTGAGTCTGTCGTTTCATTTTTAATGAACTCAATCGGCATTTCATTGCCTTTACTGTCTGTTAAGATGTCGCCCTCTGACAGCTCGGATGCATTTACGAATCCGAGCTCCTTTACATAAAACGGATGTCAATCTTGTGTTACTTAATTATTATACATCATCAGAAGAACTCATGTATTTTCTATTTTTTCCAGATAATATATCATATCTTCATAATATAAAAGCGCTCTGTCGCCGCAATCAATTATTAGATAATCCGAAGAATAGTAGAAATCAGACCATTTATCACTAAACAATCTTGCAGAAGATTTTAATGCATTTTCATCATCATAACACACCTTAATATAGTCTTCGAGATATTTTCGTATTTCTTTTTCAACAAACATTTTGTAGCTCATTCTGCTTCATAATCCCTAGCCTTATAGTTTTGGTGGTTCTTGCAAAATGAGGATAAAAAGTGTATTAGATTACTATTTGATTTATCATAGCTCAAAGAATTTCTTCAGTCCAATTTACTTTCATAGATAGTATACCACATTTAATCCATTCATTAATAATTTCAATTCCTAAATCAAAAGAAATAAGGTATTTATTTGACATTAAAGAATAGTCTCCAAAATAAAACATGGTTTCACCCTGAGCATCCATATTACCAACTGCTGTAAGTTGAATTTCATAATCATCAGATTTATAGCATAAAACAGTTTGCTCGGCAAGACCTATACTAATCCTTCCAACGCCTTCAATAACAATATCTAAACCAAATGGAGCTTTAAAAATTTCCTGTGTTTCTTGTTTTATTTCGTTTAACTGATTGTATAAATCAAATATTTCTTTTTCTATTAGATTATATCCGTCAATACAATATTCTATATATGCTTTTTTCATAATTTTATTTACCTCCGACTTCTATCCATTTTAGTATTCCGCCTTTAAACTGCCAAATCACTTCATTTCCAGTAATATCTGGGAAATGAACATTAAGTGTATAACCTTCTGGAAGAATTCTGTTTAGATTAAATCTACACATAGCCCCAGTGTTACATGGTGGTTTATTAATATGCAATTCAGCTGTTGTTATTTTTTCTTGTATCATAATTGATGCGGCGTGACCTTCTACGTGCGTTGGAATTTGAGCATTTAAACCTGAACCTTTTCCTCCAGGCAAAGTCTTTAAATATCCACCTGGTCCTGAAGCACCACTTTGTAATGATATTTTTGCACCTCCTACTTCCATTACACCTTTGCACGGATCCCCTGATTTCCACTCAGGAACATTTGGATGAATAGAACTTCCTTCAGACGAAAGCTCAGAATTTGAATACGATTCCAATTGTTAAATTCTTTGCTTCTCATATATAGATGATGCATTATGCACAAGTAACCCCATATCAGATACAAAATATGTATGATTATCTTCAACCTGAAAGTTATAAACAGTAACAGGGAGATAAGTCGTTTCAATTTTTATGAACTCTATTGGCATTTCTGGCATTTCGCTGCCTTCACTGTCTTTTAAGATGTCACCATCTGACAACTCGAATGCATTTCCGAATCCGAGTTCCTTTACATAGAAAAGATATCAATTTGTTGTTACTTAATTATTATACGTCATCAAAAGAACTCATGTGTTTTCTATTTTATCCAGATAATATATCATATCTTCATAATATAAAAGCGCTCTGTCGCCTAAATCAATTATCAGATAATCCGAAGGATAACAGAAATCAGACCATTTATCACAAAACAATCTTGTGGAAACTTTTAATGCATTTTCATCATCATACCAAACGTTAATATAACCTTCAATATAATCTCGCATTTTCGTTTCCAACAAACACTTTGTAGCTCTTTCTGTTTCTTCATCTCCCCATCCGCAATCATTAGTAATAAGAGACAACTTATCAAAACCTATTTTTATAACAAACGTACTAAATGGTAACAGTTTATTATAACAGTAAGGGAATTAAGAGCCTCTGTATGCTTTGCTATCTCTGCGTTGTAGCCGTTTATATCGTTTATCAGCCGATTTTTTTCATTCCTAAGTTCATTAATCCTGTTGTCCTTGGAATTTATCTCCGAACATGCATCATAATATCTGTTTCCAGCATTGTTATAGTAGTATTCGTAATCCATTTACTCACCCCTCAGACTATTCCTCTGAAACAGGATTCCGGTTGAAATCAGCAAGAGCATCATCCAGCTGATTATACGTATCGATTATACTGCTGATAACCTCATCGTTAAGCGTATTCAGAACATCCTTTAAGCTGCCTATTTTTTCAAGAATATGGTCGGTTTCAGATCTGTATGCATTAGCTCCATGCCCATTCCAGCTTGAAAGAAGCGTGGAATTAATCTCATTGAATTTATCCTTTATTTCCTAGAATCTTTAATAGTTTCTGCGCTCTGACTTACAAATCTTTTGAGTTTTTCAATATCAGTTTCAATAAATGCTCCCATAGGCTTCTCTCCTCTTTTGATTTCTGATTATTTGCAACCTAAATTCAGAAATATATACTTATTTTTATTATACTTTCTTTTATAAAACAAAACAAGATTACTACTTTATTATTGTATAATAACTCATTTTTTTCAACATATTAGCAATCTTTATATCATATATAGAAATTATAAACTGCTCTCAAAAGCCGATTTTTCCACTTTTCGTGTTGTATGCTACTTATGAGAAGTTCGTCTGATAATCAAAGGTTATCAGACAAACTTCATTTCAGTCTAAATAACGAGTCTAAAAAAACAATAGTATATCAAAAACAGAATATTGACAGCAACAGCTATTAGTGATATAATCTGCTTGTAAATTAAATAAATGTTAGGAAAAACAAAATGAAAATAATAAAAAGAATATTTATCCTGAGCGGCATTGTAATGCTGCTTGCGTCACTTTTACTCTGTGTTTATAATATTTTACAGGACAGGACTGCAAAAGAACGCTCTCATGAAGTCTTATCTGAACTGAAACAGCTTATCCCCGAGACATCAACTGAGGGAAATACAATCAGTACAGATAATCCTGCCGACGACATATATTCAGACTATGAACAAGTCAATTCGTATTTAAAGCCTGAACCCATAGCGCTAAATGGACAAAAATACTGCGGAGTTATCATGCTCCCTGCACTTGGTCTTGAACTTCCCGTATGCGACAGCTGCACCTATGACGATCTGAATGTTTCACCTTGTCGTTTCAGCGGAAGCGCTTCGGACGATGACCTTATTATAGCAGCTCACAATTTCAGCAGCCATTTCGGACGTATCAGTGAACTCAACACAGGCGACGAGATCATATTCACCGATACAAGCGGAAAAGCCTATAAGTACTGTGTAGAGGATATAAGAACTATCGACGGTTCCGATTCTGAAGAAATGATAAGTGGAAAAAGTACTGACTGGGATATTACCCTTTTCACCTGCAATCTAAGCGGACAGGCAAGAGTTGCAGTAAGAGGCTGCAAAACACAGAAAAAATAAAACATCTTCAGTTTGATATCAATCATGATATTGCTGAAGATGTTTTTTTATTATTCCTTATCGTCTTTTTTATTCTTTATGAGGGTACCAAGTGATATAAGGAGTATTCCTCCTGCACTAAGCGGCAGTACAGGCCACCACAGCTGTCCCGTCTGAGTAAGCGGTGGAAGCTTCGTTGTAGTAACGGGTGTTTTTGTCACGTTTGTCATTGTTGTTGCAGTGGCAGTTGTAGATGTATTTGTGATCTTGCCTATATCCGTTGAAGTAGTAGTTGTTGTCTCAGTTGAAACTGTAGTTATGACAGGAGTTGTATCTTTCGGCTTGTAACTGTTTTTTATAAGATACTGTGTACTGTTGAAATCTATAATAACACTATAATCAACAGGGATATCACGCTCAACAACATACCAGTCATTAATCGGTTCAAGGTCATTCCACTGGTAGCTCCAGTTGTTTTCCTCGTTCAGAACTATCGTATCATAAATCTCCTCATTGCGAAACAAATCAACTGTAACGTATGTGGGATGTGCTATGCTTTCAGGAGTATCGTTTATCCAGACCTTTCTCACGGTATATGAAGCAACGCTGCCGCTAAGAGTTGCATATGAGAACTTCGGATATGCATCATAACTGAAAGAAGTGTCTTTCTCATCAGCTTCAAGAAGCAAGGACGATGGCACATAAAAAGTACTTCCGATATTCAGGGTACGCCCTACAGCAAGGTAAATGCCACTGCTAAGTCCGCTGAATTTCAGTTCTCCGTTTTTATCGGTTTCACCTTTTCCAACAGGAGCTATTCCGTCAGCGATAGCATAGCTTTCAAGAGTTTTGGATTTCTCAGCAACATTTTCCTCTGTTATTTCATTAATATCTATAGGATATGAAGCAAAATCTCCTGAAAGAGCAATACCGTTTTCTGTACGGACTCCTACCCTGTAAAGCTTCCATTTCATGCCTGTCAGGGTAATGTCACCTTTTCGACAAATAAGAGTTATGGAACGATCATTTTCAGTATCGCAGATACCAGAAAAAGGGACTAACATGAGCATCATAAAAAAAGTCAAAATAAGACATGAGGATGCCCTGATGAGCTTTAAATTTGTTTTTGGCATGATATCACCTCTTTTTACGATCTATTATCCAACCTGATATTATCCAGTAAAGTATAAGCAAAATAATAACAGGAATAACTATGAACGGTAGTACCTTTATCTCATCTACAGGCACAGCATCTGCGTTTACCTTTACAGTATGAGGCTGATCACTTTCTATTCTGTGCGCTCTGACAAGAAGCCTGTGAGTGTTAATACCATAAGGAGTACAGGTCATAAGGGTAACATAGTCCATATCGGGTACCGGTGCAAGTTTGTCCATTTCACTTGGAAGTACAGTATTTATCTCATCTACCTCATATTCCAGTACCTCGTCAAGTACTGTAATACTGAAAGTGTCATTTTCCGTGAGTTTGTCTATATCAGTAAACAGCCTTGCTGACGGAAGTCCACGATGTGCCGATATTACTGAATGACGACCTTTTCCACCTATCGGAAGGGATGTTCCCTCGATATGTCCGACAGCAATATTAAGTACCTCAGGGCTCGTTCCATGATATATGGGAAGATATGCGTTTATCTTAGGGATATCTATATATCCCATTATACCAGTGCCAGTTACATCAAGCACCTGTTCGTATCCCTTGATTTTATTATAGTCGATGAGTGGAGCAGAAAGCTCTGCAAGCTCACGATTATATTTCTCAGCTTTTTCAAGAAGCATATCCTTAACCGTATTATCCATATCGCAGACGGTCTGATCATAAATAGCAATAGCTCTCGACTGCTTGCCCGAGTTCCACCAGTTACTGAACGAGGGATACAGCATTATACATATGCCTACTGCTAATACTAAAAAAAGTGCGATATTGACAAGCAAACCGTGTTTGTGTTTCATTCTATCTTACCCATTGAACTAAATGGAGTTACTATGAAGTAAATCTTACCAATTATGTTTTCTTCGGCAACACAGCCTACGGAAGCCGAGCGGCTGTCAACGGAGGTCTCTCTTTCATCCCCCATAACGAAGTATCTGCTGTCGGGAACTGTAAAAGGAAACGAAATATCACTTTCCCCTACATCACTTTTACTTACATACGGTTCATCGAGCTTTTTCCCGTTCAGTTCCACAGTACCATCATCACAAATATTGACAACGTCATCAGAAACAGCTATAACTCGCTTTATAAGCACTTTTTTATTGTGATAGAAAGCGATAATATCGCCTTTTTTTATATCTGAAGTCTTATAGCATAGAACTGTCTGTCCCTTTGACAAAGTAGGTTCCATACTGCTGCCAGTTACTCTGAAAACCGGAAAAACGAAGTTGCATATAAGAACAATAACAGCTACAGCAGTAACAACGGAACAGATTGTGCTGAAAAGTACTTTTACAAAGGAATTATTGCTGCTTTTAATCTTATTAAACTGTTCAGGAGTATTCTTATCTTCCATCATCTGACACAGCCTTTCAAACTATACACAAAGTAATATATATATTGATTAATACAATATCTTATTTCTTGTAAAAATACGTGTGAAAATTTATTTAAGTCAATACACAGTACTATGTATATATTATACTTTCCAGGTTAATGGCAAGTCAATTCAAAAGTGTGAACAAACTTGAAAAATCACACAATTTCGGCATTGATAACAATGTTAAAGCTTTTGTTTGGGTAAAAATGCCAAAACGTTTCAAAACTAAAAACAAATGATTAACTATATATTAACAGAATTCCTGGTAGTATATTCGCTTTTTAGATGTCCATTTTGTATGATTATTCCGTAATTTTGACATGGTAAAACCTCACAAAGAAAGGCATTTATATTAGTGTTTTATCACAAATCTGCACATAAATTGTTAATAAAAAATAAATCCTATTGACTATTTATTATAACGAATGGTATAATATAAACAAACATAATAATATTATAATTTATCTTTCGACGGAGAAAAAACATGACTGATAAAGAGTTTAAACATCTTAAAAGAAACGATCTGATTTACATAATATATGAATATCAAAAAAAACAGGAGGAACTCACAAAAGAAATTGAAGAACTCCAACGTAAACTAAGCGAAAAAGAGCTAAAAATAAGTAGCTCTGGTTCTCTTGCAGAGGTCGCAGCAAAACTGAATGGTCTATTTGAAGCCGCGCAGCAAACTGCCGACGATTATATATCGCAGCTGGAATTCTCGGTTAACTCAGAAGCTGAGAAAAAAGCAGAGGATATCATAAAAGCAGCGGAAGAACGTGCTAAAGAGATCATTTCCGAAGCCCAGAAGAAAGTTTCCGAGATAAATAAAAGCGAAAAAGGATAATGCAATATGTCAACAAGAAAAAAAGCTCCCGAATCTATGCCTTCAGTTGAGCAGGTTGAGACGGAGCTTAAGAATATAAATTACAGAAAAAAATTCAGGAGCACCTTGTTCAGTACAGTATCCATACTTATCGTTGTTGCTGCTGTTGCAGTACTTGTATCTACACTTTTCTTCCCCGTCGTTCAGGTCGCAGGAAGCAGTATGGAGCCGACTTTGAAAGAAGGCGATATACTTGTACTTGTAAAATCTGACAAGGTGACATACGGAGAGATGTGTTGCGTTTCATGGCAGAACAAATCGCTGCTGAAACGCGTTATAGGTCTTTCAGGGGACATTATAGACATGGACGCTGACGGAAACGTCTTTGTCAACGGTGAGCTCATCAATGAACCTTATGTGGTGGAAAAAGAGCTCGGCAGATGTGAAATTGAATTTCCGTATCAGGTACCAGAAAACAAGATCTTTATACTCGGTGATCAGCGTGAATCTTCTGTGGACAGCAGAAGTTCTGCGATAGGCTGCGTAGGGAAAGATCAGATTGTTGGCAGGGTACTTTTCAAGGTATGGTCTAAAAAATGATTGCAGAAAGGGGAACGGTGAAATAGATGAAAAACTATTTCGATAGTTTTTATGAGATAATTCATAAAAACAGCGTTAAGCGACGGCGCATGGTATCGCTGCTGCTTGTCTTATCAGTATTTGTTTCATCGGGAGTCCTCTGGGAGCTTCGCGATACGGTCATCACTATGGTGAATGAACCGCTGTGCGGCCTGGAACAGCATGAGCATACCGATGAATGCTACGAATACAGGCTTGTATGCGGACTTGAAGAAACCGAAGAGCATACTCACACGGACGAGTGCTGGGAGAAAGTCCTTGTTTGCGGTTATGATGAGCATATGCATACAACTCTATGCTTTACCGACGAGGATATTCCTGAAGCTGATATGGCGGAAGCAGATGATGATATATTTGCTATTAGCGGTACGTTCGATTACATTGATGATGACGCTGAAGATGGCATCCTTTTTGCTGACCTGCCTGAGGTTACTCTTGAGGATAGAATGAAAGCGCTTGCGTCAGAAGATGCTCAGAATGCTCCATATATAAACCCAGGTACTGAGACTACGATCGACAATATTGCCGAGGGTATTAAATTTACTCTGTTTGATTACGGTGATTCAACTCTGGAGTCGCAGAATAACCATTATGGTTATCGTTGGGTTGAGCCGGATGGAGATACTCCGGGATACTGGTCTCACCCTAATGCCAATACTACAGACGGAATAAATGCAGGCAGAAATGCTCAGCAGGATATTCTGTTCCTTGCTTATGGTACACCTGTAAATGATCAGTGTCATGATCCTGATTGCTACAATTATAGAGATGAAGCAACAGGAAAAAAAGTTGTAAGCTATAAACCAGATAAAAACAGCTATTCAGGCGATTATAGTTCTGATCCTGTATATTCAGGAAACAGACCTGTTTCGGGTATCGTAGACAACATATTGAAGAATTTCAACGGTGAATTTGATAAGAACGGATACCCTACCGTAAATGCGTCGGAGCATCACAGTCTTGATTATCTGTTTAATGATGAAGAGTCGGCTTATAAGACGGTTTATCCTGATGTAAATCATCTGCTACAAAGAAATGATCAAAATGGTCATCTGTTCTTTAACAGTAATGATAATTATGCTTATTATGATAAGGAAACGGGAGATTTTATCGTATATGACACTACATTCCCTGTAATAAACCCCGATCATCACGATTATGGAGATACAGATTATCATCATCTTGATAGTAACGGAGAGCCAAATACTTATACGGATGAAAAACCTAAATTCATGATAGGCTTCTTCCCGTTTGATGAATACGATCCCACAAGACGTGATCCTAACTTTAACGGAAACGGCTACAATCACCATTTCGGTATGAAGATGGAGACTAAGTTCACAAACCCGACTCTTGAAAACATACCTCTTTACAATGGTAAGAAAGAGCCTGTATCGTTCAAGTACAGCGGCGACGACGATATGTGGGTCTTCGTTGACGGAAAGCTGGTACTCGATATCGGCGGTATCCATGAGCCGACAGGCGGTATGATCGACTTTACAAACGGTCTTGTTTGGACACAGGATAACGAGCTTGGACAAACAATGGATCAGGTAAAGCAAGATCTTATTTCAGCTCAGGGCAATGGCATTAATAATGAGACTGATTTCAATAATATTCCCAAGCCTATCGGTACTGATACAACAGGTTCAGGTAACAAGTGGATAGTTGAGTCGATCACAGAATACATACCTGATTGGTACACAAATAATCCGAACGGAACTCATGAGATTAAGATGTTCTATCTTGAGCGAGGCGGATGTTATTCAAACCTTGCAATGGAGATGAACCTTCCTACACTCAAGCCCCTTACAGTCAAGAAGGAAGTCGATTATCAGGACCATCTGGTGAAGGACACTAATATAGACGATAAGGATTACGAGTTCCAGGTTTGGGAATGGATCGAAGATGATCCCAATACTCCTGAATATGATGGGCACTGGACAAAGCCTAATCTTCCTCAAACAACTAACGGATACTTCACACTGAAGGACGGAGAAAGAATTACCTTTGATGATCTTGAGCAGCACAGAAAGTTCAGGATAACAGAGGTCGGTGTCGATCCGAATGTCTATGATAAGGTATCGGTCAACGGTGTTACTATGGCACAGTTCACAGCGGGCGGTGCAAATGCGGATGTCGATTCAAGTGCGAACGGCGTTGCACTAAGTGATACCAATTCCTATTTATTCAATAACAGAGTAATTCAGGATACGACAAAGATAAAGGTCAAAAAGGACTGGGATTGCACCGAAGACAAAAAACCGGCTAACTTCACAATGAAGTACAAGATAATGCGAACAGACTCCGCAACAGGAGAGGTAAAGCAAGTGGCACTGAAGTATGATGTCACAGAGAACGGCGTAACAAAAACAAAGAAGAGACGAGTATTTCTGCTTGAACCTAATGAACAGGTGAATGGTAAAACAATCGAAGATCTTCTTGCCCGTTACGGAAATCATGTATATACTTACAGTGTAGAGGAGCTCAATGTTCCATTCGGATTCAAGGCTTCATACAGTGATACATATGATACCGATTTAAACGGCAAACAGTACAAGGTTCTTCAGGTTACCAATACAGATATTACCAAGACTGATATATATGTCAAGAAGGAATGGGAGAATATCCCGCCGACAGGACAACCTGCTGTAAAACTAGTTCTCAAGCGTGAAAAAGTCGGATATTCATCAAGTCAGGAGACCGATCTCCAAGTAACTATCCTTGACGAGGGCGGAAACCTGATACGGACCGAGAAATTCACTAATCTTTATGCAAACGGCAGCGCAGAGATCTATTATGATATGCCCGAGGGAGTTGTGCTTTACAAAGGCGATCCCGCTTATCCTAATAAACGTGTTACGGTGCTTACCTGCACCAATGCGGATCCCGGACATGAGCACACAGACGCTGCTTGCTATCTGAATCAGAATATGGCAGTAGCTCTGAATCAGAACACCAATAAGGTAAATGAACCGCTTTATGTTAAGTTCGAGGAGGACGAGAACATACTTGTTGTACAGAATCTGGCGGCTAAGGAAACAGGCGCTACTGTACCTGCAAATGAGGTAACTTTCAAGGTAACTTCGGATAATGCAGAAGACAGTCTGTTATTGTTACATCATTCATTTACAAGAGGTACCAATAGCTGGAGCGTACAAAATGATGCTTCAAAGGGAACAAATGCCAAGGTAGAATCAAGCGGATACAATCCTTATGCAAAGGGAGACGCTCTTCGTGTATATGACAGAATCAAATCCTTTAACGGTGCAACACTGAAGCTTGATCCTGCAAAATTCAAAATGAACAAGACATATACTTTCAGTACTTACGTTTATTATGATGATACCGATAACACTAATGCTCCGGATTCGATTCAGTTTAATTTTACTTTTAATGACGGATTGAATAAGGAGAATAGCGGAAGTTATCGTGGTATATCAAGTAAACCAATACAGAAGGGACAATGGACTCAGCTTACGGGAACTATAACACTTCCTGAATCTATCGATCCGTACAATATGTTCATTATTGTTGAAACAGCAAATCCTGATCGAAACAACGAACATGGACAATATGAGGCTCCTCTGATTTCTCAATTCTATATGGACGAGTTTACGGCAGTCGAAGGAACAACGCCTGTTTCGGTCGATGAAACAACGGGTTTTGTTAGAGTGGGCAATCCACCATCAGCAGGCGGACAGGTCTATTATCATCAGTTTGACGGACTTGGCGATGGCTGGACAGTACGTGACTATGAAGATGAAAGAAATACGAAAACTGGACCTCCTGACAATGATCCAAATGGACATTATGTAAGAGTATGGAGCAGAGACAGATCATCTGATGGTATTCAAAGACAAGATGTCAGTTTCCTGCTACCAGGTCATACGTATAAATTCAAAGTCGGTGCTCAACGTGGAGGAGAAAACGGAGCTAATAATGTTCATCTGACGTTATATGTTCCTGGAGGCGTTACTTATAATGGTGAAACAACACAGTATCCTTATGTAAGCGGTGCTATTAATATTGCCCGTGATTCATCTCAACAATATCCAGATTATGTGTGGGGTGAAAGCGAAGGATTTGAGATCACCATTCCGACTGGCGTTAATGTTGATAATATGTATATGTATTTTGAAACAAGTAACGATACTGGACCTTTCAGAATACGTTATGTAGAAGTAACAGAGATTGGCAATTCATCGACAACGTCTACTTTAACCGATATGCCAGGTTATGATGAATCCACGGGGCAATACGTTTCCGATTACAGCAATTACGGCCTGTCACTGGACACAAACTCTGTAACCAATCCTCTTCATCTGGACGGTCAGTATACTCTTGATAGCGCTTTCTCAAAAGAGATCACACTTCCTACTCAGGGGACGCTTTATGACGACGGAACCGGAAAGATGATGGGGTATCATTGGGGTAAAGCTGATCTCGGCGAGCAGGCTCAAACCCTCTACAGATACTGGATTGAGGAACAATTGATCGGTAGCGACGGTAATGCAGTCGCAGTCACCACAAAAATCGAACTGAACGGCGATGACAAAACTGTTGTCAGTGAACATGATGACTACATCATATCCTACGACAGGCAGTTCGTTTCGACAAATACAGAACAGTCACCGATACTTGTCAAGAACAAGTATATTTGGTACAAGCTTCCCGCAACGGGAGGACGCGGCACAGTCCGGATATATTTCTTCGGAAGTGTGCTGACAGCAATTGGTATATTAAGCGTATCCGCCTTGTACAGGCGCAGAAGGAGGCGAGTATAAAATGGCTTCCTGAGTAATTAAAGGCGGATCAAGACGAAATCATTTTATTGAAAATGGGAGGTAAAATATATGAAAACTAATAAAAAAGCTTTAGCAATGCTTACAGCAGGACTGTTAGTAGCAACACCTGTGATATCAACAGGACTTACAGTGTTTGCAGCAGATCATACGCTAACTATTACTGATACTGAAAATGTTGCACATACTTATAACGCTTATCAAATTATGACAGGTACTCTAAACGAAGGAAAACTTACAGAACTACAATGGGGTACTGGTGTTACACCAGCAGCACTTATTTCGGAGCTAAACACAAACAAAGATACACTGGGTATCAATACACTGGCAACAGATGCTTCAGCACAGACCGTTGGTGAGGAGCTAGCAAAGATAGAGGATGCAAGCAAAAAGGAACTACTTGCCAAGATATTTAATGAGAGCGGCATTTTAACAAGTACAAAAACTGAATTAACTAAGGGAACCGGTGACAATGCTTCTAAGTATACAGCTACATTAACTGATGGCTGGTATCTTGTTATTGATTCAAGCACTCTCGATAATACAAACGGTCCAAAGGTCAGAAGTGCTAATCTACTTCAAATAGTAGGAAACACTTCTATAGATACCAAACATTCACTTCCAACTCTTACCAAGAAAATAATTGATAAGGTTGATTCTGATAATGATGGCAAACTTGACAGAATAGACGCCAATACAGCTGCTATTGACGATACTGTGAGTTACGAGATAAAAACACAGGTACCTGATGTAACAGGCTACAACAAGTACTTTTTTGTAGTTGAAGATACATTATCTGCTGGCCTTACCTATAACGCTACCTCAATAAGTGTCAAGATTGGTAGCACAGAATTAACAAAGGACACAGACGGACACACAGATTCTGAAAAAGGTAAGTATTATGTAGAAACAGAAGGTACGACTAAGATAAAAGTCGTATTCGAAGATTTTCTCACCTATGTCAAGGAGAACAGCATTAACCAAGATACGGATATAACCATTACATATACCGCAACACTTAATAATCAAGCAAATACATCGCCTAGTGAAGGTAACCCAAATAAAGCTAAGCTTATATATTCCAACGATCCTAATGTAACATATACCGGAACCCCCGGAACAACTCCTGATGAACCAAAACCGCCAGTTGGCGAAACTCCTGGTGAGGTAGTCGGAGAGACACCTGAGGACATAGTTAAAACATATACTACTGCTATCAAAATTAAGAAGGTAGATCAGGACGGCCAGCCTTTAAAGGGAGCAACATTTAAGCTCACAGGCAGTAATCTCAATGAAGTGTTGATCGCATCTGGTGCAACATTTACTGTAGACAACACCAATGGAACATACTGGAAATTAAAAAACAATTCATATACTACTACAGATCCTGCAACATTATCTAGTGAAATGCAAGAACTATATGACAGCAAAACTACAAAATATACTAAAACTCCAACAGCTGCAACAGCACAGGAAGCAACGCTCTCAGGAACTGATACAGTAGTAAGTGTCAGCGCAACAGTTGATGATTCTGGTATCCTTACATTTACAGGTCTTAATGTAGGAAACTATGTTCTTGAAGAAATAGGTGTTCCTGCAAACTACAACAAGGCTGATAATATCTCATTTACAATTGGTACTTCTGCAATAGATGAAAACTCTGTTACATGGACAAAGAGCAATGATAATAACAAGGTCGGTTCATTTGATACTACTGACAATCTGTTCCCTGTTACTATAGAGAACCGAATGGGTTCAACTCTTCCAACAACTGGTGGTATTGGAACCAAGTTGTTCTATATCATAGGCAGTATGCTTGTAGCAGGTTCTATAGTACTCCTCGTTACAAAAAAGAGAATGGGCGCTAAGGAAGACTGAACGATTAGTAAAATACAGCAATAATCTGAACTATTCTGTGCAGCGGAAGTGTTTCCTTCCGCTGCACTGCAATTTTAATGCAAGGAGCTTTTGATGAAGCAAATCATTATAAAAGCGCTGCCATTTGCGGCACTTTTCATAGGAATATTTCTGCTTTTGTATCCTACTGTCAGCGAGCATATAAACGCTTTACACCAGTCCAAAGCGATACAGGCGTATAACGAAATATCAGATTCAATAAGCAGCGAGCAACACGATAAAATAATTGAAGCGGCAAAGGAATACAACAGCAAACTTCTCAACGCGGAGGCTCCTATACTGGAACCAGAAAAAATACCGGGATACTACAATACACTTGATATTACAGGCACAGGAATCATGGGGTATCTTACAATAGAGAAGATAAAGGTAGAACTGCCCATATATCACAGTGTAGATGATAACGTCCTTCAAATAGCAGTAGGCCATCTCCCAGGTTCAAGTCTTCCAGTAGGTGGAAAAGGTACTCATTCTGTTATGTCAGGACACCGCGGACTTCCAAGTGCAAGGTTATTTACCGACCTCGATAAAATGGAACCTGGAGATATCTTTTACATTACAGTCTTGTCAGATGTCCTTACATATCAGGTTGATCAGGTAAAAACGGTAAAGCCGTATGAAATAGACGATCTGGCAATCGATCCAGATAAGGACTATTGTACGCTTTTCACCTGTACACCTTATGGTATCAATTCCCACAGACTGCTCGTAAGAGGAGAAAGGATAGAAACCAAAGAAGAATATAAAGTTTATGTATCAAACGATGTATTCATCGTATCTCCACTCATCGTAGCTCCTATAATAGCTGCCCCCATACTTCTTGTACTTCTGATACTTCTTATGCTGAAGGGCGGCAAAAAGAAAGAATCAGACATAAAAGCTAAAACCTCTGATTGATTTGGATAGCTTTTCAGATTAACAATAAATATACGGGCACTGCCGTTAAATATGGTAGTGCCCGTTTTTATGGCCATTTCTCCCCTACCCTGACTTCAACGCTATATTAAATATAAACATCAGGCTAATCAAAAATAGTACTTGACAAATGAAAAAAAGTATGCTAATATATGAATAGATATTCAAGTGTTCAAATGTAAATTGTGTTTTATCCGCCTATTCTATAAAAATTTAACTTTACAAATTTTGCTATTTAGCATATAATAGATATTGGAGAATTAACGCTTAAAGCCATCCAGATACGGTTAAAAATAATGAATGAAAGGAAAAAAATTATGAAAAAAGTTTTCAAGCTTATTGATCTTGACTGCGCAAACTGTGCAGCAAAAATGGAGAACGCCATAAAGGAGCTCCCCGAGGTAGACGATGCAGTTGTCAGCTTTATGACGCAGAAAATGACCATCAAAACTGCTGATGATACTGATTTAGATGCACTTATGGCCAAAGTGGTAAAGATTTGCAAAAAAGTTGAGCCTGATTGCGAGATTGTACTCAAATAACCCTGAAACATTAATAAGGAGTGCTGTATCATGAGTAAGAAGCAGAAAAATATACTGATAAGGATAATTGCAGCGGGTATTCTTTTGGTAATCGCTGCATTGCTTCCACTTGAAGATAAAAGTCCATTAAGACTTGCGGCATTTCTTGTTCCATATGGTATAATAGGCTGGGACATTCTTTGGAAGGCAATAAGGAACATAAAGAACGGACAGGTCTTTGACGAGAATTTTCTTATGGCTGTAGCAACAATCGGAGCTCTTGCTGTTAAAGAATACCCGGAAGCTAGTGCCGTAATGCTGTTCTATCAGATAGGGGAACTTTTTCAGAGCGTTGCAGTTGGAAAGTCAAGGAAAAACATTGCTGCGCTCATGGATATTCGTCCCGACCATGCCAACATTGAAGTTGATGGCAAATTAGAAGAAGCCGATCCCGAAGAAATAGAACAGGGACAGATAATTGTTGTAAAGCCTGGCGAAAGGATACCTCTTGACGGTGTAGTAACTGATGGAGCTTCGACAATAGATACATCAGCCCTTACAGGTGAAAGCGTTCCAAGAACAGTAAAAGAGGGTGACAGCGTAATAAGCGGCTGCATAAACCAAAACGGTACGCTCAAAGTCGAAGTTACTAAAGAATATGAGGACTCTACTGTATCCAAAATACTTGAACTCGTTGAAAATTCAGCTTCAAAAAAGGCAAAAGCAGAGAATTTCATCACAAAATTTGCTAAATACTATACTCCTGCCGTAGTTATATCTGCACTTCTGCTTGCACTTATCCCGCCACTTGTTACAGATGGTAACTGGGCGATGTGGATACATCGTGCACTGATTTTTCTTGTTATCTCCTGCCCATGTGCGCTGGTGATATCAGTTCCCCTCAGTTTCTTTGGCGGTATAGGAGGTGCCAGTAAGAAAGGTATACTCATAAAAGGCGGAAACTTCCTTGAAGTTATGGCAAATGCAGAAATCATAGTTTTTGACAAGACAGGAACTCTTACAAAAGGCGTTTTCGAAGTAAATGAGATTCACCCGCATGTTATTGAAGAGGATAAACTTCTTGAGCTTGCAGCCTATGCGGAAAGCTATTCCGATCACCCTATCGCACACTCTATATCCTCGAAATATGGCAAAGAAACTGACAGAAGCCGAATAAGTTCCAATGAGGAAATATCTGGTCACGGAATAAAGGCAGTTATTGACGAACATGAAATATGCGCCGGAAATTCAAAGCTTATGGATAAAATGGGAGTGGATATAGTACCATGTGATAAAACCGGAACAATGGTACACATCTCCGATAACGGTCAGTACGCGGGGCATATCGTTATAGCTGACAGAATAAAAGAAACATCCCAAAGTGCCATAAAGCGTCTGAAAGCAAGGGGCGTAAAACAGACTGTCATGCTTACGGGTGACTCAGCATCAGCTGCTGAAGCTGCCATGAAAGAACTTGGTCTTGACAAAGCATACAGCGAGCTTCTTCCTGCAGATAAAGTAGACAAAGTTGAAAAACTCATGGAAGAAAAATCTCCGAAAGGAAGCCTTGTATTCGTAGGAGACGGTATAAACGACGCACCAGTTCTTTCAAGAGCCGATGTCGGTATAGCAATGGGTTCGCTGGGATCTGATGCAGCAATAGAAGCCGCTGATATCGTTCTTATGGATGATGATCCGGAAAAAATAGCACTTGCAATGGATATTTCAAAACGAACACTGAGAATAGTTTATCAGAATATCATATTTG
The DNA here is from genome assembly GCA_002310115.1 of Ruminococcus flavefaciens. Taxonomy (GTDB): domain Bacteria; phylum Bacillota; class Clostridia; order Oscillospirales; family Ruminococcaceae; genus Ruminococcus; species Ruminococcus flavefaciens_K. The sequence goes on from DBYI01000091.1 coordinate 21,303, forward strand.
CTCTTGGAGTCAAGTTCATAGTTCTTCTGCTTGGAGCTCTTGGCTTAGCCAATATGTGGCTTGCGGTCTTCGCTGATGTTGGAGTATCTGTAATCGCTATTCTTAACGCTATGAGAGCAATGAAAATAAAGGAAAACAGCTCAGATCAAAACTGATGCGTTCCATTTGATATAAACAAACTTATTATTTACAGGAGAAAGCAATGCGAATCTCACCAAGCTGCGCTGACTGCTTATACAAACGTCAGAAAAACAAGACCGATAATTCTGAATATCTTGCCGAGATAAAGTCTCTTCTTGACAACCGAAAAGAGACCGATACAAGTCCATATATGGTTTACCTTTTCAACAAAGCCCATATCAAGCATTTCGGGAAAACCGCAGATTATAGCATCATAAAAAAACAATACAATGATCTCGTCCTATCAATGGAGGATAGTCTGAGACGCAAGATAAGCTCTACAGACGACCCACTTGCATGTGCGCTTATTATGGCTCGGATAGGCAACTATATAGACTTCGGAGCAATGAACAGCGTTGACAATAATCGTTTCCTTGAATTATTCAACGATACGGATATGCGTGAAGATGACAGAAAAACTTACATTTCCTTTCTGCAAGAATGTTCAAAAGCCAGTACTTTTCTACTTATATGTGACAACTGCGGAGAGATAGTTCTTGACAAACTCATGCTTGAGCAACTCAAAATAAAATTCCCGCAGCTTACTGTCAGAGCTATGGTTCGTGGTGGAAGCGTTCTCAATGACGCTACTGCTGAGGACGCAGAATATGTGGGACTTGACGCTGTAGCTGAAATAATCACCAACGGCGAAGCCATTGCAGGCACGGTATACGAAATGCTTCCTGAAAAAGCCCAAAAGCTACTTGATACTTCCGATGTTATACTAGCTAAGGGACAAGGCAATTTCGAATCAATGTCAGGACAGGGACGTCAAGTATTCTATGAATTTTTATGTAAATGTGAACTTTTCACTACACGCTTCAATGTACCAAAGTTAACAGGAATATTTATCGAAGAAAAGTAAAACACCGCCGACTGACTATTAAGTCCGTCGGCGGTTTCAATATGTGCAGTAAATCAATAATTCTCTGCGTGCACCTCAAAATAAGACTGAGGATGAGCACATACTGGACATACCTCGGGAGCCTGCTCTCCTACTACGATATGTCCGCAATTGCGGCATTCCCACACCTTTACCGAGCTCTTTTTGAATACTTCCTGCATTTCAATATTCTTCAAAAGCGAACGATAGCGTTCTTCATGGTGCTTTTCGATAGCAGCAACGCCTCTGAACTTAGCAGCAAGCTCAGGAAATCCCTCTGCTTCAGCTGTTTTTGCAAATTCCTCATACATATCCGTCCACTCGTAGTTCTCACCTTCGGCAGCAGCTTTTAGGTTTTCTGAAGTCGAACCAATACCATTGAGCTCCTTAAACCAAAGTTTTGCATGTTCCTTCTCGTTGTCAGCAGTTTTCAGAAACAGTGCCGCAATCTGCTCAAAGCCTTCTTTTTTAGCTTTTGAAGCAAAATAGGTGTACTTATTTCTTGCCTCAGACTCTCCTGCAAATGCAGCTTTCAAATTCTTTTCAGTCTGTGTGCCTGCATATGGATTTTTTGTCCCGTTGTTTGCCATAATCATTCCTCCTGTTGGCAGTATTAATTCATATCAATATTCTAACACGGTGTAAAAACGATGTCAAGGTAAATTAACTGATTAGTATAAAATTACAGAGCTTATCACTTTTGTTTTACAAAATACTTGTCGAAAGCTTTATTATACAACTTGATGATACTTCCCACCAGTACAGCCGCTATGATACTCCCCTCCCGAACTCCTTTGAGCTTTCCGATAAAGATAAGACATATCACCGACGAAACTGTAATATACAAGATATCAAAGAATATCTTGACATTCTCATATCTGAAACCGCTCACTTTACTGATTGCACGGTTCATTGCTTCTCCCGGAAGCATTGCGACTGCTCCTTTTAATTGTATCCATATGCCCAATGCGAGTATCGCACATCCTAAGAGCATAAAAGCAAACCTAGCAGTATATGATGTTACACATATATTCCTTATAAGCCAGACAGATAAGTTTGTAAGATATCCGTACACAAAAGCAAGTATGGTCTGAACAGATATTTCTAAATAATTGCATTTTCCTTTCATAAGAATGACCTGAATAATAATCTGTATCAAACTGAGAAGATTCAGCCAGCCTCCGAAAGAAAGCCTGTCGTTTACAAGTGAAACAGAATATGGCACAGAAGCAACAGGAGATGTTCCGAGACCGGCTTTTGTTGAGAATGCCACGCCCATTGAAGCGACAAACAATCCAACGAGGAACAAAATATATCTACTGATCAGCTCCATAGCAGAACGTTTTTCATTTGCTGAATTCATTTTCATCCGGTTCCTTCTTCAAAATTGCATTATATTTCTTGTCATGGATACGTCTGATGGCACCTGTAAGTAATATTAGCGAAACAGCCATCATTATTGCTTCTGTAAAAGGCTGAGCCCACAGCATACCATTAAAGCCAAATTTGTGGTTCAGCAACAGCAGCAGCGGGATATACAGAATAAGCTGACGTATCAGAGTTATTCCGAAAGCATACTGAGGTTTGCCCATTGCCTGGAACGACATACGACACATGGAAACTGTTCCGACAAATGGAAGTATAAACATCAGACGTCGCAAAACGTGCGAGCCTATACTTATAACTTCAGCAGAATCAGTGAATATATCAATCAGAAGCGGAGCAAATATACAGTATATCAGCATAAGAACGAGCTCTGTCACAGTAACCGTAATTACTCCTGCTTTCAGCACTTTATGCATTCTGTTCGCATTTTTTGCACCGTAATTATAGCCCATTATGGGCTGTGTGCCTGAAGCAAATCCCTGATATACGTAGTTTCCGAGAGACATCACCTTCTGAGCTATACCCATAGCCGTTACTGTAAGTTCACTGTAATTAACTGCAAGATTATTATTAACCGTATATGCCGCAGAAGTAAGAAGTGTTTCCAGGGACGCAGGAACTCCAACCCAATAAATCTCAGAAAGTATCTCTTTTGTCGGCAGGAGAAGTTTAAACGACGGACGAAGCAGAGTTTTTCCGCAAAAGTAATATAGTACCGATACCCCAAATCCTGCCGCATTACTTATGATAGTGGCAATAGCGGCTCCACGTACCTGCATATTTAATGTAAAAATAAACAGTGGATCAAGAATGATGTTCATAATGGTTCCAACTATCATTCCCGTCATCGAATATCTGACAGATCCTTCGCTTCGCAGCAGCGATCCTGTTGTATAGCTTCCCATTGTAAAAAAGCTGCCTGCCAGTATCACCTGAACATACTGCTTGGTATAAAGGAAGGTATTGTCTTTTGCTCCAAGAAGTCTGACTAATTCAGGTAAAAAGCATAGTCCGAACGACATAACAAGTATACTGTTCAAGAATGTAAGAAAAAAAGCAACTGTCAGAGTATGTGCTGCCTTTCCTTTTTCATCAGAACCCAGACAACGGGCGATAAATGAAGAAGCTCCAGTACCGATCATATTCGATATTGCAACAATGATCATCATAACAGGGTATGCAAGATTTACTGCCGCCATCTGATAATCATCTTTGGTAAGCCCGATAAAATATGTATCTACTATGTTGTAAAGAACCATGATAAACATCCCGAATATCAGTGGTATGCTCATCTTAAGAACTGCTCTGGCAGGAGCTTCCTTACTAAGTGTATAAATTCGTCTGTCCTCTTTGTTTTCCATTATCTTAAATGTCCTTAAATCAAACTTGTATTTCCACTCATTACGCCCGCTGAATAAGAAAATCCTTTTCTTTTTGGTTATCCATTCCTTTTCATTGACCAGCAGCCGTTATGAATTTATTAGCAATTCGTATCTATCATTATATCATAGCTTCCTTTCAAACGCAATAGCAGAAAATATGCACTCCTTATTACGCCAGACTCGCGTTTTTGTTTAAATTTCCTCTTTTTGATTCTGCAGACTATTGCTTTTCCATCCACTTTATGATACAATATCTGAAGAATGACAGTTTAAAAATGATGTCTGGGAGGTGAATTCATGAATCGGATTTTCTATATTGATACCGAAGTATGCAAAGCAAACAACAAAGCATATGATTATGGCGCAGTAAGTGAACAAGATGATAAACTGCATACCGGTTCAGCACATGAATTTCACTCCTTTATTGCAGATGCAGAATACCTCTGCGGTCATAACATCATCGACCATGATGCAAAGTATATTGACGCCCCCGAAGTGATTAAATATATTGATACCCTTTTCCTTTCACCACTGTTGTTTCCGAATAAGCCATATCACAGATTACTGAAAGACGACAAACTTCAGACCGATGAACTTAACAATCCCCTGAACGATGCGATAAAAGCAAAAGAACTGTTTTATGATGAAATCAATGCATTTCAGGCACTTGATGAGGAGATGAAGCTCATCTATTTCATGTTGCTGAAAGATAGTCCATATTTTAAAGGCTTTTTTGATTATCTGGGGTATTTTGCATATGATGATCTTGAAACTGCTATACAGGTTCAGTTTGCAGATGAAATATGCGAAAAGGCGCCGATTTCCAGGATGATTGCTGATTATCCTGTGGAACTGGCATACTGTCTTGCTTTGATCTCAGCGACTGAAGAATATTCATTGATACCTAGATGGGTACAGATGAATTACCCAAACGTGGACAGCATCATACGGTTACTTAGGAACACCTCCTGTCATGAATGTGCTTATTGCAAGTCAAGACTGAATCCTGTCAGCTATCTTGGCAAGTATTTCGGATATCCCAGCTTTCGCAAATATAATGATGAACCATTACAGGAAAATGCTGTGAATGCAGCGGTGGAGCATAAATCTCTGCTGGCCATATTTCCAACAGGCGGTGGTAAATCGCTGACCTTCCAGATACCTGCCCTCATGGCAGGTGATACTGAACGCGCATTGACGGTTGTAATCTCACCTTTGCAGTCGTTGATGAAAGATCAGGTGGACAATCTTGAAAAGCGTGGCATTGCTGAGGCTGTCACTATAAATGGTCTTCTTAGTCCCATTGAAAGAGCCGAAGCTATAGAGCGAGTAGAATCAGGTATTGCTTCCATACTATATATCTCTCCCGAATCGCTGCGTTCAATTACAATAGAGCGGTTGTTTTTGTCACGTAAGATTGAACGATTTGTCATTGATGAAGCACACTGCTTCTCCGCGTGGGGACATGATTTCCGTGTGGACTACCTGTATATCGGTGACTTTATCCGTGAGTTGCAGGAGAAAAAAGGTCAAGGTTGCATAATACCTGTTTCCTGCTTTACCGCAACGGCAAAGCAAAAGGTTATCAGTGATATCAAAGATTATTTCAAAGAAAAGCTGGATGTTAACCTTGAATTGTTCGCAACAAATGCGTCACGTACCAATCTGAGGTATGAAGTACTTTATCGTGAAACTGACGCCGAAAAATATGAAACACTCCGTAGTCTGATTGAACAGAAGGATTGTCCGACGATCATTTATGTATCAAGAACCAGAAAGACAAGAGAACTTGCAGAAAAGCTCTGTCAAGACGGCTTCAGGGCACGGCCTTTCAATGGAAAAATGGACAGCAGTGAGAAACAGGAAAATCAGGAATCCTTTATCAATGATGAAATACAGATCATTGTTGCAACCTCAGCTTTTGGCATGGGTGTGGATAAATCTAATGTCAGACTGGTGATTCATTACGATATTTCCGATTCGCTGGAAAACTATGTCCAGGAAGCAGGGCGCGCGGGACGTGATGAAAAACTGCAGGCAGAGTGTTATGTGCTGTTCAATGACGGCGATCTGGATAAGCATTTTATTATGCTAAATCAGACAAAACTCAGTATCAGCGAAATACAGCAGATCTGGAAAGCAATAAAAGATCTCACTCATACACGTCCGGAAGTTTGTTGTTCGCCTCTTGAAGTCGCACGACAGGCAGGCTGGGATGATAGCGTAGCAGATATCGAAACACGGGTAAAAACAGCAATACAGGCTCTTGAAAACGCGGGATATATCAAACGTGGCAAAAATGTTCCCCACGTATATGCAGATAGTATCCTTGTCAAAAACATGATCGAGGCAGCCGAAAAAATCGACAGTTCTTTCCGTTTTGAAACAGACGAAGATAGGACGACTGCGAAACGTATTATCAAATCACTGATCTCCAGCAAAAGTATTGCAAAGGCAGGAAATGCCGATGCAGAATCAAGGGTCGACTATCTTGCAGACAGGCTGGGAATCGAAAAATCAGGCATTATCCATTCTATTCAGCAGATGCGTGAGGATGGTCTGCTTGCGGATACAAAAGATCTGACTGCATATATACAGAAAACCGACACTGTCAATAAATCAATGCTGGTACTGCGCCGTTTCCAGGCTCTCGAAGCATTTCTGCTCGAATATATAGATGCTGACAAGCTCTGCCTTAATTACAAAGAACTGAATGAAGCGGCACTTGCAGACGGTATCAAAACCAGTTCAGTCAATTCTATCAAGACGCTTTTTTATTATTGGACAATAAGGAGCTATATCCAGAAAGAGCAGGATCAGGCAACCAATAAGGTTATTATCGTACCAAAAATGAGTATGGAGTGTATCAGAGATAAACGTCAGCAAAGCTATGCTGTTGCAGAGTTTATCATAAACTACCTTTTTCAGATCAGCAGTGAAGATGTCGGTCAGAAAAATGAAGTGCTTGTAGGCTTCTCAATATTGGAATTGCTGAATGCCTACCGTGAACAGTCAATCATAGATATACATGAACAGGATATTGAAGAAGCCTTGCTGTTCCTATCAAAAATCAGTGCATTGAAGCTAGAAGGCGGTTTCCTTGTGCTTTACAGCGGCATGCGCATCAAACGGCTAATAACGGACAATAAGATACGCTATAAACTGGAAGATTACAAACAGCTTAATGAATTCTACCAGCAAAAGATACAGCAAATACATATAGTAGGTGAATATGCAAACATGATGGTGCGTGATTATGCCCAAGCATTGCAGTTCGTAAGCGACTATTTTCAGATGGACTACAAGAAATTCCTGTCGCATTATTTCTCCGGCGAAAGGTCTGCTGAAATTGAACGGAATATCACACCGCAAAAATACCGTCAGCTTTTTGATACACTCTCAAACAGACAGCTAAAAATTATCCGTGACGACACTTCAAAATATATCGTTGTCGCTGCCGGACCCGGAAGCGGTAAAACAAAAGTACTTGTTCATAAGCTGGCATCACTTCTGCTTCTGGAAGATGTTAAGCATGAGCAACTTTTGATGCTTACATTCTCTCGTGCTGCTGCCATAGAGTTCAAGCAACGTTTGCGTGAACTTATTGGCAATGCTGCCAATTTCATCGAGATAAAGACTTTTCATTCCTATTGCTTTGATCTGCTTGGAAAAATAGGTAATATTCAGGAATCAGAAAACATTGTAATGGATGCTGTTGAACTTATCCGAAACGGCGATGTTGACCTGGGCAGGATCACAAAGTCTGTTCTGGTCATAGATGAAGCACAGGACATGGATATTCATGAATATCACCTTGTAGAAGCACTTATGGAATTAAATGAGGATATGCGTATCATTGCTGTCGGAGATGATGACCAGAATATATACAAATTTCGCGGTTCGGACTCAAAGTATCTGAAATCATTTATCACAGACCATGAAGCGAAGCAATATTCCCTGATAGACAATTACAGGAGTTGTAAGAGCGTGGTCACTTATGCAAATCAGTTTGTAAAGTCCATCTCTAACAGAATGAAAACTGAGAACATTGAAGCAGTTTCTGAAAATACAGGAGAAGTCAAGCTTATAAAACATATCGATACAAATATGGAGTCAGCATTGGTAGAGGATATGCTTTCCACCAACGCAAGCGGCATGACCTGTATCCTGACAAATACCAATCAAGAAGCACTGCTGATACTGGGAATCCTGAAACAACGGAATATACCTGCAAAACTGATACAGTCCATTGACGGATTTGATATTTATGATATTGCAGAAATACGCTATTTCTTGAAAAAACTGAATGTTGAAAGCGCTTCACCGATTATCAGCGATAATCAGTGGAACCGTGCATTAGAAGCTTTGCAGAGACAATACAGCATCAGTACATGTCTGCCTGTTATCATGAATATCCTGCACACGTTTTCTGAAACCTATGAAAAAAAATACCGCACCGATTTTGAAATGTTTTTGCATGAATCTAAGATAGAGGATTTCTATACAAATGATAGCGAAAAAATAACAGTATCTACCATTCACAAATCCAAAGGAAGAGAATTTGACAATGTCTATATGCTCCTCAGCAATGTCAATATGGAAAGCGATGAAGAAAAGAGAAAGCTCTATGTTGGTATGACAAGGGCAAAGAACCTTTTGCACATCCACTATTTTGGGAATGAATTCGATCAATATGCTAAGAATAATGAAATCGACACACACATATACCCTAAACCGTCTGAACTGATATTGCAGCTCACACATAAAGATGTATATCTCGATTCCTTCAAAAACAAAAAATCGTTGATACTACAGCTAAAAAGCGGCACGTCCCTCAATGTGAAAGGCAACAGGCTTTATGTACAAGCAAATGGCAGACTTATGACTGTGCTACAGTTCTCGTCAAAGTGCAAAGAAACCATAAAACAGTTGATTGCATCCGGTTATGTACCGTATAACGCGTTTGTGCGCTTTATTTGTGCATGGAAAGGCAAAGATGATAATACCGAGTCTGCAGTCATTCTGGCTGATATTTATTTTCACAGGAGTACTTAACCAGGAAAAGAAACATAAACAGGAGAAATAAAAATGGATAACGAAATTGAACGATTACAGCGTGCTAAGATGTATATTGATTATCTTACAAACGGCGTTGATCCTGTATCAAATATGGATGCAGATACCAATACACTGCAAAACGAAAAAGTCATTGCCTGTTTCCGATATGTTTCTGGTGTTCTGGAAAGAAACATATATGAAGCAAAAAGCGTTACAAAACACAGCAATTCAGACTTTTATATTACTGAGTCACAATGTGCGGAGCTGAAAGTATACCCATATAATTGCAAGGTAAGCGAGCTTGCCAATGAAATAAACCGCGTTACCAAGATCAACGGTACGAAAAAGATGTCAGCAGCATGGATTAATAACTGGCTTGAATCAGAAGGATATCTTTGCCAAAGCGATCTGAAAAGCCGTATATCAACTGATAAGGGAAAGCAGCTTGGAATTACTTCTGAGTACCGGCAACGAGATAACGGCAACGAATACTATATCAACTTTTACCCAGAACAAGCACAAAGGTTTATTTATGATCATATCAGTGAGATCAATGCTTATGAAAACAAACAGCATTCGAAAACAGAAATAATGATAAAGTCGGTTGATTTTCCTTCTGAGCTATCAGTCAGAGAATTTATCATGCAGAACAGCGATAAATGTTTTATTATTTCTATCGGAAGCTGTGACTCCGTTTCAAACGCAGGAAGTTATATTACTGTTCTTCTTTATAAAGGAAGAAGCATGGTCATGAAAAAAACAAATATTCCCACAAACTCTGCCAACAGATGTATTCTTACAGGAATTACTGAGGCAGCATCTGCAATCAGGCTGCCAACAGATGTAATTATCCTTTCTTCAACACCGTTAGGATTTAATACCACACGCAGTCCAAACTATCGATTATGTCAGGAGATTTATCAAATTCTTACAAAAAAAGAATGCCGTATTTCGGAATCTGTTTGTCATGGAAAGGGAGCTGAACTGAACAGCTTTATCAAATCACTTTCAGGATAATCCACAAAGAGCCTCTATCATACAAATAAATGAATATACATGAAGGAGGTTATCATGCTTGTCATATATGCAGAAAAAGGCAGTCTTGCTAAAACCATCGCAGCTGTAATTCATGCCGGACAGCGGATACCACTGAAAGATGATCCTACGATTGGATACTATCAATTCAAATATAACGGCGAGGACGCTGTTCTTTGCCACGGAATCGGACATCTGATGCAGCTTGCTCCAGCCAAAAGCTATGATGCAAAGTATGCAAAATGGGATTTAGCAGTTTTTCCGTGTATTCCACATCAGTTCAAGCTGGAGGCAAAACCGGAAACCGTTGCCTGCGCCAGACTTGTGCGATCATTTCTTAAACAGGCAGACTGGGTCATCAACGCCACTGATCCAGACCGTGAAGGAGAGCTGATTTTCTCATATGTCTATCAAGCGTGCGGATGTCATGCCCCTGTGATGCGTGTCTGGATTGAAGACCTGACAGATGCAAAAATACAAAAAGCATTTTCAAATCTCATAGCGCCAGATCAGCCAATTTCACCACAGAATCCCGGCACACCAAATAACCTTCAGGCCGCTGGTCGTGCACGCGATATAGCAGACTGGCTCATCGGCAATAATCTGACAGTTGCCGCGACAAAAAAATTTGGTAGCTTTGAGGAATTGTTATCAGTCGGTAGAGTGCAAACTCCGACATTAGCACTTGTTGTCGAACGCGAAAAAGCGATTCGGAACTTTGTTAAATCGCCGTTCTGGAAGCTTATTGCGGATTTCACAACGCCCGCCGGAGCTCACTTTGAAGCAGAATACTCCGGTGGAAAATTTGATAGACAGGAGGATGCGCAGAAACTGCTGATGCAATGCAGCAACAATCCTGGTATTATAGAGAAATTAGAGACAAAACGCCGCACACAGGTTGCACCGTTGCTCTATAATGCAACACAGCTACAAATTGCGGCAAATAAGAAATTCGGCTGGAATGCGGATAAAACATCAAAGATCATGCAAAGTCTTTATGAGAAAAAACTCATGACTTATCCGAGAACCTCGTCTGAACATCTGACTGCAGCCATGATGCCAGAAACAGCACAGACGATTGCCAAACTGCTGCAAATGCCAGAGTATGCAGCTCTTTCGCTTCCGAAAAGTCAATGGCAGAAGTTCTCAAAACGTCACTTTGATGACAGTAAGGTAGGATCTCATCCTGCAATCATTCCCACTGTCAATGTTCCGGCAAATTTAAGCGGGATATCATCAGACGAGAAAGCTATATATGATCTGCTTGCAAAATCTCTTATACGCATCATATATCCGAAGGCTGTGTTGAATGATACGACAGCTTTGATTGATGTCAACCAGGTAGAATTCAAGGCAACCGGAACGATACTTGAGTCACCAGGATGGTATTTCGTGGACGGAAAAAACGTACAAAAACAATCACTCCCAGCACTTCAGGAACACGATGTATTGGAAGGAAGATACTCACTGAAGGAATGTGAAACAGAACCACCGAAACGTTATACCGAAGCTGACCTGCTTGCGGCAATGGAACTTGCCGGGCATAATATCGAAGATGAAGAAATACGTACGCTCATGAAAATGCAAAAAAAAGGACTCGGTACAGATGCAACACGTGCACCGATTCTGAAAGGATTATTTGATCGTCATTATCTTGAACGCAAAGGCAAGACAGTTTTCCCGACAGACAAAGGATTGTTCCTGATTGACGCTCTTCCGGTGGATGCAATCAAATCGGCAGATATGACCGGAAACTGGGAAAAGCGGCTTAACAACATTGCACTTGGCAAGGAGAATCCAGCACAGTTTGTTTCTGATATTTCACAGACAACGCGCGAATGGTTTGCTGCTGTCACAAAATCATCAGAACAGCATTTTGAATCGCCTGTACAATCAGAATTCTCTTGCCCGAACTGCGGAAAACCGCTTGAACGGCTATCAACAATCTGCAAATGCAGCGCATTCTCCAAAGAAGAGAACGCCTGTCATTTTCACATGAGCACTTATATCTGCGGACAGCGGCTGACGGAGGATGTTATTGAGATACTCCTAAAGCGAGGACACTCCGGGCTTATTAAGGGATTCAAGGCTAAATCCGGAAAAAAATTCAATGCTTATCTTGTTTTGAATCGAGAAAGCGGGGAAATTACGTTTGATTTCTCATCAGAGGCAGAGAAGAAACTTCAATGCCCGTTCTGCCATAGGTCAATGGATAAAAGCAGATATAACTACGCCTGCTCTAACACAGAATGCGGATTCAAGGCTCCTGCAGAGATATGTAAAAAGCACCTGTCTGATGCACAGATCACAGCATTGCTAAATAAAGGTCGCACGAATGTTATCAAAGGCTTCAAATCTCAAACAGGGAAACTGTTTTCAGCTGTACTATATATTGATCAGGCTGACAGAACCGTAAAGTTTGAGTTTAAGAATAACACATAAACAAATGTATTTAATATCGAAAGGACTGATGTTCGGGTCATGAAAATTCAAGAATTCAGAGATAAAATTAAACAGTGCAAAAAAGAAGACGTCGAAAAAATCGCAGCGGAGCTGTATAAGATGCTGCCCAAAAGCAAGAAAGAATCAGAGGCGGATCAGCTGATTGAGGATATTATATCCGGCAAAGCTATAACCCAGGCTTCAAATAAAAAGAAAGCTCCTGTAATAGAGTTTTCCGGATTAAAATATCAGATCGAACTATTTCTGGAATATGTAGACAATGGATACTACTTTGCGCCAAACCGGGTTGTACCGAAAGCGAAGCGTTCAAAATGGCGGTTTGAGGTCAAAAATTTCATCAAGATGATAAATGAAATCCCTGCGGATGGTGAACATGGAGCAGAATCGGCACTTCTTCTAAGAGGAATATATAAAAGACTGGCATATGGATGCGGATACTATACTTTCACTTCTGAAGATCCGTTTCAGTCTATCGGTATCCGACAGCCGGATTTTTACAGTATGCTTGTAAGTCGCACATTTGCTTCTGGATTTACAGATGAAAATCTGAAAAATATGCTTGAAGATGCAACGCTTGTATTTACTGACTTAAATTCGCTGCATATTGAATTAGAGGTAATTTATGTAGCTGCAATTCCAACAAGCGATTTGAAGTATAAAGTTATAGAATATATAAAAGAGTATGTGCTCAAATATGAAACATCACTCAAGTTGGATAAGAAAAAACATTCAAATAACACATATTGGACAAAAGAGCATATCGAGGAACTCTGCAGAACAATGCTCCTGATCTCACTTTCCCTATGTGAACCGGACAAAGCCATTTCATATTTTTGGAAGCACGTCCGTGAGAAAAACAAGGAAGTCATCCTCTTTAAAATGCTATATACTATCGGAAGTTACGATAATTACAAACTATGGATCAGGGTTTACGAAGATGCGCTAAAAAAAGGAATTGTTCCCAGAGAGTCACTAGAAGAAAAATATCGGGAATTGACAAATAAAAGCAATTGATTAACAAATAAACTTATTATTTGAATTCTGCCAAAGAATATTATTATCTATATTCTTCCAGCGTCCCCCCCATATTTATATCAACATAAACGTCATATTTCAGAACCAGCTCCGTTCCTATCTGCATAATAAACAGATAGACGGAGCTTTTTTGTATATATAACTCTTTCTCTATTTTTATCATATCCGGAGATTTATCCTGATTTGTGTGGCATCATCCCACCGCTTAGAGGAGGCTAATTTCATTAATGGAACGTAAAATTGTATCAGTATCAAAAATCTGGTGACTATTAGTTATGTATGCAATGTATAATATGTTCTGGAAAACAGCATCGATTTTTTCAGCAAGCACCTTGATGACTGCACACATTTCGAAATACAGAAATTATTTATTGTTTTTCGATATTTTTATATTGACAAATAATATTTAGCGTGGTATAATATAATCATGATGAACTCTCCCCTACCTAAAGAGGAAGGGGCTTCATAAGAAGAATGGTATTTAAGTTTCCACCTAATCAGGCACCCCTTATTCTTACAGGCGTGTCTACTTCGCCACTACTGTATAGGACTGTTAAGTCCACAACACTATTTTTTCTTAAAATATTCAAAGCACTATTGACATCTGCATTTATCAATCAGATTTCCTATGTATCTATTATAGCATATGTTTTGCTGATTATCTATAGTTTTGGTTTTAAAATCCGGCATTCATCCCCCACTTTCGCTTCGCTTAGAAGCGGGGGTATTCTGCCGTGATATAGATAAAGATCAAGGAGGTCATTTATTATGTTTCAGAGGCTGTTGCTTTATGTATTAATCGTTGGAATATTCTTAATACTTCCAATGCTCCTTTGCGTTAGGAACTGCTTTTTTGCATTCAAATATCCACATATGAACTTTGAGGAGAGAGCCGCTCACAGATATCAAAAGATTTCGGAAAGAAAAAATGATATGGCAGTTATTCTTCTGGGCGCTCTTTTCTCCTTAATATGGACTGAGTTTGTTCTAATAAGCTTTAAAGTTACCTCAATTGATTACGATAAACCAGCATACGTTGGATATTATCATAGCGTGCTGCACAGCGAATACGGGATTACAGTAAAGATAACGCTGTTTATAGCCCTTGTTTCACTGGTCATCATTGCTGCATTTGACGCAGAAAAGATACCTCCTTTACCTCAGGCATTATGCTTCGGATTTACCGTTCTCGGAGAGATATTGTTCTGCTTCGTTATTATCCAATTTGCAATCAATTACTCTTTACTTATACTCCCCCTCGCATTTTATCTTGTCAATTTAATAATAGTAACAGCCAAGCTTACAAGAAAATATATCATTGCACACCTTGAATACAAGGAGAGTCATGATACGATATACCGCTTTAAATTAGCTGAGAAGCTTGAAGAAAAGTTGTCAAGCACATCTACTCTTACTGCTTTCCACTTCATTATGATACTTCCTGCTGTACTTATTTTAATAATGCTCTATGTTATTCTCGGACAGGGTCCTGACGGAATAATAAAGGCATTTACCATGACAGCTGACTGGACGTTTTCTAAACAGATACCGCCACCGCCAATTGACTATAATGGACATTATCTCTGCACAGTTGCCGCAGGCGGACATAAAAAAATAGTCAAACCTTTACGTTTCGGTAAACGCCGAGGTGAGACTATCGTTGTCAATCGTCAGCTTCTTGCTTCCAATGCATTTGAGGACCTTATAATGGAGAGAACTCCTCGCTTTCACAGAGCTGTCCGCAGCTTCTACGATAAGCATGGTTATCCTATCTCGAAACACATAACCACCCGCATCCGTGCTGATGTAGTATATTTTGTAATGAAGCCCCTTGAATGGCTGTTCATATTATTCCTGTACATATTTGACACTCAACCGGAAAACCGTATTGCCGTTCAATATTCGGACTACAAGAAAAAATAAAATGCATATCCTTGGACTCATAACCCGAAGGTCGTTGGTTCAAATCCAGCCGCCGCAACCAACGTAATATCGGAACTTTCGAGCATTCGAAAGTGCTTATTTTTATGCCTTTTTTATCCAATTGCAGCAACCGTGCAGCAACGCGTTAATTTTTTCTCGAAATATCGCTTAGAATCACGGAGTGTTTTTTAGAGCTTTTGAAGTATATTGCGGACTTTGTTAACCTTGGTTAACAAAAAAAGAGACTTGATGTTATTAAAATAGAGAGTTATAAGAAATGCACCCGCGAAGGGTGCTTATTATTATATTTTTTTTCAAAATCTTTAGATTCTTGGCAAAAGGCTGTAAAACTGGGACTTGTCTATATAAAGTCCCAGTTATTTTGCTTTTATTAAATATTGAAATACGGCTGTATATTTAGGAAATAATGCGCTTTTATCAAAAAGTGGGACTTGATAGTACCAAAAGCACTTGACATTCTTTGGAGTATGTGATATGATAATATCAACGAAAAGACAAAGCATTCTATAAGAGGAGATATATATGGACAAAAAGGATATCAATAAATCCGTAGCACATAAAAAAGAAAAAAAATATGATGACAGAGATCCATTGACAAAGTTAGCTTTTTCAAAATTCTTTAAAGAAAACCTTGTTGTATTGAATAATAAACTTGCCGAAAAGCATATACTTGATGATTTGAAAGAATTTCCAGAGAAGATAACAAAAAAATGGATAGGTGATAAATTGAACCTAAGCTTTGAGCAGTTTAGAAAAATCATCAACAGAGATAAACCTGCCAAGAGCAGGGATTGTATCATTGCTATATGTGCTCTTCTTTGTCTGGATACTCATGATACCAATAAAGGATTGTACTATAATTATTTTGACGTTGACGACGAGCTTGATGATGACAAGATGCGTGATGTAATAATAATGAATATTCTTGACAGTCATCGTGATAAGAACGAAAAGCAGAATAAAGATGATGTATATTATAATCCTGATGTCATAGATGAAATAAACTGTGCTCTGCAAAGTGCTGGACTGAATGAACTTGATATAATCAAGCACAGAAAAGTTGGAACGAATGTTAAATCTAAATCATCGTATAAGATAATCAGTAAATCTCTAATTTATGAAACCAATCGCAGTTTTTATCATCTTAATGATGCCAAACAACTGTTGTTTGATGGGGAGTATGCTGAGCAAATTGATAATGCGATTCGTAGTATATATGGGAATTATTCACTTTATAGCAGATACAGACTCAATTGTATTATTAAGGCATCTATCAATCTTGAGGATAACGGAGAAAGTTTTTCTGTTTCTGCTACCTCAGATGATATGGATATTGTAAAAGATAAGAAAAAAGAGGTTTATTATATAGAGCTCAGGAAGATGATCAATGCTGAACTAAGAAAATGGGATATTATATATAATGATACGAAAAATTTTGGACAGCGTGTATCAGCTAAGATTATAGATAATGATCTTCATGTGTTTGCTGAAAAATACAATTATGATCTCCCTTTGTTCAATGAATACTATGTTATGGATTATAGCAATGGAAAGTATAAAATGTTGGTATCACATTACAGCATTTTTATGAAGCTTTATCTTTCTGATGAGGAGTATTATAAGAAATACGGAAATGTTTCAACGAAAATTATTCAAGAATACTCTTATTCAAATGAATTCTACGGTTACTCAAGTTTAGCTAGTGTTCCGCTTTATGATGCTACAGATGAAAATCATGATACAACGATTAATGATCCGCTTTTGTTTTGGAGACGCCAATACTATCTGATGTTAAAGCAAGCAATAGATGAACTTATAGAAAAACTTAAAATATACAAGGAATGTATTGCTGACATCAGTGAATATACAAAATGTGAATATGATATTATTTCATTATTTAATGCTGAAAAGGAATTTCAGTGTGTATGTAAATACGATCAGGAAAAAATAGTGATAGTTGGGATTGATGATCCTACACCTACGTTTACACTTTCTGATGGACGAGAGGTCAAATTGAGCGTAAAGGATCTCATTGACGGTGCAAAGTTGGGTTTAACAACAGTTGAAGAAGTAGGAAGTGTAAAATTAAAACACGGTAGTTTGGAAATAAAAGATCTTTTATAATACAAATCAATTATGAAAGGAGAATGATACCAGTGAAGGAATGATTTTATTGCATTGCACGATATATAGGCAAATAATATAAAGGAGAATAAAAATGGAATACCCATATACTCTGATAAAAAAAGATGTCAAGTGTATAAGTGACGACATAATGAATCTTGAACAGGAACCATATGATTCCCTTGATATGAATTATCGTAATTGCTGTACGGTTATTCCGTATATGGAGTTTGATAACGATGGAAAGAGAATAGTTATATGGATAGATCCGCATCTTGAAAACTATCTGGTCCGCAGATATAACGAAGAAAACAAAGAACAGAAGCTTGATACGTTTAAAAGTCTTGATGATACAGGAGAATTTACGGCTTGTTTCAATGAGCTTTGTGCCATGAGAGCTTCTGAGGAGAAGAGAATGTATGATATCCTTAATGATACAAGGAACTTCTTCAGGCGAGTTTCTGCAAAGGTAGTAGACAACGAGATTCATGTATTTGGTGAAATATATAATTATTATCTTCCCAAAGCCACAGAATACTATTTTATGGATTATTGCAACGGAGAATATACTTTGTATGTATCAAAAAGCAGCAGATTCATGAAAATGTATCTTTCCAAGGAAAAGTATGAAAAAATATACGGGAATGCCAATGACAGTATAACGGAACAGTACAGCTCTGTAAATGAGATAGAAGAGATGATTTTAAATCTGTCTGATAAGGTATATAAAAAGAAAGTCATACTTGCACTTCGCGGACAGGCATTTGGATCTCTTAAAGCGTATATTGACATGCTTTATGAGCAGTTAATTTCCGGAAATGCGCATATACGGAACGTCTCTCAATTCTATGATAACAAATATGATGTTATTGAGTTTTTTGGTGCAGAAGCAGAGTTTGAATGTGTAAGCGTTCCGTTCAAAATGCTGCCGGAAAATGCAGATGTAGAGATCATTACTCCTGATCAGATATTAACTGATGTGGAACATCTCGATGACACAGAGGAGACGGAGCAGGAAGAAGACACAGAGGCTGAAGGTACAGAAGAAAAAGAAAGCAAAGAAAAAAGCCTTAAGGCTGGCGTTATTGACTTGAGAGGTTTGGGCAAAGATCTCAAGGTAATTGTGGGAATTTCCAATGGAAATCCTGAGTTCACTTTGTCAGACGGCAGAAAAATCAGGCTGACACTTGATGATCTTATTGACGGCTATGAGCTCGGTCTTAGCAGTATCGATGAAGTTGGTTCATTTCTTCTGGAACATGATAGTTTAAAAATCAAAGAGCTTCTCTGAGTGTTTACAGAAGCTGAAAGGATTAACGCTATGAACATGCATTCATTAGAAAGGAAAATACATATTACAGAACACGCAATGCAACGACTGCGTGAAAGAGTTATAACACACGAAGGTTTTCGCGGTTGGAAGCAGTTTGTGAAAAAAGCACGGTATTATGGCGAAGTAGCACAAGACTTTACCTATGAAGAAATTCAGTGGTTTGAAAATAACATACAGGGACTCAATCCGTCACACATACGACTGATGAATGGTTTTGCATTCCTTTTTATGGGAGACAATGGTCATGCAAGAACACTTGTCACTGTAATAAAAGTTGCATAACTGCATCAGCAGATTAACTTTACGATTTAAAAGGCCTTTTTAATACAAATCTAATTGAAGGGCAGGTTAAGACAATGTAGTAGAAATACTTATTCAACGGCAAAGAACTTAGTAAAAACACAAATCAATAAACAAAAGGTCATTCTTGACCTTAATAATTTAACGGAGGAAATATTTTATGCGAAACACTTTAAAGCGTATATCCGCAATTGCACTGGCATTTACACTTCTTGGTACAGGAACGGCTTTAACTAAAACTGTTGCACCTCAGTACTGTAATAATTCAATAACAGCTTATGCTGCACCAGAAAATGGTTGGGATAATGTTGGGCCTTATTGGTATTATTATAGGAACAGCCAAAAGGTCAAAAATGAATGGGTTAAAGATGGTGGCTACTATTATTATTTAGGACCGGACGGTATTATGTATACTGATTGGCACAAAATAAATGAAAAATGGTATTATTTCAGAACTAACGGTTCTATGTATATAGGTGAATTAGGTTACAATGGCCATGTCTACTTATTAGGAAAAGACGGTATAATGGTTCAAGGAATAACTGATTATAATGGCTATAAGTATTACTTCAATTCGCAGCCTGATACAGGCGAGAGATTTGATAACTGCCATTTCCAATACAAGGGAAGCTATTATATTGCACGTAAAAATGGTACACTCTATACGAATGGCTGGTTTAAATGGGGCGGGTTCAGGCATTATGCTTATCCAAGCGGTAAACTTGCTTTAGGTAGAGTTATAATCAATGGTGAAAGATGCGAATTCGATAAAAGAGGTAATTTCATCAGAAATTGGTAAGTTTCATCTTAATTCCAGTCAAAATAAGATAGGATAATAAAATATAAAGAGCTGGGATTTTTGAAAATAAAGATGTTGTAACTCTCTTCGTTTTTGACACAACTAACCTCCTATGGTTTCTATTATACCATAGGAGGTTCGGTGTATCTGATGGTATCATGTACACCTGTCGATATTCGGGTTCTTCTGAGCTGTGTGTTATAGACTGCATAGAACCTGACGGACTAAGCTCAAAGACTTGTAAATAATCTTTCGGAGCAGGCATTCGATCAACACACTCCCATAGAAATAACTGCAATTCAATAGGAACCGTGTTGTCAACACCACAGGTCAGATATCGTCCATTATTAAACATGGCTTGGTACTCCTTTCATTTATTTTGATACAGCAGAAATGTATCCTAAAAAATAATATATATGAGAAGGAGCAAAATTATATAGTTCAATTCATAGGATCATGTTTTATTATAATTGATTTATAATCTGAAATATGATATAATGTATAAGTCAATACTTTCAGAAAGAGGATATGATTATGAGAATAAAGAGGATAATTGCTTTTCTTACGGCATTTACGGCTGTATTCAGCACTGATGCGGTATCTTACGCAAAGCTTGTTGCAAATGCAGAAAATAACGAAGTACAGGAACTTTATGGTGATCTTGATGATTCGAAGAACCTTGATTCTATGGATCTTGTACTGATGAAGAAAGCTGTTGCTAAAAATGCTGAATATAACGTAAAGGCTGATCTTGACAACGATAATGATGTGGATGAGGACGACATACAGCTTCTCAGCGACTATATTCTCAGGAATAACCGCTGCTTCCCTGTATATGTAAAGTTCGACTCTGACGGTGACGGAATAAACGATTTTGCTGAGATAGAGGCTTATCACACGGACATACACAAGACAGATACCGATAATGACGGTATTTCTGACCAGAACGAAATATACCGTACAAAAACCGATCCTGCTGTATATGATTCTGTAAAAATAGGTACAAGTGACGCTGAAACTGATATTGATGAAGACGGACTTTCCAATTCAAAGGAACTTCAGATCGGAAGTGACCCTAGGAATGCTGATTCGGATGGTGACGGACTTGATGACGGTCACGAAGCAGAAAAAACAAAGACCAGCCCTGTTACTATTGATACAGACGGCGATGGTATCACGGATTATGAAGAAACTGAACTTGGACTAGATCCTCTTAATACCAAAACTGATGGAACTCCTGACAATGAGCGTATATTCACTCAGGTTATAGCTGCAGACGATCCTGTATTTGCAGGTATAAACACTGATGACAACGCCTATGACCTCTCCGTTGAGATAGAAGCATCAGGCTATGCAAAGAAACTTCTTGATGTTAAAGAGAGCGGATATTCGTACGCGATGAAGAATGGCTCTGCAATAGGTATTGTTCCCGAATTTACATACAATGATGATTTCAAGGTAAAAAGTATCACTATCAATTTTAAGGTCAAAAAGCCTTTTGTAGATAATGTCAGCCATTACTTTGAAAATACCGACGGCGATTATGAAATTGATGCTGAGATTGAAGGAATAAAGAGGTTTAATATATTCAAATACTTTGAAAATATCAGTCTCGCAATGCCCATTTATACCGAATATGATGTTGATAGTAATATCGTAAAAGTTACGGTCGATACATTTGAAACAGATGATGACGGCAATCCCTATGATATAGGTTCATATGCCCTTGTAGATCTCGAAGTATGGAGCGATATTATGAATAGCGGTTCTGAAATGGAGGCAGAAACAGCTGGTGACATTCAGGACAATAATGAAGAAAACCTATATAAGAGCGAAATCATAAAGAAAACAGTTCCGGAACTAAATGATTCGTTAATTGATCTCCTTTGTAAAAACTATGAGGCGATTACTCCAAGCGTCGAAAAACATGGAGGTATTGTTTCTGTATTTGGTCACAGATATCGTTTATATGATACTTCCGAAATGGAATATCCGGGAATATCTCCTCAAGCCGCAATTAACTCATGCCGCGATAAAGGCGGACACCTTATGACAATAACATCTCAGTTTGAATACAAGCTTCTCAAAGAGATCCTTGCTGCAGGTAAGAGCGGTTTTTACAGATTAGGCGGAACTGGTGACCGTGATTATTGGACCTGGATTACAGGTGAATCTACCGATTACCTGAATACCATTCAATCAGACAATTATGATCCCGAGTCACACGGACAGTACTTTGAAGTTTTTAATCACAATCTTGTTTACTGTGCAGGACATGAATACAAATTAGAAGATCGCCCGGCTGTTTTGCAGCCAAGCGGCTATATCTGCGAGTGGGAACCTGGTGATGCAGTTACTGATTCGGGCAGTGTTCCGTTCATATCAGGAATCGGTAATCAGGAAATACTAAAGGCAAAACTCGATCCTGACAACGGTATTGACACCGATGGCGATGGAGTTCCTGACTGGGACGAGCTGGATCACGAAGCTCTGAGAAAGCTTGGCGCGAAGACAGGTGAAATAAGCGTATTATGGGAAACAGCTTTAGACTACGTTAAGAATAGAAAGATTAATTCAAGACAACCCAACGGATGGGATAACAAAGTCAAGAAGAACTTGAAAACAACAAAAAGTATCACTCCTGCAAAGACAAGCCTTGTTGAAGAGGACAGCGATCATGACGGTATACCTGATTCAAGAGATGCTATGCCCAACGAACCTTTTGACTCTATATTTGAACTAACAAAGTCTTTTGAAACAGTTGACACAAATGATAATATAGATCAATTTGAAAAAGCAGCAAATGATTGTTATGCCCAGGCAGATATTGATGACATGGACACAATTAATGATATTATTAAACGTGCAAAGAAAAACATAAAATTCGGACGTGATATAGGATGGATTCATGCTCCGGGATTCATGAACCATTTTCTTGAGAATACAGGAAAAGATCGTTTTTACAATTGCACTGAAGTAGTAAAAAATACAAATGCAGCAGATCATTACAATATATATATGAATGAAGTCAGAGCACTCTGCGAGAATACTGTTCTTGATAAGTTAAGGTTTAAAACCGTATCCTCAGTAAGCCCTCTAGCGACTAACTTTTCCAGTGAAGATATTCGTGGAATGATATTTTTAGAAACGAACACGATGCTTGCTAGTGACTGGTGGTTCTCAATTGGAAATACTGATGCTGCAATCTCACTGGAATGCTCAAAGAACGGAAACACATATACTGCAACTGTCAGATATTATATCCTTGATTATTATGATTGGAATGAGGGTTCAGAAGCGTTTGGCGGATTTGTAAAAGATGGTGAAATGTACATACTTCATAATGTCGGAAAGGCAAAAGAATTTAAATCTATTGGCACATATGAAACAGAGATGACATGGGAAAAGGGTGAACGTCTTAAAGTTAATCCGTTACTGGAGCTTTGTATTGATGAGGGATTAAGAAGAGCACGTAACTATACACGCAAGCCATTACCTTCTTCATTTGCAAAATGATAGATAAGTGTGATCTCTGACCTGTTCCGCAGAGCACTAAATGAGCTTGATTATAATGGATTTAAAAAAATGATATGTTCAGTATGATAGTTTTTGTAGTGTTTGAAATGACTACGAGTCGGTCTAATTACAAACATTTCAAGGCAAATTTCAGTAAATTAGAAGCATCCGTACTAACTATAAAGTACATCACATGAAATTCGGTTTATATTCGTCGCCCATTACGGGCGACGCTTTTTATATTAACAGCTCCTGCAACGTTCATCGTCATACTTTGAACAGCACCTTTTTCCACACTTTTTGAACTTTATTTTTATTCTCCGAGAGTGTTATAATATAATTACAGAAGTTCGGAGGCAATGAAAAGCATTGTAGTGAATGCTGAGATTTTAAGGAGGGTATTATTATGGAGAAGAACAACGGTGGAATGAAACTTTTAGTAGCATTTCTCATCCTTTTGTACGTGATATCACCTGTTGATGCTATGCCAGGGCCTATCGACGATGTCATAGTCGTTCTTATGGGCTTCGCTATGAACAGAAAACAGATAGGAGGAGACTAATGATCTTTGTAGTATTTAGCATGGTTCTTTATAGGCTCAGTGAGAAAGGAGGTGGTCTTTAATTGCAATCTAATGGTTGGAAATCAATTGTAATTAGTTGCAATGCTGAATTACATAAATCGTGTAATAATCTTTTGATCATTAAGGAAAATAGTGCTCAAAGTGTACCAATTAATCAGATAAATGTATTAATAATCGAATCAGAACAAGTAACTATTACCTCTTCCCTTTTGTTATTTCTTATCGAAAACAACATTAAGACGATATTCTGCGATCAAAAGCATAATCCTTGTTTTGAAACAATTCCATATAATAATAACACATATGCACCTACAAGGCTTAGCGATCAAATAAAATGGAACGATATTTTAAAAGGAGAAACATGGTGCAATATATTACGTTTAAAAATAAAAAATCAAGCTTCATTATTATATCTGCTTGGTATTCCAGAATATGTACATCTTCTAGGTATCGCTGATAATATAGATATCGAAAACTCTGCTGAGCTTGAATCTAATGCTGCAAGAATTTATTTCCGTCATATTTTCGGGTATAATTTTAATCGAAGAACGAACAATAATACAAATGTAGCTTTAAACTATGGATATTCAATAATTCTTTCCAACATAAACAGAATTCTGGCTGCTCATGGCTATAATACAAGTCTTGGATTAAATCATCATAATATGAAAAACAACTTTAATTTTTCATGTGATATAATTGAGCCATTTAGACCATTTATAGATAAAATTGTTGTTGAAAATATCGATTCTCCTTTTGACAATGAATACAAAAGAAAACTTATTTCAGTAACCTCAGAAGAGATCCTTTATAATAATTGTATTACAAGTATTGAAAACGCTCTCGAACTTTTTACTCTTGCCATTATAAAAATAATGAACGGAAGGAAGAAGTTTGATGAGGTGATTGAATTTGCGTAACCGGAAAGGAATTATAATTATTGCTTTTGACCTTCCTGCAATAACCGCGAAAGACAAAGCGAATTACGGGAAATTTCGTTCATATCTGATAAAAAATGGATATATGATTTTTCAGGAGTCGTTATACTATAAAATGATAAAAAATAGTTTAGATAGTCAAAAAGAGATACGCAAGGTGTCTTCACAAGCTCCAGATAGTGGTAATATAATTGCTCTACCACTTAATCTTAAAGAGATATATAAGGTAATATCGATTCGTGGAACTGCTTTTGATATGGATGCGCTTGCCGAAGATGTATTTTTCTTTGAACCCTCTTGACTTTTGTGCGTTTTTAACGTATAATATAATTAAATCAAATTATCGTTTGTGTAGTTTGAGGAACTATACCCCTACCAAATGGTCGGGGTCTGAAACTATTGCTCATCTTTTGATGGACGTTTTTGGAGAACTATACCCCTACCAAATGGTCGGGGTCTGAAACTTCTATATTTTGTTATTCCTCTGATTCCTATAGAACTATACCCCTACCAAATGGTCGGGGTCTGAAACTCTCACACGTATCCATACGTTTGTCGATTACGAACTATACCCCTACCAAATGGTCGGGGTCTGAAACCAAATCTGGATGTTGTAGAATCAAATATAAGGAACTATACCCCTACCAAATGGTCGGGGTCTGAAACAAATTGATTGTGAATTCTAACATAATTACCAAGAACTATACCCCTACCAAATGGTCGGGGTCTGAAGAAAGTGTACAATATCCCGAAAAAACATATGAAATGTAATTGAACAACACTCCTTTCTAATATAAGGGGTGTTGTTCCTTTTATATGAAAATATTTACATAATAAAAAGGTGACCTGACATTGATGTAAACAGGTCACCTTTTTCCGCACTTTTTGAAAACAATTTTTCTAAGAAGTGTATTATAATAAATATAGAAGCCAAAGGGAAGGAGGAATGCTATATGACACCTATCATTAAGGCGTTGACAGTTGTTATCAAGATTTTCTTCTGATCTTGATGTTATTACAATTAAGGGGAGGTGATTTCATGATTTGGACTATCCTTTTAGGAGGCGTCAAGGTAACTATTGAGGTTACTAAGGCGATAGCTAAGTCACTCCTTTAATTCAGGAGTGACTTTACAAATACTAGATGAGGAGGTGCAAATATGGACTTTAAGCTTATCCATGTTATTCCATATCCTGACGGCGTGGAGTTCTAAGAACTCCACGCCATTAAATCAAAAATAACAAAACTTTAACAATTATTAATTGACATGTTATGCACAGTGTGGTATAATATCATCAAAAGTATTCAATATCTATCGCGTATTATGTGCATTATGTTCGAAACCTGAGATGATATTGAATATTATTGTTAAACTGTATGTTGTTTGTATATCAATATAGAGTTTAACAATAATATGTGGTTATAATTTACCGACTAAAAGGGGGAATTTTTATGAAAAAGAAAATTAAAGCTCGTGATCTCCGTGAAGCAAAAAAACAGGAAAAACTTGCTGCTTTTTCAGCGAAAGCAAACACTGTATATGAAAATGAGGACAAAAATGTAGAAGCATTTCCTGAAGCTTTAAATTTAAGAAGCATTAAAAAATCGATGAACAAAGCAGCCGGACTTAAATCAACACTTATTGACGGGAAAAGCCTTTATCTCACTGCATTCGGTAAGGGGAACAATGCTGTTGTCGAGCACATGATAGCTACCGATGATAGCTATAGTTTGAAAACTCTGGAGAACGAACCGTCTTTAAAAGTCAAAGCAGCAGACGAATTAAAAGTTACTTTTATGAGTAGACGTCCGTTCGTGCAAGAAAGCGAACTCTCAGCTGTTAATCCACTACATTCTGGCAAGGACAAGCCTAATAAGTCAGCAGGTCAAGATATGCTCGGTTTGAAATCAGAGCTTGAGAAACGCTATTTCGGTAAAATATTTGATGACAATCTTCATATTCAGATAATTCATAATATCCTTGATATTGAGAAAATAATCGCGGTATATGCTACAAATATCACTGCTGCTATTGACCATATGGTGGATGATGATAATGAGCAATATTTACAAGGGGACTTTATTGGCTACATGAACACGCTTAATACATATGAGGTATTTATGGAACCGTCAAAAAATCCAAGGTTGGATTCAAATGCACGTAAAAATATAGAAAACAGTCGTGAAAAGTTTGAATATCTGCTTGATACACAGCGGCTTGGCTACTTAAGCTTGGAGTATGATAAAAGATCCAAGGACAAACGTAAGTCTGAAGAGATTAAAAAGCGTTTATATCATCTTGTAGCCTTTGCAGGTCAGCTTCGTCAGTGGAGCTTTCACAGTGTTGAAGGGTTACCGCGAACATGGATTTATCAGCTTGATAATCCTAAACTTGCTCAGGAATATCGTGATACCCTTGACTATTTCTTCAATGAACGTTTTGATGCTATAAATAAAGATTTTATTGAGACTAATAATATTAATCTCCATATTCTGAAGGAAGTATTTCCCGCTGAAGATTTCCAGAAACTAGCAGCTCTTTATTATGATTTCATAGTAAAAAAGACGTTCAAGAATATAGGATTTTCAATCAAGAACCTTCGTGAACAGATGCTTGAATGTGATGAAGCAGAAAAGATAAGATCCAAAGATATGAACTCTGTACGTTCAAAGCTGTATAAGCTTTTCGATTTCTGTATTTTCTATCAGTATTTCATTGATGAAGAGCGTAGCAGGGAAAACGTAAATTATCTACGTTCCACTTTAAATGACGAGCAAAAGGATGCTTTCTATGAAGAGGAGGGAAAACGTCTCTGGAGCGAGAACAGGAAGAAATTCATTTATTTCTGTGATAATATCAATAAATGGGTGAAGAACGATTATTCAGATGAAGTGGCTAAGTGCATTGATCTCAACGAATTCCGTGTAAATAGTAATGTTTCTTATTTCTCAAAGCTGCTTTATGCTATGAGCTTTTTCCTTGATGGTAAGGAGATAAACGATCTTCTTACTACACTTATCAATAAATTCGACAACATAAGAAGTTTTATAGATACGGCGAACTTCCTGAACATAGACGTGAAATTTACCAAGGATTATGACTTCTTCAATATAATTTGTGATTACGCTGGCGAGCTAAATATAATCAAAAATATTGCACGTATGAAGAAACCTTCGCCAAGTGCCAAGAAGAATATGTATCGTGATGCCCTTACTATTCTGGGTATTCCAACAGAAATGAGTGATGAGCAACTTGATGCAGAGATAGATAAGATACTTGAAAAGAAAATTAATCCTGTTACAGGAAAGACTGAAAAAGGAAAGAATCCTTTCCGTAATTTCATTGCCAATAATGTTATCGAGAACAAGCGATTTATTTATGTCATTAAATTTTGTAATCCTAAAAATGTTCGTAAACTTGTGAATAATACTAAAGTAACTGAATTCGTTCTGAAGCGTATGCCTGAAACTCAGATAGATCGTTATTTTGAGTCCTGTATAGAAGGCAATCTTAACCCGACTACCGAGAAAAAGATAGAAAAGCTTGCAGAAATGATAAAAAACATTAAATTTGAAGAGTTCCGCAATGTAAAGCAGAAAGTTAGAGATAACAGTCAGGAAGCTGTAGAAAAAGAACGCTTCAAGGCTATAATTGGCTTATACCTTACAGTTATTTATCTGCTTGTCAAGAACCTCGTCAACGTAAATTCTCGTTATGTTATGGCTTTTCATTGCCTTGAACGTGATGCAAAGCTTTATGGTGTACAGAATATAGGCGGCGATTATCTTGCACTCACAGCTAAACTTTGCGCAGAAGGTGATGATTATGGTAAGAAGCTTTCAGAAGCAAAACAGAATATCAATCAGGATAAAGTACAAATGCCTAAAAACTATTTCCTTGCAAGGAACAAGCGATGGAGAGAAGCTATTGAGCAAGACATAGATAATGCAAAGAAATGGTTTATCGGTGAAAAGTTCAATAATGTTAAGAATTACAGAAATAATGTTGCACATCTTACCGCTATTCGCAACTGTGCTGAATTCATCGGTGAAATCACAAAGATAGATTCATATTTTGCATTATATCATTATCTGATACAGCGTCAGCTTGCAGGTAGGCTTGATCCTAACCATCCTGGATTCGAAAAGAATTACCCTCAGTATGCTCCACTTTTCAAATGGAATACATATGTCAAGGATATGGTCAAGGCACTTAATTCGCCTTTCGGATATAACATT
This sequence comes from Ruminococcus flavefaciens, assembly GCA_002310115.1. GTDB lineage: Bacteria > Bacillota > Clostridia > Oscillospirales > Ruminococcaceae > Ruminococcus > Ruminococcus flavefaciens_K. The sequence goes on from DBYI01000091.1 coordinate 50,501, forward strand.
CCACGCTTTAAGGATCTTAGCATTGATGCGCTTTTTGATCGTAACGAAATGAAAGAAGAAACTGATGACGAGAAAAAAATCCAAACTTGACAATTACTTAAAAATACTATAATTATATTAAATCAAAGTATTGCATGAGGCGTTTAACCAACACCTTGTGCAACACTAACAAATATATATTTGTTGGTTTGTATACTTTGAGGAACTACACCCCTGCCAAGTGGTTGGGGTCTGAAACATCCATATTGTACAATTATTATTGCTCCTGCTGAACTACACCCCTGCCAAGTGGTTGGGGTCTGAAACCTGTATCACCCTTTCTGAGTTTCAACTTCTTGAACTACACCCCTGCCAAGTGGTTGGGGTCTGAAACTAATTAAATCAGGTATGTATTTGTCTTTCATGAACTACACCCCTGCCAAGTGGTTGGGGTTTGAAACATAAGCGGGATTTTATATCCTTAGGGGGCGTGAACTAAATCTCTGTCAATGTAATAGGATATTTGCGAAAGATTTTTAACAAAAAACAAGGTGGTCTGACACTTATGTGTACAGATCACCTTGTTTTGTTTTTCCACACTTTTTGAAAACAATAATTTTTCCTTTTTTGTATAATTAATATAGAAGGATAAATCACGTTAAAGCCTTAAGGCGGAAAGCGGGGAGTATTATGAGAATGATGAGTGTTAGATGCCTTGGATGTCTCTATTACCTAGGTGTAATTAAATGCATTGCGTGTCCTTGTATGGATTGTAAAGTGTTAGGCGGTCCCAATCCACCGATAACGCTCAAGTTGTTGATCAAGGACTGCAATAAAAATATGAAGGAGAAATGATCATGGACGAGAAAATGCTCAAAAGACAAATTAACCGCTACAGTAACGATGCTGAGCGGTTTAAAATAAAGGGAGACAAGAGTTATGCTGTATTTAAGGCTTACGGCAATAATAACGATTATCTGAACTCGCAGCGTTACTACGCGGCAGCTAAACGTGCAAATGACATCTGTAAGGAATATGAGGTGCAGTTGCACCGACTCAAATAAACCTAACTTGTCTTTCACAACGCTAATAGAGAACTTCAAAATTATCTATTGGCACAGAACTTCCGCACTTTTTGAAAACAGATTGGCCATAAAATATGGTAGAATAATATCAGTAAAGGGAAACGGCAATGCCCGACTCAGAAAATGACCTTTTCTTGGAAGTATCATGTATATGGCAACAACAGTACGTACAGCAAAAGAGCTTGATGAAGCTCTGGAGAATAATGAAAGTAGGATTGTTAGCTGAAAGCAATGTGGTTCTATTGAAATTTAATACATATTTTATTGTCCCATTTTACAGCATTGATGGAGGTGATCTCATGAGCTCGAATCATATCTGCGACATCCTCGACGCAGCAGTCAACCTTATAAAGGTTGTAATCGAGGTGATTTCTGATGGAGAGAAGTGATTCTCTCCATCTCCTCAAAATATTGATTGAGTTTGAAGATAAATATTATGTAACAGCCATAAGGCAGAAAGCGAAGGATTTTTATGAAAAAAGAAGTTCCAAAGGAAATAATAAAAGCAGAGGTTGACAATCAGGTAAAAGCGGCTCTTTCATCTATGAAAGAACAGTTAATAGCAGAAACTACAGAACGTGTCGTTGACAGAATCTGTAATATAATCAAGACGTCCCTTATAGCAAGTAATACTGCAGATGCGGTGTTGTTAAGGAAACCTGATGATTATAAAACCTATGAACGAAAATGGGGCACTAAACTACAGTTAACCGAATTTATAAGTGCTCAGGTAATCGGACGTTGTATGCAGGTTAACAAACAACAGCCTAATATGGTTGATAATATATCAGTTTTATCGCTGGAGCGTATGAACGATATTCTGACATTCTCTTATACCATACCTCCTTCGGATGTTCTTTATAATAACTTCATTGTGAATAAAGGCTGGCTTTACTATATATTTTCTGAATCAGATTCATATAGGAAGCATATTCAAACAGGATACCTTTATAGAGTAAAGATTAATGGAACTTTTAACGAAAAAATCATTGATGAAGCAGTTATGGCAAAACCAAATTCCGGAGATGAATATTCGGAGTTTTATATCAATGATGACGTTCTGCATTATACAAATTCTGAAGGTCTGCCGAGAGCAATCAACATTAACAGCTTAAAGGTAGATTGCTCTTCTGCCTCAGGCTAAACTTCCGCACTTTTTGAAAACAGATCAATAATAAAGTCTGTTATAATATAAATAACGGAGAACGGCAACGCCATTCTTCTAAACCGTCGTTTCTTTGAAAGGAGAATGTATATGACAACAACTGTAAGTACCCCAAAAGAGCTTGGCGAAGCTATCAAGCGCAAAGACAGTGAGATTATCATCAAAGGTAACCTTGGTGATGCTGTAATCACTATCCACGCAATAGGTCCTGTTGCGTGGGGCGTTGCAGCAGGCGCAATCGGTGTAGCCATCGCAGGGTTAGTCACTACTGCTGGCACTGGGGGAGCGGGTGCTCCTGCAGGTGTAGCAATGGAAGCAGTTGCAGCTCCAGCACTCGTTGCAAGCTTAGGAAGTATCAGTGTATCAACTGTAGCGATTGCTATCGCAATAGCAGGTGGTGGAGTAGGTGCTCTTACCACTATGCGTAAGTACAAGGTCATAAAAAAATGGGGCAAGGTGCGTCTGATCAGGCGCTAACTCCCAACCGTGCTTTCATTGGGGAGGTGATATCATGAAAACGGTACTTGGAGTAATGGCAGCTGTTCTTAGCGGAATTGCAGCATTTGCTACAGCTATGAGTGCGTTAGAGGATAAGTCAGAGTAATTTGATTTATTGTGTACTTAATCTCAGGGAGGTGAGATATATGTGGGGATTCATTGCAACTGCGTGCACTGCACTCGCTACTATTCTTACAGCAGCTCTACAGCTGCTGTAAGAATAATTATCCGATGGTAAACCTTCTGACCTTGACATAATGTTTAATAAATGCTAGAATTATATTAAATCAAAGTATTGCATGAGGCGTTTAACCAACACTTTGTGCAACACTAACAAATAAATATTTGTTGGTTTGTATACTTTGAGGAACTACACCCCTACCAAGTGGTTGGGGTCTGAAACAACGTCATCCATCAGTGACTTGAGATCCACAGAACTACACCCCTACCAAGTGGTTGGGGTCTGAAACGAATATTTTCTGTTGATGCATCCTCTGCCAAGAACTACCCCCCTGCCAAGTGGTTGGGGTCTGAAACCGTTTACATAGATGCATGACTGTGTTCCAAGAACTACACCCCTACCAAGTGGTTGGGGTCTGAAACTACATGTTTTGCATTCTTAAGCATTTCTGGGAACTACACCCCTGTCAAGCAGTTGGAGTGATGAAATGAAATATCCCCCATGCAAAGTGCATGGGGGATATTGTCTTTATATGGCAGATATGGTATAATTATTGTAATTAGGGGGTGCGATATGGAAAACAAAGGAAAACAGCGCGAGTTCATAAAAGATTATAATAAAATAGTACCGTTTCTGGAGAAGGTATTCTATTATGGTACGTTTTCATCTGAGGACTATGAAAAAATGGATATGATGAAAAAGTCAAAATATTCGGATTATAAGCGAATACTTGAATTTGCTTTTAGAGATGTGTTATATGAAAAAAAGAATATTAACGGCAAGAAGGCTCTTGGTCTGCGCATAGATCATTTCTATGACCCACACAGGGCATTTCTGCGCTTTTTTACGTTAAAGAGCTTTGTTAGCATAGAAAGGCTGTTTCTGACCTGTTATATTCTTAAGCGAATAAGTAAAAAGGGCAAATGCACTATTAATGATATTTGTATCGGCCTTGATGAAGTATCCGTTGATGATGAAGTAAAAGACAGAAAGTCTACTATAAGCCGTATTATAAAGAATATGGTGGATTACGGCTTCCTCATAAAAAAAGGTTCGGCATATTCTATTAATACAGGAGCAAAAACGCTGAATAATGTTGCACTGCTTAACCTTATAGATATATGTACCAACGCTTATCCTATCTCGATATGCGGAAGCTGTATACAGAACAAGATAGACCAGAATTATCAAAGCCCATTCCTTATTAAGCATCTTCATCTCGGACAGATATTCAATGATGAGTTGATATGGAAACTTTTGATATATGCCAATGAAAAAAAACAGCTATGCATAGAATTGAAAAAAGGCATCAAGCTTCGAGAGTTGTTGCCGTATCGTATTATTACAAACAGAGAAACAGGTAGGCAGTATCTATTTGCCATTTATGTTGGTACCAATAACTTTGATGAGTATCTGATGCTCAGACTTGATAAAATTAGTGATATTAAAATAGAAGCTTCTGAATGTGAAATCCCTGATGATACTGTTTTGAAAGAAAAATATGATACAGCTTTCAGATACAGCTTTAACGGAACTACTTTTCTAAAACGAGATCAACAGCCTGAGAGCGGTATCCTTGTTTATGACAAAAGTTTTGAATGGAATATAAAAAAGCATTTTCCTTATAGTGATGCGGTTTCAGTTGATGAAAAGCATAATAAAGTCAGTATAAAAGTTAATACACTCACAGAACTAAAGCCGTGGTTAAGACGAAATTATGATAAGGTTTCGCTTGTTGAAAGCTCCGATGATACAGTTGATAAAATGTGTGACGAATTAAAAAAATGGAGGAAAATGTATGGAATTATCTAAGCTTGAACTTATCAATGTATATAATAATTGCTATTTTATTTCCCTTGTAAATGTTCTGAATAGTCTTACTGACGGCGAAAAGCTCGACAAATACAAACTTAATAACAGGATTGCAAACGTTGTCAACGATTCTCAGGGATACTTTTCTGGTAAAATAGCCGATGAGGTTTTTGATAAATGTTCATTGCTGTTTGATATAACTCCTGATAAAACCTTCATAAGCCGAAACAAAGTACCTATACCAACGTGTTTTACTGTAATAGAAAGAATTTATATCAAATCTTTGATAAACAGCAAATACGGAAAACTGTTCCTTTCTCCAAAAGAAGCGGAAGAAATAATATCCTGTCTCGGAGATGTTCCCGATGTACCGATAAATGATTATCTCATTTCCTTGCCGTCAAGAACTTATGACTACAGTGATAAATATATAAATAATGTCCGTTTCTTACTAATGGCGATTAAAGAGAACAAAGAAATAATCTATTCTAACAAGACAAAAGAAATTGTACACAAAAACAAGCATGGCTATCCAATCAGAATAGAGTATTCTGCATTATATGACCTATTTCAACTATCACTATGGTCATCTGAAGGAAATCGTCCTGTTAAGATCAATTTACATTCAATTTATGGTATAAATTTAACAGGAAATGTTTGGGGCGAAAAAAAGTCTCCAATCGAGATGATGGAGACTAAACGCTGCCAAGAGCCTATTGTTATCGAAATAAGTAACGACAATAATACACTTGAAAGAGCAAATATATTGTTTTCTATGTATAATACTGAAACAGAGAAGCTCAAAAATGGAACATATAGGAAAAAGCTTTACTATTATTACTTTGATGAGAACGAAATCGTTAACAGTATTTTTTCATTCGGGCCTTATGTTAAAGTGATTTCTCCAACAGTTATAGTTGACAAAATTAAGGAAAAAATAATTAGTCTCTCCTCAATAAGCAACATCCTCTAAAACTTTCAATTTTCTTTGCTCAGCGTAAGGGATGGGTTTGGTTGACGCTTACAAACAACTCTTTTTATAATCATTTGCTCTTATATAAAATGCGGCAGGGCGCTATAAATTGCGTTCTGCCGCATTTTTTTATTCTAGTTCTCCCCTCTGTTTAGACTGTAGGTAATGCTACCAAGACTCGTCGCGCTTTTTTCTGTATTCCTCCCAAGACTCGTCGCGCTTTTTTTGGTATTCCTCAGCCTTGTCATAGTTGCCCATGCAAAAATAAGTCCGACTGATATCAGAATATGTCATACCAATACTATGATGATCAGTTCCAGATACTCTTTTAAGAATTGAAAGAGCTTTAAAATGCCATTCTAAAGCTTTATTATACTCGCCTTTGTCATCGTAAATACTGCCAATTGCAAATGTCAATATAATAATGTAGCTTTTTGAAACTATAATAATGTATGAAAACCGACATTATTATAGTTGATTTTTAAGATTCTAAAAGAACTAACATGTTGGTTCAGTTATCCTCAGAAAGGAACTGCATCTGATCTTTTAGCCTGTAAGAAGGACCATTGATATTGACAACTGTACAATGATGAAGCAATCGGTCTAGTAGTGCATTAGTCAATACAGGTTCCTGAAAAATATCAGCCCACTTTGAAAAAGGACTATTCGTTGTTATGATCGTTGATAGTTTCTCATATCTTTTCGCAATCAGATTAAAAAAGAGATTTGCCGAATCTACGTCCATTTTCTGATAACCCAGTTCATCTATTATCAGAAGTTTGTAACGGCAGAAGAATTTGATTCTTGTTTCAAGCCTGTTTTCATTGGATGCTTTCTTTAATTGTGATAT
>DBYI01000007.1:0-31876 GCA_002310115.1 Ruminococcus flavefaciens
TGATTAGATTTCCTGGATTTAAACTTCGGAAAACCAATTCTGGGATTTCTGAAAAAATTATTATATGCTGTCTGCAAATTAATTTGAGTATTAGCTAAAGCAAGACTATCCACTTCTTTCAGCCACTCATATTTTTCTTTATACTGTGCTGGTGTGTTGATTAACCTTTTTCCAGTCTCATTGTAATACTCAATTTTATCAGATAGCATACGATTATAGATAAAACGTACACAGCCGAATGTTTTTGCAAACATGACTTGCTGTTCTGCGTTCGGGTATATTCTGATTTATATGCCTTGTTTGCCATTCTGCTTCCTTCTTCTTCTATCAATCTGTCCCTGGCTTTCTATGTATTCCTTTATTACTTCTATTGGCGCTCCACCCATTGTAAGCAGGCAGAAACTCTGACTCCAGAATGTTTCTTTCCATAATTTTTCCCGTATTTGCGGAAATTCCTTTTTCAAAAGCCTGCTGCTTGCGCTTTTATATGCATTTATAAACTTACTTATCTCTGTGTTGGGGTGTGCTTTGAAAAGTATGTGTACATGATCTTTATCATGATTCCACTCTTCAAGTGTAATATTATAATTCGGGGCGATATACTCAAATATATCCCTTGCCCTGTTTGATATTTCATCATCAAATACTTGTCTGCGATACTTGACCACAAACACCAGATGATAGTGAAGCATAAATACCGAATGTGCATTACTATCTAATTTCACTCTTACCTCAGCCTTTCCTTTATAATCGACTGAGCTTAGTATACCTCTTTATTTTTTCGTTGTCAAGTTTATTTCCTATTATTGTTTTGTGCGCTATTCATCTCCCACCTATAGAGGTCGGAGACTTCTTAGCGGTATTAGGTTAAAAGTACGAAAACAGACTGTACTGTAAGGAGAAGATAATGGAACAAAAATATCATATCAAAGCACTGATTACAAATATTTCTGATAAGACCTTACTATCAGGCTACAGACCTGCACATGATATTAACGGATATCTGACTACTGGGATGCATAAATACCCCGATAATGACAAACTTGGTGCAGGTGAAAGCATAATTGGGTATATAACGTTCATTACGCCAGAATTATACCTTGATTCAGTCAAGAAGGACAATATAATAGATTTTTATGAAGGCAGCAAAAAAACAGGATATGCAACCGTTTTAGAAATATACAAATAATATAGTATAAAAAAATGAGTGGCAGAACCACTCATTTTTTCATACTGAGAATATAATACAAATAAAGAAGAAAACTGTTGCACCGATATGCAGCTTACATTTAGAAATAGCTTCAAGCAACGGAATCTGTTGCTTTACTACTCTATAGCCTATTCCAACAATAACGGGAAGAAGTACAGCAAAAAGCGAGAAAAAGCTTGGAGACTCTGCATTCATGGTTATAAAGAACAAAAACAGCGAAATAAACTCAAGTATCACTATCTCCGTAACCAATGAACCGAAGCTGCCTTTTTTTGAACTGTTTTTCTGAGCTTCTGCAGCTGCAAATATCTCTGCGAGCTTATCCTCAGCAATATTATTTTTTTCCTGTTGTTCAGCTGTTTCAGCAGGCGGCAGACTACATAGACTTTTCAAATTCATCTTGCCGCTTGTACTGGATTCAGCAAACATTTTTGCTACTTTTTCTTCAGCTTCCCTGAGTTTTTCTTGCTTATCAACAGCATCCGAAACAATAGTTGCTTCTGATGATACTGATGCACTTCCCTGCTTTATTTCACTTAAAAGCTTTTCATTTTCAGAATTTTCTGTTTCTTTATGCACGGCATTCCTTGAAGCAATAGGAACATCACTGTAAGTCATGCTAGTCCCCTTTTTCTTCGCACGATTGCTTTGAGTTTTAGCATTGGCGAACATTTTTGCCACTCGCTCTTCAGCTTCCCTGATTTTTTCCTGTTTATCAACAGTATCAGTAACAGTAGAAGCATCTTGTGAAATTGAATCGCTTTCTTGCTTTATTTCATCCAAAAGCTTCTCAGCTTCTGACTTTACTTTTTCATTCTGAACAGCAGATCTTGATGCAATGGGAACATCACTGTAAGTCATGCTGTTACCCTTTTTCTTAGACCGTCTGCTTTGAGTTTTGGCATTCGCAAACATTTTAGCCACTCGCTCTTCCGCTTCACGCTTCTTTCTGAGTTGTTCATCCTCCTCGGAAGTATCTGGAGCTACGTTGAGCTCTTTATCATTATCCACCATATATTCACCCCTGTCTGTCTAAAAAAATGGCGAAGCTTTCATAAGAATTATACCTCAAAAATACCTGTATGTCAATATAATCGCCAGCTGCATCTTTATAGTACATGCAGTCGGCAAAAAACATTTCTACAAGAAAGAAGCTCCCGAAAGCAGCATTACGCAGCTTTTCGGGAGCTTGCTCATATTTGATTGTCAGCCAAGAGAGCGCAGCTTCTTCTGAAGCTCTATCATATGGTTACGGCAGGCAGTTATTTCGCCCGTGTATTTATTGAACCATTCTACGTCCGTTTCGTCAGGTTGCTCCTGAAGCAGAATCGCCTGTACCAGAGCTGACTGCGAACGCGAACGCTTTCTCTCTATCTCCTTTATAGTGCTCATGCAGAGCTTTATTTCTTTTTTCAGACGTCTTTTTTCGCCCATGATAAAACCTCCTCTGCATCAATAGCCTTGCTTATCTACAGAATCTACCAATGCCTGCGCCTCATCGTAGCCCTTGTCAAGATCTTCGAGTATATCATTGATTGCCGTTTCCAGCTCATCAAGCTTTCCCTTCATCTGTTCGGGATACTTTATCAGGCAGGTGCTGACCTCGTTTATGGTCTTTTTTTCCTCATCGAGATCTTCTATAAGAAATACAAAGGCATTAGCGCCGCTTAAATCGCTTACTATACGCATATACCTAAGTTCCAGGTCACCCTCAGCATTTTTGTATGATTCTATGTCGGTAATCACATCCTGGAGACCTGTACGATACTGCTTTTTATATGTTTCCTGAACACGTTTGACTTCGTCCATGTAAAGAGCTATGAACACGAGCAGCGCCACAAATGTGATAAGGAACAGAACGATCGCACTAATCATTCTCCTTTTCATCAGTTTCTCTTGATTCACTCGTATTCACCTCGTTTTCGGGACTGTATCCGATCTCTTCAAGCCTACGCTTCTCCTTTTCAATGGCCTCTCGCATTGCTGCCTCATGTTTCTCCTCAGGAGTGATCTTTTCCTTGGCAGCAGCTTCTTTTCCTATTTTCACTACTGTCTTTGCCTCATAAAAAGATATGCAAGTCATTGTTATGACTACCAGCAGCAGAAGAAGCTTTCTTGCATTTACAAATGAGTTCAGCCATATAAAGAATCTTGCCTTGCTCTTGTATTTTCCGACTATATTTTCTGGCTTTACAGAAACACTGTCATCAACCGGATTTGCGTCACCTCTTGTAATAAAACTTCCGTCATCGTTCTTTCCAACTATTCGGTGAGTCACAAGAAGTCCGCGTATATCACTCTGTTCAGAATAGAACGAGATTATATCTCCCTCAGCCAGAGTGCTTACATCGGTCTTTTCAACGATGATGTACTCACCTGTATATATGGAAGGCTCCATACTTCCTGTTACTACCCTAAGTATGCTCTTGCCGAACACATTCACAGCCTTGCCTCTTGCCGAACATACCATTACGTATATAACAAAAACAAGAGCTAGTACAGTAATAACAGCAACTATTATATTGGATATCTTGTTGGAGTTGTCCTCTTCTCTCTCCTCAGTTTCACTCTCCATAGCCTCAAGGCTCTCAGCGCTTTCACGTATGCTCTTTTCAAGCTCTGCCTTTTCCTTTTTACGGGTCTCAATAGCTCGGCTTATTCTTTCAAATACATTTACGTGATACGCCTTGTAGAGTCGCTTCATTTCCTTGTCTATAGCAAGTTGCTCCTCGGGAGTTCTAACAGGCGGAGTATACTGCGGCTTAGGCTTGTTCTTGTCAGCCTTGCGCTTTTTCAGTTTGAACTTAACATCACCTATAAAGCGCCTTAACCTGTAACTTGTAGCCTGTCCGTACTTCCTGTAGTAGACCTCCATATCCTTTCTTTCCTGCTTTTCGCGCTCCTTTTCGTCCAGCTTTGCCTGTTTTGCAGCAAGAAGCTGTCTATAGCGCGGATTATCGGTATCCTTAGGTATGATACCAAATACCACCGCAAGCAGGTGCCTTATCAATCTGATAAGCACATATATCGGATTCCACGAATATTCGCGGTATATCTCCCTGAAAGGTTTGCTCTCGAAACGCTGTCTTTCAGCCTTAAGCCGCTGAGCACGTTCCGTTTCTGCACGTTCCTTTTCGCGCCGCTGCTGCTCAAGCTTCTTTCTTGCTGCAACAGCTCTAGGATCCTCAAAGGCTTCGCTGTTCTCATCAGCTTCAAGCTCTGCCTTGACTTCCTCGATTTCTTCTTCTGTGACTTCTTCATAAGCTTGCTTTTCAAGCTCTTTCTCATCAGGCTCATTATGAAGAGTTTCCTCGTCGAGTCCCTCTGCTTCTCCAAGCTCGTTTCGTGCAAGCTCTTTATTACGGCGTATCTCTTCACGCTCGGCAGCAAGTCTTTCCTCTTCTTCGCGTTTCAGACGAGCTTCCTCTTCGCGCTTGCGTATTTCTTCAAGCCGTGCAAGACGCTCTGCCTCGAGGCGCTGACGTTCGCGCTCTTCCGCTTCCTGTTCAGCACGCTTCTGCTCTAGCATTTCCTGAACGCGGCGTTCTTCTTCTTCCTTGGCTATGCGGATACGCTCCAGCTCTGCCTGTCTTACTTCCTCGATACGCTTCATTTCGGCAAGTCTTGCTTCTTCTTCCTGACGCCGTTTTTCCTCTTCAGCACGTTCGCTCTCAAGCTTGGCGAGATATTCATTCTCCAGTTTGATTACAGTCTCGAGCTCCTTGAACATCTCAGTGAGGTTCTCCGGAAGTCCCTTTTCCATTCTGAAGTCGCCGTCAGCAGCGATATATCCTGCCGTTGTCTCGGAGGAAACGCTGTAATCCGCAGCAAGGGTCTTGTCGAATTTTTTCAGGAACTTCGGCGCTAAAGGCTTACCAGTCTGTGACTTGAGCTGTTTCATCTTATCCAGGCTGTCCACGTTATTGTACGAACGGAAGAGCAGCAGATTAAGTATTATCAGCTTGTAGAAGTCATTGACATAGTCTTCCTGAGGCTGCATCGCCGTGTTTTCTACGTTAATCTCATATCCAACCTTGTCGTAGCTCTCAATGTACTGCCAAAGTGTCAGGCAGGCTTTGAGGTCTACATTCTTCATAATGGCGTTGGTTCGCATTACAGGCGGTCGTATATATGTATTTCCGAGAGTTCTGCAAAGAACCGATCCTTTGTAGCCCTCGATAGCTGTTTTCAGCTTTTCTACTCTCTGCCACACGGTAAAACCATTGGCGTCTGTAGATTCAAGATTGTCAATAGTTTCTATCTTTACGTCTATCTTCATTTTTCCGCCAGAGCCGTCATCAATGACCGTATCGTAGCCGAGAGTATAGACCTCCTCGTCTTTCGATACCTGTGCAAGCTTCTCGTAACGTGTATTTATGAAGATATACAATCTGTCGATAAGGGTATTTACGAATTTATTCTCGTAGGTAAACAGACTTTCTTCCTTGTGTATGTTGAGTATCTTTGAAGGGGTTATCTTACCCGTTTTCTTATCAACGCTCTGAATAAGGTCTGTATGCTGTGCAAGGTGCTTGACCGATTCAATAGTGGTCTTTCTCGACAGCGCTATAGGGACTATTTCTTCAACATCCTCGATGGTCTTTCTCGGACTTCGAAGGAAATTATCCACATGAGTTATACCATTCTCTATAGCCTCTACCCACGATACATCTATCGCCTTCTCCATAAGCTTACGGTTGAAGGCAAATGTATTGCGGCTGGTATTCAGCAGGGAATCAAGTGCATTGTATAACTCATCACTGTCGAATACCTCAGTGAGTATCTCAAACTCACTGTACCACTTGCTGTATAAGTCGTTCACTTGTCCTCACCTGCTTTTTCCGAATCAGAACAGCTTCTGCAATCTTTCAAGGTAAGCTATAGATTCGTTCATTTTATTCTTGCCGAATGTCTTGGTCATGTAGGCGCAAAGTTCACGAAGCTCTTCTCTCAGCATGGCGAGATTGAGAGATTCAAATTTACGGAATATCTTTGTAGCGAGTATGTAGTCGATACCGTCCAGCTCGTCGCCGCCGCAGGCTACATATACAGGAACAAAGAGGTTCATCTGCTTGAGTATACGGTTACCGAAGGCAACTCTCAGCTTTTCGATTACCCAGAGGTCAAGCTGCTGTATCTTCTTGAGGTTTTCCTGAGATATAGGATATTTGTCGAACGCATCCCTGAACAGCTGGTCAAGATGTTCAAAGCCCAGGTTCATAGGCGGCGTATCCGGAGCGTCAAAGGCAACGCCCTTGGCGTCAAGGTTTATAGGCTGTGCACGGTCATAAACCTTATCGGAAATAGCGAATGTAGAGTCGTCGTTATTCGCAGTACCGATGTACCATATATTCTGAGGGATGCGTATCTTTCCCTTGTCAAGGTTCTCAGGGTCGGTGCTCCATACGTTCGGAACTATATCAAGTTCCCACTCGTCAGCGTTAGGCATTTCGAGTATGGAGAGCATTTCCGCGAAGTAGTACTCGACACGGGCAATGTTCATCTCATCGAGAAGTATGAGGTTTATATCGTTATTATAGCCTGATGAATAGATTCTCTTGAGCACCTCTGTCTCGTTGAAGTTCTTTGTAAATTCGTTGAAGTAACCGAAAAGCTCAGTTCTGTCACGCCATGACGGCTGTACTGAAGCTATAGTCGTATCTACCTGAAGGAACTTACCAAAGGAGTACGGGAGAGAAGTTTTACCTGTACCTGATATACCTTGAAGGATAATTAGCTTCGTAGAAGCCATACCTGCAATGAACAGGCGTATTACCTTAGGTTCATAGTACAGATGCATTCTTGAACATGCAAAATTTCTGAAATTCTCACATATACCAACAAGGTCTATCTCATTGTCATACTCAGGAGGAGTATAGGTCTTGTAGAAAGCATCAACCTCGATAAGCTTTGAGAAACGGTGTTCAGTAGTCTGGACAACGCCGCTCTCAACCACCTGCGGCTGAGCCTCTCCGCCTTCGCCTTCTGCACCTGCACCCTCACCAGCAAACGATAGTGCAGCCGATCCGGCAGGAAGTCCCATCTGAGCTACCTTCATAGCCATTATTTCGTCCTTTTCCTTTGCCATTTTCATGACCTTGCGCTGGAGCTCAGCGATCTCCTCGAGGAGATCCTCGTTACTGACAATAGAATGTCTGAAACGGATATACTTACGTATACCAAAGATAATAAGCATCGCAAGAAGAACATAAATTGCTAATACGATGATTATGGCCAGAATGGAAAGCACCCAGCTGAGAGCTCCGTAATTCTGAGAATGTTCCTTGAAAATATCTATGTAATTTTTTATGTTGAATATCTGCTTGACACCGCGAGCAAATCCCCTTCCGATGTCAGCATAGCCTTTCAGCATTTCAGAAATAAATGCAAAAAACCATTTTAGAAATTCATTCATAATATTCTCCGCAGGTCTGTGATATATCACAGACCCTCGCCGAATTAATCGGCTTAGTCGTCAGTTTTTTTCGCTGATTCTGAAATTTTTTCTGCTGTCTCTTTCGTTATTTCTTCAGCCTTTCCAACCAGATCTCCAGCCTTTTCCTCTATGGCTTCAGCTGTTTCTGCGGCCTTCTCGGCTGCTTCTTTCTTAACTTCTTCAAACTTTTCAAATGCCTCTTTCTTAGCATCTTCAAGGTTTTCTGCTTTCTTTTCTATGGTTTTATCAGCTGTTTCGCCCTTGCTTGCGAGATATTCCTCGATAGCACGGCGCTTTATCTCTTCCTCGTCAAGCTGCTCTGCAGGCTCCGGACGCTTTACTTCTATGAGCGTTACGATAAACTTGTAAAGCTCAAACAGGAAGAATATTGCCATCGGGATGAGTATGCAGATGAAGAATCCTTTTTTGGTACGCAGGAAATTCATGAATTTTCCTACGCCTGCGATCTTCACATCTGTCCACTTAGCAATGATATCACTTGCATATGCAGGAAGAGTATCATCTGCTGGGTTATTGTCGCCTCGTGTGATGAAGCTTCTTGCGCCCTCATCCGCGTTAACACTTACGATTCTATGGGTATTCTTTACTCTCCTGCCGTCAATTACGGTCCAGAAGGTGATTACATCGCCCTCCTTAAGAGCATTGAGGTCGTCTATCTCCTTACAGATTATAAGGTCATTCTTGCTGAATGTCGGCTTCATTGAGTCCGATTCAACAGTCATCGGAATGAATCCGAAAAGATTTGCCACGCCGTTGTTCCTGCCTGATGAAAAAACTATGATCGTAATAAGCAATGCAAATATAAGAACTATCCATGCGATCACGTTTGCTCCTATTCTAAGTACCTTTTTCATTGCGATTTTCTCCTTTTATGCTGAATATTAAGTAGATTCAGTAATTTTGAAGTTCATTCCGAGCTTCATTGTTCCACCTATTATGTCATCAAGGCAATCCGGATCATTTCCTTCAAGCCATATTACGACGGTGTATTTATCTTTGTCTTTTGCCTTAAAGCCCTCAGAAGTTGTCCTCATGACTAAACTCGATGAAAGGAACTCGCTGTCGCAGTCGCTTTCCTTGCCGCCTCCGTTTGATTTGGTCTTGCCGTAAACGGTCTTTTCACCGTTCTTATAGACCGCCACCCTGATGGCTTCGTCAACACTCTTGGTAACGTTCTCTATGACCATTTCTCCCGTATAGGAAAGTGTATCGTCTCCGGCATTAATAAGATAAAAGGTATAGGCTATGTAATTATCACCGTTATGGCTGCCATTTATCTTATCGATATTATCAGGGAGATCGTTTCCACTTATATTTGTCATATCATAAACGATATTGGCATTCAGCACTGCGATAGATCTGTCATAGTCAGGAGTTTCCGAAAGCGAAAGTCCCTGACTGACCATATCGTACTTGTTGATCTTAACTGTAAAACTTCCGAACTTGTCATAGAAATATGATATGGCATAAGCCACAGCTACGATAAGTATCAGGATTATCATAAGAAGTCCAAGTATCCTCATAAGAACGACATGGCGTTTGACTTCTTTTGCGGTTCTTCTGAGTTCAAGGACATCAGTTAATTTCTCATCCACAGTGAACTCTCCAATCCATATTTATTATTTCGGAGCAGTTGCGCCGAAACTCTTTTATTTGTTAGCTACCAGCTTTTTGTTTGATATACTTTTCTGTCATATACTTTCCTGACAGATTTCCCGCGCAATAAGAACACTCAAATGAATACAGCATCTCTGCCTGATGGCTGTTGAAAACGCCGTCTGCAACAGGCTCAGAGCCGATATCATTAACGAATGAGATTATTGATTTTACTGCATTGTCGGAGCGCTCTCCCCTACCTATGTAATTCGAAACCTCAGGGCTTAACATAACAAAATCCACAGGATAGTCTGAAAGTCTCATCATAGGGCAGGATATTCCGCCGAAATTCGTGAGCATAAAATGGAAACCCAGATTTCGCATAGACTGTATTGTTACCGGAATCTGTTCATCATTTTCCATAAGCAGCTTCTCCGAAAGTTCAAAGCAAATTCTGCTCGTAGGAACCTGATAGCGCGCTGCATAGTCGGAAGCAAACTTAATAGTACGCTTCTCTCGCAGCAATCTCACAGGCAGATATACCGACATCCAATTGAAGTTTACCTCACGTTCGTAAAACGTAGTATTCGCTTCAAGAGCCTGTATTAGCTCCAGCCGGAAAAGCTGGTCCGCCTGATTGGTCATTTCTGCCACATCACGGTAGATATCAGGGGTAAGGACGCCTAAATTTGGGGAATTAAGCATGGTCTTTGTCTGATAAAAAGCCGTATGACCGCTTGAAATTTCCCTTATGGAACGATAATTCAGTTCAACAGCGCGTAAACCGTCAACTGTCGCCTGCTTGTTTTTTTCTGCCACAGCTCCCGCCCCCTTTTCGAATATTTTACTTTTATTTGCTTTATTATACCATATTTACAGTGCAATGTCAATGAAATAACTATTAATTCTAACAAAAAAGCAGTATTTTTTTACAAAAAGTAGACATCAACACGTAAACTACTTTCGGTATGGTAATTTTATGAGAAATGCGCTCAAAATCTTATATTATACGCTTCGTGATACAACTATTTTTTAATTGTAGAACTGGATCATGTATGGAAATTAAAAATAACCCGCCGGGCCAAGGCCCGACGGGTTGAGGTATAGAATATGAGCAAGCTGTCAATTTAAGATTTCCGGTTCCTGATCTCTGCACCGTCGGCGGCAACCCGACGGTGCATCAAACCGGAGGTTTTTGAGCTTTTGATCTTTGCAATGAACTCTCTACTACGGCTGTATCGATTTCATTGAAGCGGTTAGGTGCTCTCAAACCATAATAATGGAGGAATTTATGAGAAAGAAGGGATTTTCTTTAAGTTTGCGTTATACCTTTTGTTTACAATTACATTATATACCATTTCACTGCTTCTGTCAATAATTGTGCAGAATATTCACATTCTATCAAATACTTTCAGCACATTGCATATATAAAGTTGCTTCTCTTTAATCGTAAAGCCAATAAATGTATACGCATTGTAATACACATATATTATTCGACAACCAAAATAGAAGTATTAACTCTCGTACTATTTTATATTAACACTGGTAATTGCGAATGTAAGATTTTTGTATGTATATGACAAGAGCCGAGACTTGATTATCTCGGCTCTTAAAGAGTGCTTTACATTATGCGGCATACTCACTTAATGTTAGCATATCAGGATTGATTTTAGCATTGGTATATACTATCCAGTCATGTGCTGCAGAATTAGGAGTAACTGAATCTAATATAGTTCCATTGGTAGTCGTTTTTAGCAGATCAACTTCCAATACAAAACGATAGTTAGCGTAATCTTTAAATCCTGTTCCTGTTATTACAGCAAAATCAATATCAGCAGAAATTCTTTGGTTATCCTTACTTGTAAACGCAGACTGGTCAATATCAGCGATATATACTAGCTGATTACCAACTTTTTCCATCTTTGCACCATTAGCATATGTTGAAGTAACGCCCGAATTTACCTTTATAAAAACAGAATTAGAATCTGCCAAATCAATATAGTTTGATATATCATTTACTTCTGTGTATTCGACTTCTCCGTTATCATCTGTTTTCTTGTAAAGCTTAAGTGTATACTTTATCTTTTCTGCATCTAAAAAATCAGACCTTTTTATATTTGTTGCGTTATATGTTGCAGTTGCTTTAACAGGAAGACGGGTTTGAGTATCATCTATAAAGTTCCTTGGATTGATACCTTGCTGACTGTAGTTGAAGCTCGGTTCACCGACCTTGTCATACTCATCCAATATTTCTGATTTTGTATTGAAAACCAAACCCGATTTATCGGACTCTTTGATATAGAAATATCTGTTGCTTGGTGAAGCCGGGGATTGAGTCATATTTGTAAAGCGAAGTTTGTCAATGCTATATGATAAGTTCGATTTTCCGGATACATTCACACCTATTTCATTCTGAGAACCGTCTTGCACTGGGAACTCAGCATTATACTGCCATGCTTCTGCAAATTCAATCTGCGTGGTGGCTGTTATAAATGCATTTCCATTTTGGCTCAAATAATTCTTTATGTCAAATTGTTTCAGTTGA
The DNA here is from genome assembly GCA_002310115.1 of Ruminococcus flavefaciens. Taxonomy (GTDB): domain Bacteria; phylum Bacillota; class Clostridia; order Oscillospirales; family Ruminococcaceae; genus Ruminococcus; species Ruminococcus flavefaciens_K. The sequence goes on from DBYI01000007.1 coordinate 11,809, forward strand.
ATAAATGAACCCGTTATATCCGTTTGACGAATTCCAGTTTCAGAATAATTGTTATTATTTCCGTTAAGAGTATAATTAGTTGTAGCAGTAGGGATACCTAATATCTCCTTTCGCTCCCCGGAATCATCTTTCGCTGTAAGATTAATAATAAATGACTGATAAAGGTGTATATCAGGATTTGAAAGATGTCCGAGCATATAGTTTTTTTCACTGGAAGATCCAGTTAATTGAATAAGAGCGGTCAACGTTACATCAAGCCTGTGATTTGCTGAATTAATTTCGCTTGATGTTGTTCCGGTATTTTGGACACCGATCGTCACTGTCTGCTTATATAAGTTGCCCATAATAAGATTTGTGACATTTCCTTCCTCAACATTAGAACGACGAAGAGTAGGTTTATCTGTACCACCGGAGGTTGTAGCAGGAGTACGGATTGAGTAATTGTACACGCTGTTTCCGTCAGCACGGACGGCAAGATAATAATTTTCTACAAGAAGCTTACTGTCATCATTGTCGCCGCTTCCATCATTTTTGAGGTAGGAAACTACCAATTTAGCTGTTCCACCTGATGATACTTTTTTATACATCGTATTATCAGATGCAATGACATCAGCCTCGGCTGAATTGGTCGTTACAGCATATATTTTTTCATTCTCAGGAGCAGTTGTGTCTGCTGTTATGGTAAAACCTTGCGCCAGCAGCATAGAATTAAGAGTTGCAGCTTCAAAAAAATTACCCGTTCCATCTGCTTTTGTTTTAAAACCAGCAAAACTAATGGTATCGTTTTCACCATCGGTATCATTATTCGGACGAAGACCAGATAATGTAGCATAATAGCACTGGTCAGCTTTATTCGGATCACACAAAACTATTTGTGTACCAGCACCGAGCTTTGCCTCAACATTATCCGTCTGATATTTAAGCAGTACGGTTTTTGCACTGTTCCAGTTAAGTCCTGCTCCGCTTTCCAGAATACTTTGAAGCTCCGTCTGAGTGTACGTGAAGTGCAGATAAGCTGTATACCATGAATTCAAGCCCTCAGCAAGAGTATTTCCATAATTTGTGAAATTCGTAGATTTATTATCTGTTCCTGACTGAGATGCTGAATAGAACTCAAACATAAGCATTTTCTTTGTAAGAACAGGTATGTAAAGATGATATGCTACCTCCTTTATGTTTGAATCGGAAGTGGGTTTAAAAAACTGTACATCCATAAGCGAGAATTGGTAATCACCCTGGTTAGAGTCAGCGTGTGTATTCTTCATATAATATTCAAATTCAGTGTTACTATTTACATTTGAATGTTCAACATACAAACCTGCTGTTTTGCCAGTTGCACCAATAACATACTTACTTCCGTTATATGTACAAGGATACACATTAACCTGATAATTTGTTGTTTTGTTAACTTCTTGTCCTGTGCTTCCCACAACAACATTATATTGATTTGTTGTGTTCGTTACCATTTGAATATAGTTGTTGATAAACGCAGTTGAAGCAGCTCTCGCTTCAGAGTTGATAACCAGAACAGTAAAATCCTCTACTCCGTCAGGCAAAGAACCCATTTCAGTTTTGTACGTTGATATCTTGTTGGGTTCACCGCTGACTGATGCACTTTGCAATGCTCGCTGAATGAATTGCTTTGTAGTTGACGAAGTTTTTGAATAGTTACTGTCTGTATCATTTACAATAGCATCGATCACAGGTGTGTTTTTCACTCCTGTGTTTCCCTTGTCATAAAGTGCAGCACCGTCACCGATCAAGAAAGTATCCTCTCCCATTACACTTACCGGGCTGACATTGACATTCGGGAAGAAATCACCCAATCCGCCTTCGCCGACATTTGTATAACTGTTCGGAAGCACACTTAACGTTGACATTTCCGTTCCCTTAACATTGCTTGAAGCCACATCATTATAGTCGGCGTACACAATGAACGAAGAAGTTTTAACAGAATTGAAATCCGTTTCTGCTGGACAATTTTCAACATGAATAGCTGTTATATTTACCTCTTGAGTTGTCTTACCATTTCCAACTACATTGCCGCATTTCATGCCGCTGACAGGAGTGTTAGTATCCGTGGCATATGCTTTTTGAGTGTTTATTGCTTCGCCGTTTGACCACTGATGTGTCTGGAAATCGCAATCCTTGACCTCAATATTGTAGCCGTATATATTGCCGCTTCCAATTCTACCAATCAAACCAGCACAAGGTGTTTCTGATGCAGAAGAAGAATTTGTTCCTACATCAATAACACACTTTTCAACTTTACAGTTTTGTATTATATGGTTATTATCATTGTTTCCGGCAATACCGCCAGCCGCAAATCCACTACCTGATGTTCCGGTATTAGAATTACCCGTATTCATGCTATATATATTATAGCCATAGATATACACACCGTCTATATCAGTCTTGTATACTTTCAAAGATGTCTCTCCAGCTGCAAGGCTCTGATACTGTGCATTATTACTGCCATTATCTCTCGTGTCACCATAAACACCGCCTGCATAGTTAAGTGCCATAATATCGTATTGCGGATTTCCGTCATTATCCAACGTACCCGTCACTTTGCAGCCAACAATTCTGGCTCCTGTAGCAGCTCCGTTTACATCTGTGGATCTTCTATTTGCATTTTCTCCCATTATTCCGCCGGAGAATCTACCATATATATCTATATCCTTTACAACGCAATTTTGAATCAGGCAGCCTTTAACAGCAGCCGTTCCTCCACCCATGATTCCACCGCTTGAACCTGAAGGATTGTTTTTATTTCCAATATAATTTGTTTCTGCATTACCTCCCTCAATAGTAACATTTCTTAATATCAATGTTCCTAACGCATGGTCACCTTGATCTGTTGTGGAAGCATTTTTATTACAATATACAGACCCCACTATTCCAGCAGAATAATTAGATTTATTATCTCCTGTAAATCGATTATTTACAATAGTATTTTTCATCACGCTGGTATATGTATCCTTGCCATTTGAGTCAAGCCCTGTATTTATGTGTATGCCACCTTCGGTTCCCTGGTTGGAATCATAAGAACCAACAAAGCCGCCAACACGACCAGAGCCTTCGATTTTATAACCGTCTGCATTACAATTGTTGATATACATTCTTACACTGCTGGCATTTGTATAAGCGAAAAAGCCACCGGCATAAGAATAACTGTTTACATGGAATTTCTTAAAATCAACATTCGAAATGTTAAACAATCTAATATTATTGTTGTTAATGTATGAAACAAATCCTGCGGTACAGAAATGTGAAGCTGGTGGACTTCCATTAGGCTCTGCTGGCAAATCATCACCTGCGTATGCTGTTATTATATTGTTTGCCGTTACGTTAGTCTCCCTAACATGATGAGCAGAAATATAACCTTGCAAGGTGAAATTTGTGATCTGATATTTTGAGTTGGTCTCATATTTATAATTATTTGATGTATCAGATGTAAACTGCTGTAAACTATTGAATAAGCCCATTCCACACACCATACCTATATTATTTCCTTTATAATATGGATCATTATCATGTTGGTGTGTAAAATACTCCGCATTCAGATCAATAATTGTTGGATTATCTTTAGTTCCGTTACCATTAAATCCATAGATTTTCATGTTATCATTAACATATTCCGCGCTTCCCAAGAATCCAATACCCCGGAAGCTATCCGGCAGATAATAAGTCTCACCTCCGTCAAGGTTCACATAGAATGTACGCTTTGTCAGAGTTCTTGCAGGATATTTAGTACCATTACTATAAGAACTGGTATATTTGTAAATAATATATGGAATAGCAGTCTTAGAATTTACAGTATCATTTGTTGAGAGGTTATAATCATCTCCTTTGGTGTCATTACCTATAGCACTGTAATTTGCCCAGTGTGTTGCCTTATTATTGTCAACTGCTTTATCTTTATTACTACCATTATCTATGGGTGCAGATGAATAGTTTCTCACACCAGTACCACAATAAGAAATATTGTAAGCATAGTTACCATCATCAGTACTTGCACACCCTGCCCCCGACTGAGCTATTATCGACATGATATACAGAGCCTGACTGTTCGGAACAGTTATGGTATTATAGCTTTTTTCTCCAGTCTCCTTTGTGAATTTCAATACACTATCAGCGTTATCCTGAAAGTTCATACTTGTATCAATATCGGGGATAGAGTAATTCTTACGAGTGTTGTGCATTGTGACTTCAACAGCACCTGTACGAGCCTCGCCGTCACCATATGTTGCACCGTCCTCGCTGAAAGCGTAATGTGCAGTTTCTATAGTTTTTTCGTTTTCGGTTCCTTCATTTTCTTTTACCGTTGTTGATTCACGGATAGCATAACCGTTGATAACACGGCCTACAAAGGGATTGACGTGAATGTGAATAAGGTCGTCTTCATCGGTAAGATTTTCAATCTCCTTTGTTGTATGATGAACTGTAGTCACTTCACCTGTTGATGGATCAGTAACTTCTTCATCGTATTCCTTATTGACGGTAACCTTTTGAACTGTTCCGCTACCATTCACTCTTTTTACAACAAAATTTTTCAGAGAGTCATTATCAACATTTCTGAATATCAAACCGCCATTGACTACACAACCAACGTAACCGCCAACTGTAGCTTTGTAATCATTGTCATTTCTTACTTTAAAAACATCAGTGAAATTAACACTAACATTGTCTATGATGTTATCTCCGCCCATTATCTTGTTGATAACAGCACCATAGTTTGAGAACTCTTCATTGTATGCATAAGCCTTATTTCCGTTGACCCTATAGTTGTATGGATCAGTTGAATATGGTGTTACTTCAATTGTAAGGTTTTTGACAACACAACCATTGCTCATAGTTATAAGACCATGAGTATTCTCGTAATTAGATGTCTCTGAAGATTTTGGAATACTCATTGATATTTTAACACTACCATCAGAGCTTCCGCCGACAATAACACCGCGGAATGCATATTTACCTGTTGTATCAGATGCAGGAGAAGCACCCAAACCAGCATATGTTCCTTCAATAGTAATTGGTTCCTTAATAATGTAATAAGCACTTGCCAAATACAGACTAACCTGTTCTTTGCTCCAAGTGTAAGTTGTATCACCTTCTGTGTAGGTATAAGTGTCACCTATTAATTTGAACTCTGCACAAGATGAACCTGGAGTATCACACCAATGCGTTGTTATTAGAGTTGTCAAATCTGAATCGTTGTTACAATTTACCTTTGGCAATCTTAATGTGGAAAAATATCCACTTTTATTAATTGATGTTGCAAGCGTCACAAACTGAGATCCTTTTGTAATATCATAGGGATGATTATATGTTCCACAACCGACTGAAAGTCCCTCGGTGTAAACATTGACCTTGAGTTCACGAGTTGAATATTTCGATACCGCATAATCGTCATTAGAAGGATCAGAGCTCTTTCTGATCGCTGTTGATTCTTTCACATAAGGTAAAAATCCACTATTAAAAGGATATACTTCGGTTCTTAATGAAGGAGCACTTGCTGGATCAACAAAGTTAGATTGTGTTGATTCACGGAAATATCTCTGCTGCTTGTCTTCATACTCCTTGGATGTTCTTATTTCCATTCCGTATGTAACATTGGCATTATGTGTTCCGCTTGACCAGTCTAAATCCTCAGCAAAATCATATGTACCTGTTGAATTGTTATCAACAGCAAACTTGTTTAAAAATGTCGCACCGCTGAAAATAGACTTCGTTGTTCCGTACAGTGCAGACCAATCAACAGGTGAACCTGCTGTTGTACGAGAATCAAGCTTCATTCTTGAGAAAGAGATCTGAATACCATTACCTGATACATCACCAATAAGGCTGCTTGCCACAGTAGCCCCTGCTGTATATTTTGTTTCAGTTGAAGATTTATCAGTATTACTAAAATCTTTGCCTCCGCCTGTACGCACACCGCTAAGTGTCAGCTTTGAGTTACTCATCATCTTATTGATAAGCAGATATTTAGAAGTATCACTAATTGTTAAACCTTCAAAAACTATCTCTTTACTGTTACTTGTGGTCAGTGTTCCGCTGAGAGTACCATTTATGAGAGCACCTGAGTAGATTACCAATGAATCTCCTGATCCCGTTGAGCCTACGCCTATGTTTCCCTTAAAGTGAATGTTTCCGCTTGTTGTTAATGTAGAAGAAACATTGCGGAATACACCGCTGTGCATAAGATAATGCTGCGATGCACCACGAGTAGTACGAACACCGCTGTCAGAATCTCCTGTACCTCCCTCACTTGCTTCGATATTATTATTATAAAACTGGAAAGTTGCATCGCCTATAGTAACAGCAGAGCCAACATCTATCGGATAGTAGGAGATGTGTTCCAAATTAAAAGTTCCAGTAATAGCATTCGACCCAAAGCTATCTGTAAAATTGGAATTGATATTGCCCGCTGCATACTTGTTCAAGCTCCAAAGCAAAAGCTTTTCACCGTCAGATTTAGTCGCTTTTGCACATATGCCTGTCAGATTATAATAATAGCGCGACTTGTTGTTTGAAAGATTTCCCTTGTTATACTTGTTCTGATAGGTGTTGCAGTTTGTACCGTCCATTATCAGATCGCCGTCGGTAGTTATTGAAATAATACCGTTCTTGCCGTTGGAAAGAATATCCGAACCACTTACTGCAACAAGCTCGTCATAGGTCGTTGTATTAGGAACAGTTATACCTGTAGAAGCAAGATAATAGCTATCTGTGTGAGTTAATTCAAGATACAAACCATTACTGCCAGAATATCCGTCATGAACGATCAGTCCCAGTGAATTTGTGACATTTGAAATAGTCATTCCACTAATTTTGATACCTTTTTCTGGAACAGTCCAATGACCTGTTGCCTGCTGAACAAGTCCTGCTGCATACTTAACAGTAGTAGAAGTAGAAAGTGTATTGGTTCCCGACACAATAACACCATTATTTGCTGTGAAACTAACATTGATTTCCAACCACTTCATTCCTAAAAAGCCACCAGAATGACTTTTATCACCACTTGCACAGTTGGTGATTGCAGTTCCGCTGACAGTTACGCCTGTCAAGCTCATGGAACCGCCTAAAATATCAGAAATAAAACCAACACATGACACATTTTTTGTATCACCAGAAGCGGTTGCGCCAGAAGCATTGATTATTGCTGCAACTGTAAGCGAGCTTGCATTAATCTGTTTGTCAGTATTATTAATATTACCAATAGCACCGCCGATCGGGATACTGTTGATATCACCAGTTGGAGTTATCGTGGGACTTGCTATACCGCCGCTAATAGTGGTATTTCCTCCTGATACATCAGCCACCATACCGCCTACAACGTGACTTGATCCACTGATTTTTTTAAAATTGATAGTTTCCTGTGCGGTTACACTTGACAGTGTGATGCCTTTCTCTGCAACTGCAACGGCACCACCGACATAAGTTTCATCAATAGTAGCATTGACATTTATCGTTCCACCAATAGTAACACTGCTGATCGTTGCAGGTGTGACTGTAGTAACTGCTTCATTGCCTGTTCCTGTTGTAGTTGATACTTCCCCTGTTCTTGCGATCAGACCATTGTAACGATGTGCAACGATAGCACCTCTTCCAACAGGATTGCTGCCGGAGTAAACACCATATCTCTCACCGATAGCAAGATTTACTGTACCGCCGCTGATCGTTTTAGTGTACGATCCGATCTCATTAATATTATCCTTGTAATCATCACGCATAAGGCCAATATTTCCGCTGCCGGACAAATTAATCGTTCCAGAAAACGACAGATTTGTTCCTAATAAAGCGGACTTTGTGTTTGTACTGTCAGCAAAATTCAATGCACCCTTATTACCAGAATTAAGCTGCATATTGATTGCTGTTTTTGTGTAATCAGCAACACTTGATATAGTGGTAACAGGAGCCTTTACCGTAACAGTATGAGCAGAAGGATCAAACGTAAGAACATCTGTCTCAATTCCGCTGATTCTGAGAACACTGCCCCACGTTCCTATATCATCTGCCTGAACATCATCATTTGAACGATTAAAAATCCAATTACTATCACCTGAATTGCCGCTGCCCACAGCATAAACAAGGGAATCCTTTCGCATACCCACAATCTGACCGCTTTGCTTATACTCTGGCGTTTCGTCAGTTTTAGCAGCTGCAGATTTAGCAGGTGCTTTTGTAAGATTGGTTGTACCGCTAAGACGCAGAACACCATCAGTCAGAACACCTACAATACCGCCGCCTTTAAAGGGAGTTCCGTTTGCCGCAGTTCCGGCCACTACACCTGTCTCGACCGTAACTGTTCCTACATCGAGCATACTGCCCTTGTCTCCGGCATTTCCGACAACGCCGCCGAAAGCAGTTGCTTCATCATAGCCTGCTGACGATTTATGTGTAAGAGAAGATATGCTGATATATGCAGGCTGATTTCCTACGATCTGTCCGCAAGTACCACCGTAATATCCGCCGCTTTCTCCAAATGAAGCTGATGTATTCACAGTAACTGTATTGACTTCAAATTTTTTCGTTAATGCATTTGTTTGATATGTTCCTGCGATACCTCCGAAATCCGTAACCGTATCACCGTTTACTGTAATTTCGTTAGCTCCTGATTCCGAACCATCAACGGAAAAATCTGCTGTTCCGCTAAGTACGCCAACAAGACCGCCTGCAGTAGCAGCACTAACGGTACAGTCAATATCATAATTTCTCATATCAATGGTAACACTTTGCGCAGAGTTATTTTCTACATAATTTGAATAAAAACCATATATTCCTCCTGCACCTGTAGTGCCTATAACAGAACCTCTGATTTCAGTTTCTGCACCAGAAGGGAAAATGATTCTTCCACCATTATTGTAGCCAACAATACCGCCTGCATAGCCATTCCCCGTAGATATATTCCTATTGCTATCTGGAGTATATGTGCTGTTAAGCTGTAACGTAGCACCTTCATTCATTCTGCCAACAATACCGCCTGCATTTCCTCCGCTTGAAGTAACAAGGCAGCCATTGTTTGAACCTGAAAGCGTCAGATTGATTTGAGAACCGGCGTACATAGTTTGACATATCAAACCAACATCTCCGATTGATACAACATCCGAACGTTTTCCTGTTCCGGAATCATATGCACTATTATCAAATTCAATTGTTACATTTGCATTAGCTTGAATATCGCCAATCAAACCTGATGTGTTACAGACAAGTATATTCGTCTGTCCATCACCGGCATCTTCCGTCTGAACTGCTGATTTTATTTTCCACGTTGCTTTATTGTTGTCACCTGCTGTAACATGATTAGCAAATAGAGGAGAAATGTCAGAGTTCTCCTTACGACGTAATTCAATCTGGATAGGTTCTGTTTTATGATCATCATCAGAATAGTTTATTATAGCTGAATCAGTAACATAATCAAAAATCGGTTTATCTGTCTCAAACCACCATGAACTTCCATATGTCTGATTGATGTAGATTTTTCCGTTAAAAGGATTATCTTCCGTGCCAAGTGGAACATAGCCGCTCGGAAATGTATTTGTTGCAACCGAATTCAAATTTAACGTTATAATATCTTCGCTGTATTCATATGAATTAGCACTGTAAAAATTTGAATAAGTAACAAAATCATTAAGATCACTATAAGACAATTCAGCTCTGCGCGGTGGATCTATAGCATGAGCAACCAACATAGAGACTTTTATTAAAATAGGTGAAAATTCGCTCAAAGGCATAGAAGTGAAGAGCATAATCATTGCCACCATAAAAGCAACAATGCCCTTTTTCCCCTTATCTACTCTATGTTTTTGCATTTTGGGGAATAGTATTCTTTTCATATTTCCACCACCTTATTCTGCAACAAAGTAATAATCTACATATTGGGAGATATTACTGCCGTAATTATCTCCGCTCTTCTTATAAAGCTGAAATTCATACCTTACGGTTTCGTCCGAGTCGACTCCCAGCTTTATGTATTTCCATGTTCCCGATGTGGGAGCAATTGTTCCGTATTGTGTATAATTAATCCACGAATCAACATTTGTCACCGATGTCTTTATATCGGTAGCATAATTTACAAATGCAAATTCATTAGGTGTTATTTTACTCTCATCCCAAGCAAAATAGAATGATCCTTTTCCGACTCCTGAGATGATATAATTATAAGAATCATAATCTGTACTATTATAGTTATCGTCTTCTATATATCCGGTCCAGTTTGATCCGCCTTGAGCATTTTTACAAGTTCCGATGCAGCCTGATATGGTCTCAACTTCTCCGCCCGAAACAGATACCGGTGTCGCATTTACCATTATCCAAAATTTCGGAGCATTATTTTTAAGTTCGCTTTTATCAAACAGCAAGCTGAATGTATCGGAAGAAGCTTCTGTTTTGTTAAGCGTATATTTGCCTGTAGTCGGAAGTGTTATTATTAATTGGTTGCTTGAAAAATAAGTATAATCAGCATCATTTAAATGCTTTATACCAAATTTCAAAGAACCTATATCTGCCGATGTTGGTGTTTTGTATTCTCCTAACAGAGAAGGATCAACTCCATTTTCTATATCTGCACTTGTGTATTTTTCATTCAAAAGCAACTTTGCTGTAATTGAATAGTTTATATCATTCGCTGTATACCACGTAGCTTTATCCCCCTGAGAGTAATTACAAACTACCATGTTATATTCAGGATTTGCTTCCAAAGGTTCCCCATTGTTATTAGTAAATTCACTGTAATCGCGATATTCAATCGAGGTTTGCGGGTTTTCACCGCTTTTCATGTAATTGGATGAGAAAAGTATACCCGCACCTGCGCGAGTTGAAGCAACTCGCTTAAGTGACGTTATACCAGTATATGTAGCATAACCGATAAAAGCAGAAAAGGCTACAGCTATAATAATAAGCCAAACAGTTATCCATGTTATGCTGAATTTTTTCATTATTTTTTTCATGGAAAACTCCCTTTCATTAAATACTTAATAATAATCCTTTTTATCAGCTACGAGCTTTTGCTGTAATATAAATCATGTCAGTTTCTTTATTATTCTGAACAATATCTAGATTTTCTTCACGCTCTGTATCGCTTATAGAAGTTGGCATGATCCAACTTATACGCAGTACATAAGAATGAGTAAAGCCACCGTCCTGCTTTTGTATTGAGTGGACTACGATACCTCGTTTTATCCAGTAAGCTGGATTTGCATACTGTTGTAAATTGTCTCCGTTTTCACCAGTATCATAGCTTCGTGCCTTAAGAGAATCGTTTACTACTACTCTATTGCCAACTGTGGTTGCATTTGCATAAGCCCCATCAAGTGGAAGTGAATAATCATCATATATAGCTTCGCCATTTCCATCAGTTTCAGCATCTCCATTGGCATCTGTTCTTATTCGTGCTAAGCGATATCTCTGACTATTTTCTGCATTATTATCCTTTGGCATATACAGAATATCACCATTATCATCAGCTACTGCACTATATATTTCATATTTAAATGCGATGTTTGTTGTGTGCGCAAGCTGAAGATCATAAGATGAAAGCGACTTTCCTTTAACACTGAAAACAAAGTCCTTATAATAATATGTAACATTATTTTTTATATAGCTAGGATATGAACTGTCTTCTGTATCAATATCAGATAGTTCAAAATTTATTATTGCCTGTTCTTCTCCTGGACTACCTCCCGATTTTATCTCAAGAGTTGCAGGAGAATCAATTTTTGTAGATACAGCAATTTCCTTCTGATATGAAAACCATGCGTAAGTGGGCAGCGAGACAACAAGTAAGAACGTCATAATGAAAGCTGCCAAAAGCTGTATCTTCTGAGTTTTATCCAATGCTTTTATTTTGTCTTTTAAGTGATTTTTCTCTTCTTTATTAACTGACGCTCCATTGTTATCCACGTTTTTCACCTCGTTTCCCAACTTATTTATGCATTAGCTGAAGCTGTTCCTTCAGCATTCATATCAAGTAGAATATATGCTACATTTGTACCTATACTCTGGTCTGCTTCATTATAGTAAGCACTGTAAAGAGCATAGTTGTTATTAATCATACTTACAACTGCTGAATCAGTTGTTAAAGACGTAAACTCACTCCATGTCTTGTTTGGCAATTCTGGATCAAGCAAAAACCACGAAGGATGATTTTTAAATAACTTTATTATATCTGTTCGATCTGCACATAAACTCTTTTTGCCTCTAAGGTTTTTCTTATGTGTATTATCTGTATCATCAAGAACTAGTTCTGACAACGATTCGGGCCATACCCAATAAATGCTTTCTGTTGTTTCCGTAGTATATGTTTCTGACATTACACGCTGAAAATCATCTGTATATATCAATCCGCTGTATTTCTTTGTACTCGTATCATAATTTTTAAATAACAGGATATGACCATTAAGCAAATTCTTTGCAATAACACTATCAGTAGATGAATTATCTCCTATAAGCGCAATTGTTGTTTTGTCCTCATCGCCATCATCGTCATATTCAACGCTATAAGCATAGATATCAAAATTCAACTCTGCATCGACCGAACGTCTTGGGAAAAACTTGAATTGCAGCTCACCAGATGAACCTGGTTTTATACCACCCGCATATCCCTCAGCAGGGCCGTTTCCGATATTTTTCCCTTTGTGGACAGTGACTTCATTTGTATCAGGGTCAGTTACCGCAACATCATTAGTTATTGTCCATGTCAAAACGTCCGCTTCTTTTGAAGCCTCCGATAACAAATAATTTCTGACATACGTACCGCTCTGTGTTGGATCATCATATATACCAACGACATATGAAGAAGGAACAGGCTGGACTGTAAACAGCGCTCCCTGATTTGCCATCTGCATTCCACCCGACTCAACCTGTTTATTCATGGAAAACCATGCAATCGTACTGAACACCCATACAATGAAGGCGAGTATCATAACAGCACCTATCTTGAACAAAGAAGCTCGTCGTCGTCTGAGAGCTTCCTCATCTTTTGGATGGTCATTATTATTCTGTTTTTTCAATCGCCTCACCTCCGTATGGCTATTCAGATTTATTTCAAAGCTGCCGATCACCGGGAATGAAAGCTCCACAGCGTATCGGGTAGACTCAGAACAGAGTGATGTCCTGAGCCTACGCCAATACAATGATGGTGAACCTTATACAGATTTTACTGTTTGTGCACAGTCCCTCTGTTAGTTCCCCAAGCATTCCTAAACCGCTTACTGCCGGCAGCAGTAAATACGTATTGTAAAAATCTCACATCTTTTCAATATATATTATAACATAAAACAAATAGATTTGCAAGCATTTTTACTGAAAATTCGCAATTTATCCACAATAAACTATTAGTATTATCCATTATAAAAATAACATATAGGTATCAATTGTGCAGGATGCAACGATTAAGCTGCCGACCTATCAGTCGAGTAGCCAAATAGACTTTCGCCACTAACCTCATCCAGAACCGTGAGAGAAAACCTCATTTTGCACGGCTATTCATATTTCCATTATGGTTACCAATCGAAAGCCCAATATAAAAATGCTAAGTTCTCTTGAGAGAGGAAGGATTCCTGAAATCATAAAACTAGCGATAGTAATCAAGCTTTTCCGTTCTTAGCATGTTTATTTGTCATAACCTAGCCTTATATGTGATCTCTGTTCGTCAGACCTAAGATTTGCTTACAGCTTTCTTCAGATTGCATCTAACAACAGACACCATTGCCGTTCTGTTATACACTTACCACTATCCCGGGCGCGTCCATGACATTCACACGTTTGATTGTGCCAATACTGAGCAAACAAAGTAATCCCCTCCCGAATTGGGAGGGGAAACTTCTTTAGGAGGTTAACAACCTATGATGAACTTCTATTATGAATCTCTCATGCCATCGCCTTTTTGAGTTCATTATCATTTTAAGGTTTAAACCGCCCTATATTGGAGGAAGATTTATAGAGAGGGAGTGATTTTAAAATTATGTGTGCCTGTAGAATTAATTTATAACTTATGGTCAAGGAGCTGTGTAGTTGCCAAGAGCTGTGTTATCTGTGCTGAAGTAGAAGTCGATATTCCAATCCTGATTAGCTGTAGCATCTTCGCAGTAGATCGACTCGCCTTCGAGCCATACTCTTGCTACGAAACCTACACGACCGTAGTCATCAGCTGTTGCAGCAGGAATTGTGAATACATTAGTCGCTGTGATGCCAGTTTCACCAACGCCTCTTGCGCCATTAATTGTAGTTGTGCCTAATGTTACGCCACTATCTCCAGATACTTTGTAAGAACCTATTGCATTGATAACCTTGCCATCGTGGTATGTTGGGAAATTAATTGCTGTAGCAGTATCCATAGCTGCAGATGAACCATTAGCCTTCAAGCCAAACAGTGTAGCTGCTGCGCCCGTTAACGGAGTAACGGTAGACGCCGTAGTGCTTGATGCTTCATAAGAAGTCGAAGCATAGGTTACAGCACAAGTATCAGCTTCTGCATCAGCTTCTGCAATAGGAATGATAGCAACTCTCGCTGCCTTGATAAGCTCAGAACCATTGGCAGCAACAGGATCAGTAATAGTAACTGTTGCATAAACAGGAGTATCCGCCTGATTGGATGAACGAATCCACATCGGTATGTCGATGTAATATCCTTCATCAGCAGTTAGATCACTCGTTCCAAGTCCACCAGTGTTGGAACCATATGTCTGTAATGTCATAGATGCCGAATCAGCCTGAGTCGCAGATGTAATAGCAGCATTTGCTTCAACAGCATGACCACCGGCATATACATTAGCAGCAGGTACCTTGAAGATATCATATCCATCATCAGTTGAAGAAGGTAAAATCTTACCAACTTCAGCATAATAATCGCTAATAAGTATTGAGCGCTTCCAGCTGATATCTTCCTTGGAAGGTGTATTGACAGAAATCGCTTTCGCTCCTGCCTGAGTGCCCCATGCACCCATCGAAATTTCAAGACCTGACGATGCAGTTGCCTGCATCTGAAGTCCTGTTACCTCAACAACTTTGTTCATCGTGAACCACGCGTAGGTGGATGTTCCCAGCATTGAAGCAGAAACAGCAAGCATCATAGCCGCGGGTAAAAGCTTCTTAGCTGTATTACCTTTTTTCTTATTATTGTTTTTCATCATAAGTCATTTTCCTTTCATAATAAATTTTCCGTGGAAATAGGCTCCGCGGCTGCCTCCTGTTTGTGTCTCTGCGTTATACTTTTTGTTTACAATCATATTATAACTTGTTTTAATGGAAATGTCAATATCACGTCAAAAAGTTCATATTTTCTCAAAATTTTTCAGCATTATATACAAAGAGCAGTACTTCTGATGTACTTTTGCGCCAAGCAAACAATTACATTTTGTATACAAAAATAATGATATTCAGAACAGTAAACATAGTTAAATAATCTGTTCAACCACTTTGGTCCTACCTTTCTTTACCAAATCTTAATAATTCATAAATTTTCTCATTTTATCATTGCAATTTTATTATTAATGTGATATACTCATATATGTAAATAGGGCTTTTATGCCTTTTTTTGAGATTTGACCCGTTTTTTCGGGAAGTAAAGGGGTGTGAATATGCTGCACATAGATGAACAATTTATTGTCGACAACTTTGATGACGCGCTTGCAAACGGTGCTATACGCGCATATTATCAACCCGTTATCAGAACATTGACCGAGAAGATATGCAGTGTCGAAGCTCTAGCGCGTTGGCAGGATCCCGTAATGGGTCTCCTTTCGCCTTTCCTATTTATTAATGTGTTGGAAAAGTATCGTCTCATTCACAAACTCGACCTATATATTCTCGAAAATATATGCGTTACATATAATGAGATGAGAGAAAAGGGGCTTCCGCTCCACCCGTTTTCAATAAATCTCTCCCGTCTTGACTTTGACGAGATAGATATGCTGAAAGCTATTTCAGAGATTCTAAGGAAGTACAACGTTCCTTCAAAAGCTATACATATAGAAATAACTGAAAGCGTAATGCTTGACAATACAGCTTATTTCCGACGTATATTCGACAGTTTCCATGACGCAGGCTTCGCGATATTCATGGATGACTTCGGAAGCGGTTATTCTTCTTTAAATGTATTAAAAGACTACAGCTTCGACGTATTAAAAATCGATATGCGTTTTCTCAGCGACATCGGCTCACGTTCGAAGAAAATACTTGCTTCTGTAGTCAATATGGCAAAAGCTATCGGAATACATACACTTGCAGAGGGCGTTGAAACAAAAGAGCAGAAATCTTTCCTGCGTAATATCGGCTGCGAAATGCTGCAGGGCTACTACTACGCAAAACCTATGGACGGTTCTCTCTATGTGGAGTATCTTGCCGAAACAGGCTTCAAAGTAGAGGATCCCGACGAGCATCACTACTGGAACGATGTCGGACAGATAAACTTCCTTAGTCCTGATCCACTTAACGAAAACGATTTCGTAGAAGCAGAAAATGGCGATTATGGCTTTATCCGCGAGAATGCCGCACCTATTGCCCTTATAGAGCAGACCGGACATCATGTGGAAATGCTATACCGTAATCAGGCTTACGAGACTAATCTGCAAAAACTAGGATTTTCTTCCTCAAGCGAAATGGTAAATGCTATAAACGAAACCGAAGCTGCCTATTATCCGAACATGGACGATCAGATACAGTCTTCGATAAAAACCGGCAACGTTGTCAAGGAAGATCATTTTCTGAACGGTATATATTTCACTTATTTCACCAAGTGCATAGCCCAGACCGACAAAAAGGTAATGCTTGCCGCAAGTATACAGACTTACGGCAGTGATGTAGATATGTCCACAAACGAAATGTTTGATACATACAGTCGTGCCCTTATTGACACCTTTGATCATATCACCATTATGGATCCGGAAAGGAACAGGGTTACAGCACGTGTCTACTCAAAACAGGGTTATTCCACCGACTATTCCAACATGCCGCTTATTGAGTCAATAAACCGATTTGCTGCTGAAGAAGTTGTAGAAGAAGAAAGGCTTGCATTCCTTGATTTCATAGATCCGCCCACTTTACGTGACAGAATGGCAAAGGCTGGCCGAAGGTTCCTGCAAAAGACATTCAGGGTAAAATGTGCAGACGGTTCTTTCAAGCCGAAGGATTTACGAATAACCAAGCTGTATCTCGACCTCAATGTCAAAGGCACACGTGAGCTGTTCATGCTTACCATGCAGAGTGTAATTGACGGCAGCAATTAAAATTAAAGTTTTTACGCACTTAAAAAATAGCATAAGCAAAAGCTTATGCTATTTTTATTATACATGATATCATATTTTAATTATATGCTTTTTAGCTGAAAATCGGTGTAGATAAACACCAAATTTAAGATAAGTTTAAGATTATTTTAAGATTTATTCATTATTATGTAAGTATCGTATAGCGACAATCTCATGATCTTATTATAGGAGGAATGATTAAAAATGAGAAAGAAGCATCTACTGGCAGTTCTTCTGTCAGCACTTGTTCTCGGAACTGCTTCGGCTGCAACAGCTGCTGCCGCTGACGGTGTCTACGGCGACGCAAACTGCGACGGTAACGTAGATATGTCAGACGCAGTGCTTATCATGCAGGCACTCGCCAATCCGGGAAAATATGGCATCAACGGCACTGACGCAAAGCATATTACGCAGAAGGGCATCGATCTTGCTGATGTTTGTGAAAATGGCAACGGTCTTACATCAAACGACGCTCTCTCTATTCAGAATTATCTTTTAGGAAACATCAAGAATCTTCCTGAATCCTATAAAGAGGGTTCAGCTTCTACAACAACTACTGTTAAGCCGGAACAGACTACTACAACTACAACAAAGCCTGTTAATACTGTTCCTCAGGAAGATGTCAATACAGTTATCCACCTCAACGGTTCATCTATCACAGTTGAAGGTAAGTACGCAACTGCAAACGGTTCAAAGGTAACTATCTCCCACTCGGGTACATATACTATTGACGGCACTCTTAACGACGGTCAGATCTATGTTGAAGTTCCTGATGAAAAGGCTGATCCGGACACAGTTAAGCTTGTATTCAATGGCGTTAACATCACAGGCAAGAGTGCTCCTGCTGTTCTTATTAAGAATGCGGACAAGACTTCTATTACTGTAGCTGACGGAACTGAGAACATCATTTCCGACGGTACTAACGCTTACTCTGGCGACGAGCTCGAGAGCGCTGTACTTGAGGCTAAGGACGATCTTACCATCAAGGGCGGCGACAATGGCACCGGAAAGCTTACTATCAATGCTAACATCCAGCCTGCTATCGTCTGCAACAACGACCTCAAGCTCACAGGCGGTGTGCTCAGCATAAACACACTCAACGAAAGCCCAGACGTTACACCTGATGCTGTAAAGGGCAAGGGCTCTGTAACAGTAAAGGGTGGTTCCATAGACATCGTCTCCAAGGGTGATGGTATCAAGTCATCCAAGGGTGAAGTAGTTATCGAAGGCGGCACACTTGTTATAAAGGCAAGCAAGGACGCTATACAGGCTGAGACAGATATCACTATCTCAGGCGGCGATATCGCAGCATTCGGCGACAAGGGTCTCACAGCAGTTGGTAATGTTAATATAACAGGCGGCAATGTCCTTGTTACAGCAAAGGATAATCAGTGCGAGAATATTAAGTCCACTGAACAGGCAACAATGGTACTTGACTTCACTAAGGAGTGGGCCAAGAACAATCCTATCGCTGTTACCGATTCTTCAAACAAGGTTATCCTTGAGCAGAATCCTCCAAAGAAATATAAGTATGCTATCGTTTCTTCACCTGATATTGCTTCCGGCGACTTCAAGGTATTCGCAGGCGGTATCAAGATGAAGCACAGCAGCGGCAACACTTTCAAGGCAGGCAAGCCCGCTAAATACACAGATGTTAATAACGACATGGAGAATGAAGAGCAGCTCTATGAGGGTCTCTTCAGCCAGGCAGTAATCCACAAGATAGACGTTCAGATGAACGAGAGCACATGGCAGAACATGATGAACAATGCCAGCAAAGAAGAGTGGACTCCATGTGACGTTACAATCGACGGCGAAACAATAAAGAACGTTGCCATTAGAACAAAGGGCAACAGCTCACTTATGATGGCTCAGAACGGAAAGTACAGTCTCCGTCTTAAGCTTGATAAGTATGACAAGACCAACAACTATCACGGCCTCACAGAGTTCTGTATGAATAATATGCTCTCAGACGCATCATGTCTCAGAGATATCCTCTGCTACAACGCTATGTATGAAGTTGACGGTGTAGCACCTCATGCAGCTCATACTGATATGTATCTCAATGGCAAACTCTACAGCTTCTATCTCCTCGCTGAGCAACCTGGTGATACACTTGCAGAGCGTTATGGTGTCGATGATGACACAGTTCTCTACAAGGCTACCGAGAGAAACGGTGGCGGCGGCGGATTCGGATTCGGCGGTGACGGCTACTGTTCATTCACCGAGAAGATGCCTCTTGACAACTTCGATGTAAAATTCGGTGTTGACGATAATTTCTCACACATTCAGGACATAAAGACTGCAATCAACCAGCTTTCATCCACTAACTACAAGTTCATCGAGGACGTTATAGATGTACCTAGCTTCCTCAAGGGATTCGCGGTAAACTCTATATTCTGTAACTATGACAGCTATAACGGATCCCTTGCACATAACTACTACCTCATATACACAGATGGCAAGGCTTATTTCGTAGGCTGGGACTACAACCTCGCAATGGGTAACTTCATGGGCGGTGCTGATTCAGTTAACTCTGATATCACAACAAGCCTCTACCAGGCAACTGTAACAGACCGTCCTCTCGCAAAACTTCTCCAGGTTCCAGAGTATTATGATATGTACGTAGGTTATGTAAAGGCAATCCTTAATCTTTACAGCAACCCAGAACAGTACATCAGCAACTATGCTAAGAATATCCGTTCACACGTTCAGGCTGATCCAAGATTTGAATTTACTCTTGACCAGTTCGACTCAAACACTTCAAGAAGCGCTAACGGTCTCCAGACAAGTGGTGGCGGACAGCAGCAAGGCGGTTGGAA
>DBYI01000007.1:31933-79662 GCA_002310115.1 Ruminococcus flavefaciens
GGCGGACAGCAGCAAGGCGGTTGGAACATGGGCGGACAGCAGCAAGGCGGCCAGCAGCAAGGTGGCTGGGACATGGGTCAGCAGCAAGGCGGCTGGAACATGGGCGGCTTCCAGATGAACTCCGATGAACCTCAGGACGGCGACGTAACTGTTGTCGGCGATGAGTGGGCATTCCAGGGCAACTTCGGCGGCGGCGGAATGCAGTGGGGCGGCGGAGGCGGCTTCGGCGGCGGCTGGGGCGGCTTCGGCGGCGGCGGCGGAATGTTCGGCGGCGGAAATATCTCCGTTGTTGACTTCCTTGAGGCAAGATTCTCAATAATCCGCAGCGCACTTCGTATGTAAAAACACATATCTCATAAATTGTCTCCCGTGGCATTGATTTGCTGCGGGAGACTTTTTGTATTACATATTGCACTATATGATATATTTTTTCAATGTGCATGTCGCTTCATTCAAAAAAAATACATAACTTCTTCATTTTTTCCACCTTTGTTTCATAATGTGAGTTTACAGATTGCATAATTTGCGTTATTATTACATTAAATAATATATGAGCTGTCATGTAATCTAATGGCGCTCAGCAGGGGGTACTAAAAATGAATGTAACCAAAAAAATCAGGACTGCACTTTCAGCAGTTGTCGCCGGAGCTATGCTTGTTTCAACAGCAAGCATATTCCCTTCTTCCGAGATTGAGGCTAACGCCGCCGGAGCTTGTACTATCAACACAAACAAGGAATATCAGACAATCCGCGGATTCGGCGGAATGAATCACCCGGAGTGGCAGAGCTACAATGTTCAGAACGGCGCTCCTGGAGACATGACCGAGGCACAGGTACAGACAGCTTTCGGAAACGGCGAGAACGAACTTGGTCTGACTATCCTGCGTATCTTCGTAAGCGATGATAAAAACGCATGGAAAAACGCTATTCCTACCGCTCAGAGAGCTCAGAAGCTTGGTGCTACTGTATTCGCAACTCCATGGAATCCTCCAGCTTCAATGAGAACAAACGGAAGCGGCGGTCCGCGAGGCGGTCAGTACGTCCTTCAGAACGGCAAGGAAGCTGATTATGCCAAGCACCTTAACGACTTTATTAAATATTGCAACAGCCAGGGTGTTGAACTCAACTCCATATCAGTTCAGAATGAACCTGACTGGTCAGGCGAGTGGACTTACTGGGCTCCTGACCGCTGTGCAAATTTCCTTGCTAACTATGGAAAGGCTGTAACAGAAGGCACTAATACAAAGATGATGTCACCTGAAAGCTTCAACTACAGCAAGGATTATTATAATGCTATCCTTAACAATTCAAAGGCTATGGCTAACTGTGATATGTTCGGAACTCATTTCTACGGTACTCAGCGCAGCCAGATGGACTTCGCCGCTCTAGAAAACTGCGGCAAGGAAATATGGATGACTGAGGTTTATGTACCAAACAGTGATAACAACTCAGCAGACAGATGGCCTGAAGCTGTGCAGGTATCCGAAAATATCCACAACGCTCTCGTTGTCGGAAATATGAATGCATATGTATGGTGGTATATCCGTCGTCAGTACAGTCCTATGTGGGATACGGGCAAGATTTCCAAGAGAGGCTATGCTATGGCTCAGTTCTCAAAATGGGTTCGTCCAGGTGACGTGCGTATCGATGCTACTGAGCAGCCTAACACTAATATACTCGTATCTGCATACAAACACAGCGATACTCAGGCAACCGTAGTTGCTATAAATAAGGGCAGCGGCGCTGTTTCACAGCAGTTCACCCTCAGCAACAGAACAGTCACAAACGTTGACAGCTACAGAACATCAGGAAGTGAGAATATAGCTAAGATCGGTGGTATCTCAGCAAGCGGCTCTTCGTTCACAGCTCAGCTTCCTGCTAACAGTGTAACTACCTTTGTTGTCGGACTCGAAAGTGACGGCAAGGGCTTTGAGGGCGGCAAGGATCCCGTTCCACCAGAGCCTATTGAGCCTGACGAGAATGGTTACTATTATCATGATACCTTTGAAGAAGACAGCAATAGCTGGGAAGGCAGAGGCGGTGCTACCGTTACTACAGGCGGCACAGCTTATAAGGGCAGCAAGGCTCTCACAGTTTCTGGCAGAACAAGTGCTTGGCACGGAGCTTTGAAATCTCTGGATTCACTGACCTTCAAGGGCGGCGAGACCTACAGCTTCAGTGTTGCTGCTTCCGGTTCAGGCAACATTATGCTTTCGCTTGAATACAAGGATTCTTCAGGCGAAACAAAGTATGACCATATTGCAAGCGGAGAATCATCAGGAGGATATGTTCAGCTCGCAAATGCAAACTACAAGCTCCCAGAAGGTTCAGGCTACATCCTTTACGTCGAGACAGAAGAAGGCACAGGCGACTTCTCTATTGATGAAGCTATTGTTGCAAAGGCAGGAACTGCTATAGACGGACCTGTTGTAACAACAACCACGACAACTACAACTACGACAACTACTACGACAACTACTACGACTACTACCACAACCACTTCAACAACAACTACTTCAGCAACAACTACTATTACTACAACAACTGAACCTACAACTACTGTTGTTAAGGATCCTAAGGAGCTTCTTGAAGAAAAGATTTCCAAGTGGGGCGATGCAAACTGTGACGATGCTATTGACATGGGCGATGCAGTATTAATCATGCAGTCCCTCGCTAATCCGAATAAATATCAGCTCTCAGATTCAGGCAAATTCAACGGTGATGTATATGAGGCAGGTGGCGGTATAACAACCAACGACGCTGTTACTATACAGAAGTATCTGCTGGGCCTGATAAAGAACTTCCCTGAAAGTTATGCTGAAAGAATAACTACTCTCGGCTGACTTAAAATATCAGATTAGTTCGGAAATTTACATTTTTCACCTTAATTCTATACTTTTTAAGAAACATCAGCAGTCTTTCGGCAGCTGATGTTTCTTTTTGTCATATAAAATATTTGGTCTCATCTTTTAATCTATTTACATTGTTTTAACTTTATATCTTGTTAAAAACCGCAACAATTGGATTGACAATACCGCTATTTTATGATATAATATCACAAAGTGCTTTAATCAGCAGCAGTCAGTGCAGAAGCTGCTGAAAGCAAATAATCTTTACGTCTAAGGCGGCGTAAAAACTATTGAAAGGAAGTATTGCAAATGAAAAAATTTATTTCTGCAATCACATCTCTTAGCATTGCTGCTTCAATGATAAGCGCAGTAGTTCCAGCAACAGCAAGTGCTGCGGACGCTTCCAAGAGCTTTGCTATCAAAACATATGATATTGCAAAGCCATCATCAGCAGATGCTAAGTCATCAGTAACAATCAAGAAGAGTGACATTCCTGCAGATGGTTATGTTATTCCCTCTGCTGTATATTATAGTGAGGCTACTAACGGTTCTACAGATTCTCTCCTTGTTGGCATTACAACAGATTCAAAGGATATCTCCTTTAAGCTCTATAACCCAGAAAAGGAAGGCTATACAAGCGAAGAAAAGGAATACACATTACACGGCACATCTTTCAAGACAACAAGCTACATCTCATTCGGTGGCTCATAT
This sequence comes from Ruminococcus flavefaciens, assembly GCA_002310115.1. Lineage (GTDB taxonomy): Bacteria > Bacillota > Clostridia > Oscillospirales > Ruminococcaceae > Ruminococcus > Ruminococcus flavefaciens_K. Next base: position 35,494 of record DBYI01000007.1, read on the forward strand.
GATGATCTCGACGGCTATATGTACGCAGGCAAGCACATATTCGGCATTGACTCGTCACAGACAGCTGCAGGTACAGACAACTACTATATAGGTCTCTCATGGACAAACAATGGTAAGGAATACTCTTGGGCAGGTGAAAAATCAGATTCATATCCTTTATATGTATTTGACACTATTATCCCTCAGAGCATCGCCCCTGGCAAGTACTCTGTAAAGTACTGCGAATACAACACAGACTCTACAGGTGAAAACTACAATCCTTGTCCGCTCGTTGAGGGTGAAAAGAAGAGATTCATGACTAAGGATGGCACCCTAAAGCTTGAGACTATGACAATTGAGGTTCTCGGTGACGGTGAACAGCAGACTACAACAACTACTACAACAACTACAACTACTACCACAACCACAACAACTAAACCTGTGACTCAGAGCGGTGATATCAGCTTCGCATTCGTTGATAAGGACGGCAAGAGTTCTATTGAAGCTAAGCCGGGTGATGAAATCACAGTTTCTGCTAATATTACTGCAAACGGCAATATGGTTTCAGCTATGGATACCCAGTTAAAACTCGGCAGCGGTCTGAAGCTCACAAAGATTGGCGGTAAGTCAACTGCTTTCGGTGGTGCAGCTGTTTCAACAAACGAAGATGATTGCCGTGCTAACTTCACAACTGTTGACGACCAGGGTGATCCTATCGTTCCTACAGATGGAAAAGCTGCTCTCACCTTCATAGTAAAGGTAGCAGACAATGCAAGCGGTGATTACACAATTGACTTCTCAGAGCTTAAGGTATTCAAGGACAGCACAAACTTCAATTACAAGGCTTCATCTACACCTCTTACAATCAAGGTAAGCGGCGGTGGAAATACTCAGCAGCCAATTGGAAATGCTGACATCAACTTCTCATTCGTTGATAAGGATGGCAAGTCAGAAATCTCTGCTAAGCCAGGTGATGAACTCACACTTTATGCTAATATATCTACTGATAACAAGCCTGTTTCAGCTATGAACGTTCAGTTCAAGCTTGATTCAAGCCTTGTACTCACACAGATCGGCGGAAAGGCAACTGCTCTTGATAATGCAGCTGTTTCAACAAACGAAGCTGAACGCCGCGCTAACTTTACATCCGTTGATGAAGACGGAGAGCCTATCGTTCCTACTAACGGCAAGGCTGTATTTACCATCAAGGTAAAGGTTGCAGATGATGCTACAAACGGCAAGCACACTATCGGATTCTCTGAGTGTGGTGTATTCATGGACAGCACAAAATTCAACTACACAACATCTGTTGCTCCTATCACTGTAACAGTATCTGGCGGTAAGGACATATCCTACAAGCTCGGCGACGTTAATGCAAACGGTATCGTTGACGCAGTAGATGCTTCACTGGTTCTCCAGTACTACGCTAAGATCTCTACAGGCGGTGACGGTGGCTTCACAGAAGAGCAGAAGCTTGCAGCTAACGTTACAGGCGATGCTATCATCGATGCAGTTGACGCTGCAAAGATACTCAGCTACTATGCATATGTTTCCACTGTTAAGGAAGGAACTCCCAAGACAATGGAAGAATTCATGGGAAGATAATCAATTTATCGTATAAAAAAGCATTATCTAAAGACGGTAGTCTGTACATTGTACAGACTGCCGTTTTTTATTTGATATGCGTTTGAAAGTAAGTTTCAATAGTTAGATACCTGTTATTTGACAGCTTATTAATTTCTTCAAATGTCGGTATATATTGGTATAACGGAAATATCTGCCTTTCAGGCCCCCGTATGATTGACTTTTTACGGAAAATGTTATATAATATATTTTGATATAATAAGCCGCATAGAAGGCTGATTGGGGTGAAAATTGTTGAAAAAATACCTGGGGCAGATCATTTTTAACCTTGTTATCGCGGGGATAGGAGCTTTGCTCTTCGGTGGTACAGATATACTGGACTCCGCAGGACTCTCCATTATCGCTATTATACTCATTGTCGCTCTTCTCAGTGCAGGAAACTATTACTTTGTAAAGCTGGCTGCTCTCGGAAAGAAAGCCTTTCAGCGCTCCTACGTCATAGACGAGCACACATTTGAAGCACTCAAAGAGCCGAATGATTATATAAATGTTATGAAAGATCTTAAGGATTATCCTCTGTGTCGTCAAGAGGCTGTGAGAATGATTGAACAGTGGGAGCTTTTTCAGAAAAAGTCCGAAACTCTTGATACTATAAGCTCCAGCGGCGGCGTTTACGAACTGGTAAATCAGGATATCCAGTCTGTAATGCTCAATAATATGACTATGTTCATGAAGCGTACAGCTATCATGCAGTCTTCTTCAAGGAACGAAGAAATAACCACCCATAAGGGATATCTGAGAATGCTGACTGAAAGAAACGATAAGATACTTAAGGACTATACCAATCTTCTCGTGGAAGTTTCTCAGATGACCGACAACGAAAGAAACAGTACAGAAATAAGATCACTTAAGCTTATTATAGATTCCATACACGAATACAAAAATCAGATTGAAAGTGAGGATATGAGATGAACAAAAGCAAAACCCCTGTTATTATTGCTGTTATCGGTGCAATCATAACTGCTGTGATGATAATCGCAGTTATTAACAAGACCTCTTCAAAAAATAATAATCCGTCTGTTACAAATAACAACAATAATAAAGTCACTATAAATGAACCTGAGGACAAACTTCAGAAATGTCTGAAAAAGATAAATATTATCAGCACTGAAAGGATCAAAGGCACTGTTGACTATTCAGATAACAGCTCTGCTAATCTGCCTAATATTGAAACAAAGTACCCACTCACAATTGTCGGTGACGGAGACGTTGACATTGAAATATTCTCGACTTCTGAAAAAGCCGGCAAGAACAACAACGGATGGCTCAATGAGACAGCTGAGGAGTTCAACAATCAAAGGAACCGTCTTTCAAACGGAATGATCGCTTCTGTAAGTGTAAGAAGTATCCCATCGGGAGCTTCATCTGACTATATATCTAATAATGTATATCTCCCTCAGGCTTATACACCTTCAAACGAGCTTTTCGGCAAACTTGCAATGGAAGCGGGTGCTAAACTAAAACTTGAGGCAGAGTCACTTGTTTCAAATACAGCAGGTATTGCTATTTCTCGCTCTGCCGCTTCAGCTATAGCTTCAAAATACGGATCTGTAACCTATGAGAATATCGTAGACGCTGTTGTAAACGGCGAGCTCCAAATGGGTTATACATACCCATATACATCAGCTACAGGTCTCAACTTCCTGGTAAATGCGCTCCAACACTTTGACGACAGCAACATCCTTAGCGATACAGCCGTTCAAAAGTTCCAGCAGCTCCAGAAGAGCATTCCTTTCGTTTGCTACACCACAGACCAGATGGTAAACGCTATGCAAAGCGGTACTCTACAGGCAGGTTGTGTAGAGTTTCAAGCTTATACAAACAGCCCTGTACTCAAAGGCGGTTATGACTTTGTACCATTCGGCTACAAGCACAGCAATCCTCTTTACAGTGTTGGTGACCTTACAAAGGAACAGCAGGAGGCTCTAAACCTTTTCCTGAACTATGCACTCAGCAACGGTCCTCAGCAGCACGCAAGAGAATACGGTTTCGCTCCTGATGACAGCTACAACTATAACACCAAGGATATCAGCGGCGGTGATCTCATCAGCGCACAGCGCCTCTGGAAGGAGGAAAAGGATTCAGGTACTCCAACTATTGCTCTGTTTATTGCAGACATTTCAGGAAGCATGATAGGCGATCCTCTAAACCGTCTAAAAGATTCTCTCTTAGAGGCTTCAAAGAATATCAAATCGGATAACTATGTTGGTCTTATTTCATATAACGATGATGTAAAGCTCAATCTTCCTATCGCTCAGTTTGATCTCGAGCAGCGCTCATACTTTGCAGGAGCTGTAGAGGAAATGAAGGCAGGAGGTAATACCGCTACCTATGATGCTCTTCTTGTTGGCATAAATATGATAAACGAGTACAAGGAAAGCATCCCCGGTGCCAAGACTATGATATTCGTACTCAGTGACGGTCAGTGCAATCGCGGTGTTGAATACAACACTGCTGCAGGTATAGTAAGTCATTACGGAATACCAATATATACTATCGGATACAATGAGCAGATTGACTCTCTTAAGGATCTCTCAACTATAAACGAGGCTGTATATATCGACGCTGACAGTGATGACGTTGTTTATGAGCTTGCCGCTCTCTTCAACGCACAGATGTAACTGATAGTAATAATATGTGATCATATATCCATCAGGGCTGCCATGAGGCAGCCCTTTCTATATCCGATTTCAAATCAAGCGACAGATATTCAGAAACCACTATCTCACCAAGCATTGACAAGATTGTTTTGATTATGATATACTAAAAATAATTGATAGAATTTTTTGTTTATTGCCATAAAATATGTGATACATTTCAAAAAGGAGTGCTATCTAAGATGAAAGTAAAAAAGCGTTTCAGTATCCTTTTCCCCAATCAGGAAAATGTAAACTACAAGCAGCTCTCGGAAACCACCTGCCACGATCTCGGACTTGATATACTTTGCAGTGAACTCTCCCTCGACAAAAGAGAACAGAACATTATCATGAACATTATCTCCAATATGACCTCAGACAAAGAAACTGCCTTTTTCAGGCAAAAGGTATTCGCTGATATTCTCAGACTCCCTAAGCTCAGGAAAGAACTCTCCGACCTTTTCGACAAGATAGAGTATATCAGGCGATTCAACTCTGGCAGTCTGGAAACAGATGAAAAGCTGGGCTTCTGGCTGCTCATGCACAGGCTAGACGAGATAAGCGATTATATCAAATGCGTAGAATCTATGAGAGAGTGCCTATCAAATGCTGACATTCAATCTGAAGGTCTTATTGCTTTCAAGAATTATCTTGATCTACTCTACGAAGAGGCTCGATTCAATGCAATGAAAAAGGATATTGCTGAGCTCAAGAACAGCACCTCGGTTATTCAAAGTGTTACACTTGGTGTTAATGTAAATTCAAGATTTGAAGCCGTCAGTCTCGGTCTTGTTTCAGTCAACAGCAAACCATTCAAAAAATCCAATATTGTAAGCAACTTTGCCGACGCTATCGCAGACAAGGACAAAATACAGGATAATTCCGACTGGGACGGCGATATGCATTATCATCAAGTAGATAAGGATAACAGTAAAAGCTTTGCTAAAATGACCGAAAATATTTGCTCTATGATTGCAGTAACAGGTACTCCCTTTGTCGACGGCAGGATAAGATCTACTGTTGTGCAGAATATTAATAATGATATTTCTGGAGGCGCTACATTCTATCTCGACAAAGTAATGAATAAAATGCTTGGTTCAATCATAAAGAAGCTTAGAAACGTTCTCACCGAATATGCTGATATTGCTATTGTAGATATCTCCAATGTTATTCCGGAATTCATGTACTATATCAAATTTGCGGAATTTATCGAAAAGCTAAAGGAAAAGGGATTCAGTGCTTGCGAGGCGCAGCTCTCGGATAAGAAAGATGTCTACATGGACGCTAAGGAACTCTATAATCTCAAACTTGCACTCAATCTGGAAAGCAGCAATGAGATAGTCTATAACGATCTTGTTTTCGATAACGAACATAATCTCTATATTCTCACAGGCGCGAACCGAGGCGGAAAGACTACTATAACACAGGCCATTGGACTTCTCTATGTACTGGCACAGGGCGGCATCTCTGTTCCTGCTTCTTCCTTTACATACAAACCTGTGGACTGCATATACACTCACTTCCCTGCCGACGAAGATAAAACACTCGACCTTGGCCGACTCGGCGAAGAATGCGTTAGATTCAAGGAACTTTATTCTGAAGCTACAATCGACAGCCTTGTGCTGCTGAACGAAACCTTTTCCACCACTTCTTTCGAGGAGGGCTTCTATATCGCAAAAGATTCTGTAAGAGCTCTAATGAAAAAAGGAACAAGGACAATCTATAACACTCATATGCACAAACTAGCTACAGATATTGATGAACTCAACAGTGAAAGCGCAGTACATAAGGCAGCTTCACTCATTGTCAAGAACGAAGACGGCAAGCGCTCGTTCAAAGTTGAGATTGCTCCGCCAGAAGGTCTCTCCTATGCAAAGGATATAGCCGAAAAATATGGAGTAACGTATGAAATGCTTACTTCTGTACAATAATGACTCGGTTGGATAATATCGGCCCAGGTCAAACAAAACAGGACGGATATTTTTCCGTCCTGTTTTTTTCATCCTATTCTCAAAACGCACTTTATTTTTCTTATTGCAGATCACCTAACTGAGTTGCTACACCGATAAACAGCGGTACATTATTCTTGTCAACTATCATATACATGAACGGTCTGTCAAGATATATGTATACCTCTTTCTTCGGTTCCGGCATCATAGCACAGCCAGCCATCGCTACAGATGTTACAGCAGCAGCTTTTGTACCTGATTCTGTCAGCTCTATCTTTGTTTTATGAAGCACCTGTGATATATACAGATAGTCAGCGTTATCAACAGAATGATCATTTATCTTTGAGAAATCAGCTCTGTCATCAAAGGCTGTGGACATTCCCATATCCTTTAGTATGTCGTTAAGACCCTTCGAGTATTCATACTCAAACTTCGGTATCATAGTGTAAAGATCAATAGTTTCAGGATCTTCACATTCACTGAGACCTGCAAGAAGCTTATCTGCGTCAAGGTTCTTTATATATTCAACTATATCATTATCACGTGGAAGAATTCCCACAAAACTGTAATTGTCACCTACATATGGCTTCTTGAAAGCGTCCGCGTTTCCGAGGTCAAAATACTCATACTCCTTACTGGAAAGCTGCTGTATATTTCGCTTATTGCCGTTAAGGTCAGTGAACTTTCCATCTGGAGCCCAATCATATTTCTGCTGCCATTCTGCCTCAAAATAGAGAGTATTTATAAGCATCATGAGCATTTCCTCATTATCTGTAGGATTCAGTGAGTCCTTTTCAAGAAGACTTGGAATCATACCCTCCGTGTTCTTGCTTACCCAATTATTTATATCGTCAACAGTATCATTGTTGAACAATGCTTTGTAAACCTCAGCGTTGTAGTATTTCTTGTTACTTTCAAGAAATTCATCAAACACTTTGAACGTGGACTTATCCTTGAACCATATAGAATCTGCAATATATACTGATTCTTTGTCCTTATGAGGAAGATTTCTTATGTAGCTAGCCATATACTCATTGAGCTGTTCGATAGTAAGACCGTTTCCAAGAACCTTTTCCATTTCATCACGTGTCTTGCCATCAGCACCGTTTGCAGTCATAGCAAGAGCCGCTGAGATAGATAAAGGTGATATAAGCATATTTTCCTCATTCGTTGCGGTTGGATCAAAGCCTTTTTTCAGTAATTCTACGCCCATTTTCATCTCAGCTGCTGCAAATTTCTCATCTGCTTTCTTGCCCTCAGCTGCCTGTACGCTTACTTTGTCATCAAGACGGACACTGCTCATTTCGTAAGGAGTATCATTGTTTGTTGAATTTTTCTCAAGCATACTAATAAGCTTTCCAAAATTTGAAGCTTCTTTATAATCCATTTTGTACCATGATTTTGAAGGATTTCCTATGAACATATTACCAAAATGCCAAATGGTTACATAATCAAATCCTTCATATTCAAGAGTAATTGTCCATCCTCCACCGCAATAATCATCAGGATTTTCTGTAAAATTGGTAACAAGATGAAGATCTGAAAGGTAATCAACTATCGCTTCAGCTTTTTCGCCTTCAAATATTTGCTCCTTTGATTCAGTCATGGATGTTACAACAGCAGTCCTGATCTTTTCATTTTTCAATCCGAGAAGAGCAGCTGTCTTTCCTTCGTCCGTATTAATACCAAGAAGCTTTTTCTGTATTGTCTGTGCGTCGCCTACTGTCAGTCCATCGCCATTAAAATCGCCGTTTTTCTTGCCCTGTGCGGTAAGGTGATTCTCAGCTGTACCATTTTCGCCGTATTTATTTGGATTAGCAAGTGCCTGCATTATAAGTACAGCATCAGCCATATCCACAAATCCGTCGCAATTTACGTCGCCCATTACCTGATCATCAGAAGGCAATGTACCAATCGTATTATCTCCGTCTTTGGCACCAAGGTAATCATAAAAGAAACTGAAGAAATATTTATTGAGCTGCACATAATTAAATGCTGCTTTCAATAGTTCATTTGCTTTATCATTATCATCCGTCTTTGGAATAATACAAATCTTAGCACATTTGTTACCGTTAACCGTAACAATATCAGTCTCCTTGATATCAAATAATTCTTCTGGAAGTGCAAGCTCTGCTTTTAGCTTTTCATCGTCCCAGGAATATTTTTCTTCATCATTCTTTTTTTCATAGGGGTTAGCCTCTAAAAGTACACTTACAACTCCTATTTCTTTATTTATGCTTTCCTTTGTCCATAATCTGAAACCATCGATCTCTGTCATTTCTTTTTCTTTAAACAGAGCTTCAATTTCATTGTCTGTCAGCTTTTTGAACTCATCAAATGAATAGCCTCCTACTTTATTCAATGGCTTTGATAACGTTCCTGCTTCACCAAACTTGACAAGCTCGGGATCAATTTCACATTTATTGATATACTTCGAAATCTTTTCTGTAACATCCACACCATCGGAAGCATACTCGACATATACATATTTATCTGATAAACCTTCAGTTAGTGAAGATTTCGGTACAACTCTTGCAGCTACCCTGTTATCTGAGATATATTGTGAAAGAGTCGTTGATATTTTATCAAGGTCGGTAACTTTCTCTCCGAAATCATGATCGTACTGAACGAAGCTTATGACCTGCGGTAAACCTTTTTTATCGGCATAATCTGAAATATCTATGGCTGTTTGTTCATCACTGACATTGTAACCTACAAGAACTATACCCGAAGGTGTCTCATCTTTGCTGAGCACCCATGCATTCTTATGATTTTCTGTAATATAATCGGAAATTATCTGACGTATTTCATCTGCTTCTTCATCCGATACAACAGTTATCTCAAAGGTATCAGTTTCTGCAGTATCAGCATTTGCGAACGTAAATGCTGATGATGTGAATGTCATCATTGCTGCCATTAAAGCTGCAATGATCTTTTTTGATTTTCTCATAAAAACCATCCTTTCCATAAATGAATTATTGCTGCGGGGGTATTGTTTTCATTATTTCATAAAAATCCATAATGTTTCTGCCATACAGATAATACTCATTATTCTCCTGAAATTTTATCGCAATTATTTCTTCACTACTGTAACCGCTGATACAATATGCATCTGCCGGACACTTCTGTTCCTCACCTGCATTCAACTGACCGCTGAGCATTTCTGCATTGTCTATCCATGCTCCTATACTATCGGACGATATCCTGTACATGCTGTTATAAATATAGTCATAGCCGTAAATATATGCATATGGGTATCTCTCGTTTATGGGAAGCTGCAACCATTGCTGCTTTTCATAGCTGCTGTCTCCGCCGGAACTACCGCCGCTTGTTCCGCCACCTGAACCTCCTTCGCCTCCGGTATAGCCTCCTGTCGGAACGCCGTTATTACCTTCACCTGAGGGTTCATCTCCACCTCCCTCACTGATTCCGCCACCACCTATACATATAGTTGTAGTTGATTCCTGAGTAGTCAAAGAAGTGGCTGCTGTAGTAGCAGAGGTCGTGGTATTTATAAATTGCGGAACAGTATTGTTCGGTACCGTTGCTGAAACATTGGTAAGCTTCTGCGTAGTAACCGCTGTTGTGACAACAACAGTTTCTGCTTTGGTAACAGTGGTTGTCGATACAATTGTTTTGACACCATTAGTCTCAGTTGTAGTAAAAGTTGTGATTACTTTTTGTGTAGTACTTGGTATAGTTGTGCCATGCACAGACGTTGTTTCAGCTTCTATAATATTATCAGGCACAGATGGCGTATCTGGTCGGGTATATCCCCTCCATACGCCAAATCCGATAATAAAAGCACCACATACGCATGCAACGGCAGGGATAACCCTTTTGGCAACAGCTATCCTGTGCTTTCTCTTTTTCTCAGTTTCATTGCGGACTTCAAGTACGTATTTTGCCATTTCTTCATATGTTTTCATATTTGAAGCCCTCCTTTTCAAGTTCTGTTCTAAGTGCCTTCCTTGCATTATACAGGAGATTTTCTATCTGTTTTCTAGATTTACCGACGATTTTTGAAGTTTCCTCATTGCTGAACTCCTCAAAATATGTAAGATACAGCACCTGCTGATACTCATCCTTAAGCCTGCACATAGCATGACGAAGATTAATCTTCTGCTCGCTGACAAGATAGTTCTGTTCTAAGTTGGCTTCATCAGCAAGTATGCCGCAATCACTAAGAGATACTCCGCTGTTCCTGCGGAGCTTTCTCACATTATCTATTGCGATATTCCTGCCAATAGTGTAAAGCCAGGTCTTGAAGGTGCTCTTGCCGTTGAATTTTGGCTTTTTCACAGCGAGTCTGATAAAGGTATCCTGCACACAGTCCTCGGCTGCATTAATATCATCGGTATAACTACGCAGATACAGCATGAGACCGTCCTTGAACTCACGGACGAGCTCGACCATACCGCTGTCATCGCCTGCAAGGAAACGGCGGTAGCTACTTTCACCGTTATCCATGTATGGACTCCTTTCGCGTCTGATCCTGCGCTCTTTACATATTAGACGTAATGAGAACAGAAAAACACTAAGTTGATTTCAAGTTAAAATAAAAAATTATGTAAGAATGATTCATTCACTTATTAATAATCTAACATCTAGAATTAGCATTGTCAATATTTACCGCTATAAAAAGCTCCGCTCATAGAAACAAGCGGAGTTTATACTGATTAAGCCTGGAACAGACAATATATAAGAATAATAATCTTTTTTTGACATATATTATACTGAAAGGGTGATGAATAATGAAGATCAAATGGACCAACCTTATTATATGGATAGTAGGAACCGAACTTGTGGGAGCTTTATCAGCTCTTATATCAGGTGGAAACTTCTCAGGCTTCTATAATTCTCTCCAGCAACCGCCATTTGCTCCACCAGCATGGCTTTTCCCGGTTATGTGGAGCATTCTTTATGCCCTCATGGGAATTTCGGCTTATCTTATATGGGAAAGCGACGATACACGCAGAAAAGGTGCTATCATTCTTTACGGTGCACAGCTTTTTGCGAATTTCCTTTGGACTCCCGTATTTTTCGGCTTAAAATCTTTAAGAGGTGCAACAGCTGTGGTGATTGCCATGCTGATACTCATAATCGCCATGATTTTCTCTTTTTTAAGGATAAACAAAACTTCTGCATACCTGAATTTTCCATACTTGTTATGGACGATTTTCGCAGCTTATCTTACCATTGGTGTTACATTACTTCAATAACAGAAAGCCGCCTAAAATGGCGGCCTTGTGCTGTTTTATATGATTTTTAGATTTCTTTTTCACTTAGAAGCTTGTCGCTGTCCCATTTCTGAAGTTTTTTTCGGCCATCAGCATAGGTTAAAGTTCCATTACCGCAGCGCAGATCATTCTGCCATTCCCCCTCGAAAACGTTACCGTTTTTGAAGTAATACACACCATGTCCCTGCTTTAAACTGTTGGAGTACTCTCCCTCAAATCTGTCACCATTTTTGTAATAGAATATACCATGGCCGTTTTTGAGATTATCCTTCCACTCACCGTCATACCTGTTGCCATTCTTTGAGGAGAACACTCCCCTGCCGCTTCTCACATCATTTTCAAAGCCACCCTCGTACAGATCGCCGTTAGCCCATGTGAAAACTCCGTGTCCATGCTTGACGCCTTCTTTGAAACTGCCCTCGTATTTATTTCCATTGGTGTAGGAAAATACACCCTTACCATGCATTTTACCAGTAAAGCCAACTTCTCCCTCAAATGTGCCGTTATCAAACTTAAGAATTCTTTTAGAATCAGGAGATGGCTTTGGAGTTCCGCTCACAAGCTTCTCGCTTACCATTTTTCCGCTCTTGTATATACGCTTATATACGCAGTTGTCACGATCTGACAATGTAGCTTCTCCCTCAAGAAGGCCATCTATCCACTCGCCCTCGATAACGCTTCCGTTTTCACAGGTATACACACCTTTTCCGTGATATCTTCCCCTGTTCCACGTTCCCTTGAACTTTACTCTGCCATTTTCGTAATATTCAGTGCCTGCACCGCTTTTCCAGCCGTCCTGCCACTCGCCGTCGTATAATGTCTTTCCTGTCTGACTGAACTCCTGTCCTTTTCCGTGAAATCTGTTGTCCTTGAAATCACCTGCATACATAAGGGACTTGCTTGTATCGTCGCCGTCACCCTGCAGCATATCATAGTAACCCTTGGCATATTTTTTTCCAAAACCACAGAGCTTTCCGTTCTGCCATTCACCGTCATATTCAATTTCGAGACTGTTTACGAAAACGCCGTGACCGTGCGGCTTCCTCGACGAATCTACGTGTCCGGAATAAAAGCCCGTACCCAGCGTTTTACTCTCGAAATGAATATTGTTCGCGATCCCTTTGCTGACCTTTAAGAAATCCATCATACTCATAAGTATTTCTCCTTATCGTAACTTTAAGGTTTAAATGGAGAATCGACGAGATATATTATCAAAAACATTATGTAATTAATATATATTTCATCTGTTATATTGTACCATATTAATTCAACAAAGTCAATAATCCGTTTATGCATTTGGATGTTTTTATGCTTTCATATTCCTAGTTTTCGCAAAAAAATTTTCTTTTGCATCAGGTCAGTACCACCCTCCGAAGCTACATAGATAAAAATAATGTTACTTCCATAACAAATCATTAGATTATTTTTGAATCTCTATTATATATACATTATTAAAACATATTCAATCTTATAGGCACAGCGATTTTTTCCATGACTGATATATCGTAAGGCTGTAACCTCTAGTATTCAGCTATATTCCGTTAATGATCATTTCAGATCAGTCAGCTGTTTGTATTTTTCCATTGACTTTAGAAGAAAATTATGATAATATAAAAACAATGTCTTAATAGGTTTTCAATAACAAAATAATTTAAATATACAATTTATAAGCAGACTCATTCATTGAAAAAAGAAGGACATGAAAAGAGAGGTAAAACTAATGAATTGTAAAAAAATGCTTGCTTCTTTTATGGCGTTTGTTATGTCATTAGGAGCAATACATTCACCCAATTATTCCCCTGATACTATTACAGCTGCTATAGAGGAACAATTCGGTGAAACAGTTTCATTTGACATTGGAACTGGAACTCTGACTTTACTTGGAAAAGTCGAAAATGATGACATTTCCGAATACAACAACAACGAAAATGTCAAAGCCATTATCGCAGCGGAAGGGGCGATTCTTCCTAAAAACTGCGAAGAGCTTTTCAAAGGCTCAAAAGCGAGAAAAATAGATCTCAGCAAAGCTGACACGATCAATGTCACCAATATGCGTTCTATGTTTGAGGAGTGCAAGCTGCTGACATTTATTGACCTTTCAGGCTTCAATACACAAAATGTTACGGATATGAACAGTATGTTCCTTAGCTGCGAGGCTCTGCCATCTATTGACGTTTCCGGATTTGATACATCAAATGTTACGGGAATGTCGCGAATGTTCAAGGACTGCTCATCACTTACAAATCTTGATGTATCAGGTTTTAACACTTCAAAAGCAGCACCTATGTTTAGTATGTTCGAGGGATGCTCATCACTCAAGGATCTCGATGTATCAAGTTTTGATACTTCAAACGCAACATATATTTTCAATATGTTCAAAGGCTGCTCGTCACTGAAAACTCTTGACCTTTCAGGCTTTAATACCCCAAATGCAATAAGCATGGTCGGAATGTTCATGAACTGTTCAGCTCTGACAACTCTCGATATATCAGGATTCACAACTAAAAGTCTAATGAATATGTATGAATCTGCAGGTGGATGCTCGTCAATGTTTGAAAACTGTTCATCTTTGAAAACGATTTACGTAAGCAAAGATTTGAGCTTTAATGATGACGACGGTACAGATCTGTTCGCTGGCTGTAAAGTGCTTGTCGGCGGAAACGGTACTGAATTTGACGAAAACAATACCGGAATATCCTACGCGCGCATAGATTCCCCAGATAATCACGGATATTTCACAGAAAAGCAACAGAATAATATTACAACTTCCACAGTTTCTCCGCAAACAACTACTTCCACTACCACAACAACGTCTACTAAACAGAATTATACTCTCGGAGATGTTAATAACGACGGTTTTATCGATGCAGTCGACTCCTCACAGGTCCTCGTTTACTATGCAAAGGTATCCACAAATTCAGACGGCGGATTCACAGATGAACAGAAGCTTGCCGCTGACATGAACCACGATGAACTGATTGACGCTGTGGACGCTTCACTTATTCTTGCATACTATGCACGTATTTCTACTAGCAACGAAGTATCTTCAACCACTACAAGCACTTCTTCTACTACAAGTACTACTTCCACTACGACCAGTACGACAACCACTACAACAAGTACAACTTCTTCTACTACAAGCACAACTGTTACTACTACAAGTACTACTTCCACTACAACAAGCACGACAACTACTACAACGAGTACTACCTCTTCCACTACAAGTACTACTTCTACTACAACCAGTACGACATCTACTTCAACGAGTACTACTTCTTCCACTACAAGTACGACAACTACCTCCACAACAAGGAGAACAACCACCACAACAAGAACAACTACCGCTACAACACGAAGAACAACGACGACAACCGTTACAACAAAGCAAACTACCACAACGACAACAAGTACGACAACCACTACAACAAAGCCGGCTACTACAACGACAACAAATACGACAACCACTACAACAAAGGCCACTACTACAACGACAACAAGAACAACAACCACTACAACAAAGGCCACTACTACAACGACAACAAAAACAACAACCACTACAACAAAAGCCACTACTATAACGACAACAAGTACGACAACCACTACAACAAAAGCCACTACTACAACGACAACAAAAACAACAACCACTACGACAAAAGCCACTACCACAACGACAACAAGTACGACAACCACTACAACAAAAGCCACTACCACAACGACAACAACTATGACAACTACTACAACAAAGGCCACTACTACAACGACAACAACTTCTGCCACTCCGTCAAGCACTACTACAACCGTCTTGACGACCAGCTATGCAGACTATCTGATACCGCCTGAACTTGAACTGGAAATCAACACCTCAATTGTACTGGGAGACCCTTCACAATATCTAACTCCTCAGCAGTTCGGTGCAAAAGGTGACGGCTATACGGATGATACACAGGCTTTCCGCAAACTTTTCAAAGCTGCATACGATGCTTCTTCTATTTCAGTTGGCTGGAAACATGCAAAAAGTATTTTCATACCGAGTGGAGCATATTTAATCAAAGGTACAGTTATTGACGAAGATTCTGACATCCGTTATGCTATGTTCGACATAACAGGCGCAGGTAGAGAGAATACAACTATCCAGTTCAGAGGCGACGTGCTGTTCGACAATCAGACACACGATGACCCTGATGATCCTCAAAAGGACAGATGTCCTATTTTCAGCTTCACAACTTTCCGCAACATAGGATTCATTGGCAATGAAAGTAATACTTTCATGAATATCAGAGACAGCTATAAATTAGTTGACGGCGTTAATGTTGGAGTTGACGATGGTGTACAGAGATTACAGTTCATCTCATGTTCATTTGAACATTTCAATAAGATACTTAATTCTATTGAGTCAACTATCATGCTTTCTGAGATAACTTTTGCATTTTGTAAGATTGCTTCATGCGGAACAACTTCAAATCCCTGTAAGCTATTTGTATTAAACTGTCCGCAGGGTGTAAATTGGAGATTTATTTATACGGATATCGAATCCTTCAACGGCGATGCATTTTATTACATGCAAGGAATGAACCTCAGCCTTTTAGGCGGTTCTATTATCCCGTTTTCAGGCAGCGTATTCAATTTAGACTTGTATAATTCAGAAAAAGCAGCTACCGCAGGCTCTACAAACGCCCCCCATATTCATTGCACCAATTCAAGATTTGAAATCAGAGGTGATAGCTCGCTTATAAAAACAACTGTCTTTTATGGAAATGTAGCTAAAGCTATATTCAACGGTTGCTGTTTTGGTACGGTTGCAAATAATTCACCTAATTTCCTTATGATAAACGGTGGATTGAATGCTAGCTTTGATGAATGCTTCGGTTGCGAATGCATCAGACTCAATGGAAATGTTACCAAAAACGGCTGGCTGGTGCCAAAACTAACCTTTACAAGATGCCCGGATCTTAATCTGGAGTATCTCATTCAAAATACAAAAATCAAAAACGAACAGCCAGGATTGACCAAGAATAACGTCCATGTTAAAGTCGATAATTCATATGATTTCTTCATTGTGGATAATGATTACTTTCATACCGTGTCCGAACTTGAGGAATGCAGACAGGTTGTAAAACTAAGTGAGTACGATTCTGTTGGTCTACCAGATGGCAAGACTATCACGACAAAGCCATATGGATACGTAAAATACGTAGAGCTAACTGTCATCAAAAACGAAACTTTCGGAGAAAACTATCCTGTAACACTAACATTCTATGATAACGGCAAAAAGATAAGTGAACCCACAAAAATCACATTTGAAGCCAATAAGACCTATAAGATAGAAATCAACGATTTCGTGGACGAGCTTCAGGCTGTATTTACACATTCAAATTCTAAAAATCCGAATGCAGACATGAGTATGGAAATCATCAAATACTAAGACAAAAGGGCAGTAGTTCAATCTACTGCCCTTTAACATATATCAGTTTTTTATTTCACTTCTTTTTCTTTTTCCTTATCTTGCGTTTCAGATCTGACCAGAACAGCTTCGAGAGCTTGAACGAGAACTTATCTATCGTTCTATAATCGCTGGATCTCAGGCTGTACCTGTATCTCAGGTAATCAGCGTCAACTTTACCAGTCTCTGCACTTTCAGATGTGTCATAAAGCTTAATAGTGTGCCCTGCATAATTCTGTATTATGTTAAGCTCCACTGGACGCAAACTCATTCCATATTCGCGTACTACCTTGTAAGGAAGAGAATCAACGGTAAGAACATACCTTTTGAAGAGAACAGGATTCTTTGTACCCCATATGCATACGCTAAGTTCCTCATCTGGAACACCCAGTACACTTCCAAGTCCTTCTCGTTCCATATACTCATCATATATTACAGCCGATGGAGAAAACTCAGGGAACGAATATTTCTTTTTTCCATACTGAAGCTCTACCTGATGATCATCCACTGTATATTTTGCATGCTCGCCAGCATCACTGCAATTTGTCGACAGGCTGCAATATGGATAGACGAAATAGCGTCCCTCTTCTATGCAATATCTGTCATGATACTTGAGCCAGGATGTTTCAGGCCACTGATTAAGAGCATACGGTATCTTGTCCGACTTTGTAAACTTCTCATTGCGGCTGAGCCATTCCTTAAATGGCTTCCATTTTGAATAAGTCCAGACTTGTCCCCAGGACATCGCAATTTTCATGAAAAAGGCATCGAAATCAGCTTTCTGCGGTTCAAAACGGGCAAGCCATTTCAGCCAGTTCTTCTGAAAAGTGTACAACGAAATACCTGCAATATTTTCATCGTCACCGTAAAACTCGACTGCCTGATAAGCATAGTGATACATACTATCGCTCACATAAATATCATCCTCAAGTACTATAACCATATCATATTTCTCAGTAAAATCTCCGCATTGCAGAATATGCTTTTTCAGTCCCTGACGCTGTGGGAATGTACGGATTATCTTCTCTCCGTGCTTCCACTCATATGCCTTTGCGAAGTCCTCTACTGTAGAAGTACCACTATTATCTATACTGAAAATTAATGAAATATCTTTTCTTCCGTCATAATCGACCTTTTCCAGTGAAGACAGTAGCCGCTTCAAACCTCCAAGACGATTATAACAAACTAAAACAATAGCCACAGATTTCATTTTTCTTATCTCCTAAATGTTATTCCTTTGAGCATAAGTATCGAGTTTTCCTTTATCGGCTTGATAAACAGAGGAAGCACGATACTTGTTCCTATCTGAGTTATCAAAGAAGCTACAGCAGCGCCTGTAACTCCGAATTTCGGTATCAGTAACCAGTTGATTAGAATATTAAGAACTACCGCTGAGCCATATAGGTATTTCAGATACTTCTGCTTTCCTTCACAAACAAGCCATGCATTTCTTGCTACTCCGAGGTATGAGAACGCTGTATACCAGGTTATTACCTTCAACGGCTCAACAGCACCAATATACTCATCATCATATAAGAACAAAACCACTGGCTTGGCAATAATAGTGATACCTACAGAAACTAAGAGTGACACATAGAAAATAATGCCATACAGCTGTATATTACGCTTTTTGTATTTCTCGTAATCCTGCTTATGAAGCTCCATAATAGATGGATAAAACGAGTCAATAATCGCCTGCAATACAAATACCCACGCCATGCACAGCTGCACAGCAACACCGTAATTACCAACAGAAGATGTATTGTGAAGCATATGCTTAAGCATGAATTTATCAGTATTTCCATAAATAGAAACCATAAGTGTTGAAATGATGAAGTGATAGCTCTGCGACAGCAGATTTTTTCCTGTAGACCAGGAAAATGAAAATGAAGGTCCGCTTTTTTTCCTATAAAACATATAAACGAACGCAACTATTACAATATAGTCTATAGACGTTGCTACTGCAAACCATTCAACACTTTTTCCGAATACCAGAAGCACTACTTTATATGCTGACATTATCAGGTATGCTATGATAGTCGCTATGGCACAAACCTTTGATTCAAGCCTTGCCTGAAACCAGTATTCAAGTATTGTGAAAGCCTGGAACAGCATTCCTATACAGCATAAGCCCACTATTTTTGTGGTTAGGGGTTCTCCCTTGTCGATAAGGCATGAAAGACATATTATCGAAATCCATGACAATGCCGAAGCAATAAGCCTCAATACAATAGAAGTTCCTAGCAACTCTCCCTGCTTGTCCTTATGTTCAATCATTTCCTTTACAATGACCGAATTGAGCCCCAAAGAACATAAGGACGCGAAAAAGCCCGTATAAACCGATGCATAATTTATAAGTCCGAAATCACTCGAACCAAGATAACGTGCAGTAAGAATATTTACTACAAATGCGATTATCATCTGTACTACCTTACCGCCTACGAGCCATGAGATATTCTTAAATACCCTTGACGTTTTCGCTTTATTAACAATACTACTAATCATATTATCCTTTTGATCCTTACTTTTGCTATTGAATATCAGTTGCCGTCAACAGTAACGGTTTCTGCGTCATTTTCCTTCTTTGCAGTCAGGTCTTCAGCGTATTTATTTGTATTCATGATAAATCCGAGATAAAACCAGAAATCTATAGAGATAATAAAGCTTGCAGAAATGAAATGCTTTATCATTATTATGGAAAAAGCACCAAACGCGAGCATAATTATAACTTTATTATTACTGCTTTTTGCAACCATAAGAGCTTTAACAAGACAGAATATCAGAACAAAAACAAGAGCAGTTCCTATAATAACACCATAGGAAAGCAACATTTCAAGTATCCAGTTATGAGCATATACCATTGGATTCAAAGGCTCATAAAGCACAGTTCTGTCTCCGAAAAGTCCGTATCCGAAAAGATTCAGCTTTTTAATTGCAAGCTCCCATATACCGTTTCTTCCGTCCCTTTCAAGCCAACCAGATGCCGAGCCGGAAATAAACTGCTCAACGAACGATAATGCTCTGCTGGATATTCCTGCTTTTGTCAGGAACACACCTATCTTTTCCAAAATATACGGCAGCGAAAACAAGCCTGCTACCGTCAGAAAAATCCACTTGAATTTATTGAATGCACTACCTTCTCCATCAGAAAACAGGTGCATCATAATCAGCAGAACAATATACACTGATACCGTCAAAAAAGCTCCGCGGCAACCACCTATCAAAAGCATTATACAACCTGCAATTCCAAGTACTTTTGAGAAACGTGTAGATCTTTTTGATGGAAAAAGGCAGAAAAAAACAGAATTAAGGCTCATATATGCAAAAGACATATAGTCACTGGTCTTTTTCTTCAGTATAAACTGAATAATGACAAAAACGCCCAGCGCGCCTATTAATGTTATCTTTGCCAATATAAAAAGAGCTTTAAAAAGCTCATCATAATCTATCTTTTCGCTCATCCTGAGAAATATCGGGAAATACACCGTAAGTAGTATTACAAAACCGCTGGACCAGAATGAACCATAAAACATATACGTGGCAGTAGCGGGATTGATAAGGTAGCTAAAAGCCAGTGAAACCAGCAAAAAAGCCGTTGAAAACGCAGCTATTCTGAATTTCATCACTCTTGAATAGGAAAAAATTCCTATTACGCCGAGAAACAGATAGACCAGCATCGTGAAATTTCTTAAGCTGAAAGCCGCTAATATTTCTACCAGGAAATAATTCATCTGAGGCAGAAAAAACAATAATGCGATCAGGAGTTCATTTTTGGGAGTATTAATATCTTTTGTCATTTTTTACCCTTTCATAAGAAAATCCAAATCGTTAACATCTGTTATCTCCTTTTGGAAATGCTCAACATTCTGCTTCAGCCATTCAGCGTCTTTCTCCCACCATTTCAGTGAGACAAGCTTTTCTATAATACTTTCATCAAAACGCTTACTTATGACCTTTGCAGGAACTCCGCCCACAATTGTATACGGAGCAACATCCTTTGTTACTACAGCGCCCATTGCAATGATAGCGCCATCACCAATTCTGATGCCACCCTTGAGCATTACATTTTCACCGATCCACACGTCGTTTCCAATCTTAACAACGCTGCGCATTCCGTCTTCCTTTACATAAAGCCCTTCGTCGTATACATCTTTTTCAGCAAAGCTCGTACCGCATTGCTTCTGAGCAGAATAGAAAACAGGAGCTGTTGACAGAAAATTCTTCGGATGTACAGCCCCGATAGTCCTAACATTATGCGATATGGAGCAAAAAGATCCGATGTTTGCATCAAGCTCACAGTTTTCACCGATATATGTATAGGATCCGATCTTTCCTTTTATCCATGTTTTTCTTCCGATCTTCACATTATCCGCAATTTTAGTTCCCGGCTTTACCTTAGTTGAAAGGCTAAGCTTGACTTTGCGTCTTTTAACCGAAATATATGCCGAATACATAAGATAAAAAATGTTCCTATGTAATACCATAAATAAATTCCTCACATTTTTTAATTACTCCGAAAAGAACTGAACTCCGAATTTTCTGAGCACTTTCTTCAATGCACGTTTAGGTTTCCCCGAAATACATCTTCCAAGAATAGTTTTAATTCCGAGCTTTACCTCATACCACACCGTATTCACAGCGCGATCACCGGTATAGATACCAGGATGGCGCTTGAAATAAAAGTATGACTTATGAAGTAGTTTTCCCTTTCTTACAACATCCAGGATCTCAAATTCATTTCTTTTACTCATAACGCATTTCGCACCGTATTCGGTTGCTCTTTTAGATAAGGCGACTTCAAACTGCCATGCGTTCTGAGGCTCTTTAATCATGGCAAGGATAAAATCCTTTTTCCATAATCCAGAATACAGATTAACACTGTAAACGCACCTGGTATTGAGGTTATAAATTCCCTTGTAGCCTTCCAGCTCGTCGAGAATAGATCTTTTTGAACGTAAAAAAAGACGAACATAGTCAATTTTCTCTTTTACCATCATCTTTAACAGGCTGCCTATTGACTTATCTTGAACCTTTTTTATAAGATAATAATCGTCAAGAGTGATAAAAACATAATCAGTCTTTACCTGTTCAATAGCATATTTCAAACGCTCAGACCATTCTATTCCTTCACCTGCCGATAAAATCCTTACATTCTTATAGCTCTTGCAACTGGGTTTATCGGTAACTATGTATGTATCCATATTTCTGTCAGGCCAATTCTGCTCCAGAAGCTTAACATGGCCGTCCCACAGGTCTGAAAAACCATCGCAGGACAATATAAGCATTGTCATATTTCTTTTGCTGTTCACTTCTTTTTTGGCACCTTCTTCATGTTTTTTATAGCTTTCTCAACAACCTGTTCCGATGTCGAACAGCTTGCCCGCCTATTATGATGCTTTTCAGTCATAACAATCGCCTGATCATAATTGCGCTTCTGAAGTTCTTTATCATCAAAAAGCTTCCTGATACATTTTTCAAGTTCATCATGTTCAGTACATACCATTGCAGCCTGAGTAGACTGCATATAATCAATAATACCGCTTTCTAGTGATCCGTATACCAATATACTTGCTCCGCTGGCAAGAGCGTCCGCCGCCTTTGTAGACAATGAATAACGCGAAAGATTAATATCTTTTTCCGCAAAACCTTCAACAACAATGGTAACATCACTCTCGGTCATACGCTGCTGCACCTGTGCATAAGGAACAGAACCCATGAACTTCACATTCGGATTCCCCTTAAATACATCATAGTAAGCTGCGTCCTGCTCGTTGGAATAAACCTCCAATATATAATCAGGATTTATCTTTCCCAAAGAATAGCCGATATCGTTGAGAGAATTGTTTCTTCCCATTCTAATGTTGCCGAAATACGTAATAACAGGAGCTTTAGTGTTGATGGTCTGAAACGGCTTTCGTTTTATGGTTGAAGCAAGATAAACCGTTTCTCCGTCCAAGCCAAACTCGGAATTATATTTATCCCTGATCTTGTCGCTGATATATATGGCACTCCCCTGCCATTCAAGTAGTTTTTTTATAAGTCTGCGGTAAGTCAGCTTATACAGGTAATATAACGGATTTACGGACTTTTCAAGATTGAAATAATAATCGTCACCTATACATGAAACTATCGGGATATTGTACCTTTTTGCAGCGTACAATGCCATCTTAGGAATGAAATAATCGTCTGAAAAAGCTAAAAAAATACATTCAGGCTTGAAATCATCCATCCATTTGTTAAGCTTTTTCGTGCACCAGAATTTCTTTCTCCACAGCAAGCCTCTCAGAAGATGAGTCAGAGGAGAGTGCTTTCGCCCGAATTTATAGGCAGCCTTTGCAGTATCACCCTTTACCTCTAAATCAGTGTCTTTCCACTCATCTTCAAGCTCGTCGTAATTGAAAATAACACCTGTTTCAATCTTTTTGCCCTGCCACCTTTGCAGTATTCTGTGATCAGTTATCTGATAAAGAGTACCGCAGTGTCCTTTACATGGGCGTTTTGTGTTGGAAAATATCTGAGCGATGTTCTCTTTCTCCCAATAATGGAAATATGCATCAAACGCTCTTGATGTAGATTTTGTATTGTATGGAACAGTTCCAATTATTAAAAGCCTTGGATGCATATCATCTATCCTTTCAATTTTACCCTTTTATTTTTTTCTGCCGTACAGACCAAGTTTGAAAAACGAGTTTTTTTCCGTAAGAAGTATCAGTGCTGAGACTGCAAATACAGCAATTATCCAGTTTGCAGCAGTCAAAGAAACTCCGGATACTGAGCTGAATACAGGTACCTTTTTCATTTTGATCAAGTCAAGGAAAATATAGTGTGCAAGGTATATCTCCAAAGAGTGAGTACCTACCCATACTAATGCCTTTGAAATTCGCGAATCAAGTGCCCTGCTGCTAATCAGAGCGCTGCATAAGCCGCATACAGCGATACAGCCTGTCATAGATGCAGTTGCACGAATAATTACCGATATTCCACCGTCTTCAAGCTCGAATATTTGATACCTCGTAAGAAAATATATCCATGCGACTCCACAAACTGCAACAGCAACATCAACTGCTTTCTTTCCGAAGTCTTTCGAAAAAATACGTTCGCTATATGTTCCAAACAGATAGCCTGAATAATAAAACGGCATATAATAAAGTGTCAACTTTATCGCAAGGAACGAAATTCCTACGATCTTGCCAATTACAGCAAGCAAAGCCATGCCGGTAAGATATAACAGGAAGAAAACTACCTGCCGCTTAACACCATCTTGCTTTGAAGCTTTGACTGCCAAAAATCTTGCACAACCGAAAATCATGCTGATAGTCCATATCGTAGCCAAAAACCAGTATCCTGAGTCCATATGCCACAACAACCACTTGATATCAAGATACTTATGATTTCCGTTTATAATCCCACGTACAAGAAAGCTCCAAACTGCCCAGGGCAGAAGATAGGCAACTGTACGTCTTTTTATGTAATTCCAAAGACTTGACACGCTGTCTGTATCTCTGCTGTATTTCGTAACATAACCACTTATTAGTATAAACAGAGGCATTTGCAACGACCATACGATATTATACAAAAAACTCTTTTCGGCGCCCTGTGTACATCCTGTCATGGTATGCCCCAGAACTACCATAAGAATAGCCATTCCACGCATAATATCAACAATACAATTTCTTTCCTTAGACATAGCTGTGATTATCTCCTCAATTTTGCTTCTTTATATAGTATATCCGCACTGAAGTGCAGAGTAAAATAATTTGCTGAATTTATTTCTATTTTATTCCAGTCACCGTTCTGAACTCTCAGACGCTCCTCATATTTATACAGAGCAGAAATATTCCTTTCATCAAAAGGAAGGTCGACGATTTTTCAAACATCGACCTGACCTATGTGTACTTATCATCTGGAGTATATGAGACAACTCCGATTTTTGTCCTGTATTCCTTATTATTCTCTAGCAAACTTTTGGAATACCCAGCCTCTGAGCTTGTTCGGCATGAGTTTTTCAACAATAAGTCTCTTTGCCGAATTCATTATAAATGTGGAAAAACTTATCATATTCTTTTCAAGCATAAGCTTCTGAATACCCATCTCGCTCTTGAAATACTTATTTCCACCACGTCTCTGATACATATCTGCACCGACACGTGTGTGTACCAGTGTATCAGGAAGGTTTGCAAACTTGCAGCCTTCGAGCGCAAGTCTTATCCACAGATAATAGTCCTCATTCCAGAACCAGTCCTTATAATTACCAACCTTTATTATATCGCTCTTTCTGAACATTACCGTCATGTGGTTGAAAGGACAACGTTTTTTCATGAATTCCTTCAGTTCAACGTCTGTCTGAGAAACTACACGTCTGCCTACTACCTTGTCAGGAGAAGTGATAAATTCCTCAATCTGTCCACCTAGAATGGTCAGATCCGGATCACTTTCAAAAAAGCGTAACTGCTTCTCGCAACGATCAATTACAGCTATATCGTCGGTATCCATACGAGCCACAAGCTCATTTCTGCAAACCTTTAGTCCTGCATTAAGAGCAAGTCCAAGGCCCTGATTCTTTTTCAGAACCAATACATTGAAAAGATCAGGGTATTTATCCTCATATTCGCCTACTACGTTATAAAGTTCTTCAGTCAGCGGACCATCTTCTACAAGAACGATCTCATCCGGCTTAACAGTCTGATTGATCATGGAATCCAAAGCGGAACGGAGATATTCGGGTTTTTCTTTCTGATACAATGACATTAATACGCTGTATTTTTCCATTTAAATCTTCCTTTCATGATTTTCCAGTAGTTTTATAGCCTGGGCCTGTAACTCGTCATACTTTTCCTTGCTGACTCTGCCTTCAGCCAGCAGAGCATCACCATAGTCAAGTGCAAGATCTGTTTCGGCTGAATTTGTCTCATCTTTTTTTCTTACAAACACCTGCATAGCCGTTTTTACAACAAGCTTCAGATCACCGATGAAACTTATCTTTTCGATGTATTTCAGATCCCAGTTAAGCTTATCGTCCCAGCTTATGGCATTTCTGCCGTTTGTCTGGGCAAGACCGCTCATTCCGGGCACTGCAGTGTGTCTCATTCTTTGTTTTTCCGTCATGAACACCATATCGCGAACCAGCTGCGGACGCGGACCGATTATGCTCATGTCTCCCTTTAAAATATTGAAAGCCTCAGGCAACTCATCCAGACTCGTTGCCCTCAGGAACTTTCCAAACTTCGGAAGTCGCTGCTCATCAGGCAGAAGATTTCCTTTTTCGTCTCTTTCATCAGTCATTGTTCGGAACTTATACATATCAAAAATGGTTTCCTCACCTGTTTTTGGATCAACAATACCGGGACGCGGCTGTCTGAAAATAACAGGAGACCCCATTTTTATTCTCACAATAACTGCTATTATAACATATAGCCAGCTGAAAAGAATGATTGCCAGCAAAGCGCATATAATATCGATCAGCCGCTTTATGTATCTTTCATAAAAGCCTCTTTTTCTATGCAGTTGCATTTGCTCTTTCCTTCCGTATTTATTATGCGTATCATTAATTATTGCTTTCCTTTTCTGAAAAGCTTATCATCACTTTAAGAAGTCCATAGCCTGTCAATGCACCCAGGCTGTTGCAGATTACATCGTCAAGCTCGCACAAGCCTAATCGTGCCACATACTGCGTAATCTCTATTAATGCCGAAAACACGAAACCGCTGCACAGTACCACAAACCATTCTTTGCTTTTAAACTTATCAGAAAGACGCTTAACAAAGCTGTGCGGAAACGAAAATCCAAACGGAACAAAAAACAGTATATTGAAAATATTCTGCAAAACATCCATTCTCCAGTTCGGGTTACCAGTCAGCATTTCACGATAAGCCCACATAAACCGTAAATCGATTTTATGATATGGGCTCTGTTTTCTCGCAAGAAGCGTATAACAGACGATAAATAAATAGTAAACGATAAAAAATACAAACTTTATCCTGCGCCTGTTATTGAATATGAAATCCTTTACCTGAGTTTTTTTCAATTAAAACACCTATGAATGATATCGATGATAACATTCTGTTCCTCTACAGTCATCTTATTATCAGAAGGTAAACATAATCCTCTCTGGAATATATCAGCGCCCACATCTGTCATGTTTCCTTCAATGTAAGCATTGCTCTGTCCTCTGCCGTTGCCATCAGAAGTGATAAATCCATGACTTCTGTAGATTGGCTGAAGATGCATCGGCTTCCATATCGGACGTCCTTCAGCGTTATACTTTGACAGAACATTGAGTATTTCACCAGGAGAACTCTTTCCGGCCTCACTTGTCCACAACTCATCACTGCCGCTGCGTACAAACAGAGACATGGCATCAGAGTCGATTATCATACAGGAGAGCCAATAATTCGGCACGCTAGTCGTAGCATCAAATGGATTCATTGATACAGGAAGATCTGCAAGTCCCTCCTTATACCTCTCATAAATAGCTCTCTTCTGTTCAATATGTTCGTTAAGATGAGGAAGCTGTCCCCTTACAATTCCTGCAATTATATTGCTCATACGGTAATTGTAACCGAGTTCTTCATGCTGATACCATGGTGCAGCTTCACGACTCTGTGTAGACCATTTGCGTATCTTATCAGCATCTGCCTTGTCAGAGCAGAGAAGCATTCCGCCGCTGCTTCCTGTTATTATCTTATTGCCGTTAAACGATATTACTGAAAAGTCTCCGAATGTACCTGTCTGTCTGCCATTATATGTAGCACCAAAACTCTCGGCAGCGTCTTCAACTATCAAAGCATTATGCTTATCCGCTATTTTTCTGATAAGGTCGAGTTTTCCCGGAGTACCATAGAGATGTGCAATGACTATCAGTTTAACATCCGGATAAATCTCAAAAGCCTTTTCAAGAGCCTCAGGTGACATATTCCAGGTATCAATCTCTGTGTCAATAAATACCGGCTCGCCGCCTTCATATGTTATGGGATTGACAGTTGCATCAAATGTCATATCGGAAGCAAATACCTTTTTTCCCTCGAGACTACCATGTCCTACTCTAGGGATACCATACAGCTTTTCGCCTGCAAGTCTTATTGCCATATGAAGTGCAGCAGTTCCGCATGAAAGCGCAACAGCACAGTTGATATTAAGGTATTCGCACACCTTTTTTTCTATAACATTGATATTTTCACCAACCGTAGATACCCAGTTGGTCCTTATCGCTTCATCTACCCACTTCTGTTCTTCTCCATGCATTGTCGGTGACGCTAGCCAAAGCTTGTGCTTAAACATTTCAATCCCTGCAAATCTGGGATCATAGTTCTGAATGATACTGCCGATCTCTTTAGCATTATCTTTCATTTTAACAGCACTCATCTGATCTGCTCCTTTTATAATCATATTTTTCCATCTCTATCTTATGTCGCTTGTTTATATTTTTGTCTTTATGTTTTTTCAACAGCCTTGAGGGATAAAGCTGTATTCAGTCTTATCAGTAGCCATAGCCGCCGTACTTGTACTTGGAATAAAATATACCTCTGCGCTTAGTTTTTACTCCGTTCAGGATAAAACCAAGCAGATTCATCTTGCAGAAACCTATCTTCTTCATTGCCTCATTTACATCATCTGTTGTAGTCTTTCCATAACGGACAACCATGATAGTTCCCGATACTTTCTTAGCAAACTCCATGGCATCTGTTACAACGTTTACTGGCGGAGTATCAATAATAATCGTATCATATTTTTTGCTGAGCTCTTCAAGCATTTCTTTCATATTATTGGAAGCAAGCAGCTCAGAAGGATTCGGCGGTACAGGTCCGGAGGGAAGTATATCAAGGTTATTCTCAACCCCTCTATAAATACACTGCTCTACATTTGCCATTCTGCTGATAGCACTTGAAAGTCCTTTACGGTTCTTGATACCGAAAATTCTGGACTGAACACCTTTTCTTAGGTCGCCATCAATAAGAAGGGTCTTTGAACCGCCATTTGCAAGTGCCAACGCCATATTTGCAGCTGTTGTAGATTTTCCATCCCCTGGCCTTGTTGAAGTAACCGTAAATATCTTTTTATCACAGGTTGAAAGAGTGAAACCAAGGTTAGCTCTGATTGACCTGTAGCTTTCAACAACAGAAAACGGGACCTTTTTGTCTGTAAGCTTCAAATACCTGCCTAGCTTACTGTTTTTTCTTTTCCTTTCGATTTCAAACGACTGTATTGATCCGATAACCGGCTTGTTATACATATCACTCAGCAAAGCTGTTCCCTTAATGGTATTATCAATGTAATAAACCGCTATAATAAGCGTCACCGTCAGAACTACTCCAATAAGAGCTCCCAGAAGAATATATCGCCAGACATCGGGAGATACCGGGGTTCTGTATATTTTTGCTGAATTGATTGTATTAATTCCGCCTGCACCAACAGCTTTTCTTATATAACCTGGTGCTACCTTTGCCAAAGTATTGCATACAGCTGCGGAAAGCTCTGCACTCTGCGTTGTTGCTGTTACTTTAAGAGCATTTGTATCGGAAGACGAAGTAATAGTTATGCAATTACCTATTGATGCAGGAACTATAACTCCATCGGATATGGTAAAGCTCTCAGCAAGCATATCGTAGTCAAAGCTCTGCATGAGCTTTACTCCAACAGCATTGAGAACCGCTTCATCATCAAGTACGTTTATGTAGGTATTTATCAGCTGTTTTGAATTGCTGATATTATTGTAGCTTTGTTCTGACTCATCGTCATAACTTGAATAGCTCTGCACATACATGGAAATATGCGAAGAATACTTAAGCGGAATACAGAGCTCAGCATAAAAAAAAGCCGCAGCGCCGCAAATCAAGGCAACTGTAATAATTAACCACAGCTTGCTGAAAAGCAGCGAGTATATTTCTTTAAGTTCAGTTTCTTCTTTACGCATTACTAATGCTCTCCTGTACAAACATTATGATCATATACTTAGGAGCTATATTAAATATAATGGAAACAATATAAAAAAACGGACGATATCAGCATATGAGTGCAAAAAACGTGACAACAGAATCCAATGACAGAAAAAAGATATTTTCCTACTGTTGATATTGATTTGCATCTCATGATTATCACCCGAATTTATATATAAAAAAAATATAACATAAAATTTTAAATCTAACTCAATTTGTATACTTGTAACCAATATCTACTTCTTGTAATCAATTATAACATCCATGTTTTCATATGTCAATGCACGCCCAAAACTTTGTTCAAAACACCAAATACAGTATAATATATGTTTTTTTTTTCGTTTGCTTTTTCACACACAATATTCATTATGTATTTTCTTCTTTTTGTTATTTACCACCAGTATATAAAAAATTAATAAATAAGATTTTTTAGCAGTATTTTTTAAATTTATAACCATTTAGTCAAAGGTAAAAAAAATACCATTTTGACCTTTCAAAATGGTAAATAAAACAATAGCCACCATGTATAAAATAGAAACATTGTGTCTGTTCATATTCTTTAAGGCGACTCAAAAGCCGCCTTTATCATCTGGACATCATCAAAGACCTGTTATTTCACCCTGCTGAGTCTGCCTTTTTTTACTATAAATACTCTGTCAGATATATCCATAAGAGCTTTATCATTGTAGGAATCAGTATAGAAACAATCTATGTGTTTTTCTCCGTACAAAGCCTTATAGGCTTTGACTTTGTTATCGCCAAAATTCAGATACTTGACCTTCATCTTATCAGGATCAATACTGCTGCTAATAATATTATCAGTGTTGATTAGATAACGTATCCCATTAATCAAAAAATCAGGACCTGCAGTAATGATAACATCATCTCGTCCAATTCTTTTAAGCATTTTCATGTCAAGTTTAGATTTATTCTTATCCCAGAAACCATTGACTGCATTATATATCTCATCCTTGCTACGTAAAGCATTCCTCAGGAAATCGTTTATAGCAATAACCATCTTTTTCTTTTCTACCATGCAAAGCTTATACTTGATCAGATTAATAAAAATTTTGGGTAAGTACAGGATTATTCTCCTATTGTTTTTTATCATGTATAGTGCAAGATCAACTGCACTTTCGCCGTGATATAGTGTATTGTCAAAATCAAAGACTTTCATTCTAATTTATTTTACCTCCCAGATTAATACTGTAATTATAACATACTTACGCTGAAAATGCAAAATCAAAATCGGTACCGGCATAATTCTTTTCTTTTTACTCTTGCGTTATTGAAGTAAATATGTTATACTTTAAACTGATATATATAATAACATATATGAAGCAATATATTAATGCTAATAAAAGGTATAGAATAATCTTTGGAGGTAATATATGAAAAAACAAATCCTAAGCTTTATAAGTGCTGCAGCAATTGCATTTACAGGAGTAAGTAGCAATATAATGTTGCCTTATACTATCAAAGTGGAGGCTGCATACGGAAGTAACGAAGAATTTGAAATTAATTATAACAATGAATGGACCTGGATGAATTGCGGAGATCACATCAAGCTGTTATCCTACTCCGGTCCCATAGGCGAATTATTTATACCAGAACAGCTTGACAATCTGCCTGTTACAGAAATCGCAGATGAAATGGTTCCATATGATCCAAACGGCGAGATTTTGTCTGTGCATATACCTTCAACTATTACCGACCTTGGAAGTCTGTTGGAAGGTCTTCCTTACCTTGAAGCGATAGAAATCGGTGAAGATAACAAAAGCTTCATAACTCAGAATAATGCCGTTTATACTTCCGACAAAACAAAGTTGATAAGATGTCTCACAACTGCCGAGGGAGAATTCACTATACCAGATACAGTTACTTGTGTGAAAAAAAAAGCTTTTGTGAATTGTCAGAAGATCAAAACAATTGATATTCCATCTTCTGTACAGGGAATACCAGATATTAGATTCAATGGATGCAAGTCACTTGAAAGTATAAATGTTGATGAAAATAATACTGTTTATAGTAGCACTGATGGTATTTTATTTGATAAATCAAGGGAAAAGCTATGCACATTTCCCGCTTGCAGTAAGAATATTTCCTATTCTATACCTGACAGTGTAAAAGAGATAGGAGAAAGTGCATTTGATAATGCAGTGTCTCTGGAAAGTATTGATATTCCGAATGCTGTTGAGATTATCGGCGAATCTGCGTTTATCAACTGCAGCAAACTCGATAATGTTCTTATCCCTGACAGTGTTGTAGAAGTTGGGGAAAATGCATTTGAAGGATGTTCAAGCCTTTCAAAAATAACCTTCTCAGCAAAAACATATAAATATGGTTGTAATTCTTTTGAAAATACTCCTTGGTACCAATCGCAGCCTGACGGAGCAATATATACAGGTTCTATCCTTTACAAGCTCAAGGGATCACTTCCCGAGAATTCGAATTTAGTAGTTAAAGACGGCACAATTGGCATAAATGATAATGCTTTTTTAGATATTATGGGGTATGTTCCGACAGGAAACAAAAGTATTGTATCTGTCACTCTTCCAGATGGAATCAGGTATATCGGTAAATCTGCTTTTGAAGACTGTGAGAATCTTGCTGAGATCAATCTTCCCGACTCAATAGAATATATTGGTCAATATGCATTCGACTGCTGCTATGCGTTGAAAAAAGTCCATATACCCGCAGCAATGGAAAACTTGGAGAGCTTTTCTTTTGGAAATTGTTATTCGTTAGAGGAGATAGTTATACCATCAAATATCAATAAAATAGATCTTGGAGCTCTAGCTGATTGCAAAATGCTCAGATCAATAACTGTTGAAAATCCTCACTGCTTTATTAACGATCCACTTTGGATTGAAAGATATTCTGATGGATTAACTTTACCATGCACAACTATGTATGGTTACTACGGCTCTTCAATCCAGAAATACGCAGAACAAATAGGTTGTAAATTCGTTTCACTTGGAGAAACAAAAGATACAGAATCTGAAAATACAGATACAGACAATACATGGAAATGGACAAAATACAAAGATCACATCTGCTTGGAAGCTAATTATGGCGACGACGAAACCCTGGAGCTGCCTGATAAAATAGATGAGCTCCCTGTTACAGAAGTAAGCCCACATATATATATTAAAAATGCTGATAAGATTGCAACTGTAAAAATCCCTGCAAGTATTTCTCGAATTGGCAATCTATTCTATCAACTGAATAATATATCTGAAATCGAAATCGATAAGAACAATAAAACTTATATTGTAGAAAATAATACTGTATACACATCTGACAAAAAACAACTTCTCAGATGCAGT
This sequence comes from Ruminococcus flavefaciens, assembly GCA_002310115.1. GTDB lineage: Bacteria > Bacillota > Clostridia > Oscillospirales > Ruminococcaceae > Ruminococcus > Ruminococcus flavefaciens_K. Next base: position 68,643 of record DBYI01000007.1, read on the forward strand.
ACAGATAAGATTATGGAAGAATTTACAATTCCTGATACTGTAATTGACATAAATGACGGTGCTTTTTACAATTGTTCGAAATTGAAGATACTGAATATTCCTGCATCATTAAAATATATTGATTGCTTATTTGAAAGGTGCAGCTCACTTGAAGCCATAAATGTTGCAAAGGGTAATGATAATTACAGTAGTATCGATGGTATACTTTTCAATGCTTATGGCAGCAGTATACTGCGTTATCCTCCGAACCATCCAGGCACAGTATATAAAATTACCAACACCATCTCTCAAATCGCAGCTCATGCATTCATGAACTGCGATAAGCTTGAGAGTATTACATTTCCCAACACGCTTACAGAACTACCGTATGAAGCATTTAAAAACTGTGATAAGTTAGACAATGTGACTCTTCCGGCCAAATTACAAAAAATATCCGATTCTGTATTTGAAAATTGCTCATGTTTGAAAAACATCACATTTTCAGATAATGTGATAAAATTTGGTAAGGATGTATTAAAAGGAACTCCCTGGTTGGAAAGCCAGAATAACGGTCCTGTTTACTGCGGTTCAGTTTTCTGTCAGATAAAGGGAGCCTCACCTGATTTGACAGATATTACCATTAAAGAAGGTACAAAATGTATAGCAGATTATGCGTTCAGCATTGAGAAAAACGAAAACGGAGTAGTTAAGCGTGAAAACTCGGTATTAAAAACGGCAGTTCTTCCCGACTCTGTCCAATACATCGGTTTCGCTTCATTTTATGGCTGTTCTGCTTTGACAAGCGCTAATATTCCAGAAGGTGCAAAAATAAACACGGGAAGTACCTTTTGTGGTTGCAGCTCTCTTAATGATATTATCATATCAGATTCAAAAATATATGCATTGGAATATAAGAACTGCAGTTCATTGAAAGAAGTTGTCATCCCTGAAAGTGTCTCTTCGATTGACGTCGGAGCATTTGCTGGTTGCAGCTCATTAAGTTCAATAACTATATTGGATCCCAAGTGTACTATCAGCGGAGGGCCCTATACCATTTGCAATTCTTATGGATCTGACGAAATGGTGACAACCATTGAATATAATGGCTCAATATGCGGATATATCGGCTCCACAGCCGAGACATATGCTAAAACATGTGGATATAAGTTTGTTTCACTTGGTAAGGCACCAAAGGATTATACACGTGGCGATATCAATGATAACGGTATTATTGATGCAGTAGATGCCTCTCTGACTCTATCTTACTATGCTATGATTTCCACAAAGGGTGAAGGTAATTTCAATGCGGGTCAGAGATTCGCGGCTGATGTAAATAGAGATGATATAATAGATGCAGTTGACGCATCAAAGATTCTTTCATATTATGCCTATTCTTCAACAGTAAAAGAAAGTGCTGTTCCCTTAAGTGAATTCTTGACTGGCATAAAGAGGTTCAAAGGATTTGATATAGAAGGCAATATTACAAGTATCATTCCTGGAGTCAACAACACTATAGTTGTTCAGTGCATAAGCAAATTTACAATGAACTGCTATGTATTTGATCCTGTATCTGATAAAATCGTAAGGACAATCAATATATCAAACAGATATCAGGAACTAATTGGAATGTTAAGTAATGGTACTATTGTAACTTCAACTTCAATAGATAATACAGGGAACACAATGCTAATGATGTATCCTGCAGATGACAGCGAACCTGTCCAAACAAACATGATCAAAAATAACTACAATGACATATGTTTGGATATGGATAATAATTGTATATACTGGATAGACGCTTCGGAAAAATGTATTATGAAGCTGAATGAAAAAGGTGAAGTCAGCAAACAATTATCATTGGAGTCATATTCAAATTATTATTTTGACACAGACAATAACCTGCTTATTGCAAAAGAAGCTTCAGAGGAAAATCTGAGCGGTATAAAAACAGTTGTGCTTTCACTTTCAGACGGTAAGGAAGTCCTTGATCTTCCATATTCCTTCGATAATATCCTCCTTACCAATGAAAACTTCGCATTTGACCAAAGTAATTGGGACAAAAAAGATACAATACTACAAACAGGAAGTATTGGTGTGAGAAACGTTGAGAAGGCATACAAGATTGCAGCTGATTCAGATGAGTCACTGCGATTTAAAGGTAACAGTCAAAGTGAGTATTTAATGCTAATCAGGTCTGATTGGGAAGGATGTAAGAATCTGACGCTTATTGATGTAAAAAAAGGTATTGCTGCAAATGCAGATATTGATATTTCGGGAGAGGCATATATCAAAAACTGCTGTTACTTAAGCAATAGCAATCAATGGATTGTAGGCATGAACTATCTGGATAGCACGGACGGAAAAAACTGTCTTATTATGTTAGACCCCGATAAGATGAACTTCAATACCAAGCTTGAAAGCACCGATATATTGGAATATAAACTTAAAGAGCCAGCAAATATAGGGGAAGCATTCAAGGAAATACGTAATGAAGCCGATAAAGTTGAAAAGGAATTCGGTATCCGCATACTTATTGGAAACGAGGTTAAAAATGCTGAGTGGAATACTGGATATACTTTCGTATCAAGTGAGGAAGATCCAAATAGTTTCTCATTCCAAAGCGAAATGGAAAGGATCAAGATACTAGAAAATACACTTGCTATGTATCCTGAAGGTTTTTTCGATTACTTTAAAAGTGCAAACGGACTATGCGGTCTGCGTATTTCAATAGTTAAAGAACTGAAGACCGATTATTATTCAGATTTTACTTCTGCTGGAATCGCCTATACTACAGGTGATTGGTACGATATTGCAGTATGCAGCAATGAAATCTATGACAAGTGTGAGACTCTTCATCATGAGTTATGGCATTCAGTAGAAAACCTTATCACCACCAAGTTAGGATATTTTGACGATTTTGAATGGTCAAATCTCAATCCAGATGGATTTATATATTCTTATGATTTTGACGGCTATATCGAAAAAGTAGGAACTGACAGCAGAACACCTACTTTCTATAATGCGCAGGCAAATGGTGAAACAAATTATAATTTCCCGTATTTCATTTCGGATTACAGCATGGTAACTCCTATGGAAGACAGGGCCACACTTATAGCACAGCTGTTTTTGTGGGAATACGATGTTATAGATGGTAGAATGTTCCATACAGATGAAGCAGAGCTTAAAAAATACCCACATTTAAAGGCAAAGCTTGAATTCCTTGAAGATTATTCAAAGCGTCTATTCGGATACGTTTACTGGCACGAGGTGCTTGAAAACATGAGTAAAGCAAACTAACAGACGATCTAAAATTCAAGAAAATTAGACAGAAATCCCCGACTCATAAAAAAAGTCGGGGATTTTCTTTCTAGCTTACTTTAAAATACTTTGATGCTTATCAATCAGATGTTGAAAATCTTATAAGTTCCTTTTTTATTCTTTGCAAGAATAACCTCGGTACCAACCTTACGGTTCAAAGCTTCTGTATCATCCAAACTTATATTGCTCAGTATTTCATGTGTATCTGTTGTTTCGAAGGAATAATAAATAGTATTGGTACTCTCACCGGATGAATACATAACGCTTTCTGTCCTCTTATCTGTTATTATAACATGCCTTGCTGAGTATTCTTCGCCAGGATTTTTCGTCAGCAATTTTTTAAATAAGCATCCGATTACAAATGCTGTTACAACAAGTATGATCAGCACTATTATAACAGTGATAAAAAATGAACCAAAAGAAGCTGTCATGATGATTGCACCGATTATCGGTATCAAATCAAGGAAAGCAATAATAATAAACAAAGTTTTGAACTGTTTCTTCCTTAGATCTTTTATAGACTGAATATCAGACTCCGAAAGCTGATAAAATCCAATATCATCAATAAAAGAATTCCTTGTTTCACCTCCGGATAAGTTGATTTCAGATTTCTCATCCGACACAATCGGAGGCGAATAAACACCAGAATCAATAAGTGGCTCTGCAGGGAAAACATCGTAATTGCTGATTTTATTCTTAACCACAAACACCCTTGATCCTGTCCTGAAACTCTTAGCATACATAGATCCTATAAAATTTTTAAATATCTCACTGGTATCATCAAATCTAACTGTAAAGTGATAGTATGTAGATGTCGACTGATCTTCTCCCATTCCTGTCGTTTCTTCTGTTGTATAGCATGATTCTATTGTTGCATAATGTCCTCCTTCCGGATGTCGAAATATCTGACAAAAAGTGACTATCAGAAACACCCAGCCGATAGAACTGAATAACAGAAAAGGGATAACACTTTCATGAAAATTACGACCTATAATAATAGTAAAGAATAATGGTATAATTATTATTGCAAAACCTATTACGACAAAAGGAATATAGTGCCGAGCTTTGATTCTGCGTATATAATCAAGTTCATCTTTGGAAAGCGAGTAAAAATCAGCTGAATTGATAGGATGATCCTTTCTTGTAGAAGCCATAAAGCACCTCTTTTTTTGTAGATTTGATCTTAAGAAACCAATCTTGTATAACTCCATTTTATAACTATGATAATCCACAATCATGAGAATTAACATTAACAATTGGAATTCAGCCCCTCTTTTTCTTTGCTAAAAGTGGGGATATTATTATTGGTATAGACAAAACAGCCTGTATTTCTACAGGCTGCAATTGAATTAACGGTCAAACATTACTCCAGACCAAGTAGTTTTTTCTGTATTGCCTGAGCATCACCAACTGTAAGGCCATCACCGTTCATATCAGCATTTAATCTGCCTTGTGCTGTAAGATGATGCTCTGCTGTACCAGTCATACCATATTTATTAGGATTTGCAAGTGCCTGCATAATTAGTACAGCATCTGCAAGATCAACAACTCCGTCGCAGTTTGTATCGCCAGCAAGATATTCATCTGCAATAGGTGCGAAAAGGTCACTCTTTTTGATGTCTGCCATATATTTTTCGGCAGTTGATTCCTTATATCCATACATAACATTGAAATTACCCATGAAAGCTTTTTCTGCTATCTCACAGTCAGGATTCAGGACCTTTATGCTGACTTCACCGTCAAGGATAGGAAGTGTTATCATTCTGCCGAATGAATCTTCTTCAGCTTTCTGAGATTCTTTAGTACAATACAAAGAATAGTAAGCGTATTTTTCCACAGACTTTATATTCCTTGGAAGTACAAGAGACTTTATGCTTGTATAATCGAAAGTTGACTCCTTTATTTCGGTTAGAGTAGTTGGAATGCTTACTTCACTTAGAAGATAGCAGTTTTCAAATGCGCCCTTGCCGAGCTCGGTAAGGCCTTCGTTGAGTACAGCCTTTTTAAGCAAGCTATTATTTGCAAAAGCGTAATCTCCGATTTTTTTGAGACCACTACCAAATTTTACTTCTTCAAGAGCGTAGCTGTCGCTGAAAGCTCTTTCTCCAATAGATTCGAGACTGTCTGGAAGATCAAGCACTTTATATTCACAGATACCGTAAAATGATTTGTCACCTATTTTCTTCAAGCTGTTACCAAAATTGACGCCTTTTATGTTTTGACAGTTACTAAATGCATTATCGCCTATTGAAACAATATTCGGAAGATCAATCGTTGATTGTAATCTGTTACACCTCACAAATGCACTTTCGCCAATCTCTTTTATATTCTTGCCGAAGCTTACTGAAGCAAGAGCGCCAAGGTATGGAAATGCATTTTTTTCGATTATTTCAACCCCATCACCAATATCGACAATTCTTAACGAATTGCCATTAATGGAATCGATAAAATCCTTAGGGATAGTTTTTACGTTCTTGCCTATCTTTATTCTTTTTACACCTCTAATTGCAGAACTAAGATTCGTAGAGATGCTGACAACAGGGATTCCCTCTGCATCATCTGGTATAACTAGAGTATTGTCGTCGAAAACTACAGCATCCTCAAGTTCAGCGCTTCCATCATTATAAGTACATGACACACCATACTCTCTTAAAGCAGATTTTCCAAAGTATGAAACCCTATATTCTATATAATCGTGATTCTCATACTCTTCGGAAGTACAGTGTCTGATAGAATTCAGTTTTGCAAATATCTGTGGTTCACCGTCGTCACTGATGATTAAGCAATCTTTCCATTCATCAGCGCTGTCACAGTAAGAGAGCTTGCATTCTGGATTCATTATTATGACATCTTCAAGATATTCCATTCCTTCAGCCTTGACATATTTGGAATCAGTACTTTCAAAAGGACACCCCTTTAGCTCGGTAATACTTGCAGGGATTTCTATTTTTCTGATATGAGTTCTCCCAAAAGCACCTCTGCCTATAGACTTTATATTATCTGTAAGCTTGAACTCTTCAATGTATACGCAGCGGAAGAATGCTTTTTCACCGATTTCTTCAATATTGTCTCCTACAATGATCTCTTTCATATATGTACAGCCGCTGAAAGCTGATTTGCCGATAGTTTTCAGCTTGTCATTAAGGACAGCCATATAAAGGAGCGAACAGTCCTCGAATGCGCTTTCGCCGACTTCTGTGATGTTTTCTCCGAAATAAACGTATTGTATTTCCTTGCCCTTGAAAGCATCTTTTCCGATCGCGGTAACAGGAACTCCGTCAACAGCGTCGGGGATAATAACCTTTGAATTGCTGCTGTCGACTTTTGAAGCGCCAGTTAAGGTCAGTCCTGTTTCATTCTTTTCAAATGTCATGCCATAGCTTTCAATAAGATCGTTTATTGAGGTAAGTCTTTCATAATTGCCCTTTTCGTAATCCTCAATTGTGCAATACCTCAAGCCTTCCTTTTCGGCAGTTTTACGTGAAGCTGAGCCATCTGCGCTTACGATTACACACTCATTGTAATCGTCTATACCATCTACACTATAAGTTATATAATCATCGATTTTACATTCGGGGTTTTCTATGACAATAACCGTATCTCTGTTTTTGAGAGAAAATTTAAAATAGAGAGGGCATCCTAACCGCCCGATACTTGAGACTTTTTCAGGTATCACAAGACGTCTGAGGTTCTCGCCAGATAATACGGCTGAGCCGATATATTCAAGGTTTTCACCAAGATCAACCTCAGTTATGTTGGAGCTGTCTTTAAACACACAGTTTCCCAGGCGTACAAGGTTCTTTCCGAATTTTACTTTGCTAATTCCTGTACACATCTCAAATGCAAAATCATCGATGAATATAAGGTTGTCAGGGAATTCCAGCGAAACAAGTGATGGGCAACTGAAGAATGCACACTTTTCGATAGTTGTCAGGTTCTTGCCGAATGTTACGCTTTCGAGCTTAGGACAGTACGCAAAAGCACAGTTTCCGATAGTCTCAACGGAATCACCAAACTTGACAGTTGTTAGTTCACTGAACTCGTAAAAAGTTCTTTCGTTCACTGCTTGGATATTGTTTCCGAGAGTTACGGATTTCACTTTGTCCTTAACAGCATCAAAAGCCCCTTTTTCAATGGCGGTTACAAGCTTTCCGTCCATCTCGTCGGCAATGACGATCTCGCATCCTATCTCACCGTTTACTTCCGCCACCGTAGCATAGTCGCCGTATACATTATAGCGCACACCCTTTTCGGTAATGGAAGTTGCTTCGACAGTTTCTGCTGCAAAAGTGGTAATGTATTTGCTTGTCTTTGCTGATACTGATTGATATGTTCCCCCAATGAACATAAGAGCTGTAACAGCAGCAATGATTCTTTTGATTTTCATGGTAGTTACTCCTTTATTTGAATTTAGCCCGAAAGCTCGCCTTTATTATAGCATAAACTAATAATCAGCACAATATATCAGGAACGAAATTTACAATTCTGTAACTCTTAATTCATAATCAATATAAATTGCTTGATTATTTTATCAGCTATATTAAGCCACATCCAGTACTATTCAAATTTTTTACGCAAATATTTCTAAGCCTTTAATCAACAAATTATACGCATTATATTCCATTAATGGCAACCTAAAATACAATATACATATTTTTTGGTTTTCTCTAACATCAATACAATATTTTTAAGTTTCTCTTAAAGTTACTCTCTGCTACATCGGCCTTCAACGCAGAATACATTCAAGAATACAAATATTCTTCTGCTGCTCACTGAACTACGAAAAAATTTCAAAATAATATGAGAGAAATAACAAACTAATACGTCTAATATATGTATATACCTCTCAAGAAGTTTTTACAGAACATTATGAGGCAGGATACAACATGAGATAAAAAGCATTTATAATATAGGAGTGATTTATATGCATTTAAAAAAAATCATATCTCTGATAGTCTCATCAGCAATGATGGCATCAATTCTGACAGTTCCGAAAGCAGATTCGAAAACAGATATCCATTTACCAAAATCTGATATAGTATTTGCTGCAGATTCAGAAATGCCCGCAACAAGTACAAGCACAACAACAATAACGGCAACTACTACAACGCCTAAAAAAACAACTTCTTCCAATTTTACTACGACCACCACAACAAAACAAATAACTACTACCACATCTTCCACGCCAGACAAAGTGATCAACGGAACAGAGGTTGATCGCTTTGACAGTATAAAAACTATGCCTACAAAAACTATCTATGCTGAGGGAGAAGAGCTTGATCTAAGCGGTCTTGTCGTTAAAGTCTGGCATTGGTTAGGTGGCTTAAGAGAAGAAAGTATATTTGAAATAGAAAGTATAGATTCCAAATACATAATTATTTCCGATCTTGAAGGCAAGACATATAAAGCTGAAGATTTTCCAAAACTCAAGGGAGGCACCGCTTATACCGTTTCATTTGCAAATGGTAAAGAGATATTCATTAATGTCAAAGCGAAAGGCGATTCTGATGAAAGAGAGATCTATAACTTACCGTATTTTTTCTTCCGGGTATATATCGATTCCTCGGATAATGATTCAAAATTCTTAAGGATAGACAATGCAGAGGTAGAAAAATTTGAATATGACACGGAAAACGGAGTAAAGCTGAAAGATATAGGCTCTTTTACTATAGATAAAGATGCAAGTATGAAAAAAGATCATATAATACCTGACGATATAAAAAAAGGTGACATATTATCAGGCGTTATGTGTATTGATCCAACCGGTAAAAGCATTTATTACGGTGATCTTGAAATACAGAAATTTGACGAGTATTATGACGATCCTTTTGCCGTATTTACTCATATACCAAGTAATAACGAAAAAAAATGGACACTCGACGAAGACGGATTACTGACTATAAGCGGTCCGGGACCATATAATTATTCTCCTAAAGAAGTCAAGAATATTTTGATACAAGATAACGTTACAGTTATTGAAGATAGAGCATTTGCTGGATGTAATAGTGTAAAATCAGTAACAATACCTGATTCAGTTAAATACATCGGAGCAAAAGCGTTTTACGAATGCTCATCCCTCGAATCAATAGCTATACCAGATTCAATTATAAGTATAGGAGATAGTGCTTTTTCATATTGTTCTAAACTTAAGTCAATAACTTTACCGAAATCACTCATCAGTATCGGACATGGTGCATTTTCTCAATGTTCACGCCTCGAATCACTCACTATACCTGATTCAGTTACACAAATCGGAGATTCTGTTTTTGGACAAAACAGAAGCCTTAGTTCAGTAATACTTCCTTCTTCGATAAAACGTCTCAACAGGGGTATATTTTACGGATGTGTAAGCCTTGAATCAATAACTATCCCTGATTTGGTCACAAGCATAGGTGACTATGCATTTGACAGCTGTATAAATCTTAAATCAATAATTATACCTGATTCTGTCACAAGCATAGGTGACAAGGTATTTTGTGGATGTACAAGCCTTGAATTAATAACTATCCCTAATTCTGTCACAAGCATAGGTGAAAAGGTATTTTATGGATGTACAAATCTTAAATCAATAACACTGCCTGATGCACTTAAAACACACAAGTTCGAAAAAGTTGTTCATTATCCGTCTAAGTATATTTACAAATCCGGAGAGACTCTCGATATCAACGGACTTCTAATAAACTTTGTAGGTGTTTTCGAAGAATTAGATTATCAATTCTTTGATGCTAAAGATTTTTGTGTTATCGATAAGGATGGTAACAAGATAAGCGGAGATAAATTAGATACTCTTCCAGCAGGTTATTACACTGTAAATTATGAAAATGCAGCCATGCAAGTCTCGTACAATGCGGACTTTGTTGTTGAGGATGTTGAGGTTTCCTATAAAATACATATTATAGGGAATTACGACGAAAGTGTTTTATGGGGAGATGCTAATCTTGACGGCATAGTTGATATGGGAGACGCTGTTATTATAATGCAGAGTCTTGCAAATCCTCAAAAATACGGAGTTAATGGTACTGATGAAAAACATATAACAGCAGAAGGACAGCTTCTTGGCGATGTAGACGTAAATTCAATTGGTATAACTTCTTATGACGCACTAAAAATACAGAATTTTCTCCTTGACAAAATATTCTCTCTTGATCCCAGTTTAGAAGAAACTAAAATTTATGTTACAACTTCCACTGCTATTCAAACAGCGACCACATCAACAACGACAACAACAACGACAACTACAATTTTCACTTCTTCTCCATATGGCACTGAAATGGGCATTTCGTGTAATAAGATCTATTCATATCCAACAAAAACAGTTTACAATATCGGAGAAGAACTTGAAATTGACGGACTTAAGGTAGCGTCAGAGAATAATAGTAATCTTTCTTTAAGTCAATACGAATTTAGTACAAAAAACTGCACTATTGTTGACGAAAATGGAAAAAAGACTAGCGCCGACAAATTTAATACTCTTTCTCCTGGCAAGTATATCGTAAATTATCAAGATTATTATTTTTACGGTGTAAACGGTGCGGGAATTCACTATTGGATTAATGTCTCATTTGAGGTAACTATCGAAGAAGCCACTGAAAACGAAATCAAGGAAAGAGAAAAAAACAAACTGTGATAAATGATTTTCAAATGTTCATTTTGGGCTTTTGAATAACAGGAAGAATTGCAGTATAATAAAAAGCAGCATAAAATCGGGTACTATGGCTATATA
>DBYI01000065.1 GCA_002310115.1 Ruminococcus flavefaciens
AGCGTTCATCCTGAGCCAGGATCAAACTCTTTATGAAAATTGTATATTTAAACCTTCCGGCTTAGATATCTTCTTTAATCCTGTTCATAACGCTTGCGTTATTACTTTCGCGTAATTTTTTAGTCTTTTCTTGACCTTTCTCATCCTCGCTGTTTCCAGCTCGAATAAGGAATCTCAAGGGTCGTTACTTTTTTATTCGCATTGTTCAATTTTCAAGATGCTGTTTGCTTTCCCCTTTTGCGGGACAGCTTTAATATTATATCACTGTCTTTCAGATTTGTCAAGTACTTTTTTCAAATTTCTTTGATTTTTTTCGTACTTGGCTCATCCGTATCTGTCGGACAGTAATTATATTATATCACCTACCTTCTAATTTGTCAAATAAAATTTTACCCAAATAATCATCTTCTTTTTGTATGAAATCACGGACAGAATTTTAGTATTGAATATTTCAAGTTTTTTGAGCAGAAAAGGCGCCTTTCAGACGCCTTTCTAATTATTCAGAAGCAAGCAGTTCTTTATATGTATGAATATACATATCAGCTGATTTGGCCCAGCTGTGATCACACTCCATAGCCCTCTGTATAAGTTCTTCCCAAATACTTTTGTCATTATAGTCATTCCATGCGCGCTTCACAGCATCCAACATATCATTCGCATTATATGTCTTGAATGTAAATCCATTACCGTCTTCTCCACCATTATCACGAACAGAATCCCTCAATCCACCTGTTTCACGGACAATTGGAATGGTTCCGTACCTCATGGCTATCATCTGCGCTAAACCACACGGTTCGCTCTGTGATGGCATTAGGAACATATCCACGCCTGCATATATCCTATGTGATAATTCCGGCTCAAAGCCTACAGTTACCGATACTCTGTCGGAATATCTTGCAGCCATTTCAAGGAAAAAGTCTTCATATATCTTCTCACCGCTGCCAAGAATAACAAACTTGATACCATCGTGAACCATTTCTTCAAACACGCAACGTATTAGGTCAATTCCCTTATGCCTTACAAATCGTGAAACAATACCGATTATAGGTTCATCTCCATCCGCAAGTCCGAACTCTTTAATAAGTTCCTCCTTACACACAGCCTTTCCATCAAGTTTTTTCACAGAATAATTCGCTGCTATAAACTTGTCCTTCTCAGGATCGTAAAGCTTGGTATCTATACCATTCATAATTCCACGAAGCTTATATTGTTTCGTAACAAGTATTCTGTCAAGCCCGTGAGCGTACCAAGGATCCATTATCTCCCATGCATAACTTGGACTGACTGTCGTTATCATGTCTGAGGTCTCTATAGCGCCCTTCATCATATTGACATAGCCATCATATTCGATAAGCCCAGCGTTATACATTGGTATTCCCATAAGCTCACTGAGAACTTCCCTTCCATACTTACCCTGATATTCTATATTGTGAATAGTATAAACGATCTTTATGCCGTCATATCCTTGCTGATACTTATAATAAACGTTGTAATATACGGGTATCAGCGCTGTCTGCCAATCGTTACAGTTGATAATATCAGGGGTAAACTTAATATACTTCAACATTTCAAGCACAGCTCTGTCAAAGAAAACAAACCTTTCACAATCATCATAAAAGCCATATAGACCATCTCTAGAAAAATAGTACTCGTTATCTATAAAGTAATAAGTTATGCCTTCATATATCGCCATAAAAATACCACAGTACTGCTTGCGCCACGAAACGTCAACAGTAATATTTGCAAGAAACACCATTTTTTCGCGTATCTCTGGCTTTATTGACTTGTAAAGAGGAATAACCACCCTACAATCATGCCTTTTTGTTTTTATCGCTTTAGGAAGCGAACCAACAACATCTGCAAGACCGCCTGAGGCTGCGAAAGGCACAGCCTCGCTGGCAGCAAAAAGTATTTTCATATTTGATCACCGCCGTCAGATCTTACCGCCTTTTCCTATATATAGCGGATATGTCTCGGAGCCCGTAAGCACCTTTGCATTGCTTATCTCTACGTTCTTATCGGTTATAACCGATGATATACTACAGCTCTCGCCGACCTTGGTTCCTTGGAATAATACGCAGTCCTTAACTACAGTATCCTTCCCAATCCTTACGCCTCTGAAAAGGATTGAATTGATAACAGTTCCCTCGATTATACAACCATCTGCAATAAGAGAATCCTTAATATTAGACTCAAGTCCATATTTTACAGGACCATTGTCACCTATTTTAGTAAATACAGGCATATTCTTCATAAAAAGTGCGTTTTTCTTTGTAGGATCAAGAAGAAGTCTACTTGCACTGTAATAATCCTGTATACTGTCTATCCTTGTAAAGAAGCCGTCATGCTTAAATCCCATTATCTTGAAATCCTTATTTCCACTCTGAAGTATCTCTCTGGTGAAACTATGCTGATTTCTGCTAGCAGCGTCAGCTACAACCTTTTTAAGGAATTCCTTTGTGATAATGCACATCTCAAGCCATATATTACACTCCCCCTTAATTTGAGGAGCTACAAGAGCATCCTTAAGGCAGTTATTCTCATCAAACTCGAGTACTGTTGCGCAGTTACTCTTTTCTCCGTCATAAAAGCTCTTGCTGTAAATTAAGGTAATGTCAGCTTCATTCTCCATGTGTTGTTTGAGCGCAGGGTTGAAGTTTAGAGTAGTAACAACGTCACAGTTAGACATTATAACATACTTTGCATTTGAATGTTCAACAAAGCCCCATATGTTATTAAGAGCGTCAAGTCTCCCCTTGTATATTCCTCCCGTCTGACTATACGGTGGAAGCAAATGAAGTCCGCCCTTTTTACGTGCAAGGTCCCAGTCACGTCCAGATCCAAGGTGATCAAGAAGAGAACCGTAATTTGATTTCGTTATAACGCCTACCTCTGAAACGCCTGAATTAACAAAATTCGACAGAGGAAAATCTATAAGGCGATAACGTCCCCCGAAAGGTATTGATCCCATAGTTCTTGATTTTGTCAGTTCGCTGACATATGAATCATGCATACTTGCAAAAACAAGTCCTAAAACATTATAATTAACACTCATAGTACATTACCTCCGTCAGATATTTTCACCGATAATCTGTTTCGGTTCAACAACTTTTTCAGCCGATACAGTTACATTATGTCCAACAACGGCAATGCCCCATTTTTCTCTGTTTTCAATCTTTTCAGGACTTGAGCCTACATGAGCACGGTTTTCTATAACGCTGTCACTACCAATAATAGCGTATTCAACAACAGCTCCCGACTTTATAACAGTTCCCGGCATAACAATACTGTAGTTCACAGAAGCGCCTGGTTCTATTGTAACACCAGAAAACAGAATGGAAAAATCAACTGTTCCGTCGATTGTACTTCCCTCTGAGATCATTGAGTTTTCGATGCAAGCATTATCACCCACATACTGTGGCGGATAGTTGTTGTTGCGTGAATAAATTTTCCAGTTTGGGTCGTAGAGATCCAGAGGAACATTCGGACTTAGGAGATCCATGTTCGCCTCCCACAGAGAGTCAAGAGTTCCGACATCCTTCCAGTATCCCTCAAACTCATATGCAAAAAGACGCTGTCCATCTTTCAGCATTGAGGTAATAATATCTTTACCGAAGTCCTTGGACCACGGCTCACCTTTTTCACGTTTTGCATTGGCTTCATTCTCATTCTCGATGAGATACTTCTTCAACTTTGCCCAGCTGAATACGTATATTCCCATTGACGCAAGAGTCGACTTTGGCTCCTTAGGCTTCTCAACGAAGTCGACGATTTGCTTCTTCTCGTCGCAAATCATTATACCAAAACGTGAAGCCTCCGCTTTCGGAACGTCTATTACAGATATAGTACAGTCAGCGTTGTTTGCAACATGGAAATCAACCATTTTGGAATAATCCATTTTATAGATGTGATCTCCGCCGAGCACTACCACATACTCTGGATCATATCTCTCGATAAATCCCATATTTTGATAAATAGCATTTGCTGTACCTTCATACCATGAAGCACCTGCTTGCGTTTCATAAGGCGGAAGTACATGAACACCTCCATTCATCTTGTCAAGATCCCACGGTTGACCATTGCCAATATACTCGTTAAGCACAAGAGGCTGATACTGAGTAAGCACGCCTACCGTGTCAATACCTGAGTTGGTGCAGTTTGAGAGTGGAAAATCAATAAGTCTGTATTTGCCTCCGTATGGTACTGCTGGCTTTGCAACATTCTTGGTCAGCGCATATAATCTACTTCCCTGACCACCTGCAAGGAGCATTGCAACGACTCTTTTTTTACTGTACATTGTTATTCCTCCAATACAATTTGCTAATCTGTTGTAATTATTTGGCAGATCTTTTCTTTA
This sequence comes from Ruminococcus flavefaciens, assembly GCA_002310115.1. Taxonomy (GTDB): domain Bacteria; phylum Bacillota; class Clostridia; order Oscillospirales; family Ruminococcaceae; genus Ruminococcus; species Ruminococcus flavefaciens_K. The sequence goes on from DBYI01000065.1 coordinate 4,358, forward strand.
ACGTAGACCTTTTCTTCTCAACCGTTTCTTCAGCAGTCTTTTTATTCCTTACCGCTGTCTTGTTTTTGACGGTTGCAACAATTTCCGTCTTTTGTCTTGGTTCCCTCTTTTTTGACGGCTCATATCTGAGATAGATCACCGAAAGAGGAGCTAGTGTCATTGTGATACTATTATCGTGACCATGCATAGGAACACTTACAGATTTGAAATTTTTTTCAGTAACTCCAGACCCTCCGAATTCCACTGCATCGGTATTGAAAACAAGCTTATATCTTCCCTTATGAGGAACCCCTATCCTATAATTCTTACGTTCAACTGGAACGAAATTGCAAACTGCTATAAGCTCCTCATCATTATCGTCGATACGCCTGAAAGAGATGATACTCTGCTTGTAATCATCATTTGATATCCAGCCAAAGCCATTCCAGGAATCATCGTCCTGCCATAGCGGAGGATTCTCAATATAGAACTTGTTCAGTTTTTCAGAAAACATCTGCATAATTTTATGAGCGTCAAAATTCAGAAGATTCCAGTCAAGCTGAGCTCTAAAGTTCCATTCACTCATCTGAGCAAATTCCTGTCCCATAAACAGCAGCTTTTTTCCTGGGTGAGCCATCATATATGCGAGGAAAGCACGATATGAAGCAAATTTTTGCTCATAATTGCCTGGCATTTTATTTATCATCGAACACTTTCCGTGCACTACTTCGTCATGTGAGATAGGCAGGATATAGTTCTCAGAAAAAGCATAGAAAAATGAAAATGTTAGCTTGTCGTGATTAAACGCGCGATAAATAGGATCAAGAGACATATAGCTGAGCATATCATTCATCCATCCCATATTCCATTTGAAGTTGAAGCCAAGTCCGCCAATATCTGTGGGCTTGGTAACAAGCGGCCATGCGGTTGATTCCTCGGCAATCATAAGGGCGTCAGGATGTTTACGGAATACCGCTTCGTTAAGATGCTTGAGAAACTCTACTGCTTCGAGATTCTCATTGCCGCCATAGATATTTGCAACCCATTCGCCATCTCGCCTGTCGTAATCAAGATACAGCATTGAAGCAACTGCGTCAACTCTAAGACCATCAATATGAAATTCTTCGAACCAGTAATTGGCACTGGAAATGAGAAACGAGCAAACTTCAGCCTTTCCAAAGTCAAACACACGTGTTCCCCACGCCTTATGTTCCTTTTTTCGATCGTCAGAATACTCATAACAGCAACCACCATCAAATTCATACAGTCCAGCTTCGTCTTTAGGAAAATGTGCAGGAACCCAATCTAAAATAACGCCTATTCCTGCTTCATGAAACATATCTATCATCTTCCTAAGATCGTCAGGCGTCCCATATCTTGATGTAGGAGCAAAATACCCCGTCACCTGATAGCCCCACGAACCGTCGTAAGGATACTCCGTAAGGGGCATGAATTCAACATGAGTATATGACATTTTTTTAAGATATGGTATAATCTCCTTGGCAAAGGTCACATAATCAAGGAATCTATCTTCACCATAATTTCTCCATGAACCGACATGAACTTCATATATGTTTACAGGACTTTTATAAATGCTGACAATATTTTTATTCTCAAACCATTTACTATCCTGCCATTCATAGCTGCTCTCATATATTTTTGAGGCAGTTCCCGGACGAGTCTCATAATGAGCGGCATAGGGATCTGCCTTCATAAGTATCCTGCCATCTTTGGCTTCGATACTGAATTTATATGCGTCGTATTGCTTAAGCTTAGGTATTTCGGTCTCCCAGATACCATCAGCTATCATGGACATTGGATTTCTTTTTCTATCCCAGTTGTTAAAGTCTCCTACTACGGAAACACTTACAGCATTAGGAGCCCAAACCCTGAATATGAAAACCTTGCTTCTTCCTTTTTTTACAGAGTGCACGCCAAAAAATTTATATGCTTCGTAGTTTTTACCCTGGTAAAAAAGGTACAACGGAAAATCATTAGGATTATTATTGTAAACAGACATAATTCAGCCTCCTTTGCTATAATACATTTTATCAGAATAAGCAGAATTATTCAAGCTTTTTTGGTTATAATGAAAAAATTTCAGACGTTATGCTAATAATAGGCATCGCAATTAGTGCACTTTGACATATTTATTTTGAAATCATCTTGGTTTGATTTGTGAATATGCACAGCAAAACGCTCTTTTTTTCATATAACACATATGATTTGAGTTAATATTTTGTTCACAAAAGGAGGCTTATTTACCGTCATCCCGTAACTCTCACACCGATGACAGTCACATCATCAGAATGTATTCCATGATTAAATACCTGTGCCTTTCCACTTATTTCATCTACAATATGCCTGATATCATCGCCTCCTAGAAGCAACTCCTTTATAAAAGGATAAGCATTCTCAGATATACCGTCTGAGAACATTATGATGATATCTCCGCTCTCAAATTCACACTCCTTCACAAAAACCTCAGAAGCTTCGTAGATGCCTATTGGAAATGTGGGAGAAGTCACCTTAAGTACATTTCCACGATGTCTTATTAAAGTTGCTGCTGCTCCAGATTTTATAACTGTTAACTCACATTCATCAAGGTCAATACGAATAGCGTCAAAGGTTGCAAAGCACTCTTGCCATGACTTAGTGACCATTACAGAATTTATGAGCTTAATAGCTGTAGAATAATCAACTCCACCTGTTACGAGTCTTCGAAAAAGTCCCACCACCATTCTAGACTCACAGGATGCTTCCTTACCTGTTCCCATGCCATCGGAAAGAACAGTGTAAGCAGCTCCGCTTCCGTCAAAGAATACTGTATGAGTATCTCCGTTATCATCGGAATTTTCTGCTCTTGCAGAAACTGCATAAACTTCCATGCCAAAATGCGGTTTTTCATAAACCCTAATACGTACCTCTTTACCTGAACGTACCGGCTCAGTACAGTCAAGTGAAAGGTGGAGCTCATCTGATATGAGATCGCATATACGTATACTCGTATCGGGAGCTTCCTCGTTTGTAAAATATATTTCCACGATAAGACGATTCCTACTGTTATAACAAGCAATAACCTTATCAGGATTTATGCCGAACTTTTCAAGCTTATGCTTTATGCTCCTGCTAATAGTTTCCGAATAACTTACGTCAACTCGCTCTCCTGCCGTTCGAATTATGTCCTCTGTTATTTTCAGCTGCTCATACATAAGACTCCTGCTCTCTGAAAAGCGCATTTCCATTAATTTTGCAGCAGCTTTTTCACGGGAGCTTTGCGAAAAAACATCAACAAGCTCGCTCTTTCTAATACATTCGTCAAGCTCATGTGGAAAGTATTCAACTGCAAATTCCGTCATATCCGCAAGCTTTGAAAATCCGCGATATGTATTACCTCTATCTGACTTCCAACAGAATGCACGTCTATAACATAAAGCACAGACTTTATCTGAGTTTTCCGATATCTCACGGTCAACATCAACTTCCTTCGCAAGCATTTGAGATATGCGTTCAGACTCACTGCGAAGTTCCCTGACCGTACTTGAAAGAAACTTCATTTTTGCACCTATCATCTCTGGTAGAGCAGCAACGCTTTCATTACCTGTCCTTATCCATTTATCTGAAAATAATGCAGAAACCGGAATGAAAATAACAGCTCCGCATATAATATCTATCATATTCTCAACGCCCTTGACCGTCATTCCTGTAAGGACTGTAAGCACAAAATTGACTCCAACAAAACATGATGCTACTATGTGATTTTTTTGCCTGTAGAGATATCCTGTAAGCAATCCCGCAGCAGGGAGAAGAACAATATTTAAGTCTACTGTTGATAACGATAGAAAAGCCCCGCACATTGAAAGAGCCCCACAAAATACGCCTCCGTTTTGACGGTAAAAAAAAGCTCCTGTAAGAGTGAAAACCGCGGAAACTATAATACCAGCGTTCAGCATAGGAAACTCTACAGCACACAGCGAGGCTATCAGCATAATATAGACCACCGCGCAAGAAAAGCCGCTCCTTCCCGAAATGATTACAGTCTTATGCCGTCTTATATCAAGCATCACCCTAGAAGCAGAATATGCTGTAAAGCCAGCAAGCGATGCATAGAAGCCATAGAACATCAGTTTGAACATAAGCTCGCCTATCACTGCAGAAACTGCAGCTCCAGAAATAAAAACGCTGGCAGCAGTATTTATACCACTGAGTTTCGGATCATTTTTCGGCTCAAGAAACATTTTTATTATTACTATCAGCGCAAGCGAGGATAGTTTTACGATATTATGTCCAATATCACCGCTTATAATACTTCGGACAAGACTTCCTGCAAAAACCGCTGCCGAATACGGAAGCTCCAATGCTCCCGAAATAGAAATGTCAGCAAAGGAAGCAACTCCCGCAATCCTTGTCCCGGAAAGGAAAAATCCTGCCGCAACTGCAAGTGTATAAGCAAATACTGCATTGCAGTACCTCCACGACCTAATTGCTTTTATATTCAACATAAAAAAATCACCTCACAAAAGTATACGTTCAATTATACCATCTGTATGGTGCGTTTATGGTCGTTATCTGCTGACGAAAAACAGATATAAAAATACTAATTTGCCAAAAAATATCAAAAAGCTGTGCATTGCACAGCTTTTTGATACTATTTCTTGTCAGCCATATAAAGAAGAGCGTTACAGATTGCAGCTGCAACATTGCTACCGCCTTTTCTGCCACGTGCAACTATGCATGGAACTCCGCTTTCAATTATCATTTCCTTAGACTGAACTACATTTACAAATCCTACTGGCATACCTATGACAAGCCTTGGGACAAAGCCCCCCATTTCAATATGCTCTTTAAGTCGTATGAGAGCTGTTGGTGCATTTCCTACAGCGTATATGATATCTTTACCGAGTGAAGCAGCTTTATCTACGGAAACTGCTGCTCGTGTTATACCCTTTTCATTAGCTTCTAAAGCTACGTCACTGTCAGCCATAAAACACTCAACGGTGCAACCATGACGTGCAAGCGCAGCCTTGTTTATCCCTGCTTTTGCCATATTCGTATCGGTCACGAACATGACACCTTCATTTATTGCCAAAAGAGCAGTTTTCACCACATTCTTAGAAAAGAACAAATTATCATAGTAATCAAAATCAGCAGTCGTATGTATTGCCCTCATGACAATTGGTTTTATATCATCTGGAAGTTTTCTATCACCAAGCTCAGCTTCTATTATCTCAAAGCTTCTTCGTTCTATGTCGTTAGGAAGTATGTATTCAAGCTCCATCAAACACCCTCCTCAATTATCTTATAAAGTAACTTAGTATCTATGCTTCTGCGGACACCTTCCGCAATTAGATCATACTGCCTTTGCTTGAAGGAATTTCTGTCAATAACCCCGCCGCGATAGGCAATACCCTTGCTTTCATACAACTTTTTCACTATGCGTTCCGAGACTTGGGAATTATCAAATAGTCCATGGATATAACAGCCATAAATACTGCCTGAATATGCTCCCCCGCAATCCAATAATGGTTGCTCGCCGCTATCTGTGCTGCCCATGTGTATCTCGTATCCGCTGAACTCAGCACCGCTGAGACAACTGAAAAATCCGCTTATATTTCTGAACTTTCCTTTTGTCTGGGTTTGTCTTTTATTTCCCATGAACACCGTCCTACATCGCAGAAGCCCCATGCCGCTTATGCTGCCTCCACATTCACTGTCCAGTGGATCTGCAATGGTTTCACCCAGCATCTGATAACCACCGCAAATTCCGAAAACAGGTGTACCGTTTGAAACATTACGCTTTATTACTGCTTCCATGCCGCTCTCACGCAGCCACTTCATATCACAGATAGTGCTCTTTGTGCCTGGGATTATTATCAAATCTGGATTTTCAAGCTCTTCGTATCTTGTTACATAGCGAACAGTAACACCATCATACTGTGAAAACACATCGAAATCTGTAAAATTCGATATTTTAGGGAGTTTTATAACGGCAATATCAATAAGTCCTGCAGTTTTTCCACCAAGTTTAGATGAAAGACTGTCCTCATCCTCAATATCACATTCAAGCTGTGGAACTACCCCAAGAACAGGCTTTCCTCCGCGCTTTTGGAGTATGTCTTTTCCACTCTCAAATAGAGAAATATCACCGCGAAACTTATTAACGACAAGGCCCTTTACCATACTTAATTCGTCAGTTTCAAGCAGATTCAGCGTACCGATGAGCTGTGCAAAAACTCCACCTCTATCAATGTCACCAACAAGGATAACGGGAGCTTTGGCAAGCTTAGCCATCCCCATATTGACGATATCATCAGATTTAAGATTAAGCTCCACTGGACTGCCAGCTCCCTCGATTACGATAATATCATGTTGAGCGGCAATCTTCTCGTAGGCTTCCTTTATTTTGGGAATAAGATCACGTTTCTGACGAAAATACTCTGAAGCTACCATATTACCAATGGCTCTTCCATTTACAATAACCTGCGAACCTATATTTGTTGTGGGCTTTAGCAAAATAGGATTCATAAGTACTGAAGGCTCTATCCCTGCTGCCTCTGCTTGCATCGCTTGAGCTCTTCCAATCTCGCAACCTTCTGAAGTAATGTAGGAATTAAGCGCCATATTCTGCGATTTAAACGGAGCACAGCTATATCCATCCTGCTTAAATATGCGGCATAATGCAGCCGCAAAAAAACTCTTTCCAACGTTGGACATAGTCCCCTGTATCATAATAGCCTTAGCCATTCAATATCCTCCTTATTGCAGCCAGAAGCTGCTTGTCTTCAAATTCTGTACGCACCGCCGAACGGAAAAAGCTTCTGTTAAGTCCGCTGTAATCAGCGCAACTTCGAATAAGTATCTTTCTCTCAAGGAGAAGCTTCCCAAGGTCAGCACTCGCTTTGAATAAAATAAAATCAGTATCCGAAGGGAATACTTTAACCCCCATACTTTCAAGTTCTGCCGAAAGGCATTCCCGTTCGTTTTTTATATACTCTGTCGTACTCAATATATAATCAGTTTCGTCAAGTGCGGCAATCCCAGCTGCCTGTGCAGGAACAGAAACGCTCCAGTATTGTCCTGTAAATGATATTTTCTTAGAAGTTTCTGAGCTTCCACAAACTGCGTATCCAAGCCTTAAGCCAGCCATTGCAAATAACTTTGTAAATGAGCGAAGAACTATTACATTATCATTAAGATAATTTAGTGCCGAAAGTCGTTCACTTTCAGACGAGAAACCAATAAAGCTCTCGTCACACAGAAAAAGCGCATCTTCCAAAGAGCACCTTTCTGCTATCGCCGCAAGCAGTTCCGGCTCAATAATAAGACCCGTAGGATTATTCGGCGAAGCAAGTATAAGCATATCATTTCCTGATACCTTATCTAGTATAGTATCGTTCAGTGCAAAGTCATTTTCTTCCGTAAGTAAATGTTCACTGACATCACAGTTGTATTCAGTAAGAGCTTTTCGGTATTCAGTGAAAGTAGGAACGCATATAAGCGCTTTTTTAGGACGAAAAGCTGAAATAATACGGTAAATAAGATCATCAGCACCGTTTCCACAAACGATATTATCCACTGAAACTCTAAGCTTTTCGGATAACTTTCCCCGAAGTTTACTGCAAAAAGGATCGGGATATTTATCACATTTTGCCACAGATGCGATAACCGCTTCCCTAACCTTTTGCGGTATTCCGAGAGGGTTCAGATTCGCAGAAAAATCGAGCTCAATGTCAAACAAAAGATCGTTTCCTCCATGATGTAGGTTCAACATAGGAAACCTCCTAAAAGCAATGTCCTTATAGCCAGTGCACATATAAAAATCAATGCTGAGCTTAAATACATGAGCCTATTTGCTCGACAGATATCTTCATTTTCGATTTCGCGAATAGCATCACCGATGAACTCCTTTTTATGAAGCTCGCCGAAATAATATGCATCGCCTGCAAGCCTAACACCAAGAGCTCCAGCGCACGCTGACTCAGTTTGTGCAGAATTAGGACTTGCATGTTTTCTCCTGTCTCTCTTCCAGATACGATAAGCCCCAATGCCGTCAAACCTGAGCATTGGAGCGCAGGATATCATCGCAAAAGCCGTTATACGAGACGGGAAATAGTTTAGAACATCGTCAAGTTTTGCTGCAAAAAAACCTATATCCTTATATTTTTCGTTTTTATATCCTATCATGGAGTCCATGGTATTTGCCGCCTTATAGAAAAACCCGAGAACTGCACCGCCGAGAGCCATATACATCACAGGTGCTGTAACACCGTCCGATGTATTTTCTGCAACTGTCTCGACCGCCGCACGAATAATTCCATTTCTGTCAAGAACATTTGTGTCTCTGCCTACTATCATGGAAACAGCTTTGCGTGCTCCTTCAACGTCATTAGAAGCGATTTTCCTGTAGACATTCATACTTTCATCATGGAGACATCTTGCCGCCATGAGATAATAGCACATCAATCCTTCAACAGCAGCTCCAAGCCACAAATTTACACAGTAACATATGATAAGTAACGTCAGCGGTACAACAGTTGAAATAAAAAGAACAGTTATGGCAAGGAAAATGCCCCCTTTTCGAAGCCTTCCTTCAAAACGTCTACGCACAAAACCTTCAAGTCGCGAAATCAGTTTGCCAATAATTCTTATCGGGTGTGGCATATTATATGGGTCACCAATTAGGCAGTCAAGTGACGCACCTAGAATAAGCGGAATCGCCGCTATCAAGTAATTCATATCTTCTCCATTACTGTTATTTTTTCTCCATCGTACTCCGTGACAAAACCATGACCGTTTGCTGTATGCCAGTCATAGTAATTCTTCTTAGGAACAGCAAAATGCTCCATTACAGCCATTATAGTACCACCATGGACAACGAATGTCGCATGAGCTTCGTCTGACATATCTTCAAGACAGCTTAAGAAACCGTCAACGCTCCGCTTTTTGAAATCTGAAGGAGCTTCACCGTTTGGAAAAGGAATTTCTCCTCCACTGTCAATCCAGCGCTGATAGCGGCTGTCAAGACTGAGTTCAATGTAGTTTCGGCCTTCAAAATCGCCAAAATCACACTCCCTAAGAGCGTCGCAAATTATAGGTTTTATATTTGGGAAAATAAGCTCTGCCGTCTGCAAGCAACGCTTCATTGGGCTAGAAATGAGTTTCCCACAGGGCGGATAACTGATAACAGCAAGCTCAGTTATTCCTTTAAAGCAAAGTGTCTCGTCAGTCCTGCCGATATAGCGCATTTCCAGGTTACCCTCAGTTTTTCCGTGTCGGATAAAGTCAATCCTCATTCCTTACCGCCCTTCAGAAATACAGGTATACCACAGATAACGCGAATAACCGTATCGCTTGCAGATGATAAAATACATCCGCATCTGCCCGTTTCCTCACGACGTCTGCGTTCAAATTTCTCAATAGGCACTATACCGCAACCTATCTCATCCATGATTATGACTGCACTACTGTTTTCAAGGCAAAGCCTTTTCGTAAATTCCACAGGACTTATACCATCTGCCAAAAGTCGGGCAATCATACTGTGATAGCTCTTTATACATTTTGCTGTAAAAGCTTCCTCAAAATCGCAGTTAGAGCCGTTTAACATATCGGACTCATTAAGCCCAAACATCTTGCAGGCAGTCTCTATCTTGCCCTGGTATGCTCCTCCGACTACAAATTTCATGTTATGACCTCCATTATCCTGTATGTTACAACAGCTGCAGCTGCTACTGAAAGCTCACAGACCTGCAAAAACCAGCCTGCAAGATCGCCAGTCACACCGCCAAATTCCTTATATGCCATGTGATGATAGTAGATCATCGTTATCAATGCGGCAACTATCGAAGAAATTGCTAATATCACATTCGTAGCCAACATAACACTGCAGCTTGTGGCTGATGTGAATAAAAGAATTAATAGTGCCACATTCTTATGTGTATTACTAGTAAAATCGAACAAAGAACCCTCTTTTTTTGCAGCTTTGAATGTTACAGCAGCAAAACCGCTGAGTGAACGCGAAAGAACATATCCGCATGCAATAACTGCAACCACGGAAGTTCCGTAACTCTCCGATAAAAGTGCAGTATAAAGTGTAAGATAAACTCCAAGCTTTATAGCAGCGAAAGCCCCTATATGAGAGTCGCTGAGGATCTCCAGTCTTCGAGGTTTATCCCCCCATGAAGCTCTGGCATCACAAGTATCACAGAAACCATCAAGATGTATTCCGCCTGTGACTAAAACCGTTATAAATAATGCCCCCGCACCGAATAAAAAACTCCCTACGCCAAGCCATGCACAAATCAGCTCCCAAATCACGAACATAACACCAATAACGGCACCCACAAGAGGAAAAAAACATAGTGCATATCGTCGATTCTCAGGTTTCCATTCAATCGTAGGCATAGGAATTCGTGAATACATCTGAAAAGCTGTTATCAATGATTTTATCATATGAGCTTTCCTTTCAAAGCTATTGGAATACCGTAAACGCACTCTATTACATTATCTGCAAACTCAGCAATCTTGCAGTTAATATTCGCTATTTCGCTTACAAAGGAAATAATGTCTTTAGAATAGTTGTTCCCATCGCTCCCAACATCATTAGTTACTATAACAAGCTGGGAAGCATTCTCCGCGAGTGCCTTGATATTGCTTACGATTTTATCCGACGGACTTAAGACTTTTCCTTCTAAGTACATCTCATTAGCACAGAGATTTCCTATGCATTCAAGAAGGATTCCGCAACCGGAAGGTAGGTCGAGCTTTTCAATATCTCGTTGACATTCCTTTGTTATGTAATTCTTGTTTCTCCGTGCCTCACGATGACGCGAAATTATCTCTTCAGCGTCATCTCCTATAGGTTGCATGGTTGCAATATAGTATTTCGGTCCAACAAAGTTCTCGAGTACACTTTCAGCGTAGCTCGATTTACCACATTTTGAACCTCCTGTAACAAGTGTTATCATTTGAGTTCTACATACCTTTCTATACCTAATCCGTCAAATCTGTGTGAATTATAGTATATAGCAGCTGCTCCGTCAAGAAGAGGCAAAAGCAGAATACCGCCTGTTCCTTCACCAAGTTTAAGCTCACCGTCTATCACAGCACGGAGGCCCAGCTTATCAAGAAGTCCTCTTCCCGCAGGTTCCGCTGAAACGTGGCCAGCAAGCATATAGTCAACCGATAGAGGAGCTATCATAGAAGCAAGCACGGCAGCCACTGCCGAGATGACACCGTCTATAACTACAGTTATTCCATAATATGCTCCGCCAAGGAACAAACCGACCATGCCAGCAATCTCAAAGCTTCCAAGTTTCGCAAGTAGCTCCACTCCATCGTCAGAAAACGGAGAATTAATCTTTATAGCACGCTTTACAACAGCTATCTTTCGCTCAAGCCCCTCAGTTGACAAACCTGCTCCTCTACCTGTAACCACATCTGGAGGAAGTCCAAGGAGAACCGATGAAAGAGCAGCTGTAGGAGTTGTGTTTCCAATACCCATTTCTCCTGTTACAATTAGCTTTATGCCCTTTTGTGAAAGATCTCCAACAATATCCATACCTGTTTTTATCGCCTGTTCAGCTTTGTCAACCGACATAGCAGGACCAATGGCTATATTAGCTGTGCCTTTGCATATCTTACGATTCAGAAGGCCCCTGCACGAAATATCACGAGCAATTCCGATATCAACTGCAATAACTTCTGCACGATAAACATCTGCAAGCACGTTGATATTAGACCTTCCATAAGCAATCTCCTTTGCACAAGCAGCAGTTACTGTATTATCTGACTGTGTAACACCCTCAGCAACAACACCGTTATCAGCACACATGACAACAACAGCACGGTTGAATATATTGGGCATATCTGTACGCTGAACAGCGGCTATTCTGTCCCACATCTCTTCAAGCACGCCAAAGCTTCTAAGAGGTTTTGCAACAGAATCCCAACGAGCCTGAGCTAGTTCGGCATATTTTCTGTCAATAGACTTTATCTTAGCTATCCTATCCATAAATACCTCCAAACTCTGCACAAGCAGCTGCAAACCGTTCTGCAATTCTGATATCGGTATAAAAATACAAATGTGGAAATCCTGCATAAAGAGATTTACTGCCATGAATACAGCTCCAATCCCTGCCATCAGCTTTTCTGGCGGTGAAGCTGCTGCCGTTATCGGTACTGTCCCAGTAATGGAACTCATGAGCAGCAATTTCCTGACCTTTTTGACATATAAGACTATCCTCATTCGCCGTAAGTGTAACATATCCGAACCGCTGCAAATGTGAGGTCTCATATGCAGTACCTTTGAAAACTCCCACCATTTTGTACTCTCTGTCGTCCTCCGTCTTCATTGCTTCGTGCAGGTACATAAACCCTCCGCATTCCGCTATTGTCGGCATTCCTGATTTTACTGCACTTTTTACTGCCGCAAGTAATTCATGGTTGGCAGAAAGTTCCTCAGCATGAAGTTCAGGATAACCGCCGCTGAATATCAAACCGCAGCAGTTTTCTGGAAGTTTTTTATCACTTATTGGTGAAAAGAATGTAATTTCGCAGCCGATTTTTTTTAAAAGCTCTAGATTCTCGGAATAAATGAAACAAAATGCTTTGTCTTTAGCAACAGCGATTCTTGGCTTGCTGTCCATATAAATTCTTTCTACTTTTAGCGGTATATAGTCAAGATGTGAAGTTTCAGCAGACACAATCAACTCATCAATTAATAGATACTTTTCGGCAAGTACTCCTAGTTCATATGTCTTTTCTTTTAAGTCAGCAACCTCGTCAGCCGTGATAAGTCCAAGCCTTCTGCTTTCGAGCGAAAAGCTATTCATAGGAAATGAGCCGAAATACCGAGTCCCAAGTCTTTTGCAAAGATCCTGAACAAAAGAAATAAGGCGTTCAGGAAGTCTATTGAAAATGAAACCCTTTATTTTGTTTGGAACTTCATAATCCAAGAAACCTTTCATCATGGCACCTATAGACTCAGATGCCCCCTTACAGTCGATAACAATTATCGAAGGCGTTTCCGTCACCATTGAAACAGAATGAGCAGAGCCCCTTCCACTGACTCCGTCATAATAACCCATAACTCCTTCAATCACAGAAATATCTGCGCTTTTTCCACTTGTAACAAGTAAGTGTCTGAGCGTATTATCGCAACAAAAAAAGCTGTCAAGATTATATGACTCCGCACCAATAATGCTCTTATGAAACATGGGGTCAATGTAATCAGGGCCGCATTTGAAACTGCTGACCGAAAGGCCACGAGCTTTAAGTGCAGAAAGGATTGCACACACAATTGTAGTTTTGCCGCAACCACTGTGAGTACCACCTATCAACAGTCTTTTCATGGGCATTTCCTCTTGATTATCCAAATCGGATTTTCAGCGTTCAACATAGTGTGTCTTCCGACTTTTCGTGTATGGGTAACTGCTATCTGAGTTATCTCTGCTTCAAATCCAAGCACATCTAAAATCGATGTGCATTCAAAAAGAGTTTCCATTGAGACCGCAGTAACAGTTAACCGTAAATTACTGTTCATAGCTACAGCTGTTTCAATTATTTTGCTCAACTGTCCACCTGAACCACCGACAAAAACTGCGTCAGGAACCGGAAGTTGATTTAAAACATCTGTAGCGTCACCACTGTATACAATAATATTATCGCATCCAAACTTCAACTTATTCTTTTCAATGAGCGAAACTGCTTCAAGATTTTTCTCAACAGCACAGACCATGCCATTCACACATCGCAATGCCATTTCAATTGCAACCGAGCCCGTGCCGCTCCCTATATCCCAACAAACACTTTCAGTGCCTATATCAAGCCCAGCAACAGCCACTGTTCTTATCTCTGATTTTGTCATAGGAACATTTCCTCTTATGAACTTCTCATCATCGATACCGCTTGGAATGAACTGTTCATAATCGGGATTTTCGCAGAGCATAACACAAAGTCCGTCAGTATCATTTTCCGTAAACTCTGAAGCCTTTCCGCTCAATATCAATTCGTTATCGTAACCGAGATTTTTACCAATATATACATAAATTTCGCCCATTCTATATTCGCACAGACGGCGACACACTTCAGCTGGAGATACATCTCCGCCTAGAAGAAAAAATGTTTTTTTATGAGCTCTCACGTTTCTTACAATATTTGATTTTTTCCCATGAAGGCTCACAAAAAAACAGTCCGACCATTCTTTCCCTAGCTTTGAACAAAGGTAAACAGGTGAAGAAATACCACAAATCACCTCAGGCGAATACTTTGCAAGCTTATTGCTCAGTGTTTTAGCACCGCTGAAAAATCCGCAGTCTCCGGACATAAGAATAGCTGCCGTAATAAAACTGTTATCCAACAAATACCTTTCTATATCATCGCTGCGGTACTCTGCAAACATAGGCTTTCCCAATGATTTAAAAGGCTCAAGCATTCTCTCTGCACCTATAAGAACATCAGCTTTTCTAATTGCCTCCATAGCTTCTCTGGTCAGCGTTTTTGCACCATCCATTCCTGTTCCGACTATGTATATCTTCAACTCTTCACCTCATTTCATTGAGAATTACCTTTATCTCTTTCGCTGTAAAGCCTTTTTCCGTAGGTCTTATCAGAACAACAACGTCAATTCCACATATTTTTGCTGCTTTCAGCTTTTCTGGGAAACCGCCGATAGTTCCACTCTCTTTTGTCACAAGAATCTCTGCGCCACTCTTTCTTATATGTTCAATATTTTGCTCTACAGTAAATGGTCCTTTTTCAAGTATCAGCCTGTCCTCGCAGAAGCCTAGTTCTATACAGCTTTTTCTCACTTCTTCCATTGGCAGAGCCCTGATCCATATCCTGTCAGCATAACCATAAACTTCGGCAAGTCTTGGCAGTTCCTTGCTGCCAAGAGTACTGAGAACATTTTTAACGCAGCTGTTAAGCTTTACAACAAGATCGTCCATACTCTTAACTTTAATGCAGTCAGAAAGCTTTTCAGGCGTGCGAATAAGCCTGTAATAAGGCATATTAAGAGCGTTGCAGGCAATAACGATATTCTTGGTTACTTCTTCTGCATATGGGTGAGTCGCATCTATTACTGCGATGCATTCAAGACGAATAATAAGCTCCTTTATGCCATCAGCATCAAGCCTGCCTATAAACCTTTTTATATAACTGCTTTTCGGAAGCAACTCCGCTCCATACTCCGTAGCAACAGAAACAGCGGCTGATATTCTTTTTTCTGAACAATATTCAGCTATTTCTCTGCCCTCGGTAGTTCCACCGAATATAAGAACACTACACATTGCGATAGCCTCTTGGAGTTACCATTTTTCCACCTACGATCTTAGTCTCAGAGTTACCGATAAAAACTGTCGTAAACATATCAACCTGAGTATTCCTCAACTCACCAAGCGAAATTATCTGACTTGATTGACCATCTCTGCCAATATTGCAGACAATACCGCAAACAGTTTCAACTGAACGGTACTCAAGAATGATATCACATGCTTTTTTAAGATAGTCCGCACGCTTTTTCGAAGAAGGGTTATATAGAGCTATTACAAAATCCCCGTCAGCCGCGCACCGAATACGCTTTATGATTTTTTCCATAGGTGTTAAAAGATCAGAAAGGCTTATCAAAGCAAGATCATGTGTCATAGGAGCACCGAGAACAGCTCCGCCGCTAAAAGCTGCAGAAACTCCAGGAATAACTTCAATATCAACTTCCGGATAATTCACGGAAAGCTCAATAGCAAGCCCCGCCATACCGTAAAGCTGACTGTCGCCGCTGCACACAAGAGCAACTTTCTTTCCGTTTGAAGCTTTTTCAAGTGCAAGCTCAACGCGTTCACGCTCTTGCTTCATTCCTGTAGAAATACACTCTTTTTCAGGATAAAAGCGCTTTATCTGCTGAATGTAAACAGTATATCCAACCACTATATCGCAGTCGAGCACAGCTTTTTCAGCTTCAAGTGTAATACCATCCCTGCTACCGCAGCCAATACCTGCAACATATAGCTTCATAGTGAAATTTTCCTCTCAAAATCAAGATATACTGTTTTTTCAGCAGCTGCCACAGTAACACCTTCATAGGCTGTTTTTTTCATAATAAGCTTGCCACCACTGCACAGAACAGCACTTCTTTCGCAGACATTATCCGCTCCTGTTGT
This sequence comes from Ruminococcus flavefaciens, assembly GCA_002310115.1. Lineage (GTDB taxonomy): Bacteria > Bacillota > Clostridia > Oscillospirales > Ruminococcaceae > Ruminococcus > Ruminococcus flavefaciens_K. The sequence continues at coordinate 20,491 of DBYI01000065.1, forward strand.
TTCGAGAACAAAGTCGGAACTATCGAAATCTCCACTTACAGCCATAAGCTCCTCAGCAGTATAGGTATTCAGTCTTGTACCAATGCTCTCGCAGAACTCACACAAACCTGCTTCGTTCTTTTTTATATCGATAGTAGCGACTTCCAATACAGTTTTTATATCGATATTATACTGATCAAGAGCTTCGGTAACAGCTTTTTTAATAGTTTCTAAGGAAGCTCCCTTTTTACAACCAATTCCGAGAACAACATTGCGTGGGACGAGATTGAGAGTAACAGGAAAAGGCTTCTTATCTTTATCTCTGCTGACACATATTCCCGTCCTGCATACACCAAACTCCGTAAGTTCTGCAGGAAGTCCACTATGCCTGTAATCACTATAAAAGCCTATTTTTTCTTCATCGAGAACTTCTGCAGCAATTTCCTTTGCAGCCTTAAGGTCGGTAATTATCAGGTCATTGGCAACAGCAAAGCTGTCAGGAGAAAAACGTCCTCCAACATCAGTTGCAGTTGTTATGACGGCTTCTGAATCAAGCTTCTCCGCGATAACCTCCGCAAGGCGATTAGCTCCGCCGATATGTCCCGATAGTACTGGAATAACGAACTTTCCGCAATCATCCATGACTATTACTGCTGGATCATCTACTTTTGTACCGAGATATGGAGCAACTGCGCGGACAGCTATACCGCAGGCGCATACAAAAATAAAAGCATCTGAGCGTTCGAAAAGTCGTCCAACCATGCTACCCATATTCCAGAATACAGCAGAATTATCATCTGTATACTTATGAAAACAATAACGGCTCACCTTATGCTCGGCTTCAAGCAGCTCACCTACTTTGAGGGATAGCTTTCTGCCGTTTTCGGTGACCGAAAAAACAGCTATATTCATTGTTTTTCTGCCTTTCTGAACTCAGTTTCAAATGTTTTGTCATAAAGCTTTGAATACTCATAGTCGTTTCCAAGGAAATTGCCAACAGTAATAAGAGCTGTCTTTGTTATTCCGTTCTTTTTTGCAGCTTCATGAAGCTCCGCTACTGTGCAGCGCACAACTTTTTCGTCTTCCCAAGTTGCCTTGTATACAATAGCAGCAGGAGTATCTCCACTGTAGCCCCCATGTATAAGGCGTTGTGAAAGTTCCTCTAGCATTCCAGCGCTGAGAAATATGACCATGGTAGCATTGTGAGTTGCAAGGCTTTCAATGCTCTCTTTTTCAGGAACAGGAGTCCTCCCAGCCATCCTTGTAAGAATGATCGTCTGTGATACATCGGGAAGAGTATATTCCGCTCTCAATGCAGCTGCAGCTCCGCAAAATGAACTAACCCCAGGAGTGACTCTATAAGGTATATTAATCTCGTCCAACCTGTCCATCTGCTCACGTATAGCACCGTAAATTGATGGATCTCCAGTATGAAGACGGACAACACTCCTGCCGTTAGCGTCAGCTTTTTTCATAACGTCTATAACCTCGTCAAGATGCATGAGAGCACTGTTATAAATCTCGCAGTCCTTCCTTGCATATGCAAGGAGATCAGGATTAACAAGAGAACCAGCATATATTATAACGTCAGCATTCTCGATAAGCCGTTTTCCTCTCAGAGTTATAAGGTCGGAAGCCCCGCAGCCCGCACCAACAAAATCAACCATTTTCTTCACCCATAATTGTCTTTATAAGTTCATCCGCTAAGGACGTTTTTATTAAAAGATCCCGTTTAAAAGAAAAAGCTATGGCAGCAATTTTTGCTTCGCCATTTACTCTTGCATTAAGATAGTTTTCTATGCGCTTTTCAAGAACTTCCGCAGTTTTTTCAAGATATCCCTTTTCATCAAGGATATCCATCGCTGCATCAGCTGTTACACAATCTGGTATTTTTTTCAGAGTATCTACATCCACTCCAGCAATGACTCCACATGTAACAAGCACATCCATTCGTCCGTCAGCCCAGGAGGAATGAGTATTCATAATACCCGCACCAAGCTTCACTAACTTTCCGATATGACCAACGATAAGTATACTCTCAAAGCCCAACTCCAGCCCAATATCTATAGCATCACCAATGAAGTTGCTACACGTAACGCTTCTTTCCAGCGAAAAAGCCAGCTCGTTCTGCACAAAGCTTTCACTGTAATTTCCAAGTGTGAGGAGCATATTCCTCTGCCCCTCAGCACGGCGCATTTTTGCCTCAGTACGGATAGTTTCCACAAGAGCCGTATTACTCATAGGCTCCACGATTCCACTTGTGCCAATTATAGAGATTCCTCCCTCAATACCCATTCTAGGATTATAGGTCTTAGTTGCTATCTCACAGCCTTTAGGAACTGATATCTTAATGCTAAAGCCGCCTGAATAACCGTATTTTTCTGCGATTTCCATAACAGCTTCATATATCATTCGCCGCGGAACGGTATTTATAGCAGCTTCACCAACGGGCTGATCAAGCCCAGCTTTAGTGACCCTGCCAATACCCTTGCCTCCTATTATTTCAACTCCGCTTACTGTTGTTGAAACCTCTGCAAAAACACTAATACCGTTGGTTATATCCGGGTCATCACCGCTATCCTTGACTATAGAACATGAAGCACTGTCATCGCTTAATTTCTGCTCGTTGACATCAAGGCATAGCTTTATCCCCTTTGGGGTCAAAAGCTCGACAGAAATTACTTTTCTGCCAGTCATGAGCATTTCAGCAGCAGCCTTAGCTGCAGCTGCCGCACATGAACCAGTTGTATAACCACAGCGAAGCTTCTGTTTTCCTCTGCAAATATATTCCTCAAGCTTCATCGACTTTCTCCCTGTCAGTTACTATGAAAAGAGTAAAATATCCAAATTCTGCATCGATATCATCTAAAGAAGTATATATCCTTTCAGTGTCAAGTCCACAGTCTGAAACTACTCTAGTACAGCCGGAAAGCCCCTTTGACTTTATGAGATCCATAAGCTCTGCAGCTTTCCTTCCAGTCTTCATTATTACCTTTGTTCCACAAAGCTCAAGAGCTTTTTCTATATCATCACAATTGAACGGTATAATATGTAGTTCATCACTGCCGAGGCAGAGAGACTCACCTATGGCAGCAGCTGCTGCACAGAAACTAGTCACTCCAGCACAAAGCTCAACATCAAAGCCTTCATTTTTAACACGGTTGCCGATGTATCCGAAAGTAGAATATATCGATATATCACCAAGAGTCAAAAAAGCAACATCTTCATTTTCAAGCATAGCGCATAGTCGTTCTGCAAGCTCCGCGTAATTACTTTCAAGACTTTCACTGCCATTTGTCATAAGGAAATCCATGTATATCACACGTTTACTTGAAAGATCAACTGCTTTCTCAATTATGGAAAGAGCCATAGTATTCTCTCCCATTGTACGAGGTACAGCTATAATTCTACATTTTTCAAGAATATCCACAGCTTTCAGAGTCATAAGCTGCGGATCACCTGCACCAACACTTACTCCGTAAAGCTTTCCCATCACTGCTTCATGAGCTCTGCAGAAACTGCGATGAGCTTATCCATATCAAGCTGCTCTATACGTGTAGCCTCTGGAAGTCCTTGAGCTTTCAAAGCAGAATACACTCTTTCCTTTGGTATTCCCATGACCGATGATAGCGAATTAGCAAGAGTTTTTCTGCGCTGTGAAAAACCAGCTTTTACAACCTTGAAAAAGAACTTTTCGCTATCCTCGTCAAGTCGTTTTTCCTTGCTAAGATCTATTCGGATAACTGCCGAATCTACATTTGGTGCAGGCATGAAGCTGCCTCGTGAAACTCCGAAGAGATTTCTGACAGTACCATAATAGTTCACTCCCACAGTGATGGCTCCAGACTCACGAGAACCGACCTTCGCGCAAAGGCGCTGTGCGGCTTCCTTCTGAACCATTACAGTTATGGAATCTATAGGGATACGACTCTCAAGAAGCATCATAATGATGGGGGACGTAATGTAATAGGGCAAATTTGCACAGACTGCTACGTGAAGTCCTGCAAACTCCTCGTCTATTAGTCTGTGCAGATCGCACTTCATTACGTCCTCATTGATAATCTTTACATTGTCAAAGTCTGCAAGAGTCTCGGCAAGTATAGGCAGCAGCCTCTCATCGATTTCAACGGCAACCACCTTATCCGCTCTTTTTGCAAGCTCTGCTGTGAGGACTCCGATACCTGTTCCTATCTCAAGAACTCCGAAGCCCTCACATGCATTACCGTTTTCCGCAATTTTCGGACAGATGTCGGGATTGATTATAAAATTCTGTCCCAGACCTTTTGAAAAACTGAAGCCATGACGGGACAATATATCCTTCACTGTTCCGATATTAGTTAGATTCATTCACTACTCCTTAAAAGCTGTGGCGTTTTTTTTCGGAAAACTCACTGCGTTTTGCATCATTGAGCTTTTCCATAGTATTCACCAGATAATCTGCAGAACGGTAGGCCCTCTGAAAATCCATGTCCTTGAAATAGACCTTAAGATCTACAAACTCTCCGTCAATAATAATATCCATCTGTCCAATCTGTCTGCCCACATACTTCTGAGCCACGTACTTTATGTACTCGTCGATCTCGCAACTGTTCATTTCTCCACCGATAACGTTGATCTTCATACTTAAGCCTCCTGTTCATAGATATAATTTGTTTGTGCTCGTTTCCGAGTAATTAATTTATAACACTGAGCTTTTCAGCTAGCTCAGCTTTTGCTATTACTTTTTCACCGCCGTCCTTGTCTATGAGGATTAATTCCTTACCATTCGAGCAGATAACACCATCACTGCAAACAGTATAGTCAAGTACGCCCTTGCAGAGCACTGTCTCTGTTTCATCAGGACTTATCCTTACAAGTACACGGTTTCTCGGGAATATTCCAGGATTCTTGTCACCTGCCGCTGCATTCTCCTTTTCATTCTTTTCTGCTTCGCGCAATCTTTCTTCTAGGAAAAGCTCACGTGGAGATTTGTTTTTAGACTTCACGTCACCTTTTCTCTGGCTCTTTCTTAACGGCTCACCTCCAAAGAGTACGGTGAATGCATTTATAAAGCCGAAGATAGCTTTTATTAGCCTTACTGGGAAAAGCAGCACTGACTTCCATATAGGCTCACGGGAATCCTTTTCCTGCTTGTATGGCTGACGTATAAAGTAATAATTGCCATACACATCGTTCTTGGGTTCAAGAAGGTCGTTGCCCTCCTCCGCAAAAAGTGTATCGATAGTACCGGCACTCTCGTCAACCGCAAGAATAGAACTTGCGGAGTAACCGCTACCGCCCTCGAGAGCTCGTCCTCTCGTAGAGCAGAATATTCTGTCGTCTGTAGCAGACCAGTAAGGAGAATCCTCTGTAGAATGGCCATCAGTAAGCTCATTGTAATCACCGCGTTCATCAAAGATAGCAAGATGCCCGTCAAGTATAGCAGCAATCCTGCCATCTTTATATGCAATACTGCCAATCATCCTATTCATTCCGGTATAAATATGTCCCTCAGGAGCTTTAGGAGACTCTATACTTTTTCTGTAGATAGCACCCATTTCACCAAGTACAGCTGAGTAGATAAAGTCATCATTCGCAGCGGAAACTCCGTTTATCTTCACGAACTGCGAAGCATCAGGATAATAACTCATATCCTCTCTGAAGATTGCACCTGCACCCGTGTGCTTCCACTCCTTGTTCTTATTTATCTCATTGACTGTATCAGTGTACTTTTCCGCCCTTTCACAGGGAAGTGCCGCAATCTTTCCGTCGTTGCAAAAATACATATTATTATCTGAAATGTAAACGATCTTCATGTGTACTTCAATTTCCTTCCATTCTTCTGCATACCGCCTCGGCACATTTCATGCCGTCGACTGCAGCAGAAACTATTCCGCCTGCATAGCCCGCTCCCTCGCCGCAAGGATATAACCCCACAAGGGATATTGACTGCAAATTATCTCCACGATCTATACGCACAGGAGAGCTGCTCCTGCTTTCGATACCTATAAGCAGAGTATCACTATCGTCGAAGCCTTCTATTTTCTTTCCCATCTCCTTAATGCCGTCTTTTAGTGACTGACATACGAAATCCGGAAGATATTCCTCAGGAGCTGCAAACTTAACAGCAGGACGGTATGATGGTTTAACTTTTCCAAAATTTTCACTTACACGACCATTCATAAAATCTCCTAGTACAGATGCAGGAGCACTATAATCACTGCCACCTGCAATAAACGCCTTTTCCTCAAGATCTCTCTGAAAATACATTCCTGCAAGTGGGTGATCACTGCCGTAATCCTCAGGGCCAACATTTACAAGTAGAGCACTGTTGGAGTTTTCTGCATCACGGGGAAAAAAACTCATACCATTTACTGCGAGCCTGCCCTCTTCCGAAGAAGCTGCAACCACATGGCCACCAGGACACATACAGAATGTGTAAAGCGTCCGCCCGTTAGCAAGATGTACCGCAAGCTTGTAATCCGCCGATTTAAGTGCAGGATGTCCTGCAAAACTACCGTACATAGCTCTGTCAATATCAGCACGAAGGTGTTCAACTCTTACTCCTAATGAGAAACTCTTCTGAGAAAGACTTATTCTCTCATTGTGAAGTAACTCAAAAGTGTCTCTTGCACTGTGCCCTGTCGCGAGTATGAGATTGTCTGCCGGCAAGATAAAAGTCTCACCGCCTCGAGTGTAGCTCACCGCGGATAGTATGCCGTTTTCTGCTTCAAAGCCACAGAATTTTGAATTAAATCTGACCTCTCCGCCTAGTGATATTACTTTTTCGCGTAGAGCTTTTACAACCCCTCGAAGCTTGTCCGTACCAATATGTGGTTTCGCAAGATATAGTATCTCCTCTGGAGCACCGAACTCAACAAGACGACATAGTATCCAGCCGATACGGCTGTCCTTAATTCCTGTGGTGAGCTTACCATCGGAAAAAGTACCTGCACCTCCTTCACCGAACTGGACATTGCATTCTGGGTCTAGCTTTCCGCCATTTTGAAACTCCTCTACAGTCATGCAACGCTTGTCAACATCACTACCGCGCTCAAGGACAATAGGCTTTGCGCCTGCCATTGCAAGCACAAGTGCTGCAAACATACCAGCAGGACCAAATCCAACTATAACTGGTCTTGTTCCACATTTTCTCACCATAGGTACAGAATACTCATCAGGCTCGTACTTTGACGCATTTTTCAGCGTTTTTATGATCTTCTCCTCATTATTTGCTTCTATATCAAGTGATATTATAAAGTGAACGTCACTTTTTTTGCGAGCGTCCACGGACTTTTTCGCAAGCTTTACGCTTATTATCTTATTGCGACTTATTTTGAGTTTTTTTTCGCACAAGACTACAAGGTCTGAAAAGTCGGTATCAAGAGCCACTCTTATAGCACTGACTCTTATCATTTAAGTTCACCTCTCAGTGATTCAGCACAGTTTCTGCCTGCAAATATTCCCGACGACCATGCCCACTGCAGATTATAGCCGCCACAGTCTCCATCTACATCCAGTATCTCGCCACAAAGGAAAATACCTTTCTCACTTCTAAGTTGCAATCTTTCATCTACACAATCACCACTGATACCGCCCGAAGTCACTTGTGCTTCTTTCCATGACGCACTTCCAAGCACGTTAAAATCAAGGTTTTTTATTAGTTGGGCAAGCTGTCTAAGCTCCGTATCACGAAGCGATGATATCTCGTCAGTAAGGGAGCGTCCCAGTGAACGCTTTGTTAGGTAAAGTGCAAGGTTTCTAGGGAAAAGCCCTGTAAGGAGCTCCTCAGTGGTATGACTACCACGCTGGTACTGTATAATACGCAAGTAGCCCATAAGCTGATCAATATCCATATCTGCTGCGAGATCGAGTCGCAGAGTAAGTTTTCCATCATAATTTGACACGAGATGAGCCATATTAAATACGCATATTCCGGAAAGTGCGCTATCCGTAAACTGTATCTCTCCAACTTCCTCCTTCAGAAGTCTGCCTCCTGAATAAGCCATAACTCTGCCCTTTGCACGAATTCCCTTAAGGCCTTTAAGAAGCTCAGGACGCACTCTAAGCGGTGCAACAGCAGGACATATCTTTGTAGTATGGCATCCTTTGCTGCGAAGAAGTCGAATCACACTGCCGTCAGTACCGTACTGAGGAGCGGCATAACCTCCTGCTGCAACAATAATGCGCTTGCATGGATACTTTTCACCAGAGGTTGACAATATCCTAAAGCAGTCCGCAGCGCTCTCTATGAAATTAGCTTCAAATCCACAACGTTCAACTACATTGAGCTCTGCAGCACGCAATCTTAGAGCCGAAAGTATGGTGGAAGCAGCATTGCTTTTAGGATAAACTCTGCCCTTGGTATCAGCAGAGCAGATAACTCCAAGGCTGCCGAAGAACTCCTTTGCAGATGGAGTAGAGTTTATTATCCTCATGACATTTTTAACGCTACCATGATAATGCTCAAAGCTCATGTTGACGTTGCTTAGATTACATCTACCGTTGCCAGTTGCAAGAAGTTTCTTTCCAACTCTGTCAAGTTTTTCAAGTATTACAACCTTTGCCTGAGGCATAATGTTCTTTGCCTCCACAGCAGCTGCAAGTCCAGAAGCTCCACCGCCTATTATAGCGATATCCGTGATCCTGCTCATATTCTTCACCCCTTAGGTATAAGATCGATGACCGCGACCTCGGGACGATTATTCAAGCGCACAGGTGCAGGATAAACACCTATGCCAGATGTAATGAACATCTTTCCACCGTCGTAGTCAAAGAGGCCCTTGTCGTATATCTCAAGCTCCTTGTGCAGAAGCTTTGGTAGCCATACATCCTTTTCAGAACAATAAAGCGGTCCGAGACCGAATGGAAGCTGAGCCATTTCGCCGTGAGTATCAGCGCAAATCGTGAGATCAGCTCCGAAATCTGCAAATTTTTCATAATTTGGTATATGTGCAAGAAGTATATTGAAACTGTCACTGTCAATTGTGTACTCGTTACTTAAGTCAAATGTAGAACTGTAATATACATTATCAATACCTATAATGCGAAACATACTGCCATTAATCTCAACATATTCCTCATCATAGTTTAGTACTTTTGCACCTGCTTTTTTCAGTTCTTCAATATACCTTTCATCATAATCATGCTCGCCCGTAACGCAATAAATGGGATAACCTTGAGAAACAATATCTTTTGCCAGTTCCACAGGCTTCTGTATGAGCTCCCATTCACTATCACTGGTGTACATATCACCAAGTATAAAAACCATATCAGGTTCATTCCTGTCGATAGTTTTTAATATAGTTTTATTGCTAATTCCAAGCTTTGTGGCGTGCTGATCGCTTATAACAGCTATCCTTACCCTAGAACTAATCTTCTGGGATAAAATAGTCACCTTGGTAGTTCTGAGCGTGTAGTTACTGAACCACCATATTCCCGCTATTAGAGCCAACCATAAAAATTTTGAATAACTCTTCTTCTCTTTTTTCCTTTTTTCAATGTCGACTGTCTTTTTGCCTGATGCCATTAGAACTTTTCCTTTACATGGATATCGAGCTGATCGAATGGTATCTCGATACCATTCTCATCAAACGCCGCCTTAACGGCTTCGGTCATATTGTAGCGTTCAGTAAGGTAATCACCGTTGTTCACCCATATCAGTACATCTATACCTATGGAGCTTCTGTTATGTGAGCTCATACGTATAACTGGCTCTGGAGTTTTAAGTATGTTTCTTTGAACGGAAATTATATCAAGAATGATTTGTTTCGCCTTCTCAAAATCCGCACTATAACTGATATTGAAGTTAAGATCGATACGTCTTGTTGGCGTATCCGTAAAATTAATTATCTTTGCATCCGTAATCTTGCCATTTGGCATAAAAACAGTCTTTCCATCAAACGTAGAGATTTTGGTGTAAAATATTCCAATGTCTTTTACAGTTCCTATAGAATCGTCAAGCTCCACGATATCACCTGTAGTAAATGGTTTAGTAAAAAGTATTATGAATCCGCCACTGAGGTTAGAAAGACAGCTTTGAAGCGCTAAGCTGATTGCGAGCCCTGCCGCTCCGAGGATAGTGATTATGGATGACATTGGCACTTTCAACACCGATAATGCCATTATCACCACAGCTATGTAAAGAATAATCTTAATCAGTGATACTAGGAAACTCTTCGCCGCTCCGTTAACATTTGACTTTGAAACGGCCTTTCCCACTATCTTCGCAATGAGTTTTGATATGATTATGCCGATAACTAGTATCAGCATAGCTATTATCAGCAAAGGCAGAGCCTTTTCAAGGTATTCTAACCCGTCTGCAAGTATTCCCGAAGTTTTTTCCACGGATTCATGTATGCTTCCCATAAACTCTCCGGTGGTTGTTTCAACTGCGGAAGTGACCGATATTTCGGTTGTTGTTTCAGTTATCAGCTGAGTGCCTGTCAAAATATCATCTCCGTATGAAATGGTAATATACCATGTAAAAAACATTATAATATGTATATTTAATATAAGTATAACAGATTTCGCAAATAACGTCAATATTATCTGCAATTATTGTAAAAAAATCTGCACTTCAGCCAAATGATGAAGTGCAGGTTTGTATGTTATTTCTTTGATTCCTCTGAATCAAGTATTTTACCGTTAAACTCCTCAGGAGTAATAAAAGTAGGTACCATTTCATGAAGCGCCTGTATCGCAACTGACTCATCATTAAGCTGTGCAGCATCACGGAGCTTTTTAAGTCTAGAAGCAAAGTGATCTTCATCGATATCTATCTGTTTTCCAATGAAAATAAGCTTGTTGGAAGTCTTTTTAAGTCCCTCCTCCATCATGAGAAGCTCTTCTTTTATCTTCTCACCTGGACGAAGTCCCGTAAAAACAATAGGCACATCTTTGTATGGTACTTTTCCATACATTCTTATGAGATTTTCAGCAAGAGTTACGATCTTAACGGGTTGCCCCATATCAAGTACGAATATCTCGCCACCGTTTGCAATCGCGGCAGCCTCCATAACAAGGCTTACAGCCTCTGGAATAGTCATAAAATAGCGGATTATATCCTCATGAGTGACTGTAACTGGCTTGCCCTGCTCTATCTGTCTCTTGAAAAGTGGTATTACCGAACCGTTTGAACCAAGAACATTACCGAAACGTGTAGTTACGAACTCTGTCTTTCCCTCATGTTGCTGTGAAAGATACTGAACTATCATCTCGCAGCAGCGTTTTGAAGCGCCCATTGCGTTTGTCGGATTTACAGCCTTGTCTGTAGAAATCATGACAAACTTCTGAACGTCGTGAAACTGAGCTAGTGTAGCAACATTGAATGTTCCGATTACGTTGTTCTTGATGGCCTCCATAGGAGAACTCTCCATAAGAGGAACGTGTTTATGTGCTGCTGCATGAAATACTATCTGCGGCTTGTATCTCTCGAAGATTTGATTCATACGAAAATAATCACGTACAGAAGCAATAAGCGTTACGAGATCAAGTTCGCTACCATACTCCATAACAAGCTCCTGCTGTATCTCATAAGCATTATTTTCATAAATATCGACGATTATTATCTTCCTAGGGTTATATCTTGCAATCTGACGAACAAGCTCTGAACCAATGCTTCCGCCGCCACCTGTTACCATACATATCTTGTCGCCGATGAAATCCTTTATGTCCTTGTTATCGAATTTTATGGGATTTCTTCCAAGAAGCTCCTCAACCTTGATATCCCTTACCTGTCCGAGAAGGGACGCAGAGTCATCAAGGATAAGGTTTCCGATAAAGGGAACTATCTTGAGGGGCAGCTTTGTCTCGTTGCAGATATCTATTATAGCCTTGCGCTCGTCCGAAGTGAGGGACGGAATGGCAAGTATAAGCTGCTCTATCTCATATTCTTTTGCGTACTTTACGATCTCTTCCGATCTTCCGACCACCTTTACGCCGAGGATCTCCTTTCCCAGCTTAGCAGGGTCGTTGTCGATTATACATACAGGCTCGAACTGAGCTGAAAACTTATCATCGGTATAAGGCGATCTCTGAGCGTTGAATATCTCATTGATCAGCATGGTAGCGGCAACACCGCCTCCGATTATCATGGTCCTTTTCGCGCAGCAATCAAGTTTGTTTTCCAATTCCACAATAAACCTCCCAAATTTGCTTCAAAAGCAAAAAAATCAATCAATATCCTCACGGAGCTCCGAAATGTATTTCTTTATCCTGCAAAAGCATTCATCGGCAGTACCGTTATTCTCAAACCTTATGTCAATACCTGCCTCAGCAAGTTTTTCGTCGGAAAAGTCCTCGTTATCCGCTAAAAACCTGCGGCAAAGCTCTGCGTACTTTGGCTGTGACTGCTTCTTTTCACGCTCTACCGCACGAAGGAAACGTATATCGTCATTCACCTCAACATATATCGGAACAACAACGTCCTTTCCGCAGTATTCTCTAAGACGCAGAAACGACTCAACAGTACCTATCCCGGCGCAGTCCCCCTTGTCCAGAGAAATGCTGTCGGCAGCCGTACAGTAAGTCCAGTCACCGTGGCAGGTATGGTATGTACGCGATTCAATGACCTTTCCGCTTTCCTGCATCAGGCGGAAGCGTTCGTTGTCAACAAAGTGGTACTCGACTCCCTCCTGCTCGCTGTTTCTCACAGGACGGGTGGTGTAAAGCACAATGGGCAGAAGCCCCAGTTCAGCGACTATGCGGCTGTACATGGTATCCTTCCCGGAAGCGCTCTTGCCGATGATATAAAAAATACGGTTCATATCAAAGCTCCACATATGATTTCTTTTATTGCAGATTACTCCACAATAAGACATTATAGCACATAAGTATCAATAAATCAAGTGGAGAACGTATCAAAAATTGCTGTCTTGTGACCAAAAACAAAGAAATAGTCTAATTCACCTAAATATTGCTCATTTGTTCCCGAATACTGAGCAAAATGCTGTTTTAAAAGACCAATTTGTAAATTTTCTGCACCTGTACTTTACATTATTTTCAAAAAGTATTAAAGTATATATTGAAAAAATGCAGAAAACAGGAGGATATTACAAATGAGAAAGATAACAAGACTCTCTGTCAGGGCAGCTTCCCTCACGGCTGCCATAGCAGTTGCAGCAGGCAGTTTTTTCCAGTATACAGGCGATAACAGCACTCTTACCGCCTATGCCGGACAGCAGCTGGGACAGACTGATTTTGAAAACGGTGCAGGCCTCCCGTGGCACATCGTTGAATCTGCTCCCGGAGAAATGGATTTCGATATAAGCAATGGCATGTATACTGTTACTATCGTAAATCCCGGTGGAGCTTCACGGGGCGGAGAGGATCGATGGGACTGCCAGTTTAGACACAGAGGACTGAAAATAGTATCCGGACATAAATACAAAGTCTCATACGAGATAACTCCATCTGAGAGCGGAAAATACTACACAAAGATAGGTAATCTAGACGGAGATGTCGAAATATGGCATAACATGATGGCAGACAATGGGCCTGATTTCAACAGTACTTGGGATTGCATACAAATAAACAAAGACGAAACCAAAAAAGTTGAACTCACATTTACTGCAGATAAATCACTTGATGTTGCAGAATGGGCTTTTCATTTAGGTGGCAGCGGTCAGTATACTAACGGAGACTGCTTTCCTGTCGGCACAAAGATACAATTCGACAATATGTCCCTCATCGACCTAACAAGCGATGAAAATGACTGGCCTGAGGCCGCCCCCTACGAAAGAGCAAAAATACTGACAAATCAGGTATGCTACTTCCCAAAGAGAGAAAAAAAAGCCACACTTCTAAGCGATTCTGACAAGGCTGTAAAGTTCGAGGTCATCGACACAAGCGGCAAGACTGTATACGAGGGCAAGAGTAAACCATTCGGCGACGATAAAGACTCAGGCGACAAGGTACACATTATCGACTTCACCGATCTCAAAAACGAAGGAACTTTCCATATTGAAGCTGAGGATGGCTCGGAAAGCCACGACTTCGCAATATGTGGTTCTCAGCCTTATTCATTCATGCTTTACGATGCACTCAACTACTTTTATCAGAACCGTAGCGGAATCGAGATAGAAAGTGACTTTATCTCCTCAGGCGACGCAGAAAAGCTCGCTCGTGCAGCAGGTCATCCCACGGATGTGGCTGAAATTGAACAGACATGGGGTTACAAAGGTAGCAGCGGCTCTATCGATGTTACAGGCGGCTGGTACGACGCAGGTGACCACGGAAAATATGTAGTAAACGGCGGCTTTTCACTTTGGCTAATGCAGAATCAGTACGAAACTGCGGTAAAATACGGATTTGAGAACGCCTATGCTGACGGAACCATGCTTCTCCCAGAAAATACCAATGGAGTCCCGGATATCCTTGATGAAGCAAGATGGGAAATGGAATGGATGCTGAAAATGATAGTGGACAGTGGTGATTACAAGGGCATGGCTTACCACAAAGCCCACGATGAGAAATGGACTGCTCTCGGAATAGCACCTGCTGACGACGATATGAAACGTATCGTGAAACCTCCTACAACTGCAGCTACCCTAAATCTCGCAGCCTGTGCAGCTCAGGCGAGCAGACTCTGGAAAGATATTGACAGCGATTTCGCAGAAAAATGTCTCGAAGCTGCCGAAATCGCCTTTGCTGCTGCTAAAAAGCATCCAAAAATGTATGCTCCTTTAGATGAATCCATTGGCGGCGGAGCTTATGGTGATACCGACGTTGACGATGAATTCTGTTGGGCTGCTCTTGAGCTTTTCATCACCACAGGCAATGAGGATTACTACGACGAGGCTACCGAAAACAAGTTCTTTTTAGATATACCGCAAATTCTCGGAGGTGGAGAGAGCGTTGATACCGCAGGCAGCTTTGACTGGGGAAACACTGGTGCTCTTGCAACTCTCAGCGCATCCCTCAATCCTGAGAAATTCGACAAAGGGGACGTTGAAATAATACATGAAGCTATTATTTCAGCTGCAGACCATTTTATCTCAATGGAAAACAATCAGGGTTACGGTCTCCCCTATGGGCAAAGTACTCTTAGCTACAACGACAGTGATCAGGGGTATATATGGGGCTCCAACTCATTCGTTGCCGACAACTCAATTATTATGGCTTATGCTTATCTTCTCACCAACGAAGAGCAATACCTTAACGGAGCTCTAAGCGGCATGGACTACCTCCTTGGAAGAAATGCTATGGATTACTCATATGTTACTGGTTATGGTACTCACTCTGTAGAATATCCACATCACCGCTACTGGGCGCAGCAAATTGATGAGGCGTTCCCTAAAGCTCCCAACGGCGTAATGTGTGGTGGTCCAAATTCAGGTATGCAAGACCCTTGGGTACAGGGGTCAGGCTGGAAAAAAGGCGAGATAGCTCCACAGAAGTGCTATCTTGACAATATCGAGGCATGGTCGGTAAATGAATGTACTATCAACTGGAACGCTTCACTAGCTTGGCTTGCTGGTTTCTCAGCACAGGAAGCTACAGACGACGGAATAAAAATAACCAAGCACTCAAACGGCAAAAAGACCGAGACTGATGAAGTTGTCACTGAAACGAAAAAGACAAAGAACAATTCTGAAAAAAATACTACAAAGGCTTCAAATTCCAAAAAAGATGACAAAAAAAGCAGCGACTCTAGCGGTGTTGCAAAGACCGCTCTTATCTCTGGCGCTGTTGTAATATGCCTTATATCACTGGAACTCTTCATCTACAAGCTTCTCAAACTCCGCAAGAGTAAGTAATCATCTGTGCAGAGAAACGTCCTCATTCAAGAATTGAACAATAAATAACAGCCTTTCCAATACGGAGAGGCTGTTGCATTAGAGAGCCATCACATATATCTGACAGGGGTTTTCCTCGTCCCAGTACAATGGAAATACCTCAAACTCCTTGAAGCCGCAGCCAAGATAAAAAAGATTTGTCCTGTCATAATCTTCGTATTTCCCCATTTGTACTGTTTTCACCTGCATAAAAGAATAGCCTGCCGATTTTGCGGTTTCTTTTGCCGCTTCAACAAGAGCTTTGCCTACACCATTGCGGTGACATGACTTCATCACTCCCATAACAGCAAGCTCCACTGTGTCCTTACCTGTTTCTTTAAGGCATAGAAACCCAATGTATTCATTGTTTTCCTTCACAGCCCAGAAAAGCTGCTCCGCACTTTCAGTAATGTACTTTTCTCTGCTCTCATCAACCTCAAACCATTCTCTAAGAGCTTCAAGTATTCTGCGTGATATTATCGTCTTTTCTTTTTTATCGAATATCTGTATTACCATAGTTTTTTCCTTTCCTAAAAATAAGTAAATTTGTAATTATTATAACATTAATAACCATTCTTGTCAATGAAAAGAGATAAAGTAAAACGGCTTCAATAATACATATTTATGCAATCTATAATTGTAGTTAAGGTTTGTAATTAATATCTAGTGGAATCATTACATAATTAATATCTAGTGGAATCATTACAGGGCTTGACTTTTTCCGACATTTATAGTATAATAAAATCATCTATGGTACAGGAGTGTGTTAATTATAATGAGTAAAGGAAATGGCTTTTTCAGCAATCTGAAAAAATCCACAAAAATAACCGTTGTTTCGTGCTGTTGTTTTATAGCACTTGCGGCGGCGATCCTTACTTTCTTTGTATTTTTTCCCGTTACGCCTTCCGAAAAGGTTATATCCAGCTTTGGACGTGAAAAGGTCATCAAAGGAGATAATACTGCAACAACAGTAACTACAGTTGTTACAACTACACTTAACGATATAAAGGTTGTAAAAGGTACACATGCAACAACTACTGTTTCAAAAACAACAAGAACAAATTATACTATAAAGGTAACCTCCGGCTCGAGATATTTTGTAGACCAGAGGATTCCTACAGGTGTTTACCCTAATGAGTACTTTGTTCCCACTACAAAGACAACCGCTTCAGCTCCCGCAGGCGGTAGCTCCACTGTAACTACAGGTGCAGGCAGTGGTCTAAGTAACGGAACAGGTGTAGGAATAGGCAGCGCCTCAGGTTCAGGGGCAGGCGCAGAAACTCCGGCAGTAACTTCCCCAGACACAGGTGCAGGAACAGGTGCTGATACTCCGGCAGTATCGCCCCCAGATGCAGGCGCAGGAACAGGTGCTGATACTCCAGTAGTATCTCCCCCAGATACAGGTGCAGGCGCAGGTGCTGAAACAAGCGGTGAAACAGCAGCTACTGTAGAATAGTATTAAAACAGGCGTAAGGAAATATAGTTTTCTTTACGCCTGTTTCTGAATTGCAATTAATAATATCCAGAGGTGTCATATGAATACTGCTATCACTGTTGTAATACCTGCTTATAACGAAGAAAAATATATTGGCAAGTGTCTGCGTGCAGTAAGGAACGCAGCAAAATATGTAACTCCTAACAACGTTGAGATAATAGTCGTTGCAAACCGATGTACTGACCGTACTGCCGACATAGCAAGACGTTATGGTGCAAAAGTTATCAAAAATGAAAAAAAATGTATTGCAGCTGTACGAAACGCAGGTATAAAAGCTGCAGGCGGCAAGATAATTGTTACAATAGACGCCGATAGCCAAATGACAAAGTACTCTCTTGCTGAAATAAGTTCCAAACTTGAAAGCCGAAATTATGTTGGTGGCGGCACAAATCCCAAATTTGACAGAATGTCAATCGGTATAGCAGTTTCCACGCTATATGTCGCAGTAAATCTTATCCCTGTCATGATAAAAAACGGAGGTTATCTTAGTGGAGCAATGTTCTGGTTTTACAAGACAGACTTCAATGCCATAGGCGGCTTTGATGAAACCCTTGTCAGTCTTGAAGACATGGACTTTGCCCAAAGGCTGAAGGCTCACGGAAAGAAAAGCGGCAGAAAGTACGGAACTCTAAAACGATCCTATGTTCTGACATCTACAAGAAAGTTTGACGAATTCGGTGACTGGTATCTAATCAAGAATCACAAGCTTACCAAACGTATATTCACGGGTAAAGACAGACAGGCAGCTGACAAGTTCTATTACGATGTGAGGTCAAAAAAGAGGGCATGACATTCATGCCCTCTTAAATATTGTCAGAAAACAGCTTTTTTTATCATATCTAGCTCTTCAAGAGAAATACAATTTGGTATATCCTCGTACTTCATTATAGACAGAAGCTCGTCTATCTCTGCCCAGCAAACCTCTGATACCTCAGAGGACTGTAATGTAAGATCCTCGATATTTATACTCTCACGACATATATATACTGCTACCAACTCGTTATCATGAATATCTCCCTTTGAGTATTCTGCCCTTTTCAGTCCGATGAACTCAAGCTTGCTTCGTTCAATGTCAAGCCCAAGTTCTTCGTGAACTTCTTTTAGCGCAGTATAGCGAAACTCGTCCCCTTGTGAAACATGACCTGCAGCCGAAACATCGAAGCAGTCAGGATTTATTTCCTTATTGTGTGCACGTTTCTGTAAAAGCACGAATACTCCCATATCACGGCGCTTTATCATCCATACATGCACCGTCGGATGAAGCTCACCATCCCTGTGTACCAGCGAACGAGGCTTGCTTTCAGAGGTTATCCTTGCGCGATCATCTATAATGTTCAAGAACTCATCTGAAATGAATTCAACATTCACGTCCTTGTCGTTCTCAGCAGCTTCTGCAAATACAGACTTAATTTCGTCGATGGTTTCATTAGGTAGCTCCTCGTCGGATATATATATCTTATACGAAACAGGAGATGCCTTATCGGCAACAGCTCCTGCAAGTGTAAATTTGTCTATAATTTCAGGGGATCCCATTTTTTTTGCAGTTTCCTCATAGAGTTTGTTCTCAGAGGCTAGTCTGCTCAGAAAAATCTCAACATCTTCCATACTTATCTCCATTTATACATAATTCCCTTAAATTGCCTTTATTCTGCGGTATTCATTATATACCCACAGAACTAAAATGTCAAGCCCTTTTGATAAATTCAGCAAGAAATAATTGGATTTTCCCTTCAGATCAGCTTTTTGGCTACTTGACATTTATTATCTGCTAATATATAATTATCACATCATTGTATCACAGGGAGGATATGTATATGAACTACTACGAATATTGGGATGGGCTTTCTGCTGAGTGTGATGCCTTTCATGAGTATGCACGTTGTCATCTTGAAGAATTTAAAACTGAATTTGAAAACAAAAAAATCAGAAAGGTTATGTCAACATACGCAGATGGATTAGGAATTGTATCGCCGAGTAAGATGACAAAGTATATTATCAAGAATTACAGAAACGGCAGAGTAATTAAAACTGTAAAACCGGGTCAATTATATGAAGTAGCATATTATGACAATGAGGATAATCCACTTGCTGTTGAAAGCTATTCTCAGCTTACGCCTAACGGAGGTTATACCAAAAGAAGTGAAACGAAATACTTTGTAGATTATGGTAATTCTGTCTGGACTGCATTGTTTTCTGAAAGTGGAATTATTTATTATGATCATTATAAAATAGTGTATGATGATAATCATCGATTAAAAGGCTTATATCAAATCAATGCAGGCAACTCCTTACAGGTAATGGCTGAAGAATACGATTACAGTGAAATCGAACAAGGTATTGTAACCTGTCTTTTCACTGACTATGTTGGCAAAGCAAGCGAAACTTCAAAAGATATTCCTATTGGGTATAAAGGTTCACCAGCCATACAATGGAAATATGTTGTAAATATTGATGAAAAAGGTAAGCACAAGGCAATAACAGTATATAAAAACATAAATGGTGAATTTGTTTTTAATGAACATGTAGACTTTTAATTAATTATGATACATAGAAAGGAGACTTCCCTCAATGAAGTTCTATATGCCCACGAAACTATATAGCGAAAACAAATGTGTTGAAAAGCATTCCGAGGAGCTTGCAGCTCTCGGATCCCACGCGCTCATAATTACGGGAATGAATTCCTCAAGAGAAAATGGATCCCTCAATGACGTTATATCGGCTCTTGAAAGACACACTGTCAAGTATACTATATTTGACAGAACCGAGGAGAATCCAAGCATTGAAACTGTTATGGCTGCACGGAATAAGGGGCTTGAATGCGAAGCCAACTTTGTTATCGGTATCGGCGGAGGTTCACCTCTTGACACTGCAAAAGCTGTAAGTCTAATGATGAAGAACAGTGATAAAACGTGGGAATTTCTCTATGAGAATACCTTAGCTGAATCTCTACCAATTGCCGCTGTTCCCACCACTTGTGGAACAGGGTCAGAAGTAACTGGAGTCGCCGTTCTCACGCGACATGACATTAAAACAAAGCTCTCAGCAAAGCATAAGATTTTCCCTAATTTAGCTCTTATTGACGGAAAATACCTTCTTAATGCTCCGAGAAAAATAATAGTGAATACAGCCATAGATGCTCTTGCTCACCTAATAGAAAGTGCTGTAAACACCTGTGCGGATGTCTACAGCGATATGTCTGTATTTTCTGGCCTTTCTATGTGGAAAAAGTGTCGTCCGTATATCAACGGCTCAAAGGAACTGAATGCGGAAATAGCACAGCTTCTAATGGATACTGCTACTCAAGCCGGAATATCAATTGCTCAAACAGGAACGACTATTCCTCATTCACTAAGCTATATGCTCACCTATAATGCAGGCATTCCACACGGTGCAGCTGTAGGAGCTTTTCAGAGCAAGTATCTGAAGTACACGGAGAAAGAACGCAGAAACGCTGTCCTCAGTGCCGCTGGCTTCAACAACACAGATGAACTTGGTGAATTTATCACTAGTCTTGCACCTGTTTCATGTGACAAGGAGTTACTAGAAAAATCAGCTGAAGCAGTAATGAAAAACAGGGCAAAGCTTGCGCTTTGCCCCTATGAGATAACGGAAACTATTATGTCGGATATTATAACTCTGATGTAATGAACGTGACACTACATAGTTATTAAGTCATTTTAATAATTACTCATTCTTTATTATGCAATCAATAAGCTCGGGGAGTTCACTGAATTTCCTGAGCTTTAGTGTTTTCTGCTCTATTTTTCCGAAGCCGTAGGCAGCATGGATAAACTCCAGTCCAGCCTTCATCGTCGCGTCGTAGTCCCCCTGTATATCGCCTATATACCAAGCTCTTTCAAGTCCGTTGCGTTTTGCTAACAGTGCTATATTATCCCCTTTTTCTTTAAGATTATTGCCGTAGCACTCAATGTCTTCAAAGTACTTACCAAAGCAGTAATGCTCAAGAAAAGACTCTATGTATCCGCTCTGACAGTTACTTACAATGTAAAGAGAATATTTCTTGCTAAGGAGTTTCAAAGTCTTTTCAAGTTCAGGATAAAGAACTCCACCGTGTTCTAGGAGGTATTCGTTCTCATAATCACCGCATTTCTGCAAAAGCTCCATGCGCTCCTGTTTTGGAAGATCTCCAAATATTATATCGGCTATCCTGTCCATAGTCAGTCCCATAACTCCCATTATATCCTCTTTGGTTATCTCAGAACGATTGTAGCCAAGTTGTTTAACCTTTTCAGTCCACGAAGCCGCAACATTTTCGGACGAATCCCATAGAGTACCATCCATATCAAAAATAAGTCCTATTTTCATTTTCCATCCACCATTCTTGCGTATATTTCATTAAGTTGCACCCTGTCATGCTTTATTTCGTCAAGTATGGTTATCCTGCCTGTTCTAACAGTTCTAGCTTTCAGCCATATATCAGCAAACATCTCTTCAGAAATGCCATAGGATTTTGGATTCACGTCCAATCCGTATGTTTTGAAAAAAACTAAAAGTCCATCTATGGTCTGCCCTTGAAATATGCATGCTGGAAGAGTTCCAAGAGCAACTCCCATACCATGTGAAATCTTTATTTCAGGATAGTATTCCTCGATAGCATGCGCAAAAAGATGCTCGCTTCCGCTGCAGGGTCGCGACGAACCTGCAATTTCCATAGCTAGCCCTCCCATAACTAGAGCGCGTGAAAGTATCCTTATGAAAACGCGGCTCTTCATATCCTTTTCATCGCAATGATAGACAGAATCATAGCTCATTCTGCTAAGAGCATAGGCAAAATCGTCCACCTGTGTGCCTGTTTTCGCCGCCGAAAGTTTCCAGTCATAGAGAGCTGTGTGCTTTGCGATAGTATCACCAATTCCCGAGAGAGTCTGCCCCTCAGGCGCATTGATTATCATGTTCGTATCGACAATTATAGCCGTTGGAATTTTGCAAGCAAAGGTTTTTCTAGCAACTCCATAAGTCTCAAGTACAGAAAAAGGAGAAGCAAGCGAATCGTTGCTCAGCGAGGTCGGCATGCATATATATACAGCCTTGCTTATGTGCGCAGCGTATTTCGCAGTATCAAGAACTCTTCCGCCACCTATACCTATGATAACTTTTATATCTTCAACGCAAACCTTTTTTGCAATTGCAACTGCTTCGTCGAAACTCGCACTTTTCATGGCGACTATCTCAGCATTACCAAAATCCCGGCTTATATCAGTTATTTTCTCTTTATAAATACCAATGAGAAAATCCTCGGAGACCACTATGGTCTTTTGTCCAGTTATCTCAGGAATATATCGCCTAATTATCTCGTCAGAATGAAAAAAAGCGTCCTCCTCTACAACAAGACATATAGGAAGGTTAAATCGCGTATGCTGGTTCATTTTACCACCTCATTTTCTGTTTTTAAGATTATTATATCATATATTTATTTGTTTATCAATTATTTTATAGCAATCATTTTTATAGATTTTCAGTGTTAAGTCATTGCTAGTCTGCATGATGTGTAAAAAAAGCGGCTCAGATGTACTGAACCGCATTAGCGTCCCAAAGAGGAGTCGAACCTCCGGCCTACTGCTTAGGAGGCAGTCGCTCTATCCTACTGAGCTATTGGGACAAATCTAAGTAATATTTTAACACATATTTCTGCTCATTTCAAGTACCAGATAATAATTTTATTTATTTAACATATTTAAAATAGAGAAGGGTGGATTTATTCACCACAGTAAATCTACTCAATTATATGGCAGTTTGAGTTATGAGAGCAGGCACTGCAATTACCGCAGCAGCGCCCTTTTTTCTTCTGCTTTATAATACTCCGCACTGAAAGTATAATTCCCGCAGCTATAAGAAGCATTATTATCACATCATAAATGTTCATTTCAGTTCACTCCTAAAGCTAAGCATATTAACCTGATAACAAGTGCTGCAACCCATGCCACCGAACATTGAAATATAACCATAGTAAACGCCCATTTTTTGCCGAGCTCGCGTTTTACAGCTGCAATTGCTGCTACACATGGTGTATATAGTAAGCTGAATACAAGAAGCGAAGCTGCACCTGCAGTAGTAAGGGCTGCTCCCACATTTCCGGAAAAAAGCACTTCAAGAGTAGAAACAACGCTCTCCTTTGCCATAAATCCTGTGATAAGTGAGGTTACTATTCGCCAGTCTCCGAGACCTATGGGGCGGAACACAGGTTCTAAAAGTCCCGCAACAGCTGCAAGAATACTCCCCTCTGAATCGCTCACCATATTAAAGTCAAAGCTGAAATTCTGCATAAACCATACAACTACTGTTGCGATAAGTATCACAGAAAAAGCTCTTTGCAGGAAATCCTTGGCCTTTTCCCAAAGTAGCTGGATTACATTCTTAAAGCTCGGCATACGGTAATTTGGGAGTTCCATAACAAAAGGAACAGCTTCACCACGAAAAATAGTTTTTCTGTAGAGAAGAGCGGTGATAATCCCCATAAAAATCCCAAGTATATAAAGTCCTGCCATTATGAGTCCGCCACGTTTGGGAAAGAATGCGCTGACAAAAAAAGCGTAAATTGGTAGCTTTGCCGTACAGCTCACAAATGGGGTAAGAAGAATTGTCATCTTTCTATCTCTCTCGCTTGGTAAAGTTCTTGTAGACATCACCGCAGGAACAGTACAACCAAATCCAATTAGTAAAGGAACTATACTTCTGCCAGAAAGCCCGATTTTACGCAATAGCTTATCCATAACAAAGGCAACACGAGCAATGTATCCGCTATCCTCCAGTAGTGACAGGAAGAAAAACAATGTCACAATAACAGGTAGGAAACTGAGTACGCTTCCCACACCTGTAAAAATACCATCAATAACCAAACTGTGGATAGTGTCATTAATACCTATCTTCAAAAGGAGACTGTCAGTCGCCCCCGTAAGCCAATCTACTGCCTTTTCAAGTAACCCCTGTAGCCATGCACCTATAACGTTAAAAGTTAGCAGGAAAACAAGTATCATAATACCTAGAAATGCTGGTATCGCTGTGTACTTTCCTGTAAGGAACTTGTCCGCACGGCGACTTCTTATAGTTTCCTTACTCTCGCGTGGCCTGGCAACTGTCTCATCACATATTCTGCGGATAAATGCGAATCGCATATCTGCAATGGCGGCACTCCTATCGAGACCACGTTCCTTTTCCATCTGACTGATAATATGCTCAAGCATTTCCTTCTCGTTGTCATCCAGTTTGAGCTGATCCAATATCAGCTTATCTCCCTCAACAAGCTTGCTTGCAGCAAATCTTACAGGTATGCCAGCTGTTTTGGCATGGTCGTCTATGAGAGCTATTATTCCATGGAGACAGCGATGAACCGCACCATTCTTGTGCCTCTCGTCGCATAAATCCTGCTGAATAGGACGTTCCTGATAATGTGCAATATGTAAAGCATGATCGATTAGTTCGTCAACGCCCTTGTTCTTTGAAGCAGAAATTGGAACTACTGGAACTCCGAGAAGCTGCTCCATAGCGTTTATGTCTACAGAACCACCATTTCCGCTAACCTCATCCATCATATTCAACGCAACTACCATAGGGATATTCATCTCAAGAAGCTGCATGGTGAGATAAAGATTACGCTCGATATTCATAGCGTCAACGATATTTATGATAGCCCTCGGCTTATTATCGAGAACAAAATTACGTGAAACTATCTCCTCGCTACTATACGGTGACATAGAGTAAATTCCAGGGAGATCAGTTACAAGAGTATTTGAATACCCCTTTATCGGACCATCTTTTCTGTCCACGGTAACTCCTGGAAAATTCCCTACATGCTGATTAGATCCCGTTAGGCGATTGAAAAGTGTAGTCTTACCACAGTTCTGATTGCCAACTAGAGCGAATGTTAGTTGTTCATTAGCGGGAAGAGGATCACCGTCTCCCTTTGCGTGAAATATACCACCCTCTCCGAGACCTGGGTGATGAGTTTTAGTTTTTTTCTTATAAGCCACAGAAGCTGTCTTTTCGCTGAGTGGCGTAACCTCTATTCTGTCCGCATCAGCAATGCGTAGGGTAAGCGAGTAGCCATGTATCTCGAGTTCCATAGGGTCGCCCATAGGAGCGAGCTTAAGCATTGTAACTTCTGCTCCTGGGATAATACCCATATCGAGGAAATGCTGCCTAAGAGCGCCCTCTCCTCCGACAATCTCAACAATGGCACTTTCGCCTGCTTTCATTTCCTTTAGTGTCATATAATTCCTTCTATTCGTTATAATAAATCTATGAGCCTGATTCCGTCCAAACGGAGCTTTAATTCCTGTTATCATTATATAACATTTTATTATGCAAGTCAATACGGTTTAATCAAGATGGATTTAACTTTACGTTTTCCGTAAATTTCTTTTGATAACTGTAGCTTTTTTATAAAATGTGCAATACTAATTAGAACCATGACTATGTATTGCCTTATGACAATACAACTCAATAAAGAACAATAATAATATCTCCCTCTCTTGCTGCATATTTTTACTATTAGATGCACTGCCTCTATGGAATGCCAATGGAAGCTCATACATACTCTAATCACTAACTTAGTGTAAAATTTATGTGGGCATG
>DBYI01000064.1 GCA_002310115.1 Ruminococcus flavefaciens
CAAATTGTAAAATACTTGTTCAGCTCGTCAAAAGTCGCTGAGCATCCTCCTCGTCTTGCAACGACGACACTTGCTCCGACTTTCATGTTTTTATTAAAGTGTGAGCTGTAGAACAGTCTGTCAAGGCAGGCGATGAGAGTAGCATTTGCCGATGCATAATACACAGGAGAAGCTAAGATAAGACCGTCAGCCTGTTCAAACTTTGCAGCGATATCATTGACTTCGTCATTAATTACACAGTGCCCGAGTTCTGAGCACTTTCCGCAAGCGTTGCAGCCTCGTATATCTTTGCCTCCGATTTGACAGACCTCAGTTTCAATTCCTTCGGCTTCAAATGTTCTGACAAGCTCATTCACCGCGACAGATGTGTTTCCGTTGATTCGTGGGCTTCCGTTGATGATCAGTACTTTCATTGGATACATTTCCTTAATTCCTGCTGAATTATCAGCATTAATGGTTGCTTTAATTTCAGTCATAATCTGTGCTGTCATCTCGATATTCCAATTATAACACACTTCAAAAGCATTTACAATATTTATTAGCAGTGAACGAAGAAGTCCCCTCGCGGGGACTTGCTGTATCATTATTTCATAAGTTTTGGGACTGTCGCGGCAATAAGATCAATGATTCCATTTTATCGCTGTTGCAGTAAGTATTTTTCTTACATCATCAGCATTGCAATTTTCCTTTTCAGCGATCTCATCATAGGTATAGTACTCCCGCAATTCTCTGTTTTTATAGATATGCATCCTATAATCAATTATTCTATTGATAAATTCTTCAGAATACTCCGTTAATTCAAAATCTTCTCCTAAAGTTGTCATGGTATAATACTCCTCTGGTTTCTAAATTCCGATTTATGTCAGTTACAATTATAGCACAGCTAGGAGGGAAGGTCAATCATACTGACTATACCGGTATGATGTACTCATTCCAGCTGAGATTGATTTTTAAGTCTGCTTATGATATAATGAAGGAAACAAAAATATTATATTGACCAAAAGGAGGCCGCGCTATGAGCAGAAGCTATAAAAAGAATCCTGTTATAAAGGATAATAATAAAGATTCAAAATTGGCAAAACAGCACGCAAACCGACTGTTCCGCCGCTGCAGTTCAGAGCGCGACCTGATTGCAGGGAAATCAGGTCTGCACCGCAAATATACAAAAAGCTGGAACATACATGACTATGTAAGCCGCTGGACAAAAGCAGAAGCAGAAGCTGACTGGGAACATGAAGAATTACTTATAAAAAGCGGCAAAAGCTACGACAAAAGTACTATTTTGTGGCATCGTTTCTACAGAACAAAAGAACGCTTCATGAACTACTGGGCAAAATGCGCGAAACGTAAATAGAGGATAATATAAATGGATAATTTTTATGAAAAGATAAATGAAGAATGCGGTGTAAGATTGCCGTTCTCAGATGAACAGGACTGGGAAATCTGTGCGGGTGACTATAAAAATACAGCTGATTACATTGATTTTTATAACAGATATTCCGACGATATGGACATCTGGCAGAAATATCTTGCCGCAAACTTAATCATTCAGGGCATCGAAGATCTGATGGAGCAGAATAAAGATCAGATTATTATCGACACACTTTGGTCTGAAACAAAAAAGATACTGCTGAAGGACGATCACAGATATTCTATCCTCGCATGGTCCTGCGGGAATCAGGAACTTGAAGAATGCTGGCTTATTACACCTAAAATGAGAGAATTGTTATGACTGAGAGAAATATTCAAAGCAATAAGAATTCATCGTCCACTCAGGATATACCTGATATTATAAAGCGTTATTCTCTGTTCTTTGTGGGACTGTTCATCGCTTCAATGGGAGTTGCTTTCTCGGCAAAAGCAGGGCTAGGAACATCGCCTGTTGCATCTGTACCATATTCGGTATCACTGGTAAGCTCGCTGTTGTCCTTTGGCGGCTGGCTGAATTTGCTCAGTGTGATACAGATAGCGATACAAGTCATCGTACTGAAAGGCAAATGCAATTATATCGAGATAGTGATCCAGACCGTTCTTGCCTTTGTATACGGCTATCTTACAAATTTTTCTGTATGGCTGATTAAGGATATAAAGATCACAGTTTATCCTATGCAGTTTAGCTTTATGCTTCTCGGCTGCGTCATACTTGCACTTGGTATATGGATACAGCTGAAAGGCGCAGTTGCAATGCTCCCCGGTGAAGCAATGAACCGTGCTATCAGCAGGGTATTCGGCTTCAGATATGAGAATGTTAAGATATTCTTTGATATTCTGTACATAGCTATTGCAGCTGTAATATGCCTTATCTTCCTCGGAAAGCTTAAAGGCGTTCGTGAGGGCAGCATCATTGCAGCTATACTTGTTGGAAATATAATAAAGGTGTATAACTTCGTTTTCAATAAAGTAGCTAGCAAAAAATCGTAAAAATGCAATACGCTGTCATATTTTGATGTGATGAAATTTAATAAAATAATAACAGTGCTCGCCACTTCACGGACGAGTTTCTTTTTTACAGAAAAAACGGACGATCGGACGCGCTATCTATATTATACACTTCACTATCTCCCAAAGTCAAGAATACATATATAAATTTAGAAGTCCCCGCGCGGGGACTCTCTGTATCATTTTCATGAGTTTTGAAGCACCTAACATCACATGGTACTTTCAATTCCATTTGGAATGTGCTAAACTATTTATATCGTCTCTTGTCATGACGATACCTCCTTTGCTATTTTAGTTTGGTTGACAGATCATTACTATTATAGCATTGGAGGTTCTTTTTCTACTCATAAAGCTATATTTATCCATACATTAAGATGAACCTCTGGTTTTGCTGCCGGTCCTAATCATAGCGCTGCAGCTAGATATGAAGGAAGTTCCTTATATTCATCTTCATTAAGTAATTTTTCTTGTTAAATGACTTCATAAAGATGTGGCGCACCCTGATAATGAGTGCCACAAGTGATGATCTTATCTATTTTATTACCATTCTCAAATGAACTAAAGTATTTTGAAACAACAAGTCCTCCCATAGAATGAGCAACAATATCAACTTTATCTACATTAAGTCCATCTATAAACTATTTTAGTTCTATAGCGCTTTCTGTATTACTTTTTCGCCAATCATAGCTAAATACATATATCACGATTAATAGGATCAGCACACAGATAATCTACGAGGTCATTCTTCTTACAAGAAGACAAACAAATGAAGTTAAGTCGAATCCTGATAAATTTAGATTCCTTAATTCGCAGGTCGTTTTTGATTTTCTTCCGAAGTGTTCGAAAGATACCTATCCGCTAAAAATTCGCATCATAAGAATCAAGATTTCAAAAGGATATTACGATACTATTGTTACTAACCTCCAGGAGAATGAGTTTTCTGCTGAAGGTATTAAGATCTATAAAACACGCTGGTGTATAGAAACCTCTTTCAGGGAATAAAAGTACCATGTTGGTCTTATTGCTTTCTATTCAAAGAAAAAACTGCGTGATACAGGAAATCCTTGCAAGTCTTATCATGTATAACTTCTCTATGCTGATTACCGATAATATCACCATAGATGACGATAAGCATAATGATTACTGCTATAAAATCAATTATGCTTTTGCTATACATTTCTGCATCAAATTCTTTAGCTCGGCACACGCAAATCCTTTACTTTTGGAAGAGCTGATAGCAAGAAACAAGTGTCCTGTCAGACCTGATCGTATTGCTGATAGAAAAACTCGTTACCATTCTGCTATCGGCTTGAATTACAGGTTATCATAATTATTCGCTAAGGAACTGGATATTATTACTGTCTGTAACGTAACCGTCAACCATTCACGGCATATATAATCTAGACAGAGGACTGCATTTCATTTTGGCAGTCCTCTTATTCTTTCGCTATATGGCCGGATTTGATTAGCGTTTACGAAATGCTATCCTCGGTATCTCCGAGGATAGCTTATATTTTTTTAGTACTGAGTTTGATTAACAGTTCCAATATATAAGATCAAACAATCGCTCGTCCATTTTGTCTGTTTAATTACTTTTTAGTCACTTTTATTGACTTTTGAGCATCTTAGAATTATAATAAGCTCATAAGATAAAGACATCAGCGGTAAACTGATTGAAGAATAATGAGTGTTATCTTATCTAAAAAAACTTGAATGGATTTAATAATAATAGGGATTTATTGAAAGGAAACACATTGAGATGAAAGAAATAATCAAAAAATACAAATACCTCTTTATTGGAGGTATAATGGGAATAGTTCAGCAGTTTGCAGGCAGGCTTGATTATATGCTGTTCAAAGGTCATCATATATTCAGCTTTTCATCGATAATGGGTGGGCTTTCGATATATGCGGCAATAATACTATTCACCATAAGAAGAGATGTGCCGCCGAAACAGCAATTCCGTGATTTGTTCCTGTTCTTTCTTGGACTGGACTTCTTCTACTATCTGTACATATTCGTACTGGATATCATCGAATACATTACCGTGCCCGATACTCTTCCCGACGAATTGAAGCTGGAGGCAATATACTTTCAGAACACAAAGGGCGAGATAATCGACTTTATAAAATGGACAGCCATTGGAACAGCAGCTGCCGTGTGGGGATATTTCGCCACAAGGTTCAGGAACGATGGAAAGAAAAGACGGTATTCGGTCATGATGCTGCCGTTGTTTGCTGTCATCGCATTGGAGTTGATATCAAGCTGCGTTTCAAATGTAAAATACTTTATACAGGAATACAAAGTATCCCACGGTACACTTCTGCCCGAAGAAAGGAACCAGGAAATCGACTGGGCACCATTGACAGTAAGCCTGTTTATCCTGGGACTATGCGTGTATAAGTTTTTCATCAAACCTAATCATCAGCCGAAAACGCAACTAAAAGCTGAAGCTTGAAAGGGTATACCCTGAATAAATCCAAAAAGAAAATGAATGATTAGTATGATGGGACTATTATGAATAATAATTATATCGGAACACCTATGCTTGATAAAATACTGAGCAGAAGAAAAGAGCTTGCAATAAAAATGTTGAAAAGGCAGCTTATAGTATGCGGTATCGCAGGAATTATCATGACAATTGCGTGTATAACAATGACAAGCGAAATTGCGGATTTTTTTGCCTGCTGGATATTGCCTGCGATATTTGCAGGAGGCTATCTGCATAATTATAACTATGCGCTCCGAACGAAGGAAAGGATAAAAAACGTCCTTTCTTTACGCTCTGATGATGAACTGGAAGACATCCTGCAAAAAAGCGAAAATCTAAATGAATATGCCTACCTTTCGGATGTGTGTATAATTGACTTCAATTTAGGTCGGGCTACAAAGCTGTCAGAGATAATAAGAGTCAATAAGTTGATGCAGATGGATGTAAAAGGTAAGGCTATTGTGATTTTCAGAAAAGCAGGCAGAAGATATGCTATTTATTTTAAAACAAATCAGCAGCGTGCTGAGGCTATTGAAAAAATAAACGAAGCTATTAGCCGTTCTATATAAATAAAGGAAGGAAACGGATATGAGTTACTTTAACATTGTAGTTGCAACCAATGAAAATAACAAGGAGCTCCTTCTCCACAATGGGGAAGGAGTATTTTTACTGTTTGTAACCCAAAGAACTACCCTGCTCTTCGGTTAAGTATATTAGTTCGCTTGACCATGTATTACCGAATACCATCAAGTATCATACAGCCTTAAAAATAGCCATTTTCAAGAAAGTGCTAACGATTCTAAGCCTTAGAAAAATTATCTGTTTTTGCAAAAATTGGTGTACGAATTGGTGTACAAAATCCTTTTCTTACAATGGATAACACTTTACATTGTGACTGTAAAAATCACCCCTCCCAAACAACATAGTTGCCTCTTCAAGAAAAATTTGAAGGGGCAACTGTTTTTTTATGTTAATTGTTGAAAACTTCTCAACCCCCCGTAAACAGGAGATAACGAACAAGCACGAGGATTTAACCTCCCCCTACTCTATTGTTAGTCTTTCAGTTCTACAATTGTTTAATCTAGTGTTATCATATAAATTATACACCATACACGTTTCAAAATCAACTACATACAAAGGTTACTTATACCATCTGAGATTGATTTTTAAGCTTGGTTATGGTATAATTGTGACAATACATAAACGGTAAGGAGTGAAAAGCCAAATTATCTGAAGCATTGAGAAGGGTAATAAATATATTAAACTGAAAGAAAGAGGAAATAAGAAATGAAAAGAATAACAATTATCACAGTACTCGTGATTGCAGCTACACTTACAAGCTGCGGAAAAATCGATGAAAGTACTGTAACTGAGAGCACCCCCGCAGTTACGACCGTTGCTGAAACAGTTACAACTACTGCAGCACCCCATACAACATCTGAATCTGCTTCAAAAGACGAAAGTGCTAATAGCAATGAGGAAGAAAGTACTTCCACCGCTAGCAATTCTGAAAATATAGGCATAGACCGCGAAACAGCTGTAAGCAACGTAAAAGAACTGGCTGGATCTGGTGCAAAAATCGTTAGCGTTACAGAGGGAACAAGTCTTGAAGGTTTTAAATGCTGGGTAGTTGTTGTTGAACCTGTAACGACCGAAAACGGACCTGATACAGTAACTTACTATTCCGGCTATCAATTCTGCTACCCGGATAACAGAGTTCAGGCAGACGGTCAGCAGAACCCAATGATGAATTACATAGGCAACTATTCTAATGGCAGAGCTATGATGTATGTTTCATGCATCGGCACAGATCAGGCTTCAATAGTAATAACATGGAGCGGCAACGTTGCTGATTCTTCTGTATGGACTATGAGCGGTAATGTTACAGCAACTAACGAGGCAGTTACAGTGACATATAACAATTGCACAAAGGAATCTGTCAGCTATGCAGGAGATGGTTCGAATATTAGCAATACAATAGAATACTCAGACGGCAGCGGTACGATAGAGTTCATGGCTGATGATAATAAGGCTTATTGGTATGATTCACAGGAAAATGCTTCGGAAGGAATTCCGTTCTCATACTATAATGAATAAAATACGGAAAAAAATAATAAAGAAAATACTGATAATATCTGCAATCATAGCTAGTTTATTATTCATTCTTATGCTTATCCTGTTTCCGCCAAGCAGAGGAAGAATAACAAATAATAATCATGCAGAGGTCTGTGAAAAAACATTTCTTGATATTAACGGAACAAAGCTCGGAATGGTAATAAAAGGAGCAAAAGCAGATAATCCGGTTTTACTGTTTATGGGCGGAGGTCCAGGTATACCTGAATACTGGATGGAGTATGAATATCCAACAGGAATAGATGAGTACTTCACTGTATGCTATTTATGCTACAGAGGTACTGCCCTGTCTTATGATCCGGATCTGTCGCTTGAAACTATTACCTCTGAGCAGATGGAATTAGACGCTGTTGAAGTAACAGACTATCTCAGAGAGCGTTTTGATCAGGATAAGATATACATTATCGGTCATTCTTTCGGCACAACGATCGCTTTGAAATTGGCTTCGGAATATCCGGAAAAATACGAAGCTTACATAGCTATGGGCATGAGCGTTGATAAGATCAGGTCAGAAAGAAAGGCATACCACTATATGCTTGAACAGTATAAAAAAGACGGCAATAAGAATATGGTATCAGAAATGGAACAGTATTACGATCTGTTCAGCGATGAAAACAGTGAACCTGATATGTCAAGCGAGAAAATGCACTCTTATTTTGCCAAGACACGTGATAAGGCTATGCACGAAAACGGCGTCGGAACACTTCATAATATGGACTCTGTGATTACAGGAATATTTTTTCCGACTCTTAAAATGACCGATTTCACGCAGAAAGAAAGGCTTAACATATGGAGAGGAAAGTCTTTTGTTTCTAAGGCTGAAATTTCATCTGGGAATTTTAAAGCAGTAGATGTAACAAAACAGCTTGACATACCGTTTTATGTATTAGCAGGTAAATATGACATGACCACAGACTATGAGCTTCAGAAAGAATATTTCGAGCTTGTTCAGGCTGATATAAAAGGCTTCTACACATTTGAAAACTCAGCACACAGTCCTTTGTTTGAGGAACCCGAAAGAGCAAAGGAAATCCTTATCAAAGACGTAATAAACAAAAAGAACGATCGCTCTGACAGCCTGTGAGTTGCAAAAAAACGTCTTTATTCAAAACTCTGAACCTACAGAAAAAAAGAAAAGGCAACTGTTTGACTTGTTTATGGTAAAATAGAAATGCAGA
>DBYI01000080.1 GCA_002310115.1 Ruminococcus flavefaciens
GATTTTACAAGATATTATGAGGAGGACTATATATGAAACTAATGAAAAATATAATATCAACTACAATAGCAATGGCAATATCCTTAGGCAATGCGACTGCATTTTCTATGACAACTGATGCTGCAGCAGTTAACTGGGATAAAGTAGTTGAAAACGGACCTTCATGGATTCCACGCGACTTTGGTTCCGCAATGTATTTTCATAATCATTACGGTACAACCATAGTTGATGGCGATATGATAGGTATTGTTTATCATGTTCCGGATTCCTGCAAAATGTCTGCTGAAATCAATTCTTTCAAACGAGATGACGGAATGATAGCTAATTCTGAATACGAATATAATATGTATTCCTTTGAACTTACCGAAAGTTCCGGTACCAGGAAAAATCCTGTAAGTTCACCCGGATTTCATTATGAAGCACTTTTGATACTTAACAATTGCGCTAAAGGATTTGATGTGGATATCAGTCTTGAGGATACGGAAACAGGTAAGGCTTCGGACAGTGTTAGATATACTTTCGTTAACGAAGAAGGCGATTTGAAAGAAACCGATATTTACAGCTGGTTACCTGATTCTGTTCCAGAGTTTGAAGAATATATTGAACAAAATGGAAATATCTCATTCAGAGACGGTATGATGATCTACTGCAATAGTATAAACTACTCCACAGGGGCTTCTCTGGATATAGAACAGACCGGTTCAGGAAAACTCAGTCTAGCTATTGACGAAAGTGTAAGCCGAGACAGTGTTTTAAGCTTAGATGGCGAAACTGACAATATTTTAAAAGTCTTTAAAGGAGAGTCTGAAGGTGATGTTGATATTACATTTACATCCGGCAGATTATGGGAAGAAAACACTGAAGATAAAAAAATAGCTACTGCCTCCATTAAAGTTGATAAAGATCTTAATATTGTTGAAAACGTTAAGGATATACCAGAATGGATACCTCAGAATTATGAGTCAGCTGTCAAATTCAGCAATGAACATGGTGCATCATTTGTAACTGACGGTATAATTTGCTTTGTCTATCCTATAAACACAGACAGACTTGATGAATACTCTGTTTTCTTTGAAGGCTCAGTTTCCCAAAAAATCGCTAGCTATGAACTTACAAACAAGGTGTATAAGAATACAGAAAAATACTGTCCTGCTTATAATGTCAGAGCTTATGAGATACCAAACGATTCTGACCTCACTGTTAATTTCAGATACGGAAGATTTGAATCAGATACAAGAACATTTAATTCATACAAATTCAAAAAGGACAGCGAAGGTTACATCACTCAAACTGATAAGTATTCCTGGCTGCCTGACTGTCATGAAGAATTTAATGCCTACTTTGAAAAGCATGGCACGTTTTCTATTCAGGACGGATATGTAATGTACTGTACAAACATATCTGATGCAGATTCATCTAATTGCATAATCAAGCAGAACGGTAACGGTGTATTTATAGAGGACCATGAAGAAATTTCAATGAAACGTGATACATCGCAAACTAATACTGATGATACTGATTACAGCAAACCACAGCATCTAATCAAGCTCTTCAAGCCTGTAAAGCCCGGAACAGTCAAGCTTATTATTTCTAAAAAAACAAATCACTATAATGCGATAACAGAAGATGATGTTGCATACTTTACAATCACAGATAATATGAATATATTACCTGCAGAAATAAATGATTTGAAAACCGATGTCAAAGGTGACTGCAATGGTGACGGATTTTTCGGAATCTCTGACCTTGTTTTCATGAAAAAATGGCTCACTGGCAAGGGAAATCTGGCTGAACATGGTATCGCAGATGTTAACAGTGACGGTAACGTCGATATATTCGATTTTGTTGAAATGAGAAAACTGCTTATAAATGAAATCAAAGAAGAACCACAACCTGTTATGGTATTTATAAGCGAGAACTATGCATGGTCGACATTCCAGAACGTTACTGTAATCGATCAGTACGGATCAGCTTATTCTTTCCGATACAATGATGATATGGCAGACACCCCCGCTACAAGAAGTGATCTTGTTTCAATGTATTCCGACAATTGGTATGATAAACTGCTGAACATAATGATGACAAGTGATAGAAGTGCAAGCTATATTCCTGACTGTGCAATGAATGAAATAAACAAGTTTGCTCTAAAAGCTGGAAGCTACAGTGAGTCAAAAATGAAAGGCATCGGATATATGTGTGATGCAGGCAGCAGTTCTGTATATATCATAGGCAATGATGCGGAAGGTAAACCTGTTAATTCGGAAATTGCAACTTTTGGCGATTTTGTTGGCTGGATAGATGATCCGGACGCAAAGGATTTCATTAAACTGCTCGACATCTATGATATTTACGGAAGCGAAATCATTGACCTTCTTGAATATAACCGAGAATTATTCTAATTATTTGAATATTCCCGATTATCGAGATATTGATTAAGAGCGACATAAATCATTCAAACTATGTTTTAGCGTCCAAATAAATATAACTATGATAATTTGAGCAAAAACAAAGCAATTACAAAATAAATATAATCCTGAAACTTGCATATATTAGCAAGTTTCGGGATTTTTTTGATGATGGACTTTTTTTATTATTGTTATTTCTAAAACAATATGTTATAATAATCTCAATAGCTGTTACTTTATTGTCATTGAAATCCATGTTACTATACGATAACCGCACAAAATTTTTTTATTGCAAAGTGACTAAACCGTCACCTTTTAGTCACTGTAATGAAAGAATGAAGGGGTATATTAAGTAACATAGAAATTCAATTCATAAAAACGGAGGAACATATGGAAATATTAAAATGTGAAAACGTATCAAAGATATACGGAAAAGGTGAAACAGAAGTAACAGCACTTGATAAAGTCAGCTTTACAGTTGAAAAAGGAGAGTTCGTGTCAATAATAGGTCCTTCTGGAAGCGGCAAGTCTACGCTGCTGCATATACTTGGCGGAGTGGATAAACCCACAGAAGGCAAAGTCTTTATAGATGGTACGGATATACACAGCTTAAGTGAAGATAAGCTTGCGATTTTCAGAAGAAGACAAATCGGACTGGTATATCAGTTCTATAATCTGATGCCTGTACTTAATATAGACGAGAATATCGCACTTCCGCATCTTCTGGACGGAAGGCCATTGGATAAAGAAAGGCTGGATCAGGTGGTTGAACATCTGGGGCTGACAGACAGGAGAAAAAATCTTCCCAGCCAGTTGTCAGGAGGACAGCAGCAAAGAGTATCGATAGGACGTGCTTTGTACAGCCATCCTGCAATATTGCTTGCAGATGAACCCACAGGTAATCTGGATCGTAAAACTGGCGAGGAGATAATTGATCTGCTTAAAGAATCAAACAAAAAGAACAAGCAGACACTGATACTTATAACCCATGATGAGGCCTTGGCAATGCAGGCTGACCGTATCATAAGTATTGAGGACGGCCGTATCGATAGGAACGAAAAGGTCAGGAATCTGGTCTGAGACGGAATGGGAAAAGAAGGTGACAAAATGAACAATAAGAAGATAATATTTCAGGTAACAAAAACATATATGCTGAAGAACCGTAAGCGCACACTGGTCACTTTTCTCGGTATACTGATAATGGTCATTCTTATGACTGCGGTATTTATTGGTAAGGATACTATTTTAGGATATATGCAAAATGCAGTTGTAGCAGAAAAGGGAAGCTGGCATTATCAGGTATATGATATCGGTAAGGAACAGGCAGAGCAGATAAAGGCTCTTGACTTTGTAGATAAATTTGAGATCTCAAAGCCTCTTGGATATACGGAATTCCCCAAAAGCGGAAATCCAGAAGTTACACCTTATCTTGAAGTCAAGGAATATTCGGAAAACCTGTTTGAACTGATGAACATAAAAGTAAAAGAAGGACGTTATCCACAAAAATCTGACGAGGTAATTATCAGTGAAACAGCACTGAGAGAAGGTGCTGATATAAAGCTTGGAGATACTATCGAGACAGAATTTTTTGAAAGATACATTCACGCATTCACGGTTGAAGAACAGAATGAACTCATAGCAGAAGGCAAAGAAGCAAAAAGTATATTTTTGCCGCTTGGGTTTAATCTCAAGCCAGGGGATACATTAAAAGTCCCCGATCATTTTCCCTATAATGAAAACAATGCTCTCATTGAGATGATACACAAACCTACGGGGGTTAGCAAGACTCTGACCGTAGTCGGTATAATGGAAGAACCTTATTTCGGATTTCCGGGACAGGGAGGATATATAGCACTGACCGGAACAGAAAACACCATAAACGGTGATGAAATAGTCAATGCTGTGTTAACAACAGATCTCAGAACAGATGAAGACTGCTTCGAAGAAATAGCAAAGATCCTTGACAGTTCAAAAAACTCTGAAGAAAGAGAGGATGCTATTAGCCGTGGCAGCAAGTATACAACACAGGACGGAGAAGTGATATCGTTTGATAAAGGCAGTATCGTTTCAAATGATGCTCTTCTGGCATTCACTGCTGACGGGCAGAATGACAGTCTTAATTTTCTTGTGATGTTTTGTCAGGTCTTTTTTGTAGTACTAATCACGGCTGCATCACTGGTCCTTATATATAATGTATTCAGTATGTCCTATCAGGAAAGATGCAGATATCTCGGAATGCTGTCGTCTGTCGGTGCGACACGCAGACAGAAAAAATGGAGCGTATATTACGAGGTATTCTCACTGCTTGTCCCCTCACTTCCTTTTGGGATTGGTATCGGGATTCTTGTGGTAAAAGTGGGAATGAAACTGCTCTATCCATATTTTTCAAAGCTCTTTGGTTCGATGCTGTTAAGTATTGCAACGGGAAGAAACACGGAAGTCACCTACAGAATTGTGATTAATCCTGTAAACCTTCTGCTTGTTGTGATATTCTCCACGGCTGCTGTATGGATATCGGCATGGATACCTGCACACAAAATAAGCAAGATTGGGCCTGTTGAAAGTATAAGAGGAAACGAAAATTCAAAGAAACTGAAGAAAAAAGGCTATAAAAGCCATCTCGGACTTATGCTCAGAGGAAAAGCCGAAAAGCTTTTGGGAACAGCTTCCGTAGAAAGAAATCTCACATCTACAAAAGGCATAATAAGAAGTATCACTACATTTATCGCACTTACTCTGATAACGGCTTTTGCGTCAGGAAGCATTGGGGATATACTTGCAAGTATGGAGAATGAGGTGGATCTGAATCCCGGAAATGTATTTACAGACTGTTCATACATGCTTGAAAACACCGGATACCTTGATGAGGATCGGTATCTGTCATGCAGGGAGAATATCATGACGTCAGATGAAGTCAGCAAATATGAGGAAATGGATGTCGCTTATTATTATGGCGGTATACCGATAGAGTATTATAATGAAGAGTATATCTGTACGGTAAAGCGGATACTGGGTATGTGGTTCCCGAACGCAACTCCGGAACAGATTCAGGATCGTTTTTTCGTGAGGGGAGGTTACAGAAATGTGTACGGTCACCCCAAGCAGGCTTTCATAACTCTAGATGATGAGGATTTTAATAAAATAGCAGAAAAGGCAGGTATCAGCCTTACAAAGTACGAAAGCTCCGAAACCAGCCCTATGCTGGTATATGATAAGCTTAAGATCACATCGCATGATTGCACTTTTTTCGATAATGACGCACAGAAGCCCAAATATGCCGAATACTCTCTGAAGAGACCACTCTCTGTAAATGAAGGAGATACGATAGAGCTTGAGCTCAGGGAATACGATAAAGATAAGGAAGAAGAATATGATGTCACTGTTCCCGTAGACTTTGCAGGCTATATAGATGCCGATGATGTAAAAGAGTATTTCACTTTAAACAATAACACGACCTTCATTATCATTTCGAAGCAGACGCGGGATAATATCATACTTAAAGATCCTGCATTCGGAAAGCTAGATATGTGGAAGTGTATATTCTTCAACACAAATACAGAGTATTCTCTGCTGGTTGAAGAGCTTTCAGGGATCAACGATGAATTCGGGCGCAGTGCACTCAGGTCGAAGGATGTTTTTGATCTGAAAGACTTTTCGGAAGTGATAACAAAGATAGTAAATGTCGTAGCGGTATGTTTTACATTAATGATAGCACTTATATGTCTTCTTAACCTATATAATTCCGTTATGGGCAGACGTCTGGCAAGACATAAGGAACTTGCGGTGCTACATTCGATGGGTATGACAAGAAAACAGAAGAATAAAATGCTTATGACGGAGAACATAAGGCTTTTAACAAGGTCATTTATTTATTCAGCGTTGATCATATCTGGCTTTGTGACAGGTTTATATTTACTGATCAATCAGCACTATGGAAGAGTTGGTCTTACTCTCCCTGTATGGGTGATATTAATAACGCTGCTTGTAAGTATGACCGGGCTAATGGTATTTACTAGGATATGCTACGGACATGAAAATAGTATGCAGATAATTGATGAAATACGGAAGGAGAGTATATGAGAGTATTGATTGCCGAAGATGATCCTATAATAGTGGAAGGGCTTAAAATAGCTCTTTTACAGGAGGGCTATGAGGTCGAAGCATTCGGAGATATGAAAAGTGCCATAGAGGCAATACAAGATGAGGTACACTTTGATGTGTGCCTCCTTGACATAACTCTTCCCGATGGCGACGGCTATCAGATATGCAAGGCAATAAGGGAAAGATCTGATGTTCCGATAATATTTCTGACAGCCTGTGACGATGAACTGCATACTGTTCTTGCCTTTGAAAATGAAGCTGATGATTATATATCAAAGCCATTCAGGATAAGGGAACTTTTAGCCAGAATCAAGGCAGTAGTGCGTAGAAGCGGCGGAATCGCTTCTCATGCAGATAAAGCAGAAAAAGAGCAGGAAGAAGAGCAGAAACCGATAGAGATAGGCAGGAATATACTGGATATCAGGAGCGGAAGAATCATGCGAGATGGTGAAGAGATATTCCTTTCAGCTGCTGAATACAGACTTCTTCTTACATTTGTAAGAAACAGAGGACTGCTCCTAACAAGGCAGCAGATATTAAACAGTATGTGGGATAGTGCAGGGGATTTTGTTAATGACAATACTCTTTCGGTTTATGTAAAAAGACTTAGAAAAAAATTGGAACAGGAAGGCGATGAGCCCATAATACAGACCGTTCGTGGAATGGGCTATCGTATGGTTTGATTTAAATGAAATTCAGGATTGGAATTGCTGCTATTTCGGTTGTACTGTGCATCCTACTGGGGAATCCGTGGCGTATAGCAGTGTTGCTAGCAGCTGTGCTTATTATCATATTGGCAGCGGACATAATTGAAAAAAGGAAAATAAAAAACCAGATAGGCGATCTTATATCATATATCACTAAAGTACAAGACTACTCTTCCCTACCTGAAATGAAGAAGATATCTGAAGGAAGCATAGGAATCCTGCAAAGTGAGATTTACAAAGTGATAACGCTACTGCTTGAACAGTATTCATCCGAACATAACCAAAAAAAGTATATGTCTGATATGATGTCAGATATCTCACATCAGTTCAAAACACCGCTAACTGCCATATCATTGATGAATGAGTTATTAATGAATGAATCGGTCAGTGATGAGCAGAGACTTGAATATACAGGTAAGATCGATGCACAGATCAACAAAATGACATGGCTTCTTAAAAGTCTCCTAACTCTTTCACAGCTGGAAGCAGGGGTCTTGGAGATGAAAGTAGAAAAGTCTGAATTAAATAAACTGATCAAAGATCTTTCTGAACCGCTTTTGATCATGGCTGAGGTCGCAGAAGTGGAATACATATGCAGTATTCCTGACGGAATCGTACTCAATGTAGATATACACTGGTTTAAAGAAGCGATTTCAAACATCATAAAAAACTGCATAGAACATACTAATCCAGGAGGCTTTGTCAAGATTTCTGCCAGTCAGAATAATCTGCACACCTCTATAGTTATAGAAGATAATGGAAAGGGCATTGAAAAAGAACATCTTCCTCACATATTTGATAGGTTTTATAAGGCAGGCAATTCATCCCACGATAGTGTGGGAATAGGTCTTGCAATGGCAAGACAGATAATCCGTGCCCACGATGGGAAAATCGAGGCAGCAAGTGAAATCGGTAAAGGAACAAAATTCGCGATCAGTCTGTATCAAAATACGGACAGATGCTGAATAAATGAATAAAGTGAACTCCCCATTGTGTCTAAATCCAATGGGGAGTTCACTTTAGTTAAAAAACGATGCAATTGGTATTTCAGGCGGTTCACATTCATAAAGATCAACAATTTTCAGAATAGGCATATCAATGTTTTCTGTCTCGTGATGCTGTACTGTTATATCTGCAGTTACAGTTACCCATTTTTCGCCCTGAACGCTGAAGTATTTGTTATATAAAGCTACGAACCAACAAAACTCCATATCCGCTTCACAGCATGTCATTATATACCTTCCAACTGCAAAAATATTATTAGGATGCTCAGGACGCGAAGTAATTAAAGCTTTAAACTTCACTGACTTTCCATTATATTTTATAGCGTCGTTCATTATGTCGCTGTACCATATTGCATAATCATTATCCTTTATTATTATAAACGGAACGTTTATATCATAAGGCAACGGATCCTCAATGTCATCAGCTATCATCATTCCATTATCAGCTTCGTAATAGATCTCAGATCTTCTGTTTATCGAACGAATTATTCTATGCAGTTCATTAACATCAGCTCTGTTGGCATAACGATTAAAAATAACAACATCACTGACGTTGACCTTGTCGACAACAAGGCTTCCATAGTTCTGCATATACATCTGAATTGTGGGAGCTTCAGCAATAAATACAGTCTGAAAAATCTTCCATTTGGATGGCTTATTAAAAAGTAAGTCTGTAAGATGCCACATACCGTTATATTCAATCATGATTTTATCCGCATCACATTCGTCTGATATCTTTAAAAGCAACTCTGCGTCAAGCTCTGACTTATCCTCTATCGAATAAAGCTTAATGCTTTTACCGCTGAACTGAGACAAATCGTACTCTTCTATCCCCTCTTCACAAATGACAAGAAGAATGTTTTCATCCAGCCCGAAACGTTTACTGGATATTGTTTCCTGGATAAACTTTGTTTTTCCTGATTCTAGAAAACCGAGGAACAGATATACTGGTATTGCCTTGTCGCTCATACTGCCAGACATCTTTCAAGCTTATCAAGGATATCTGCTTTTTTATAGCCTTTTCCAATGAATACCAGCTGATTTATTCGATCGCCGTATGTGTCATCCCAGTCGTCTTTCAGGTCGGGATAATTCTCAAACATAGCGTCTAACTCATCCTTAGGGCAAGCTGCAAGCCATTCATTCAGTTCAGTAACGCTGGCATTTCTACCTGCCTGTTCAAAGAGCTGTATATGTACATCATCATCTGCAAACCACACATAGCCCTTGGTACGGATAAGCTCCTTGGGATATTCGTCAACTAAGTCCATGAATTTATCACGGTCGAATGGACGAGTTTCCTCATAGACAAATGAAGTTATACCATACTCGTCCATACATGCTTCCTTGTCTGTAGGTTCATTGGTATTCAGTGCACGCTGTACTGATGATGAAGCAAGAACTGCATGATAGTCGAACTCATTTCCATGCAATATCTTATCCGTATCGACTTCACTGTTTATACAGGGTATTATCTCGGCTTCTGACTGTATATCACGAATAGCCTTTTTAACTTCTTCAATTTGTTCATCATTCAGCAGGTCTGTCTTGTTGAGGATAACAAGGTTACAGAACTCTATCTGATCAATGATAAGATTTATGATATCGCCTTCTTCAGTATCGTTTTCCATGTTGAGTTCCTGCAGAAATTCACGGTAGATTCGATCAGCGTCAACGACAGAAACAACTGAGCTTAAATAAACGTTTGTGTCAGGGGTATCCTCTGTATAAACGACAAAAGAAGCAGCGATATTCGAAGGCTCACTGATTCCAGATGCTTCAACGAATACAGCTTCAATATCGGGTAACTGAGAGATACGCTCTATCTCGGCTATGAACTCATCACGGAGCGTACAGCAAATGCATCCGTTCTGAAGCTCAACCATTTCTACAGAAGCTATACGATCACGATTCTTGTTGAGAAGGGCAGCATCTATGTTAACACTGCCCATATCATTTACAATAAGAGCTATCTTGCGTTGTTCCTGCTTCAACAGATTCTGCATGAGAGTTGTCTTTCCAGAGCCAAGATAGCCTGTAATAAGGATAACAGGTATTTTTTTATTATTCATTTTGTACCTCATTTCATAACGCCAGCAAGAACATCATAATTTTTCTGCATAAGCGATATATAACTTACACCATTGTTTACATCGCCCTTTGATACTGACTGTAGAGAATTGAGTTCAGCAATCTTCACATCTTTTTTTCCTGAATTTGTAATAATGGAATTAGCTATATCCTTATTTGAATTTTCAAGTGTGAAAACAGTATCACAATCAAACTCTTTAATCTTATCAGATAGGAATTTGATAGTTTCAAAGCTTGCTTCCGACTCAGCAGAACAACCAATAAAAGCAGCAAAATAGTCAAGGCCGTAATCATCTACAAAATAACGGAACGGAAATCTGTCACCGAATACAAGTGTCTTTACAGAAGAATTGTCAACAAGTTTCTGAAAGT
Source organism: Ruminococcus flavefaciens (assembly GCA_002310115.1). Taxonomy (GTDB): domain Bacteria; phylum Bacillota; class Clostridia; order Oscillospirales; family Ruminococcaceae; genus Ruminococcus; species Ruminococcus flavefaciens_K. The sequence goes on from DBYI01000080.1 coordinate 10,681, forward strand.
TGTTGTCAAGATCGGATAGTTTAGAAATATAGCTGTCAAGGTTTGCTTTGTAATCAGAAGCATTAGCAGAATCTATGATTGCAAGATTCTTCTCTATCTCTGCACAAAGCACCTTAGCATTTTTTACAGAGAGCCAAACGTGTTCATCGTATTCTTCACCATCTTCATGTTCATGGTCGTGATCATGTTTTTCTTTTCCATGTCCATCAAGAATCTCAGCAGCTTCTTCACCGCTCAGTCCTGCAGGAATAAAGAATGGATTGTATACGAAATTATCTTTTGTCGTTTTAAAATCTACATTATCACCATAGTAAATGTGAAAATGTTCAGCATTTGCAGGTTCATATCCATGATCGTTAAACATTACATATTTCGGACTGTCACCTGATACAGCTTCAAACTGATAGATTACTGCATGGATATCTCCGTCATCTGACAAAACTGGTGAATATCCGGCATATTTATACTCACCGCTTTTCTTTGATCCATCATTATAGGTAAAATTCATTTTATTGTCATCCACACTGATTTCTATCAAATCACAGTTCCATTTTCCTTCAAGTTCTTCACGAACTTCATCTTCCGGTTCATCGTTCTCCTCTGCATGTTTTTTTACATATTTATCAAGGTCTCCCGATGCGAGGAAAGGATAAAGAGACTGCCAACTACCAGAAAAATCTGTAAGTTCACGGTCTTTGATATCATCTTCGTTTATCTCAGCATGTTCATGCTCGTGCTCGCTTTCCTGCATACCTTCTTTAAGTTCCTCAACTTTGGCTGAATCACCAAGAATATCCATGAGATTTATGACCTTCATATCTTTATTCTGTACGCTTTCAAGTGCATCTTCTACCCATTCATCAGACTCACCGCCAACATATACAAACAAATCACAGCTAGATATCTTGAGAATGTCGTCAGTTGTAGGCTGATAGTTATGAAGATCGACACCACTGTCCAGCAGATATGTCATTTCTATGTTACTGGAATTATCACCGACAATCTCCTTTACCCAGTCATATGCAGGGAAAATAGTGCATACTACATTATATGCATTAGAAGAAGCAGATGACGTTTTTATTCCTTCAACAGCATCATAAGTATTTGACGAAATCTTATTCTCAGAACTGCACCCAGTGAAGCTTACAGCTGCCATAGCTATGCTGACCATTGCAGTTATTAATTTTTTCTTATACATATAATCGAACCTCCGAATTAGAATATTGATCTATTTCATTGCTCCATAATAAACACGGAATCCATGAGCGTTAATTCCATTTATCTATATGGATTTAACATCAACATCTAATTCTAATTCAGAAGTTCAACTTTCAAGGAAATAAGTGTAGTGTTATTTGACAATGAAAATCCTGCAAATAATCTATATGCAATATATCCTATAACAAAAGCCAGATAACAAAAAACTATCGCACAAGTGTTGCCAAGATTCGAAATAATACTGTTACTGTTAACAAGTTCTATGCAAATAGGGCAATTCTTGTCAGTACAATGATGATTGATATGCTTAACAATAAAAATAGTTGAGCTTATAAGAACAATTATCACTGATAGAAAAACAATAATAGAAATGATCTTTTTTACTGTTATTTTCAAATGTAACTCCTCCTCTCAATAAAAGAGTTATATACATAGTATAACTTAACTTTTTTTGCAATTATTACATACTCCTGTTAGATGAACCTCTTCAGTAATTTAAATAGGATAGTTTTTATGTATAATATTTATTATGGAATTACATATATTATCTTCTATATAATATACTTTACCGCAGACTGTACAATGAAAGCTTATACATGAATCATTATTGCATAGCCTGTAACGAAATTCACGATTATTATCTGTATTTTTACTTGTTAATCCGAATACGGTATACAGTACTTTCAGCTATCGGACTTGTATTTGGTAATTCATTTCTGATACCTTCTGTAATCTCATGTACAGTTAGATATTCATTTATATGCAAGCCAAGAAATGACATTATCCTTTCTTTTTGAGGAGTATTGTAAAATCCCACGGTTTCACCTCTTTTGTGTAATTTGAAAATGATTATCATTTTCAAATTCGCCTTGTATATTATAGCATATTCAAAATTAATGTCAATACCTTCACGTTATTTTTCACACTATTGTCACAATTGAGAATGATTATCAAATTCATTCAAAAAAAACCATGTATAGTTCTTTCGATAACTTGACAAAGTGTTGATACATAATATATTCCTAACCATATCATTTATTTCTTATAGAATTAGATGTATATAATCATAGAAAAGCCATATATTTTCAGGTGCTGTTATGTTAAAAAGGGAGAAATTTACGAGTAAAAGCTTTTTTTCATAAAATATAGTTGTACTAACATCATATTTTTCGGCTTTAAAAGTAGTAGATAGTATTATATAATTATGATTATCTCAAAGTAAATAATAAAAAACTCAAATACATGAAGTAATAAGGGAATTTCATGTTTTTATAGATAAACAGTCCAGTTAATAGAAGTTAAACCTCTGGCAGAAATATTTTTTCTTGTGATCATGATAGCAGTATCAGATATATGGAAAGTATACTATTAAACTTGAAGAACGTGAAATCTTAATCTTGAATTGGATAGATACTTATCCCCAAAAGGAGAATATGTATGAATTTAGAAAACGAATACCAAAAAGCTATTGCAGAACGTGAATCAATTATTGCAGAACTGGAAAAACTGACAGGAATGGAAATACAGAAAACACATCATATCAATCTTTTACAAAATTATTATAAAGAAGAAAAAAGTCACACTCGTACTCTTCAGCTTATTGAACGCGGTACAATTCTTGAAAGCCTTATTCCTGATGCCGAAACATATTCCAATGAACAGATACAGCATATTCTCAGAATCGCTTTTGCAAATCTTCCAGGAGGAATAAAAGGTATTCACTTCCCTGCTGCTTCAATCAATTATAATGAAAAAAATGTTTTATAATAGAATCCATTCTCTTTCCTTCATTCTGATATCATAAAAGCATCCTATATAAAACAAGACCAAAGGAGAGGTTATTATCGCACTTTATTATTGGGATATAAACATAATCAGCAGAGGAAAAGGAAAATCTGCTGTAGCAGCTGCTGCATACTGTGCAGGAGAAAAAATTTACAATAACTATAACGGTAAGACTTATAACTTTACAAGGAAAGAAGGAGTAATCCATACAGAGATATTATTGCCGCCAAATGCTCCTGCAGATTATAGAGATCGCTCCACGCTATGGAATTCAGTTGAAACTGTAGAGAAAAATAAAAACTCACAGCTTGCACGAGGAATCGTGATTGCTCTACCTAATGAATTATCTATTTCAGAATGCATAGCTCTTGCACATAATTATGTTCAAAAAACTTTTGTCGACAAAGGAATGTGTGCAGATATATGTGTTCATATCCCACAACATAAGTCAAAAAATATCCATGCGCATATAATGCTCACTATGAGACCGATCAATACAGACGGAACATGGGGAGGCAAGCAGAAAAAGGAATATATTTTCGATAAGGATGGCAATAAAATATATGATAAACGCAAACGCACATACAAGTGTCATATTGTCCAGACTACCGACTGGAACAACAGAGATAAAGTTGAGGAATGGAGAAAAGCATGGGCAGATCATCTTAATGCCGTTATTAAAGATAAAGTAGATCATCGCTCATATAAACGACAGGGTAAACTAATAAAGCCAATGATTCATATGGGATCCGCCGCAACAGAAATGGAGCGAAAAGGTATAAGGACAAGAAAAGGCGATATCAACCGGGAAATAAAGTATGTCAATAAAAAAATAACTGCTCTTCTGAAAAGGCTTGAAGGAATAGACAATTATATTATGGAAATAGAAAAGATATACGAAAAGAATAATCTTGCTATGATGATAATGCGCTTACATGAAAACGGAAACATATTTATATGGAAAAGCGGTCGTACTCTTTCAACTCTTAATAGATCATCAAAAATGAGGGATATTTCACAGCTTATAGCATTTGTTCAGGAACATAAAATTGCAAATCTATCTGCGTTAAAAGCGAAAAATGCAGCAGCAATCGAAACATTAAGTATTTATAAGGATAATGTTAAGAAAAAACAGAATCGAATCAAAGTATTAAAAGACCTTCTGAACAACTACGCGCGTTATAGTAAAAATAAACCTGTATATATAAAATGGAAATCAATATCCAATCAAAAGAAAAAAGATGCTTATTATAATAAACACCATGAAGAAATAGTATTATACCAAACGTTGAACAAACTATTAAACACTAATCTTGATGATAAGAAGATAACACCAATAGACTGGAAGAATGAACTTGCAGAGCTTGAAGAAGCTACACAAAATGAATATATCAAAATCATCAGTCTCGATAATGAAATATCTATTATGGAAACTATCATTTATAACATCGAGAGACTAATAAAAAATGAATTAAAGCCAAATGAAATGTATATAGGACGTATTTCAGAAAATGAACCTAAAATGAAAAGGTCGAATTCAGATCGAGGAAACAATTTGCAGATATAATTTCAGAATACTTTAATTGAATAAAATAATTCTTGTTTTGACATAAACCTAATATACTAAAACTATGCCCGCACCACTAACTAAGTGATGCGGGCATAACATATGTATTTTCATTATATTATCTTAGTTGACCATTCCTCAATATTCCAGATATTATCGACAATATCCACATAGAACTCAGGTTCATGGCTGACGATAAGAACGGTTCCTTTATAATCCTTGATAGCCTTTTTCAACGACTCTTTTGCGTCAACATCAAGGTGATTCGTAGGTTCATCCAGAACAAGAAGATTTACCTCACGAAGCATTATACGACATATTCTCACCTTAGCATTTTCTCCGCCTGAAAGCACTCTCATCTGTGAAGTTATATGCTCGGTGGTAAGTCCGCACTGAGCAAGTGCCGCACGTACTTCCGCATTGGTCATTGATGGATACTCCTCCCAGATAACATCAAGCGCAGTTTTAGCGCTACTCTCCTCCTCTTGCTCAAAATAACCAAATTCCACAAACTGATCATGCTCAACATAACCAGATATTGGTGGAATAATCTTCAGTAGCGTTTTAAGAAGCGTGGATTTTCCAATGCCATTTACGCCACGAATAGCAATTTTCTGGCCATTCTCCACCTTGACAGAAATAGGCTTAGTAAGCGGCTCATCATAACCAAGAACCACATTTTTGCAATCAATAACAACACGTCCTGGAGTACGAGCTTTTCGAAACGAAAAATTAGGTTTTGGTTTTTCACGCATCAAGGTTATCTTATCCATCTTATCTAGTTTTTTCTGACGTGACTTTGCCATGTTTGTGGTTGCTACTCTTGCCTTGTTGCGGGCGATAAAATCCTCAAGATCAGCTATTTCCTTCTGTTGTTTCTCATAAGCCTGTTCGATCTGCTTCTTCTTCAACTCATACATCCTAACAAAATTATCATAATCACCTGTATAGCGATTCATAACAGCACCTTCGACATGATACACGACATTTATGACATTGTTCAAAAATGATACATCGTGTGAAACTAGGATGAATGCATTTTCATAGTTTTGCAGGAAATTAGTCAGCCATTTGATGTGGTTCTCATCAAGAAAATTTGTGGGTTCATCGAGAATAAGTATCATTGGGTTTTCAAGCAGAACTTTTGCAAGCAGTACTTTGGCACGCTGACCGCCCGAAAGCTCAGCAACATCCCTGTCGAGACCTATCTCGTTCAGTCCAAGTCCGTTCGCATATTCAGATATTTTCGCATCAATAGTGTAATAACCACTGTAATCAAGAATTCCCTGTATCTCTCCGACTTCCTCCATAAGTTCATTCATTTCTTCCTCAGAGCAGTCAGACATCTTATCATATAATGAAAGCATCTCAGCTTCAAGGGCACTGAGATTGTCAAAAGCTTCTCTCAAAACATCACGAATAGTTTTACCCTTAGCAAGAGTGCTGTACTGATCAAGATAGCCGACCGTTATGTGCCTGCACCATTCAACACTTCCTTCATCAGGCTGAAGTTTTCCCATAATAATATTAAGGAACGTGGATTTGCCCTCACCATTTGCGCCAACAAGTCCGACGTGTTCACCTTTAAGCAGCCTGAAAGATACATCATTTAGTATCTGCCTGGCACCAAAACCATGCGTAACGTGTTCAACATTAAGTATGCTCATCTATATCCTCCATTTTTGTTATACTTACATTATACTATAAATCCTTGACATAATCAAGCTAAATTACTTAAGGGAACTGCTGAAAGAATACCAGTAAATATATGAACAATTCAAAGGATGAATCAACAGAATAAGCTTAAATAATGTTAACGATATTCTTGAAGCAAAAAATCTGTACTTATATTTCATATTGCTTAATTTATTGTAGAGTATTATGTTGCTCCATAAATACAAAAAAGATGTAAGAGTTTTTGCCTCTTACATCTTTCATAGATTAATGACATTAGTCTGAGGACGGGCTCCCCAACAGCTTCCTGCCAAAGGTCAGCAATACCAACCTGTTATTAGACATAGTTGTATTTGTACCTTGCAGGAACATAATATCCGCTTGTTGTCACTACCCAGTCATAATCATCGCCTTGTACAACAGCAATTTTACCATTTTTATTTACTTGAATCCTGAAAATTTCACCTTCTTTATAATAGCGTTTGGCTTTTGCTTTTATGTTGGGTGCAACTCTTGAATATATTCCCGGATAACATACAACCTGAGCATAGGCTTTATTACCAAATGCGTCAATATTTAGAAAAGTCTTTACGTTTTCTTTTTTTGCACAGGCTACGATAGTATTGTCGGCCTTAGGTGCAATAGTCTTTGTTACGGCTGTACCTGTTCCAAGGATTGTGAAAGCCATAGCGGCTGCTGCGATTTTTCTGATTGTGTTCTTCATTAGTATTACTCCTTTTATAAAATTATGAGGTTGAAAACCAACCTTTACTCATAGTAACGCAAATAATACATAAAGTGTAACAAAAAACATAAAAATTTTTTCATAAATTAGTAAGATGTTTCTGGCTGCGGTTCATTTCGGTGAGAGGTTATTTTGGACCTCTGGTATGATTTGATGAAACAGAAGTATTATGATATAACCCGAGTCTGCCACTTGTCAATTAATATGATATGCGCAATCAATGCTCACTTTGTTGAGGCATCAATTTCTCCACAGTTTTGACTTGATTAAATAGAAGAATTATGATATTATTATATGGTACAAAATGAGAATTAGACCGAAGGAGAATACAATGCTCAAAACAAGAAGATTGAAAATCTATGCTTCATCGCAGGATACTATGGAACAGTTCATTGAAACGCAGTCTGTTGATGTACTTAAGGCGGCGTACACAGAAATGCTGAATGGATATCTGAATCATCCCGACCAGTGGGAATGGTATGCGATTTGGATGATTGAACTAAAAAACGGCACACATATCGGTGAACTATGCTTCAAAGGGCTTTCTGCAAATGGTGTTACAGAAATTGGATACGGTATCTCCGAAAAATACCAGAACAACGGTTATGCGACCGAAGCAGTGAAAGCAGTATTGGAGTGGGCATTTGCGCATCCGGAGGTCACCGCAGTTGAAGCTTAAACTGATTCAGCCAATACTGCGTCAAAAAGAGTGCTTGAGAAATGTGGATTTGCTCTCAATGGTGTTATCGGCGAAGAAGGTGCTCGCTGGTCAATCTCCAAGAACTAAACCATTAGTAGTCTCCCCATATGTTTACTCCCCTTATAATGCCGCGATTTACCGCTTTTACTGTCCCTCAACTTGCAAATTAATATTTCAAATCCAGCAGTCTCAACTATATCAGAACCTTTATTTCAATACAAATAAGGGTTCTTTTTCATTCCCTTAAAAACCGTAAATACAGCTGAATACGGCTATATACCTTTTTCTTTTGCTATCATACAGTTCATAAATAAGTGCAAAATCTCCATTAATTAACGTGTATCTATGAGTACAAATTATAAATAAATCAACCGTAAGCAGAACTTTTACTTACGGTTTAACCTTTTTTATAAATTTTATTAAAGCAAGATATTATACCATTTTACGGATGTATATTCGTCATTCATATTTTTTGAAAATAAGAGTAGAGTTGTTTCCGCCAAAGCCGAATGAGTTTGAAACTGCAGCTTTTATATCCTCCTTTATTGCTTCGTTAGGTATGTAATTGAGATCAAGCTCGGGATCGCGTTCACCATAGTGTATCGTAGGCGGGAGTATGCCTGTTTCAATAGCCTTAATACAAGCAATGCCCTCAAGAGCACCGCCTGCCGCAAGAGTATGGCCTATTGCAGCCTTGATGGATGAAACTGGGATATCATACGCTCTCTTTCCGAACACCTTCTTAATAGCCATTGTCTCGTAAAGGTCATTGAGACTTGTTGATGTACCGTGTGCATTGATATAACCAATATCGTCTGGTGACATTCCTGCGTCACTAAGAGCGCTCTCCATAGATTCAGCCATGCCCTCTCCGTCTGTCTTGGGAGCAGTCATATTGTAAGCCTCACAGGTCATGCTCGCACCTGCAAGTTCACAGCGTATCCTTGCTCCTCTTGCCTTTGCGTGCTTTTCTGATTCAATAATTATACATCCACTCCCCTCGCCCATGATGAAGCCGTCACGATTCTTTGTGAACGGGCGTGGAGTTTTTGTAGGATCGCTGTCAACAGACATTGCAAGCACTTGATTAAAGCCGCTTATAACAACATTTGAGACTGTATTTGAAAGTCCGCCTGTAATGACCATATCATACATACCGGACTGTATGAGCTGCTTTCCGAGAGCAACAGCATAGCCTGATGAAGCGCAGGCAGTAGAAACATTGAATGTTGCACCCTGTATACCGTGCTTCATAGCAAGCATTGCAGGGATAGCGCTCGGCATACGCTTTAAAGTCGTGTTCGGCTTGATATCAAGCTCGCTGTCCTCGTAGGAGTTGTCGGCAACACCGAAAATAATTGCTATCCTCTTTGCGTTGAGAGTGCTGAAATCAGCACCGCAGTCCTCGATAGCTTCGCCTGCAGCAGCAAGTCCCATTCTTGTCGCCTTTGTTGTTGCGCTGAGCTGACGCTTTTTCCAGTATTTTGAAGCAACTGCCTCAAATGCGTCATCGACCTCTGCTGCTATCGTTGTATCATGTTTATCAATCGGGATACGTGTTATTTGTTTTACTCCGCTTTTTCCGCTTATAAGCCCCTCCCATAATTCATCGGTATTAAGCCCCAGAGCACTTATCGAGCCAATGCCTGTTACAACTATCTTTTCCATATTTATCCTTTCTTTACTGCGAAAAAATTCGTAAAAGTATTATACAAGATGACTCTGCTTGTACTGTTTTATGTATTCTCTGTATTTCTCAGGCTCGAATGTACTGAAATTATCAGAAATATATTCTATGAGCGAAAGAGCCTCGGAAAGGCCCTGCTTCTTGCCAACGAAAACATCGGCATAACCTATCTCGTAAGCTTGATCCGCAGGAATCATATCACCTGTCATAACAAGCTCATAGGCATTCTTCATGCCGCATATCTCGATATTTCTTGCAATTCCACCAAGTGCCGGAAGTATTCCGAATGTGGATTCTGGTTGACCTATTCTCGCACCTTTTTCAAGTATCCTGTAATGGCTATTTACAGCGATCTCGCTACCAGAACCGATACAGAATCCCGTTACCACACTTACTACAGGAAAAGGCAGGTCGCGGAGAAAAGTGAAATGGCTCTTCTGTACAACATGACTTGCTGGAAGCTCATCTGAAGAATCATCGTAAGCTTCCTTTTCGGAGCGTTCAGCAAGTGCGCCTACATCTGCGCCTGAACTGAAATGTCTGCCTCCGCCATAGATGATCATGCCCTTGATTTCGCCTTTTTTTGCAATTTCCGCAACATTTTCCATAATTGCTTCAAATGTATTCAGGAAAGCTGTTGTCATCATGTTGTTATTTGGCGCGTCCATAATGAGATGGAGTATGCCGTTTTCTTCGTTTAGACTGATATTGATGATATCACTCATTGCTGCCGCCTCCGTTCTTTATTGACATGAGACGGTAGAACGCCCTTGACTCGCAATTCAGCACCTCTGCCGCAGTCCCTGTTCTTGCCTTAACAAAGCAGGCAGTTATCTGATCGGCTGCCCATTTGCTTTTATCCTTGAAAAGCCTATCTGTCCATTCGTCAATACCATCGGCAGAGATGACCATATCGAAAAGCTCTGCAAGCTCCTCTGAAGGCTCATCTTCTGCAAGCGCGGTGAGGAAAGATGCTTTTGTGAAGAAATCTCTGATATCATTGCTAATATCACCGGTTATTTTGCTGTTTTTTACGATAAGCAGACACGGACTTCCAAGCTCAGAATCTAAAAGCTCACTGAGTGAGGTCATGCCGCTTACCTCTGTCGTATATTCTTTTATTTTTATGTTCATATCATGCATGATAATACCCCCATACTTTTATTGATCATATCTGTTACCGCTCTCATGATATCATATATGTTCTATCCGAGAGCCTGTGCCTTTACATTCTTTTATAAAGTATAGCCGCCGCCAACTACATCTTTAAGAGTATATAGCCTATATCTTCCACTTACTCTTGAAAACTTGTTTATTGCACCATTGGCGCTTACATCAAAGAATTCCGTTACTCCAAGCTCTTCCAGATTTTTTAGTGCAAGATCCCAGCGCATAGGAGTAAAGACATTAATCATATTTTCCTTTCTGACTTCGTCAGCTGTCTTCATAACTGTTTGATTGAAGACCGAGATGATCGGATATTTAGGTTCTTTGTATTCAAGCTTATTGCAGAGCGAGATATATTCGAATGAATACTGCTCCATAAGAGGATGATGAAAGGCTGTGCCCGTATTCATTGTGAAAGCCTTGATAGCTCCCGCGTTCAAACATACCTCGATAGCCTTTTCAACTGCTTCTGCCTTGCCGCTTATCATAACGTGAAATTTTGAATTTCCGCTTCCGATGACCAGTTCATCAGGACTGAACTTACCGCTGAAAAGTTCTTTCAGCTCATCGTAATGGAAACCGATAATGATACCCATATCGAGTTTGATGCCTTTTTCCTGAAGTGTGCGGAACATCGAAAGATGAGTCATAACAATATCATAAGCATCCTCATATCTTATCGAATCAAAACAGGCGCTTGCGCTTACTATGCCTGAACTGTAGCCTGCACCGATATCAGGAATGATCCCTTTACTGATAAAATATTCATACACAACTCTGTCACAGAGGAAAGGCACCATCCATTCGGCAGCCTTTACACTGTAACCTGTATTCTTATACATATCGAGGTCAAGGCCAAGTCTTGAAAAAGCTTCTGTTCTGTATGTCTCGTACCTGTCCATCATTTCAGGAGTGAGCTTCGCCAGAATTTTTTCTGGTTTTGAACCTATGCCGTTAAATAAAAATGCTCTGTTGTACATTATATCTACTGCTCCTTTTTATTCAGGATATTGCACTACTTAAGAAACGTGCAATAGCAGCCATAATATACAGAGCAATAAAGCCAGTGCCAATAAAGTGTCTATTTGCTTTTACATATATTCTTTTCAATTATTCGGCCCCCCCTATAAGGCGAACATCAACAAGAGAATATTTCTCAAGATAATGAGCAATTATATCAACGAATTCGTCCATTGATTGTCATCAGGTAACAAGTGCTTCATACAAACGCTCTTCGACAATACGCAAATATAGCTTATTTCTGCTTGGTTATACTGCTTATACATCATCGAAGATTTAACAAAATCGACGATGTAAAGTCTGCCATAGTGAGCGCAAATATTGCGTATAAGTAATATGTACCATCCAACTTTCGAGATATGTATATCCTATATCGTAAGACTTAGCAATCTCCTTTTTATAAGCTGATTTCATATTCGTATAAAACTTGAAAAGAGTACCAAAACTAAACAAATCCACCTGTGCATGGAAAGATATCTACTGTCCAAACAATTATTATACAATTTCTTATCGAAATGCGCACAGCTATTTCTGTCTAGTTCATTTTGAATATCCGAATAATATTCATTGTGATAATCACGATTTACAAAATCCGCAGGAAATACATATACAAGAACGCCGTATTTACAAGAATAATGATTTACAAGCAGAGTCCATAAGCCTTTATGCCTTTATGAAGCGAAAATAAGATATATCCCCAAGATTACGTCTTACATATTCTTCGTCATTCATAACTAATCCAAATCGCTTAAGATTTTTAATCTACTCATCAATGTTCACAGCAGGCTGCTGTTAAAATCTCATATTTTTATCCCAATAATTAAATGGCCCGACGTGGTTCGCATAGTTTAGAGGCGTGTCGGGGTCTATTGTTTTATTATATGCTATATAAGTGAAAAAGTCAATAGAGAAATGTTGTGAAAATATTAATTTTATTTTAACTTTTTACTAAGATATATTCATCAATTCGGGAGTTTTACAGTTCATTATCATCAGTCAAATTATTGATAAACAGGCTGATATAACCATGATTTACGTAAAGACAGAAGACAATCGATATAAGCAGTATTATGCGCTCAATCACGGCTCATTTCGATAAACCGTGATTGAGGTATTGTATTTGATTGACTTAAACAGCGAATAATGGTATAATCATAGTAATAAACGGCTGTCGAGATATAACTCATGAAACGAAAAACTACAGAAGAATTACTTGCCGAATCCTTTCTGGAGCTTGCCGAGAGTAAGCGTATCGACAAGATAACAATAACCGAGATAACAAATAACTGCGGTATGTCGCAGCCAACTTTCTATAATCACTTCAAGGATAAATATGACCTTATCGTGTGGATATACACCTCCCGTGTGAGCGAAGTCATGGGCAGGATTGACAATAAAAGCTATCTTTGGAAAGATACTTTGCTTGACGGAGCAAGATATTATGCCGAAAACTGTGAATTTATCAAAAACGCTTTGAGGCACACAGCGGACAGGATTCTTTTATCGAGTATGTCCGTAAGAGAAATACTGAGTTTCTGAAAGCGGAAGTGCAGAAAAAGCTGATGACTGAGTTTATCCCTGATGAGATAATGGGTATGATAGAAGGATAAGTTTAATCCTGCATAAACTCTATATGCACACGGAATGCACACGACTAAAAGGCAGTATAACGATAATCAAATGGGCTGTAAAAAAACTCAGTCTCCCAAACGAACATGGGGCCTCGTAAAGAGGCCCCAAATTTTATAGCAAAAAACAAGCTGCACAACAAAACTTGATATAATCAAATTACGACAAATGATAACCACTGAGAACTATTATAAACCAATCCAACTGAAATTACCAGTGGATAATGAAAGAATTATAGATATAAACGACTCAGTGTATTCTTTTGTTGAAGTTTTAGATCAAATTGACTTAAAGAAATATCTTGTAGAGAAGGACTGAAGGACAGGTCGCCCACAATTTGATCTGGAAACTCTCTTAAGAATAACACTGTTTGCATTTATGGAATACGGATATGTATCGCTGTGTGAAATAGAAAAGCTATGTAAAACAGACATAAGATTCCTCTGGATGCTTGGTGAAATGAAAGCACCGAGTCATATGACCATAGCGAATTTCATCAATAATTATCTTAAGTATAGATTAAAATTAGCCTTATTATAAGTGTTACACTTAGCAAGTAAAATGCGTTATTATAATTGAAGGCAATTCGCCTTTATCCGCAAATAAACATAAATAATATGTGAATAGGAGGAACTTCATATGAAAACAAAAAGAATTATAGCTGCAATAACGGCTTTAACTATTCTGGGCGGAGCATTTCCAATCTCCACAGTTTCAAACAATGTTATAGCATCTGCCAATGCTGCGGCTGACGTCATCACATTAAAAAGCCAAAATGAACCTAACGGATTGGTACAAAATAACGTAAAATATGAACTCTATTCAGATTATGCTGTTGTTGCGTATGCAAGTCCCAAATATAATGAAAATTTAACAAAGGTAGTCATCCCTGATGAAATTGATGGTCTCCCTGTCGTTGAAATCAAAGGTGGAGCATTTGATTCATGTGATCTGGTAAATGTCAAATTTGGCAAAAACATAAAGATCATAGGTGATTATGCTTTTAACAATACCGCACTAACAGAAATAGAATTTCCCGAAAGTCTGGAAAAAATCGGAAGCAATTCCTTCGCTTACTGCGATAAATTAGAGAAAGTTGTATTTAACGATAATCTTCAGAGTATCGGACGATATGCTTTTACATCATGTCGCGCTTTAACATCTGTTGAACTGCCTAACAGTCTTGTAAAATTAGATAAAGGCACATTTAAAAAATGCGACAATATAACCGAAGTTAAATTAGGAAGTTCTCTTAAATATATAGAAGACGAAGCATTCAAATCGTGTAGTATGCTTAGTAATATTGAGCTTGGCAATGGAATAGTATCAATCGGAAAAAAAGTTTTTGATGATGATAATATAGACTCTATTGTTATACCGGCAAGTATCAATACGTTGAACGGCTGTCCACTCTATTCAAATTACTATGATGACAAGACTTATGATACTGCAATAATAATTAAGAATTATGATTGTATGCTCAGCTCTAACGGAACTGACTGGAGAAAATTTGTTATTGTCTGTGAAGAAAATTCAGAACCTCATAAATTTGCCAAAGAAAACAATTTAAGATTCTGTACACCTGAACAGTATGAAAGTGGTGAATATGAGAAAGAAAGAAAGCCTTTAGAGTACGAAGAATACAGTGTCATTGATCTTGGCACTATGAAATGTACAATGTATGCTGACGGTTGTTCTATACAAGATATATCTATGGGAGATGCTGAAGAAATCATTATTCCTGATGAAATAGAAGGAGTTCCTGTAATTGAAGTTTCAGCAGGACCATTTGATTATGAAAAAAATACAAAAGTAAAAAAAATCATTTTCGGAAAAAATGTCAGACGTATAGGAAGCCTTGCTTTCTTTAAATTTCCCGCTCTGGAAGAAGTAATTTTCGGAGAGAATATTGAAGAAATAGGAGATTGCGCATTTTACCTTTGCTCTTCACTTGCAAAAGTATCTTTTAAATATAATTCTGATTCAAGTTACCATCTGAAAGAAATAAAAAGAAATACTTTTTATTTTAGTCAAATTAAAATGATGGTCCTTCCAGAAAGTGTTGAATACATCGAACGTTACGGTATATATGCAAGAGACATATGGTCAACAACTGACGGTTATTCAATAGTCACAGTGCTGAATCCGGAATGCCATTTTGAATATGATTCTGTAAGAGGAGATGATAGATTAATAATATGTGGTTTCGATAATTCTACAGCAGAAAAATATGCACAGGATAATGATATATTATTTATGCAGATCGATTCGATTGAAGATTTAAGTAAACTTGAAAACACTACAGAATACAAATATCTTGATCCGTTTTACATTGGCCGTCTTGCAGGAGATACAAACTGTGACGGACAAATCGACCTTTCAGATGCAGTGCTGATCATGCAGGCTCTTTCAAATCCAAACAGATATGGTCTTAATGGTTCTGATCCAAAGCATATAACAGAACAGGGAGTAAAAAACGGTGATGTCCATTTTCCTAAAAATGGAATTACTTCCACTGATGCTCTCTGGATACAAGATTATCTTCTCGGAGATTTTGACAGTTTTGACTGATCATCGAATAATTCTTAATGAAATGTACCACTTCATTATAAAAGAGAATGTCGTTTTACGCTATAATCACAAATCCCCAAAAGCGAAAATATAAATTACTCTGAAATAAAGTAATTACTTAAGGAATATGTATATTACATAATTCACAAAAATGTAATGGATTTCTAAAACTCCTCACACCTCACTTATTATATAAATGCCGATATCCCAAAATTATTTGGAATATCGGCATTTTCCCTTTATTCTGTTTTAAGTTCAGACTTCAGATATGACGTGAAACCACATGCAATCAGTTGTAATACATTTTTCCACACAAACAATTTGTAACTATATTGTTGATATATAATAAAGCATTTCAAGCCCAGCGCCTTGTGGTTTACGATTTAAAGTTTTAAATCTTGCAGCAAATAGACAAACTTTTCTATTTCATTTGTATATTGATTACTAAACAATATATAATTTAGCTCATTCTGCTATAATAGTACAATCCCCATCAAGCAGTTTCAGCATAAGCTCATTAAAGCGTTCTCTCTGAACTATATTACAGACATGACCACAGGATGCCATCTGAATCATTCTACCGCAGCTGCTTCTAGCTTCACGTACTGTTCGACGCAGAAAACAGGAATCAAGCTTTCCAGAAATATATATATTTTCTGGATGATGCTCCTTTGCAAATATCTTGCTAAAACGGAAAGCTTGATTGAAAATATGCATATAGAGTTTGAATTCCTTTTTATTCAATGCGATAGCACATTTTCTGAAAATACTTCTGCTTTCTTCATTAAGCTTACCCGGCATGATAATCCAGCTGAACACGTGATAAACCGCTGCAAACGGAAGCTTGTCTCCTATTTTTGAAAAAAGACTAGCAATTCCACGCAACAGTGCATTAACAGTAGCTACTGCACCGACAAGAATCCCAAAGTCAACATAATCAGGATAAAATGCTTCAATATACTTCACAAAAATCGTACCAAGCGAAACGCCCATGAATATAGCATGCTGAACAGAATACTGATCACATACGGCAAGTATCTCCCGGGTTATTGAGTCTAAACTAACTTCAAGTTGTGACAGCCTTAGATTTCCTTCATTATGACTAGGAAGATCAATTGTAAGAACATTATAGTGTTTTAACAGTAACGGTAACTGATATTTCCAAATACGCGAATTGCCACCGAAACCATGTAGTAGAACAATAGTCTCCGTATTTCCATCCTCGGCATGATAAAATGTATTATACAACATTAATGGGAACCTCCGTTCTCTAAAATATACATCGTGTATTCTTCTTGATATCATTATATCATCAAGTAATTCGCCTGTCAATAGGCATTTATAACATTTACAAATTATTTAGTTTTTGAAAACTGGTGATATTGTCCTGCCAATTTAATACAATATGTATTACCTAACTAATATAGTTTTAACTGAATACCGATGTATTAATGAGAATAATTCATTGATATCTCAGCAGCAAAGTATAAGAAAAGAATTTGCATGCGCACCAGCACCTCATACATTAGCCTTAGAAAACAAAAAGAATAAAAACAATTATAAAAAACAGTTCTCATCACTGCTCTCCCCTCCCCCTCAAAATATTATTACTCCCTGTGGCCACATCAAATTTGACCACAGGGAGTTTTTCACTTATAAAAACGAAGCGTATTCAAACCAACTACGCTCCCAAAAATGGTAACGTCCACATCCATTCGATATTATTCCATGTTTTCCGAAAAAACATAGTAACACTAAAGTAGTAATATAGTTTTATGCTCAATTAATTTTTATTTTTCTCTTTAAATAGTCTGCTAAATTTGTATCAGTACAGTATACATAGCAACCTTTCATGCCCCTGGTCATAAGCGTACGATAGGTATTCTTTATTATTTCATCAGATCTTTTTTGTGCTTCTGCAGGATTAATTCTATGCAGCTTTTTTATACCCTTTAATGACTGATCAGTAGACGCACGTTTGTTAAAGTCTGTGATTATCCTGTTACCATCATATTTCATGTCATCACCTATAATTACGCCTACATAGTCAAACTCTAATCCTTGCGACGTATGTATACACCCAACTTCATTTATCGAAGATTCATCTATAGCAAAAATCGAATTTCCGAGGTTCCAACTCATCTTGAAGTCTCCTATTACGATGTCATAGCAATCCGTAGAGTTTTTACCTTCTTTGCTCCAATCCCAACAGTACCCTGCAAGTAGTCTTGCCATTCTTTTAGTCCCTCCTGGTTTGATTCCTTTTGGAACTATTATACTTCATTCAGATACTTTTTTGTAGGGCTTGGTTTGGTTGGCGCTTACCTTTAACCTAATACCGCTAGAAGTCTCCGACCTCTATAGGTGGTGGGAGGATGTCTCTTCGAAATTAATAATTTGATGTGATACCAATGTGCACATTTTCAATGTTATTCACATATTATATTGGAATAACTGGGGTTAGCAAATAAATTCCAGGAGTTTTTGATAATGCAAAAGACATTTCCATATGTAAATATGCATGTGCCACTGATATAATAATACTTAAATTCCTAATTTACATATAGAAGAAAAGCCTGTATTTCTGTAGCCAAAACCACTCGAAATACAGGCTTTAATGTTTTATCGTGTACAGGAACCAGAAAAGAATTCTGGTAATTTAAAATTTACTAACTTCTCGCAAATGCAGATCTTTCTTATACTATATCGTCTTCCATGAGAAGGAATTTTTGATATTCTTCTTCTTTCTGAAGCCGCTCTTCTTCCATTCGCTTCTCAGATTCTATGTATTCTTTTTCATCATCAGACATTCCTTTATCCTTATCGCCAACATAAAGTATGATTTCCTTATTGAGCTTACCATCCTTTACTGAAAACTTTGCCATATCTGACTGAAAAGCTGCTCCATCAGCAAATACATCGGTCTCTTTAGCAAGTTCCTGACCAAGTTCTGAATGAATCCAAGCACCGCGATATGGCTCATCATCACCATATGATTCAGCAAAGAGCATGTATTCTCCATCTTTTAGACCAAACTTCTCTCCGGGCTTTATGCCTGGCAGGATAACTGAATTGCCCTGCATTACAGTAAATGTACATTCTCCAGTGTATTGCTGCTTGTCAGGCCATGTCAGAACATTGAAGGAAAGATTTTTCTCACCTTCAAAAGGTGTAAAATAGAAATTGAAATCTGTTGAATAGTTATTTGCATACTCAAAACCAACCCATTGATCTTTTGTACTTTTTATATACCCCTCAGGCACACTGTCAACAATGACCTTATAGCAGTCAGAACCTCCACGGTAGAGATCAGTAAATACCTTAGTAGTACCGTCTGAAATCCAGCTCTCTGTCTTTGCATAGCTATATGGAGCTTCAATAAGTGAAAGCTTGACACCTTCAAGAGGCTTTCCAGTAAGGCTGTCATAACAATTTACGTTGATTGTATTGCCTGAATTTTCTCTTGGGCCGAAATTTAGGAACAGTTCTCTGTCAGGCTTACCATTAATAACCGAGAAATCTATGCCGTTTGAGAGTTCTTCAAACTGAGCATCAGGATAGTTTTCCTTGATTCTTTTTGCGAAATCACTATCTGGTTCAATGAAAGTAACAGGATAATCAAAGAAATTGAAATCAGCGTGATAATCACCGTCAGGAAGTGACATTTCTCCTGTATACTGTCTCTGGTAATAGTAATTGCCATCCTTATCAGTAATAAAAAGGTTGCCATAACCTATATTCTCTCTGCCCTTAAACCAGTCCATATGTGTGAACTTTACATTCTTTTCTGCATCATCAGCTGAAACTCTTACAATAAGATTTTTCTCTTCTGTGCCTGATTCGACATCAAAGATAACTACCTGATCCCATGCTGTGCATCTGTCGTATCCCTTCGGTAGTTCGGTTACAAGAAGAAAATACTTATAATCCTTATCATTTGGAAGTCCATAATAATTAACATCATCACCGTAAGTAGAAACAGTTTCACCAATGTCATACAAGCAATTTCCATTCATCTCAGAAAGCTGTATATCAGCACACTCAAGAGGTTCGCCAGACATCATATCCACAACCTTAACTTTGAGCTTTGTGCCAACTGGCTTATTTTCTGCTACGAGCTGCCTTCGCAGGTATACCATATCATAGATGTCAATAACACCGTCAGCCAAAAGATCAGCATTCTTGATGTTTCCAAGCTCACTGATGTGTCCCAGAAGGTAGCGGTTAAGCTGAACTGCATCTGAGATACCAACATTACCGTCGAAGTTTACATCTCCGAAAAGTGTGAGAATCTGTGCATTTTCGACTACGTAATCCTCAGCAAAAACAGATGAGCCATTCATAGTCATATGTACAGCAGCCATTACAGCCGCCATAATAAGTGCCTTGATCCTATTTTTATTGTCCATCGGCTTTTACCTCCTGTCAGTTGTAGGAGCTTAATAAGCCCCCCTATGCTTTATTATATCATATTAGACAAAATGTGTCAATATTCGTGGTATTTAATATACATTAAATACATCTATCGTTAAAAATACTAAATCTGTCTGTCTATGTATATACAATAGTGTAGCGAACTTCTTCGTAGTATTTCAAAATCATAAATACTATGTATGTGAATTATTATTTACAAATGGCAATTTACAAAGCGATATTGCAACAACATAATGAACCTCCTAATTGAGACGTCATTTAGTTTTAATACGCTTATATGCCAACTCAAGCATACAAATATTAAGCACTGCAAAAAATGTAAGATACACAGGCATTATCCATATACCTATAGTCTGTTGAATATGACCGAATACCATGGGCATGAATGTGCTTCCAATGTATGCGGATGCCATTTGCAGACCTATTACTGCAGCACTGTTTTTCTTTCCGAAGTTTGCAGGTGCCATATGCTGTATTGCAGGATAGACAGGCCCCATTCCTATTCCAGTTATGACAAATCCTACAGCTGTAGGTATATAGTCCTTAAACGGTAGGAATATTAGCAGAATTCCAAATGCTTCAACAGCTATTCCAATACGTATGAGAAGCCTGTCTCCAAGTTTGTTTGATACAAAAGCTGATATCATTCTTCCAAACATAAGTCCGCCGAATATTAGTGAACCAAAAGCTGCGGCTGTTTCAGAAGATATAGTATTTTTAGTACCGATAAAATAGCTTGAAGTCCACAGGAAACAGGTACATTCACCAGAGCAGTATGCGAAGAAAGCTATAAGAGTTGGAATAACTCCACGTATCTTCAATGCTTCCCTGATACCTGCACTGTCACGCTCGCTGTTATCCTCTCCAGCTGTATTTCTCTTCCAGAGCGGAACGGACAGCAGGCATATGAGCATTATACCGGACTGTATATAAGCTGTCCAACGATAGCCCTCGTTCCAGCGAGCTTTTGCAAGTGCAATTGACATGATATAAGGACTTATCATTGCCCCCACACCGTAGAAACAGTGTAAGAAATTCATCACCGATGAAGAATAGTGCTTCGCCACATAGTTATTGAGTGCCGAATCCACTGAGCCAGCTCCTAGACCATAAGGCACGACAAAAATGAAAAGCATAGCATATGACTTAGAACACGAAAATCCGATTAGTCCGACAACAGTCATCAGAATGGAAAATACAACTATCCATTGAGTTCTGACTTTTTTTATAATCGTCGGAGCAACAAGTGCCGAAATAATTGTCATGAAAGATATAGACATTGACACATATCCAGCATACGAAGAAGGTACGCAAAGATCTGTCTGCATAATCGGCCAGCCTGACCCCAAAAGTGAATCAGGCAACCCAAGGCTGATAAATGCTAGATATATTACCGCAAGAAGCAATGAGCCCATTTATTTCTCCTGTTAAAGATTAATTGACGTGTCCCCTATTGTACTATGATAAGGTGGTACACTTTTTTACTTAATATAATTGAAACAGTACTCCAACTGATGCTGTCTCCCTGTCCTACGCTTAAGGCTATGTTATCAGCTTCACATTAGGACTCAGTAGCTCGCGCAGTCAGTGTAAAACAGCTTCCGCTGTTTTCGCAGCCCGTACATGTATCTATTATAGCATATATTTTATTGTTCGTAAATATTTAATATTCGGCATTCATCCAACACTTTCGCTTCGCTTAGAAGTGGGGGTATTCTGCCGTAATTTGGATAAATTCATAAAACATCAATTGTTTTCCTTTAAAAAATATGATATGATATAATTAGTTTTATTGTTTGTGAGATTACAGAGAGATAAAACTATAAAGGACGCTTGTTTTTGTGGTCGACAATAACTTAAAGGAGATGTTGATATGAAAGTACTAATAATAACAGGAAGCGCACACAAGAATGGAACCACAGCTTATCTCACTGAGCAGTTTATTAAAGGCGCAGAGGAAACTGGTCATGAGGTTTTTCGGTTTGATGCTGCATATAAGGACATTCATCCATGTATTGCCTGTGAAAAATGTCATGATGGCACACTCGGCTGTGTATTCAAGGACGATATGCAGGAACTGAATCCACATCTTATAGAAGCAGATGCAATTGCACTAATATCTCCGATATATTACTATGGTTTCAGCGCACAGCTCAAAGCAGTTATTGATAGATTCTACGCTAACGACGCGGTTCTACATGGTAATAAAAAGGCTGTTATGATGGTGACAATGGCAGATACAAGTCTCAAAACAGCTAACGGAGCTATTCAATCATTTAAAGGTATGACTGATTATCTTGAATGGGATATAGCGGGTACAGTAATTGGAGTAAATTGTATGACTCTTGATATGCTAAAGAATACAAATTATCCGCAACAGGCATATGAACTTGGGAAATCGCTTTGATTATTGAAGTATGAATACGGCATAGTTGAAAATCCACAGGCGAATGAAATAATTTCACTAATTGAAAAGATTTTCAAGGAAGAACTTGGATATATTAATATACTTTTATCCGAGTGCGACGCACTTTTATCGCTTAACAACGGCGATCTCTATTTGACAGCTTACAACATTGACGGCGAATCAAAGGAATTGCTTTCATCGCTCGCCATTTCAGAGGGACTGTTTTTTTATCCAAAACCAAGTTATGGATCAGATAACGGATAATTAGAATCTTGAATTTGTATATTCGAAAAGAATAAAGGAGTATAGCAATGGATATTAGCTTAACAGCAAAACTAAAGAATTACGATGATTTCATTGAACTATTTCAAAATGGAGATGAAAAGAAGCTCTACAATGGAGAATCCCTGCTTTTCTATTCACTGTCAAACAATGTTCCAGAAGAACGCTACAGAATAAGTATGTTCCTTTTTGAAAAAGGGACAGACACCAGCGGAGTGAATGAATACGGTGAAAACCTGTTCCATATTCTTTTCTCGAGAATCAAGCATGATCTGCCGCAAACTATTGAACTTTGCAAAGAGCTGATAAAGCGAGACACAAATATGAATCTGATAGATGAAAAAGGTCGCGTTCCTCTTCAATACATAATAAATATGAATTATACTGATGATGAGCTTGATGAGCTGTATAGAGTATGGTTCTCGCACGGAAAAATATTGACAACTCATCCAAATGCATGGGGGAAAACACCTCTTGACCTTATGGAAAAAATTCCATATCGTAAAAAGCTCCTTGAAATAGCTAAGTCACATTGAACTCTCCCCTACCTAAAGAGGAA
>DBYI01000028.1 GCA_002310115.1 Ruminococcus flavefaciens
CTGCCGCAGCAGTGGAGCTTCATATGAGTTCTACGCACTATAAAGAGCTTGTAGAGCTGAAAAAGGAATATGTGACAGATACAGTTTTTACACGATATGAGATCCCTGATTAATCTTGACAATTTAATTGTTTAATGGAAAGAGGTAATTATGGAAAACATAGTTCTGGAACCAATAGGAGTTGTGAAAAACTCTGTTGAGAACAAAAAGGACGTTTCGTGGGGCGAGGATACTTCCACTATAGTGCTGAATGAGGAATACTGCACCGGCCTTAAAGGTTTGGAGGATTTTTCACATGTTATAGTGCTTTATCATCTTGACAAGGCAAATTATGATAGCCGGAAGCATTTGCAGAGAAAACCTCAGAACCGTGAAGATATGCCCCTTGTGGGGATATTTTCTCAGCGAGGCAAGGACAGACCTAATCGTATAGGTATGACCTCGGTGGAAATAGTTTCAGTATCCGAGAGGGAACTTACGGTAAAGGGTCTTGACGCCATAGACGGTACACCTGTGCTTGACATAAAGCCCTACTACCCTGTGTACGACAAAAAAGAAGTCACTGTCCCCGAATGGGTCGACAGGCTCATGGAGCATTATTTTTGAAATTCATCATTGTCTCCTTAATCAGTCTTTAAAGAAAATGGTATGATTATATATGGAAAACACAGCGCATAATAAAGCTTATTTACATCTTCCGGGATTGTTTGAGTTCTATGAACTGTACAGTGTGTTTCTGCCGCTGTACCGTGAGCACCGGGAATATTTCTATGACTGGTGTGAAATAGCATCTGTCTATGGTGCTCCTGCCGACTGTATCTGGGGCGGCGGACGTGCAGGATTCGGCGAATGTAAAGCTGAAGATGTACTCACACTTATGAATGAATACGGTATTTCTTCAGGGCTCACTTTCAGTAATTCGCTTTTAAAACCTGAACATCTCACTGACAGGAAATGCAATGCCCTGTGTGAGCTTTTCGCAGGAAGCAAAGGTGTACAGAATGGCGTGATAATCCACTCGGATCTTCTGCTTGAACATATTAAGAATAATTATCCCAATCTTTATTTCGTTTCTTCGACTACAAAGGTTCAGACTGATTTCGAGCAGTTTGTAAAGGAAACAGAACATAATGATTTTAAATATGTTGTTCCTGATTTCAGGCTGAATAAGCTGTACGATAAACTGGATACACTTTCACAGGTCCAGAAAGATAAAGTCGAATTTCTTTGCAATGAATGCTGCTCGTTTTACTGTAAAGACAGAAAAGCTTGCTATGAAAATGTAAGCCGAAAAAATCTCGGAGAAGAATATCCCGAGCACATTTGTACCGCACCTGATGCTAAGGACGGATACCGGTTTTCAAAGGCAATGAAAAATCCCGCATTTATCAGTGTAGATGACATCATCAACACCTATCTGCCCCTCGGTTTTTCTAATTTCAAAATAGAAGGCAGAGGACTCGGAAGTGCTGTCAATCTCGAATTTCTGCTTTATTATCTCACAAAGCCGGAATACCAGCTTACTGTTCGTGAAGAGATCTATCTTGACAGCATGCTGGATCTTTTCTGAAAAAACAACAATTAAAGAAGAAATACGTTTTATTAAGGCCATTGTTTTTTTGAACCCAAATACGCCATTCAATATATGCAAAATGCTGAAAATACATCTCAGACGCAACAATTAAAGCTTTTTCAGACACATAATTATCAGAAACATCTTTTGCAAGAATGGCCATTAAGGGGAGGGTAAGAATACTATGAAAAATACGGCAATAAAAGCAATCTTGATCCTTATATCCGCTATTTGTTTCGCAGGATTCACAGCATGTGGAGTCAGCACGGACAGCAGCATGGAAACAAACTACGCTGAAAATGTCAATAAAAAAGCTGTAAAAGCCTTTAAGGAGGCAAAACTCATCAAGGTCGGCGAGCATACTTATTATCCGGATTATCTTTTCGAATCCGACGACAGAGATAAGAAGTTTAAGGATTATATTCTGTCTGTTCTCGAGAAATGCGACAAGGATCTTCATGATGACATCTTCGTTTACATCATCATGGAAGCCGAGACAAAGAATGAATTCAGATTCTCTGCCAAGGTCATTATTGATGGCGTAATTCTTGAAGAAGGAGAAATGATGAACTGGCACTCACCTGAGACAGGCTATGTCTGGGATTACGATTATTCTAAGTTCAGGAGATGTGGCTTCACCAAAAGTGATCTCATTCCGACAGAGGACGCCTGCACAACTGTTTATGCAGACGCGAAAGCGAATTCCGAAAAGCTCTATAATGACAACAAAATATACGGCACATATCTTCTTAAGGCAGACGGTCAGGGTAACCTTTACTACGAATTCACCGTGAACGACTGCAGTTTAGTTACGATAGACGCAAATAGTGGTTCGATAATCAAAGCCCACTACTGGAACGGCGATTACACATATGATAAATAAAAGGAGTTAACAAGCGAGAATAGTATCGGACCATATACCTAAACTGTACAGATAATGGAGCGGCAGCCATTTGGCTGCCGCTCTTTATATCAGTATTATTTATAATAATGGAAATTAAAATGATTTGATATCATTTTAGCGGAATATGTACATTTATTGTGCTTCCTTAAATGCTAAAGCCTCAGATTCTGCAGCAAAATACCCGTTTTCGACCAATAGTATGACAAGATCCTGAACGTCCTTGTCGTCGAGCCATGAACAGCTTTCTCCATATGTGCAGATCACTATTCTGTCGGGCTCCTGATCCGGTTTGCGATATACCAGATACAGTACATCTTCACCGTAATCCGCGATTGAAAAATCAAGCTGCTTCAGCTTCATATTTTCATACTTATCAATATTATCCGATATTTTTTGTGTAAGGCTGAGTATATCTTCCTTTTCTTCAAAATCGGTATTTTCGATGCAGGTTATGATACGGCGTTCCTCAACGCCCTTTTCGGTATTGTATGCTCGTGACTGATCCAGTACGAACAGAGTTATCGGAGGCTCCTGCTGTGCGATGATAAGAGCTTTCCGCATAAGGCAGAGATCAAATGAGTCAATTACGTTATCATTGCAGTAGTCCGCTGATTTCCAGTTCTTTAATACTGTATCGGACTTGCCCAGCAGCCATTTCTGGAGAGTCACAAGGTCGGCGGTATTGAATTCACTGTCACCGTTCACATCTCCCGACAGCTTTGCTGCTACCTTGTATTCTATATCGTATGCTTCGCCATTGACTACCGTAATAGTCATATAAGCATTTTTCAGTTCAACGCCGAATCCATCCTTTGGAATTTCATATTCATCCGGAATAACAAGCTTGAAGTCGAGTGGATCGGCTGTCACGGGTATAGTTCCTTTTTCCGACGCATCGGATTGTAAGCCTTTCACTGGCTTGCACAGATCAGGAATAACACAGGGATTAGTTGAAATGGAAGTGATAAGAGTGTTGCTGTCAGTAACACTTGATTTGCGATGAATATTGAAGCCTGTATCCTCATCAATTATCACAGGTTCGCCTGTATCATAGTCGGTTATCTTTATTCTTGCATCTCCCTTTGAAAGGACTGGAGTTTTAAAGGAGGCATCCTGATAGGCAGCTGCAAAGCCGTAGTAAATATCTTCATGGTGGTATGTATCGACCACGTCCCAGCGTATATACACAGGGCCTTCCGATACTGCTTCATATACCACAATATCCGACACAGCTCTCGGGCCTGCGAAAAAGCCTGCGAATCTCGTCTTGTTTGTGCAGCTCCATTTTGCCGCCTGACGCATATTTTCGGAGCAGCTCCCCTCCTGCCATTCAGAAAAAAGGCTTGTTGGATTTGACAGACAGAATACGATCTTATCATCAATGACCGAAACTGTATCATGCTCTTTGCAGAATTCCTCGAACTCAGTCATGCAGTCTGGAAGCTTGGCATAGAGGTCCGTCTCAGTGATATTCAGCATACCATCAACGGAAAATTCATAAGAGGGTATATAATTATTACCGTCAAAATCGTTAAGAGTATCCAATGACGGACTTGTAAGGGAAGTTCTGAAACTGCCTGCGCTGACAGGCTTGTATACGAATACTTCAAAATCGGTTTCTGTACTGAAATTGTATTGTTCATGGAAGATCTCTTCCATTACGCCCTCGGTAACAGAAACGATGTATTCTGCTTTCCCTGCATTATCACTCAGAGAGTATCTTCTGCAATAAGTCACGCACAGCAGACCATCCTGTATGTAGGTGCCGCCGTGAAGGTTGAAGAACTGATATGCGGCATTATCACTTTGAGGTACCCAATCGGGGAGCTGTATGCTGTCCGATACTTCTTCTGCATGAACAGACGGAAAAATATCAGCAGGGATTTTGCCTGAACCAAACAGCAGCAAAACTGCTGCGGCAAATGCAGTAAAGATGCTTGATACCCTCATAGTTGTTAACCTCCTTATGAAATTGCAGGTGTTTAGCTTTCTCTGTTGATATTATCGTATCATAAAATGATCGTAACGTCAAGCTAAATCGCAATTATTTATAAAGATATCCGCCCGCAGGCGGATATCCGTTTTGTGCTATACTTGCTATGTTTACGGCTTGATCTCGCTGCCGCCCCATTCAACAACTGTAAAGCCGTTTCTTTTAAAGGCTTCAAGCTGCTGCGATTGAATGTCCACTGCTTCTTCAAGTGGAACATATGTCATGAATACGCGTAGCAGGCTGTCAGGTGTGGGAGTAATGCTCAGCTTGGCGGAATTCGTATAGACTTCACCCTGGAATGTAATGAGATTATACTTGTTATGCTCCATTCTCGGCAGCCAGTATACGATAAATTCGTTCATTTCTTCCTCGATCAGTCCCATATATGTGAGCTTTTCCTTAAGGAAGCTCTCTGTATCACTGCCTGCAACACAGAATCCCTTTGAGAAATCATATCTTGTACGGCAGTTGGAGCTGTCCCAAAAGAGGTATTTATGGTGCGTACCGTCTGCCTTGTTAAGCAGCGAACCATTGGGATATGCGGTTACATTCCAACCATTATCATACTTTGGATATGTGGTATAGAGCTCTGACTCAGTCAGTTCAAGTTCAACATGAACATCAGTCTCTTCTTCGGGATAAAGGTAGATTACCGGTTTATAATCATATGCCTCATAACGAATGACCGAAGCCTCACCATTATCATCAACTATTTTTATCCAGCCGTTCATGCCGTTGTATTCTGTAAATACCCATTCATTATTATTGTTATTATATCCGCTTTCAGGAAGCCGTGTGCCTTTATTGATCGTATCTATTACATTGAAGCTTTCATCCGGACCAAGATATAGTTTCAGTCCATCTTCCATAACAACAAATGGTGAGCCAAAAGCCCGCAGAATGTCTGGTTCAATATAATTTATGGATTTTTTCTTGACAAGCTCCTTCTTCATATGGGTAAGGTCGAAGATATCGAGCTTGCCGTCAAAACAGAAATCTGCTGCTTTCCAGTTTTTCAGTTCTGTATTCTGTACATTAAGCAGCCATTTCTGGAACGTTACAATATCTGATACATTGAATTCACCGTCATCGTTTACGTCACCGGTCGGCTTTGTTGCTGTTGTTTCCGGTACAAGCCAGCCGCCGTCATCGGTAATCAGGCAAAGCATGGCGATCGTGTTACCGAAATAGGAATCCACGCCGATATCTAGAACCTCCTTGCGTACTGTATCATGCCACTTGGTATCTCCGGCAGCTGCCGCGGAAAGCATCAGCGGCGCAGTAAAACAAAGATCGTCCCAGTCAGCGACCGCCTTGCCGTCGGGGGTGTAGCCTGCCATGATCTTTTCGGGTTTGCAGCCTGTTTCATTTACGAAAAATGCGTTGACTGTTTCCGCATATTTTTTTGCATCTGCGTTTTTGCCGACGAGCGCATCGGTGCTGATACGCCACGGGACACGGCAGGAATTGTATTCGTATACACCGTCGTTTTCATTTTCAAGGAAGTTCGCAGGCGCGGGGATCCACTCTCCGCTGCTGTCTTTGATGATAAAATCCGGTAGCAGACCGGTCTGATATTTCTCCACAAAATGATTAATGATGCCGTAGGTGTTGTCATAAAGCTGCATCCAGCGTTCATCGCCGGTCACTTCGTAAAACACCGGAAAATACTGCATGATGAAATCCGAAGCACGTGTCGCAGTGTAATATTTGTCATTTATATCTACATCGTATGCCCAGTCACCGAGCCGAAGAATGTTATCATCATGGCTCACATCATATTTCATAATGTCATCGATCACAAGCTCTGCGGCCTGCCGGTAATTGATTTCACCGCTGCTTCCCCAGATCTTATCTGCAAGCAGCAACGCATAAGCAATGTCCAGATCTCCGTCCGTTGCGGAATCCGCACCGTTGGAATCTACAAGTGCTTTGCCGTTGTCACTTTGCTGCCACGCCATAAGATGCGGGCCGATGCTGCTCGGATGCGCCAGATAATAATGGTACATACCATCGAAAATGTCTTTTGCCTCGTTGTCATAGTCTGACATCAGTGCCGCGATCAGCATACCGTAGCCGTGAGCTTCAGAAACAGTGACCTCAACAGTTGAATGCGCTTCTGCATATTCCTTCTCTCCGTAGAATACATAATATTGCGTTTCATTTTTGACGTACGGATTTTGACGCAGATAAGTTTCCTTCCAGTCTTCATAATATTGTATTGTATCATTGGTAAATGTTTGTGCTGATGCAGGAATCGGAATGCTGCTCATATTCAGCAACAGTACACAGCCGAGTAATGCAAAAAGTTTCTTTTTCATAGCAAAACCTCCTTTTTTAGCAATGTCAAATTCTCGTTTTCTCCATTATATTATAAGCAGAGTTAAAAATCAATCTCAGGTGGTACATAGCTACTTTACAGATGAAGATATTCATTAAGCATATAGCATTGGTTCATAATTAAATACAGAACCGAAGGGCAGTCAAACAGTGTGTTTGTCAAGTAGAAAGTGCA
>DBYI01000008.1:0-201 GCA_002310115.1 Ruminococcus flavefaciens
CTTCAGAACGGTTATCTGACTGTCAGTGCCGCAAAGGGTCTTGACAAGGACGAAAAGACTAAGAAGGGCAAGCTGATCCGTCAGGAGCGTTACGCCGGTGCAATGCAGAGAAGCTTCTATATCGGTGATACTGTTACCGAAGCCGATGTGAAGGCAAAGTTTGAGGATGGTGTTCTGAACATCTGCGTTCCGAAGGCAGAG
>DBYI01000008.1:235-22074 GCA_002310115.1 Ruminococcus flavefaciens
GGGATAATACCTCGCTAAGATATGATCCCGAAATAATGCTCCCCGGAGCTGTTCGTTTTGAGCAGTTCCGGGGAGTTTTTTTACGCCTTATTCAGTTTTCCACTGTATTTCTTCCCGTCAACGGTAATCTCAACAGAAATGCCGTCATCCGAAACAGGTGCAGGCGGATTTGTCAGGGCTTTCTCCTTGCCGTATCCATTCAGCCCCTTACCCTTGATAATGGTCGGGAAATCCTTATAGCAGATATCCAGATCCACATTACCGTTAAAGCGTATTTTCTGTCTACATATTCACACACTCAACCATATTACAACTCGCAATGAAAATCTGCGACTTCGTTTTTCTCGATATTACGTTGTTTTGAAACCTGTCCGCATTTTCACACACTGAAAAAAGGACAATCGCAGAATTACACACCAACCGACCGAGTGCGTAAAAATGCGGAAATATCGTGTATCTCATGGCACTTTTCCAATTTGCCTGATATGTTCCCATTTACACGAAAACTGGGCTGTTTTGAGTGCTTTTTGAATGACGTATATTCCGTAAAATCGCGTAAAATCGCGGCTTTATCAATTGTTTCTTGTCAGCAGAACCACGCACTCAACGTGCAGAGTATTTGGAAACATGTCTATATTCTTATCATATCAGATGTCTAAACTCTTGTCAATAAAAAAGTGCCTTCATACAAAGGGGCATTATAATATTTCAATAGCCCTTAGGCTATTGGTATATTATAACAGCGATACTCATATCACAGTTACAGGCGCTTTTTTGTTTGGTTTAATTATCAGGAAAGATCAGTGTGTCTTACTGCGTCTCTGACCTTGAGTACAAAGGAAGGCGAAACTGAAAGCTCGTCTATACCCATTCTCAGGAATGTTTCGGTAAGACTTGTGTCAGCTGCAAGTTCGCCGCATATACCTATCCACGCACCATTTGCATGGGCATTTTTTACAGACATTTCTATGAGCCGGAGAATAGCTTCATGGTGTGTATCAACGAACTGTTCAACGGCACTGTTTTGCCTGTCACAGGCGAGAGTGTATTGTGTCAGGTCATTGGTACCTACGCTGAAAAAGTCAACAAGAGGAGCAAGTTTATCGCTTATGACAGCTGCTGCGGGAGTTTCGATCATTATACCGAGTTCTGCGTTTTCATCGAAGTCTACTCCGTCAGCGCGGAGCTCCTCTCTGACCTCTGCGCATATTTTTTTGATCTGTTCCACCTCCGATACACTTGTTATCATAGGGAACATGATACCAAGCTTGCCGAATGCGGAAGCCCTGTAAAGGGCACGGAGCTGTGTCCTGAATATCTCTGGACGAGTGAGACAGATCCTTATAGCTCTGAAACCGAGGGCAGGATTGTCCTCCTTTGCGAGATCAAAATAATCCACCTTCTTGTCAGCGCCGATGTCAAGAGTACGTATAATGACCTTTTTGCCAGCCATGCTTTCAAGCACCTTTTTGTAGGCAGCAAACTGCTGCTCTTCGGTCGGATAATCGCTGCTCTCAAGATAGAGAAATTCACTTCGGAATAGACCAATTCCTCCTGCGTCGTTGGCAAGAACTGCTCCGATATGATCCACTCCGCCGATATTGGCAAAAATATTGATCCTTGTTCCGTCGAGCGTAACGTTTTCCTTGCCTTTTAACTCCTGGAGAAGCCTCTTCTTTTCCTCGTCCTCTTTCTGCTTCGTTTCGAGTTTTTCGAGAGCCTCGGTGTCAGGAGAGAGGAATACCTCACCGGTATATCCGTCAACTGCGGCAAACATACCGTCTGACACAGCTGAGAGAAAGTCATCACCTGCACCAATAACGGCAGGGATATTCATATTCCTTGCCAGTATAGCTGTGTGAGAATTTGAAGAGCCGTGAGATGTAACAAAAGCGAGGACCTTGTTCTTGTCCAGCAGAACGGTTTC
The DNA here is from genome assembly GCA_002310115.1 of Ruminococcus flavefaciens. Lineage (GTDB taxonomy): Bacteria > Bacillota > Clostridia > Oscillospirales > Ruminococcaceae > Ruminococcus > Ruminococcus flavefaciens_K. Next base: position 2,163 of record DBYI01000008.1, read on the forward strand.
GCTGGGAGCCAGATCGTCTGCACAGATTATCACTTTTTCGTCGCTGCTGTTCTCCTGAGAACCGTCGTCTGAAAGGCAGGCGATAATGCGATTCGATATATCCTTTACGTCTGCGGAGCGCGCCTGCATATAGGCATCGTCCATAGACGCGAACATTTCTGAAAAGTTATCGGCGGTCACCGAGACTGCATATTCTGCATTGACAGACTGAGTGTCGATAATACTTTCGATGGACTCGTTGTAATCGTCATCTTCGATCATCATCATGTGTATCTCAAAGATCTGAGCATTCTGCTCACCGACCTCCTTGAGTGCCTTGTCATATATTTCCTGAAGCTGAGCTGTTGCCGCTTCCTTTGCGGCTTCCAGTCTTTTCTTCTCGGCAGCTGTATCGCTGACGTGTATTCGCTTTACAGTTGTGTCCCTTCGTTTGAAAACAGAGATCTTACCGATAGCTACAGCACCGTAAACTCCCTTGCCTTTGAAAATGGTCATATTGATGCACCTCCTTTAAAGGTATGGGACAGCAGTGATGCCGTCCCATTTTCGTTTGGAATTATTCGCCGAAACCGTTCTCGAACATTGCAGCGAGTTCATCAAGAACTGCTTGCTCGTTACCGCCGTTAACGACTATTTCCACTTCGGTGCCCTTTTTGAGTCCCGCTGCCATGATCTGCATGACATTTTTAGCCTTGATGTCCTTATCATTGGCTTTGAGAATGACCTCGCTGTCTGAATGAGCCTTGACAGCTTTTGCGATCATACCTGCTGGTCTCATGTGCATACCTTCTGCGTTTACGATAGTTACCTTTTTTGATACCATAAATTTTCACTCCTTATAATAATGATTTGTTTTATGCGTTCTGAGGATGCTTCTTTTTGAGCAGAGCCAGCATTAACATTCCAACTACTGAGCCGATGGCAAGTGCTATAACATACTGGAGAGGGTGTCCTACCACAGGGAATACGAATATACCGCCGTGAGGAGCTCTGAGCGTACAGCCGAATGCCATTGATACGCCGCCTGCTGTTGCCGCACCTACGATACAGGAGGGGATCACTCTTGCAGGGTCAGCTGCGGCGTAGGGGATAGCGCCTTCTGTTATGAAGCTGAGTCCCATAATGTAGTTGACAGGACCGTTCTTGCGTTCCTCCTCGGTAAATCTGTTTTTGAAGAATGTGGTAGCCAGTGCTATAGCGATAGGGGGGACCATACCTCCTAACATTACTGCTGCCATGATATTGAAGTTGCCCTGAGAGATAGCAGCAACGCCGAATACATAGGCTGCCTTGTTGAAGGGACCGCCCATGTCTATCGCCATCATACCTCCGAGTATGCAGCCAAGGAGGACCTTGCTCGAGTCGCCCATGCTGTTGAGGAAGTTGGAGAGACCGTCGTTGAGAATGCCCATTACAGGGTTGACTGCACACATCATGATGCCGACAATGGCGAGTCCTCCGAGAGGATAAATGAGTACGGGCTTGATACCGTTGAGAGCCTTGGGCAGCTTATTGCACGCCTTTTCCAGGCAAAGTGTGAGGTATCCGCCGATAAAGCCCGCCAGCAGCGCACCGAGGAAGCCTGAGGGAACGTCTCCTCCCGGAGATGCAAAGGTTGCACCTGCGGCTGCCATTGCACCTCCTGCCATACCGACAAGGAAGCCGGGGCGGTCAGCGATGCTGAGTCCGATATATCCTGCAAGCACAGGTATCATGAACTGGAAAGCGTAGTTTCCGATAGTCTTGAACCATGCCGCAGCCGCAAGGTGGGAACCGAAATCACCGTCCTGAGGAGCGCCTCCGAAGGAGTCTATCAGGAAGGCTATCGCGATAAAAATGCCTCCCGCAACTGTGAAGGGCAGCATATTTGAAACGCCGTTCATGAGGTGTTTGTAAAGCTTTCTTCCGAAGCCTTCGCTGTCAGATGTGCTCGATGAGCTGCTGTCGGCTTCGCCCTCATGATGATATACGGGAGCGTCTCCTGCTTCGATGCGGTTTATAAGCTCCTCGGGTATCTTTATACCGTCTGATACCTTGGTCTTTATGACTTTTTTGCCGTTGAAACGCGCCATAGAGACAGTCTTGTCGGCAGCTACGATTATACCGTCGCAGGCGTCGATCTCTTCCTCAGTGAGGAGGTTCTTTGCGCCGCCGGAACCGTTTGTCTCAACTTTAATAGAGATACCCAGCTTTTTGCCTGCTTTTTCAAGAGCCTCGGCAGCCATATAGGTGTGGGCAATACCCGTCGGGCAGGCGGTTACCGCAAGAACTTTATATCCGTTTTCGGATCTTTCTTCAGCAGCAGGTTCGTCGGGATATTTCTCCTTCTCCATATCGTCGATGACCTTCAGGAACTCATCAGCGTCCTTGGCTTTCAGAAGGTCGTCTCTGAAATCATCGTCCATGAGTATAGTCATAAGTCTGGACAGAACTTCAAGATGAACATCTCCGTCATTGGGGGCTGCTATCATAAACAGCAGATTTGAGGGCTCATCATCAAGGGCTTCGTAATCAACTCCATCTGGAACTGTCATTGCCGCCAGTGATGGAGCCTTTACAGCTTCGCTTTTTGCGTGTGGTATTGCAATTCCTTCGCCAACAGCGGTCGAACCCTTTTCCTCTCTTGCGAGGATGCCTTTTTTATAAGCTTCCTTATCGGCGATATTTCCGCCTTTTACCTGAAGGTCTATGAGCATATCGATAGCTTCGGATTTTGACTTTGGGGAAGCGTTTAGCTTGATGCTATTTTTGCTGAGCAGATCTACAATTCTCATGAGCTATTCCTCCTTACTGTTGTAATATCAGAGCTGAGCGAGCAGCTCTTCGATCGCGGTTTTTACTGCCAGTCCGTCTGAGAAAGCTGTGGCTCCTCCTGCGGCGGTACCGAGCTTTAATGCGTATTCATAGTCGCCGTTCTGAGCTCCGGTCAGAAAACCTGCTACCATGGAATCTCCTGCACCGACTGAGTTTCTGACTTTTCCCTTGCAGACGCCGCAGCGGTGGCATTTACCGTTCTCGTCAATAAGCATAGATCCGTCACCAGCCATTGAGATCAGAACATTTATAGCTCCCATGTCTTTCAGTTTTCGGGCATAGCGCTCTATTTCTTCATCTTCCGAGAGGGTTACTCCGAACATCTCACCAAGCTCATGATTATTTGGCTTGATGAGGAAGGGCTTGTACTTCAGAACGTTGAGTAGAAGGTCATTTGTGGCGTCAACAACTGTCCTGATCTTTCTGTCCGAAAGTCTCTGCATGATCCTCTCATAGATGTCCGATGGAAGACTGGAAGGGATACTGCCTGCAAGCACGAGCGTATCACCGTCTGACAGCTTGTCCAGCTTTACGAAAAGTGCTTCCAGCGCCTCGTCGTCTATGTGCGGCCCCTGACCGTTGAGTTCGGTTTCTTCGCCGGCTTTGATCTTGACATTGATCCGGGAGTTGCCGGTTTTCAGTCTTACGAAATCTGATTTTATGCCCATTGCCTTGATACCGTTTTCGATAGCCTCGCCTGTGAAGCCTGCGGTGAAGCCCAGAGCAATGGACGGTGTACCAAGCTCATTCAGAACTATGGACACATTTATCCCTTTGCCGCCGAAGTACATTTCCTCCGATGATGAACGATTAACTTCGCCAAGCCTCATTTCAGCTGTGTGTACAACATAGTCGATGGCAGGGTTGAATGTTACAGTGTATACCAACTACATCACCTCCTTGATATTTGCAGCTGTCAGATATTTTTTATCACTGAGTCTATCAGTGATTATTATGACCTTATCAAGATCCGTGAAAGTTACTGAGGTAATCTGATCGAATTTGGAATGATCCGAAAGGATATATGCGTTCCTGCTGTGTCTGATCACCTCAGCCTTTATGCTCGCCTCATTTCTGTCGGGAGTGGAAACTCCGGCAGAAAGTGAGATTCCGTTTGCTCCGATGAAGCTTTTTGTGAAGTTGTAAGCCTGAAGGCTGCTGACACACTCTGCGCCGACGATCGCTTCTGTTGTAAGCTTTATCTCACCGGCTGGGAGGAAAACTTTGAAGCCTCTTTGTGCAAGCTTTTTTGCGTGAACAAATGCATTGGTAACAAATGTGACGTTTTTTGCAGAGATATAGTCTATCATTTTTTCAGTTGTTGTTCCGGCGTCAATGAATACGAAATCACCGTCTTCTATCAGTGAAGCTGCATACTTAGCTATAGCAGTCTTTTCATCATTATAAAGATGAGATTTTTCTTCAATATTCTGTTCTCCGAAGCTGAATTTGTCAATGCAGGGCATAGCACCGCCGTGTATCTTGATAAGCAGTCCGCGTTCTGCAAGGTGATTAAGATCTCTCCTCACGGTAGATGCAGAAGCGCCGAGTAATGAGCAAAGCTCACTGAGCGTAACGGCATTTTTGCCGTCGAGTGCATTAAGTATCATCTGATGTCTTTCTTCTGTAAGCAAAATTATCCCCGTCCTGAATATTTAATAGTATCATTATCAAACGAACATTTATGAGTGAATGTGGATGAATATGATTGATGTTGATTGAATTATATCATCAAGTGTCAAAATAGTCAAGAGAATTCAATCAAAAACATTCATCGGCAGTAAATATCTGTGTGGATAAACAACAAATGACTGCGCGATTTGTCTATTTTGACTATGGATGATGTTTTCTCAGACGAATTGATGACGGTAATTGACTGTATAAAAAGAAAAAGGTTGAACCGCATTATCATATGCGGTTCAACCTTTTTCTTTTACCATTCTGGCGGACAGAGAGGAATTCGAATTTTTATAAAGCCTTGTTTCCGCCTATATATAGCCTTTTGTTTTTTTCGTATGGAATGAGTTTTTGACTGGTGCAATACTATTCTTCTATTTGAATTCAATTTCAACATCATTATCAATAATACAATTGGACTTCTCCAAACACCTTCAACCATCTCCACAGATATTACGAGCAAAAGTATAATTAAGGAGTCCCCTTTATTTGCAACGTTTCAAATGATAAAAAAACATGTATTTGAAACGCTTTTTGAATGTGCCATAAGACTATGGCCTATTGACACATATAACATCTGTTTCAAATACATAGCATTAAAAGTTTTGAAGTAATGCAATGAAAAAAATACGTTATTGAAAGGGAAGAGGAGCAAGTAATAGTTGGAATTCAAAATTAATCATGGTATTAAAGTAAGATATGAGGAGACAATTAATAATTCAATAATTGAAAGAGAACAGCTATAACAGAAATATTTTTCAATTAAAATAATGCTATTCCACTCAATTATGTAAATGGTAAAATAAGAATGTAGTTTTTTCGACATACTTATATGCCATTTTTCCTACATTCTTATTTTACCATTTACACCTGTTAAGACGGAATGAAAAATGTTATTGTGAAAAGGTTTAAAGTTAATTCACAAACAGTCAGCCTCTCAAACAGCAGAGACCCGAGAATAGTATGCCCTCGGGTCTCGGAATAAATATAAAGTTTTGTTAGGATATGACGGCGCAGCTTTATTATATCGGATCATCATTTCCTTCAGACTCCCTCTCCTCCGAGGTATCCGAATCTGCCTTGTGCTTATGACGAATAACCGCGGTCAATATGATAACAGCCGCAGAACAACTTGGAAAGTTTCACAGCAGTGCAGATCACTGCCGCATCTGCACGTTCAATATTAACAATATCGCAAAAATTTTTAGTAAGATAGTAAATTGACTTTCCACACAACAAATGATATAATATACAATGTAGACAAAGATATTGCAGGTAAGGAGCGTGTACTATGGAGTTTGATAGATTGATAAACGGCTATAAGGCAAAGGCCTGTGTAATGTCAGTTGAAAAATTTCCTGACGGAAGCTACGGAAATATCCGTATTGCCGCAGGAAACAGGGCGCATTGCGAGGATATGATGAACGTTATGCATCGCACTTTTATACCTAATTCACCATATGAAGAGTATCTGCCGCAGAATAAGAATTTCGAGGACTTCTGCTACAGAAGTGCCTTTCTGGGCCAGCCTCTTCATTCATATGTAAGCCTGCCGCAAATGGGTCTGTGGCTGAATATGTTCCTGCTGCCTCTTGAGTCAGATGAGGAAAATATCGGCTACTGCATATATTCCTATGAAGTAACGCCAAATGCCGACCTTGAGCAGAGATCAAGCCTGTCTGCCGATACGGCTTCGGCTGTATTAAAGACCTGTATAAAGCTTCGCGGCTCAAATAATATACATAACACCTTTAATGAGGTCATGAAGGATATACGCAAGATATGCGGTTCGCTGCATTGCTGTATCCTTCTCGTTAACAAAGACACGCGCAGCTGCAATGTTTTCTGCGAGGCGCTTGCTCCTGACAGCGGTCTGCCTCCTATGTCTAACCTGATAAGCGATGATTTCTTCGATATCACTCAGACATGGGACTCAACTCTCGGCGACAGCACCTGCATAATAATAAAGGATCAGCGTGATATGGAGTGGCTCAGCTCGATCAATCCTTTATGGGCAGATTCGCTTATACATGAAAATGTGAAAAGTCTTGTATTTTTCCCGCTGAGGTATAACGGTGATACACTCGGATATATGTGGGTGGGTAATTTCAATGTTGACAACACAGTAAAGATAAAAGAGGCTCTTGAGCTCACCACCTTCTTCTTAGCTTCAGAGATAGCAAATTATCAGCTTATGCAGAAGCTTGAGATACTCAGCTCAATTGATATGCTCACAGGTGTCAAGAACCGAAATACCATGAACAATACGGTCGATGAGATAGTATCCGGAAAGAGGAAGATGCATTACCCCTATTCTGTTATATTCGCAGACCTTAACGGACTCAAACGGGTAAATGATGAGGAGGGGCATATCGCAGGCGATCAGCTTCTGATAAGTGCTGCTTCGATACTTCGCGGAGTATTCCATGACGGCGAGGTTTACCGTGCAGGCGGAGATGAGTTCATGCTCATAGCTGACGGACTGGGAGCAGAAGCACTTGAAGCAAGAGTAAAGCAGCTGTGCGATCAGGCTGCAACAACAAAATACGTGCATTTTGCAGTGGGTACGTGTATCGTGAACGAAGGCGAGGATATCCGAAATGCTATGCATCTTGCTGATGAGAGAATGTACGCCGATAAGAATGAATATTACGAAAATCACCCCGAGAGAAAATACAGATGACATACGAACGAACCCCCACAGCTTGTGATGCTGCTGGGGGTTCGTCTTAATTTATTAAGGAGATTGATAAAAGCATTTGTTATTTCAGTACAGACATGTCGTCAAAGCTGTACTGATTGCCGACAGTCTTCCAATTCTTACAAAATCGAAATAATAGGAATTTTGGTATCGTGAAAGGGCTTGATGTGAGAGCTAATTCGCCTATAGTAACTATGTTATTCAACTACTGAGCTTTGCTTATGAATTCGACAACTTCTTTTAGAAATATCATAGGTTGATCATAGAAGCATAGATGTGTTGCTTTCGGTATCACAACATTCTTCTTAACAGGCGCAGAAATATCGTTGAAACATTGCTCTAAAAGATGATTCGGGCAGACAAAATCCTCATCACCGCTGACAAATAGAACAGGCAAATCAAAATGCAGATTTTTCCTGAAATCGTGTGTCATGAGAGTGTGATAAGTTCCGGTAAGCAGCTTGGTATCTGATCGTAGCATAGACATCTTTTCGGAAAGATTCAAAAAGGGCGAGGTCAACAAGGCTTTCATAGGAAATGTTTTTCCATCCTTTGCGATATATTTGGCTCCAAGCATAGAAAAGTCTTGTAATGATCTCAGAAATGTAGCATTCATTTCAGGTGGTTTCGGTATATTGTCAAGAAAGTGCTGTATTTTATTTATGTCTGAAGCAGAGTCTTTTGCAGCATCTTTCAGCCATTCACAGGAATAATGCAATCCGTCAATGTAGTGGACATGCTGTCCGATTCCGATGTAGTGAGATATACGCTCACCGTTTGTTTTAGCATACTCCGCACCGATCAGGCTGCCCCAAGAGAATCCAACAAGAATGATCTTTTCAAAATCATAGACCGTATGAAGATAATCGATTACGGCATCAATATCTGCTATATAGTCAGAAATACTTCCTGACTTAGCAATGACTGCTGCATTGTTCTTATTTGCAAGATAGGTTTTACATGTGTTTCGTTGATCCCAATTGACAACTGTAAAGTTCTTTTCCCATTCAGATTGCATAATGTGACACAGTCCTGCTATTGAACCTCCTGGACCTCCGTGAAGAAACAGCAGAAGAGGTGAGCTTTTATTTGCTCCTCTGATTTGGATATACTGCTTAATTCCGTTTATTTCTACTGTATCATACATACAAATTCCTTTTTCTGAATAACAATACAGGATATCATTTTTACGGCTCATTTGTTTCTCCTCCTGTTGGTAATGACATAAGATACAGGTTTCGTGTTTTTGAATCTTCCGTAATGCATTTATTCTGGTATTTGTCAACAACAGCATACAGTTCATTGACCATATCAGAAAAGTCTTTGTCTGAAAGAGCAATTGCATAATTTAGTATAAAGAGCTTATCCCTGTCAACATCCGCATCATCACGTTTGAAGTATTCATTGCAAAGGTTGAATATCTGGATAAAGGCTGCCGTCATGATCTTCATATCGTCAGAACTGCTTTTGCTTGAAGTAATATAGATGTCTTTGATTGCGTATGTGTTTTCATTCTGTCCGCGGACCTTATGTGTTTCGACAACCTCTATCAATTCTGCCGCAGACATTTTCTCAATTCTTCGGTACACAGTAGCTCTGGGAATATCTGGTGTTGCAGTAAGTATTTCAGATACAGTCATCTTTTTGTTTTTACGTATCAATTGAATGATCCTGTTTGATATCGGATCAGTTAGTATTTTTATAACCTTTTCCATATGTCCTCCACTAATATCATCTAATGAGATTAGTATATCATACAAACATGAAAAAGTCAAGTAAGTATGATAAGCTATATAAGAAAGGAAACTGCCCGTAATGGGCAGTTCATTAATACATTCTATGCTGTAATGAATTCATTCGGAGATCTATGATATTCAACGGCTGTTTCGAAGACCATGTTGGACAGAGCTTTCTCTACTATGGCGTTGGGATCTCCGTCAGGACGTATCCAATCTATAATAGTATCTCTTCCGAGTATGACAGGCATTTGGTCGTGTATATCCCTTACTGTACCGACTGCTTCTCTGGTGAGCACAGTGAACATAGGTACCTGCATACCTCCATGATCCTCATAACGGTATAAGCCTGCAATATACGTTATGTCAGAGCCTTCTGTCTGAATTGCAAACTTGATTTTCTTGGTACTGCGATACTCGGCCATGCTGCGATTGTCATCTTCATATAAAGGATATCCCCATTCATAGTACCATGATGCAGGGATGACGCACCTTCGTCTGTACCAGGAGTCTCTCCAAAGCGCCTTAGTATCAGCAGTCTCTACACGACAATTTGCAAGAGGTTTTGAAGTATCTTGATGTGCAAATCACCCCGCCATTGTGAATATAGTCATTTTTCCATATTTGTTCGGTGCAAGAACTGGAGCTATATCTGACGGGAATAAATCACCTGACATAATCAGGCTTTTACCAAGTTTTATCGACATTTCCTGAGCAAAGGACATTTTTCTTATCTTTATGAGAACCTCGGCCATTTCCTTTGGTTCTATACGCAGAGACATACACATGTAATTCACCTCAAAACGCAAATAGAATATATGTTCTGATATTAGTATATTACATAAAACGAAATTAGTCAAGACAAAAGGAAAAACGCCCATCGGGCGGCTGTGAATTTACTGCTTGTTTGAATCTTGTTTACGCATCTCACGGTATATCACTCCTGCAAGAGCACTCATTATATCTATCTTGCCGGAGCAGGTACGATTAAGGCGTGAAAGTGTCTGTACTGCCTTAACGCCTTTCAGCTTCTTATTCAACGGAATTATCTGATTCATCTGAAACTGTTGACGATCTTATGAAAATTCAATCTGTATTCGGTGAANNGAAACTTTCGATAAGATCAATGTAAAACAGGAGAAACTTAACAGGTATTTAAAAGGACTACTTTTTGCAATAACATAATAAAAATCCGAGAGTCGGCTATTTTTAGCCGGTTCTCGGATTTTTATCTTCTGAAACTGTAAAACTCGGGACTACGCAAACTAATAATGAAATCATTAGGCTCAACGTGTTTCCAGTTTCCTATACCTTGATTAGCAAATACTATTTTAGCGTTTTCAAGCTCCATATACTCCTGTTGTGATATAATACCATGTTTTTGACTGGCAGTTAATTGTACATCATCTGGCTGTTTTCTGGCATCAGAATTTCCAAAGAGATATTTAGAGGGGATAAGCGACCATTCTGCCGGAACTTCTGATATCCATTCATACCCACTGTCCTTCATCGGTCTGTCGCCCCTTACGCCCTTTGTCACCGCCTGTGTGATGACAGCCTGACGGAGCTTTTTGTATTCCTCGATAAAGCCTTTTGTCTTTTCGATAACGCTGTCGATAAGTCCGCATTGGCGGTCGAGGTAGGCGATAATTCTTTTTTGCTCTTTTAATTCTGCAACAGGGAGTTGCATATTGCTATACTTATCGGCTCCAATGTTTTGAATTGTTGCCTGCGTAAATATTCTATTTGCCCATTCCCAATATGCACTTGAATTAGTATAATAGTATATCCATTCTGGAAATGTTTTATTAGTATCTGGACAAGCGGATATAAGATAGCCTGCAAAAGCTGCTTTTCCATAAGTATCCCTATACAAAAATGACTTGCCAACTGTTGCACCGCTTCGTGCAAATAACAGTGTGTTATTTTTTAATATATATCCCTCAGCTTGTTCATCAGTTAATGAAAGCTTTCCTTCATTTTTTAAAGTACCATTTGAATCAATATCAGTAATTCGTATATATCTATAAAGATTTTCTTCAAAAGGTATGCCCGTTTCAGTTGTACCATATTTCATAGGTTCAGATAATAAATATTTGAGCTTTGAAACACTCCAACTTTCAGGAATTTCGCCTATCTATTCAATACCGCTGTCTTTCATCTGTCTCATGTACTCTCACCTACTCATTTCCGTACCTGCATCAGCCATTAGCTTTCCCTTTGATCAGCAGTATACCGACTGTGCCAAAAAACAAAGAGATCGTAGAAAGACAGCCGATGAAAATCGGATTCTGCTCTGTGTCCTGTTTCAGTACGGCTTTGTCCCGTTCCTCATTACATTTCAGCGATACGGTTTCGCCTTCCTTGTATTCGCCGTAGAGCTGGTTGCGTTTGATCGTATGCAGGCTGCCGTTCAGCCCTTCATATTGTATGGTAACATTGCTGTGTGGTTCTTTATGATCGTGATCATACTCGTAATAAACATAACTGCTGATGACTGTTCCGTTCACGGCGACGGTATACTTTTTTGCGTATCCTGCGTTCCGGATGACAGCCCAGATGAGGGCGAGCAGAACGAATACTGCGATCACTACAAGAAAAATGCCTGTATTGCGCAGTGACTTTTGTTTATCGTAATTCTTTGCCATATTCAGTTCCCCTTACCAAACAGCGCGGAAAGGCTCGACTGTATATCAGCCTCAATACCGCTCAGCCTTGCCATGATATCCTCAACCTTTTCGGGCGCCTGATACTCATAGAAATAGCGCGTCATGGGTATCTCATAGCCAACCTTGCTCTTCTTTTTGTCTATCCACGCATCGGGAGCGTAAGGCAGTACCTCACGGGCGAAATACTCGTCGATATCCTCCCTCAGCGGTACATTCTCTGTATCACGCTTTGAAGCGTCCGCAACGGGCTTGCCCTTTTTCAGCACAGGCTGACCGTTCTCATCGACCTCAGGACGTTCAACGACTATCTTGTTATAGCCGAATTCCACGTTGTCGAATATCTTGCTGTGGCAGTAAACGCCGTTTTTGTCGCCGTATATCTCATCATTTCTGAACTCGCCGTAAGCCTTCACGATAAGCTCACGGCAGAGGTCGGTAACGTCATAGCGCTTGAATCCGATAGACTTCCTGCGCTGTTCTCCGCAGTGAGAAGCGTCGATGAGCTGCACCTTTCCTGCACGGTAGGCAGGCTTGTTCTTGCTCAGCATCCAGATATATGTGCTGATATCTGTATTCATGAACATATCTGTCGAGAGCTGGATTATAGCGTCCAGCCAGTCGTTTTCAAGTATGTAGCGGCGAATCTCGGAAGGACCGCTGCCTGCGTCGCCTGAGAACAGCGGTGAGCCGTTCTGTACTATCGCCATTTTACCGTTCTGTGCAAGCTTGGAAAGACCGTTCAGCACAAAGAGCTGCTGGCCGTCCGATATTTTAGGGAGTCCCTGAGCAAAGCGTCCCAGCTCGCTCTTCTGAGCTTCGGCTTCAACTGCCTTCTGCTCGCGCTTCCAGTCGATTACGAAGGGCGGATTGGCAATTATCTGGACTTTGGGCATATATCATACTACAGCTGTTACCTCTATCGCTTTTCAAAATTATATCTGAATATATTTGAATATCAAGGCTAAAATACACGCTAAAGCGGCCTTGACATTCAAATATATTCATGATGCTTTACTATTAAGCGATCGATGGCAAGAGCAACGATGAAAACGTAGAGTACATAGCGATTTATCATCCAGATAATTGAGATGATATACTGGAACTGATAGCCGCTGAACTGATCCTCGGATAGAGTATCTCCGTAACGCATATTGTTGGGATCGCCGCCGCGTATCATCATATCAGCCTTGGCGATAGCAAATGTGGAGGGGTTGAACTCCTGTCCGAAGCAGGTAACGTTCATTTCGGAGTTAAGGTCGTGGATACGCTCCTCCATGCAGCTGAGCATCTGAGATGTACCCATAGCCATGTCGTATACGGTAACAGTGCCATTGCGTGAGAAATCAGCTTCAGACAGTAGTATATCGGTCATGAGGTAGATAATGTCACGGCTGGTAAAGTGAGCTCCTGCCTCTTCGCCGAAGGACTCAGAGAAACGCTTTACGAGGTCCTCGAACATATAGCCGCAGTCAACTGCACTTATCTTGTCAGGACCGAGATAGCCCTTCTGGGAGTTGAATTCTTTTATAACAAGATAAAGGGTATTGCTATCCACCATACGGCGGATTATAGCATCAAAATCGAACTTGGCAAGTACGTCCTGTATATTTGCGGAGAATCCTGCGAGGTAGTCACGGAAGTTAGCCTCAATGTTGTCAGGATCAGCGCACAGCAGATCAAATGTGTATTTGCTGGTGTTGTAGAACTGGTAACCTGAAGCCTTGGTGAGGAAGCCGTCGATAACTGCGAAGTTCTTCTTGCTTTCGTACTCCTTCAGCACTGCATCATGTGTAGGGAGCAAACAGTCGTGAAAACGCTTCACCACTGTCATAGGAAGTATAACCAGTCCGTATTCATGCGGCTTGAATGGTCCACGCAGCATATCAGCCACGTTCCATATCATAGACGCCTTTTCAGCAATATTTGTTCCGACCACTGTAAATCTTTCGTTTGCCATGTTCTATACCCTTTTTATCAGAATAATACGTATTTCCATTATACCATGCAATTGTTAAATTTTCAAGAAAATGCGACAAAAAGAATGACTCGGAGCCTATGCTCCGACGTACACATTTTGATTGTAAAACACAAGAAATGTATATAATCAGCTTTTGCGATACTCAATGAATGAATCATGATTTTTGTGTTCACAAAAAGTTTACGATTTCAGCCGCACATTTTGCCAGTCTCATATGTTAAATCCTATATAGACTATAGTACAATTATCTCTTGCATTCGGCGAGATATCGTTGTATAATGAAATCAGGCAGTAAAATGCTGCAAATCTGAAGAATGGCAGGTGAATGATATGAAGCTCACAAGACTGACCGCTGCTGTTATAGCAGCTGCAACAGCAATCATGCCGCTTACGTTTAATGCCTCTGTACCTATTTCGTATGCAGAGGACACAGGCGCTATTGCTAAACTCCCGGATTGGATCCCCGACAGCTTTGAAAGTGCTCTTGGATTCAGGAATACATACGGTGCTACTCTTGTAAAGGACGGCCTTGTATGTGTTGTGTTCAAGGAGAGTATGGCAGGAACGTCAGATGATGAACAGCAGGGAGCGTCACGTTATGAGATCAGGACAACGGAAGGCATGATGAAAGAACTCAAACGTGAAACTTACTGCTCGGAAAGCTCGGAGACAGGCAGCTGCTATGAGGTGGCAGTATACTATGCTCCAGAGAAGCAGGGTGAGTTTGCTGTGGCACTGACCGACAAGTGGATACAGATATGCATAATGCCTGAGGACGGATACGACCCTGTTATGGAGAACAATGCCCTTGCTCAAAAGGCGGGGATCGATCTGGGAGGCGTTAACGCTTCTGCTTTCTATTCCTTTGCAGTAGACGAGGATAAGGAGATCACCGAGACAGATATCTACGGCTGGCTTCCCGACTGTGCTGCCGAGTACGAGGCATATAAGGAGAAGAACGGAGCTGTATCCGCAAAGGATGATCTCGTTCTGTTCTGTATAGACAAAGCTATCGGTACGGCATACAGCTGGACCTCAGCTGTGGATGAGGATATGTTCAGGGAACTGTTCCGGTCATCATGTTCCGTGGAAACAGCAAAGGTACTGGACGGAGGCACACAACGCTTTGTTGCTGTTTACAGGGCTCTGAACAGCGGAAAAGGCATTATCAGATGGGATTTCGCAAGAGGCGCTGACGCAGGCGTTCCCCTTGTTGAAAAGGCTATTGTTGCCGACTGTACCGTTGCGGATAACGGCAATAAGTTAACCCTGAGCGATTCGTATCTGAGCGACGCAAGGCTGACATTTTCGTCCTACAGCATTTATTCGGGAGAACTGAAGTATTCCGCAAATGAGATCTACGATAAGTATTACGGCTCGGATTCGGCGGTCATAACCTCAAAGGAGGAACTTGACAAGTTCCTTTCGAGATATTTGAATGAGAGCGAAGCAAAGAAGTTCACGGAGCAGTATTCGGAGCTGTTCTTCGAGAATTATGTGCTGATGCTGAATACCTACCTTGACCCCTACAGGGGACGAGTGTTCAAGCATGGTCTGAGGGACGTGGTAAAAAAGGACGGTTATCTGGAAATCGACTATACCTCTGTGATAAGCGGAGTGCTCATGAGGACCTCGGATTTTGATATCCTCAGGGTAGAGATACCTAAGGAACAGTATGACGGTTCCTATGTTGTCTGGAACGACAATGAGATTCTGGAAAGCGATCTTGTACGTATAAAAGTAGTGGATATAGATACGGGCAAGACCATAGAGATACCCAATGACGATGTACTCAGCCTGTTCGGCGGCACTGTCAAGTACTGCGAGGGCTCTAATCCCTATTACTGGGATACGGAGCGCACAGGCAAGACCGTTCATGATCTTTACATCGATGAAAAGTATCTGCCCGAGGGCTATGAGCTTTATACATGGAACGAGGCTATCATTGATGAATATCCCTATAATACCGCGGATATAGTCTTTAACGTACAAAAAAACGGTAGCGGTACTACCTTTATGGACAAGATAGCCACAACGGTTCGTGGCATCAACTATGAAAAAATGACAGAGAGCGGACCTGCGGTGGTGACATCGGAAGAGGAGCTCCAGGAGATAATGTCCTCCTGGTTTACAAATGAGAGCCTGCAGAGGAAGGTTATGTCCAAGTACGGCGACGAGTTCTTCAAAGGCAACGTGCTGTTCCTTGACTGGGAAGTTGACTCCACTGGCGGCAGCGGTGTAAGCATCAGGAACATGGAGATCTCTGACGGAAATATCTCCGTATACTACATTGAACGCTCTCCCGATTACGGCATATGCAACACTGATTACCTGTGTATCTTACAGGCAACGGTTCCGAAGAGCAAATACCATGGTGAAAAGGTGGAGTGGAAGTGCCTCGGCGATGTAAACGGAGATAATGTATTCGGCATCGCGGATCTGCTGACCTTGCAGAAATGGCTGAAGGGCTCTGACGATGTGTCCATGCCCGACTGGACAAGGGCGGATCTTTGCAGGGACGGCAGGATAGATGTATTCGATCTTTGTATGCTGAGAAAGCAGCTTATCAGCTTCGATAACGGTAATCTGACAAATCCCCGTTCCTATGATTATAAAATGAATGTTGTCGTTCATTACAATGGTTACGGCTATGCAGGAAACTGGATCGAAAAAGATGATGAGTATATGGACTTCAGCATTTCCGAGGGCGACAAGTTCACTGAGAAGCAGGAAGGGAAATGGGTGAAGAATGATTCCGATGATCTCAATTATATTATTGAAGTCGTAAAGATTACAGATGATGGCATAAGAGTAAAGAAATGCCAGTACGGTGAGACATCATTTGAGATTCTTCCGCTTGGCAGGGTGCTCAGCCTTGAGAGTATGCACGGCAGTTCTGACAGTGCAAATTATTCCTATGATGTGAGCTTTTCAAGGGAATACCGATATCCTATTTACGGGATCGATTATGATTACAGACACTAAGAAACATAGAAATACGATTATCTCTTGCATTTTGCGAGATATCGCTGTATAATGGAATCAGGCAGTTAAATGCTGCAAATCTGAAGAATGGCAGGTGAATGATATGAAGCTCACAAGACTGACCGCTGCTGTTATAGCAGCTGCAACGGCAATCACTCCGCTTACGTTTAATGCCTCTGTACCTATTTCGTATGCAGAGGACACAGGCGCTATTGCTAAACTCCCGGACTGGATACCGTCTGATTTTGATTCCGCTGTAGAGTTCCGTAATTCCTATGGAGCTACGCATATTGACAATGGTCTGATCTGTTTAGTATATCCTGATCGTGCGAGAAAGGGCCGCAGTGCAGATACATACGGATATGAACTGAAACCAACTGTAGGAATGGGACTCGAACTTAAACATGAGATATACACTCATGAGCTGACCGAGACCTGCTTTGATGTGTTTGTCTATCAGCCGCAGAAACAAGGCGATATTGATTTGACAATAGTTGATCCTCATGTACAGGTCAAAGAAACACCTGACGATTGGGAACCGCCAGCAATTGCCGAATATAGCTTTACAATCGGCAAGAACCTCAGTATCACCGAAACCGATATCTTCAGCTGGCTTCCTGACAGTATGACGGAGTATGATGAGTATACTAAGAAAAACGGTGATGTTTCTGTTAAGGATAATTATGTTGTATTCTGCCTTAGGAGAATTGAACAGTTTGGTGACAGATGGGAGCTTGACAGCAAAAACAAGTATGAGAACATAAAGCCTCTGCTGTCATCTGATTGCACTATGCAGGTACGTGATTTATATTGCGATGGCTCCATCGATCAGATTTATGTCTATCAGGCTGTGAAAGACGGAAACGAAAAAATTTCATGGACACGCACTTCCAGTGTAAGGCCAGATCCGGATGAGCCAACATCATATACACTGACTGCGGACTGTGCTGTGCTTGATAATGCACAGACTATACTGCTTTCGGGAGATATGAGAGTAACCCTTGTTGATTATGACACAGGTGAGCCGCTTACTCTCCCTGAGGGTGCAATGCCGAGAATATGGACGGATATTCGTCAAAGTACGTCCGATGGTGAGATAAAATGCAATATGCAGCCCGTCGGATTCAGAAATAACCCTGCCGTTGTAGGTTTAGGCAACTTCTTTAATGGTTACAATTTCTCCTTCGGCTTGCTTGATATACCGGAAAGTTACTCCTTGCCGGAGACAGAAGAAAAATCTGCGGGTTATTATAACGGAACTATTGTACCTGAAGATCATATTACCGTAAAGAAATATGACAACAATACAGCTGACGTTGTGTTCAGGCTGAAAAAAACGTCTAAAAGGGTACTCATCGAGGAAAAGTCTGCTGATCTGACCGACCTTGAAAAGGGAGAAACAAGGATAACGTTTTATGACAAGGATACAGGAGAGCTTATCCCGAGTGAGCTGGTGAAGAACCATAATCTTGGATTCGGCACGGATATAAGATTCAGGTCAAATATGTCTCCGGACGGTTGGATGTACACCGGCCCTGTATATTCTGCAGACTCCAATCCTCAGGTCTATCAGACAGATCTTGCAAATCTGTATAGATCCGCAGATATCTTTGAATTCCTGTGCGACGATCAGCCTGAAGTTACTCTGTATGACAACGGATCAATGGAGCTTGTGATAAGAACCAGGATAAATGTTTCAGGAAATATAAACGGTGACAGCAAATTCAATATTGCTGATCTTGTAGCATTACAGAAATGGCTGCTCAATGCATATGATAAGGAGCTTTACGACTGGGCAGAAGCTGACTTTGATCTGGATAACAAACTAACAGTCTTTGATCTTGTTCTTATGAGAAAAGCACTTCTTAAATCAATAGATCTGCCTGTCGAGGTCAGTGTCACAGAATCTGGCGGTGTCGCAGGTGCAATGATCATATATAAAGTATACTGTGAAGGCGAAAACTATTTTCTGTCTTATCAGGATCTGACATATGCTCATGAGCCTCAGTCTATTGTTATTCAGATATCAGAGCAGGAATATCGTGAGATAATGGCTCAGGACTATGACAGTATGATGCAAAACATGAATAATCCCGACGGACCTGAATGGAGTGAATGCGAGTTCAGACTTGAACTCACCTATTCAGACGGTTCTAAGATAAAGACAGTTTCAGACAGAACGCCGGGTATCACAACAAAACTCAGAGATCTGAAGGATAAGTATTCCTATTATGTCAATCCTGATGAGAGTTTCGAGTACGGTGTTCCATTCTTTGTTCTGGAAGACGGTCTTAAGCTTTATCAAGGTCCGGATGAGAGATATAGCACCATTGCATGCATTCCTGCGGATACGCGCCTGATCGAAAAGGGTGCTCAGAACAATAACAACGAATGGCTGTTTACAGAATATAACGGTCAATACGGCTGGATAAAAGTATTTAAAGATGACGGCAAAACTACGTCTATCTATTTTGAACAAGTTGCAAGAAAGCCTGTAATATACCTGTATCCGGAGCAGGAAACCGATGTTCATATTGAGCTTGAGCTGACAGAAGCAGAGCTATCAACAACCTATCCCAAGTATAATAACGGCTGGAACGTAACAGCATACCCCGACGGTTCACTACTTAACAAGGCAGACGGTACACATCACAGATATCTGTTCTGGGATGCAGTAAACTGCCGTACAAGATATGATTTCTCCAGAGGTTTCTGTGTTGCCGGCAGTGATACAGAGAGTTTTCTCAAGGAAAAGCTCACGTATATGGGATTGAACGAAGACGAAATGAATGAGTTCATCGTATACTGGCTGCCGCTATTGGAGCATAACAAATACAATCTAATTTCTTTCCAGAGCGATGCCTATACTGATTCTGCCAAACTGAACATCACACCTACACCCGACAGTGTGCTCCGTGTATTCATGACGTATGTTCCGTTGGAGAAGGCAATTGATATAGAGCCACAGCAGCTTGAGACATTTGAAAGAAAGGGCTTTACGGTCGTTGAATGGGGCGGCTGCAAGATACAATAGAAGCAATCACATATCATAAAATGAAATTCCGCCCATAAAGGCGGGTACTCGTAAAGAAGTTTTTATGATTTGAAGATGAGGTTGCGTTACCATGGCGGTTGCTGCATATCGTGATTTTGAGGAACGTGTTGCATTGGTCGATGAAAAGCTGCCGGCAATAGAAATGGTACGTCGTGCTGTATATAATAAGATCGGTAAATTTACCAAGAGTGAAGTCATGGAACTTTGCCCGACAATCAGCAAGGCTTCGGTTGAGAATTCTATCAAGCAGCTTGTTGAGCAGGGGCTTCTGTTAAAGCACGGCAGCGGCAGAAGTAC
>DBYI01000063.1 GCA_002310115.1 Ruminococcus flavefaciens
AGAGCTTCTATGAGGATCTGGTTCAGGTTGGAACCAGGGACGATACGGGAGTTGATTCAGCGGATGCTGAAACAGCAAAAGAATGTCTGCGTGAATACATGGAAGGTTTTCAGGAAAGGAATCCGAACCTTCATGTATTTAATGCAGTGATGCATCTTGATGAAGCTACACCTCATCTGCATATAGACTATATCCCAGTCGGACATTTCAGCAGAGGGCTTGATACCAGAAATGCTATGGCTAAAGCTCTCGAAGAAATGGGACATGGTACAGGAGCAAATGCTATCAATCGCTGGAGGCTTAGTGAGTGGGATGTACTTCATGACATCTGTACTGCTCATGGTATCGAGATATCAGCACCGAAGAAGTCAAGAGGCTACAGCTATACTGTTCAGGAATACGGTGAGCATCAGGACAGGATCAATACTCTGAATGCTGAGATAGAGAAGCTGACAGCTGAATGTGACGAGACAGCAGCTGAGTTTGAAAAACTTTCAAAGAAGAAAGTAAGTATCGGTGAGATCGAGAATATCGAAGCCAGAGAATCCGTATTCGGAAAGAAAGTTACGCTCTCCAAGGCAGACTATGACAGGCTCAGTGATACAGCCAAGAAATATGTGGCTATGGAGAAGAACATCAGTAAGCTCAGAAATGAGCGAGATACTGCCGTTCAGGAGCTTGAAATCATGAAACAGCAGTTTGATGCACTTTCATCGGAATATTCAGATTACAGAAAGGACAGAGAAAGCATCAGAACCAAAATCAAATGTCTCAATCGAGAGGAACAGCTCACTAATGACCTGAAAAAGGCAAGGACATTCATAACTGCCCGTGGCTTATCAGACGATTTTGAGTGCTTTAAATTGGGTAAAACAAGAGTTAAAGAGTTAGAGTAAAAGGCTAATAACAAATGTATTTTTCAAAAAACAGATTAAATCACTTGACATACGCCTTGTTGTACGCTATGATTATAGATGTACAAGGGTATGTCATAAATTTCAGGAGGTAGTTTATGGCAACTATAAAAAAGCGTGGCAACAGTTATCTTATAAGAGTAAGCTGTGGCTATGATATTAACGGTAATCACAAGGAACAATCATTTACATGGATTCCCGATGAGGGCATGAGTAAAAGGCAGATTGAAAAGGAACTGAATCGTCAGGCTGTAATGTTTGAAGAAGCCTGCAATCACGGTTATAAAGCATCGGCGGTAAAGTTTCAGGAACTTGCAGAGGAATGGTTCGAAAGCTACGCAAAGAATACTCTCAGAAGTACGACTTATGAGAGAATGCTGCAGCTCAAGCACCGTGTTTATCCTGCTATTGGTCATCTTCGTATCGATAAGATAACTGCAAGGCAGTTACAGGGCTTTGTAAACTCTCTCGCTAAAGAGGGCGCAAGCGAAAAAACTGGTAAAGCACTTGCTCCAAAGACAATTCGTCATAATCTCAGCCTTATCTCGGATGTATTCAGCTATGCGGTAAGAATGGACATAGTATCAGAAAATCCATGCAGAAAGGTTGTTATTCCAAAAGGAGAGATCAAGGAGAAGCCTATCTATTCTCAGGAAGAGATAGCAAAGCTACTGACAGCTATAAATGGAGAAGCTACGAAATATCGCGCATTTTTCTTTCTTATAGCGTATAGCGGTTTCCGCAGAAGCGAAATGCTTGGCTTGGAGTGGAAGGATATTGACTTTGATAATGACATTATCAGTGTCAAGAGGACGTCCAATTATACAGCAGAGCGTGGCATATATACCGACACCACAAAGACTAAGCGCTCAAAGCGTGTGCTGAAGATCAGTCCATATATCATGGGTATCCTTAAAGAGCTGAAAGCCGAACAGGAGGAGGAAGCTATCCGCTTGGGTGACAAATGGGTAGAAACTGACCGCTTATTTGTTAAATGGAACGGTGAACCGATGAATAATCAGACTCCTTACGGTTGGTTGAAAGAGTTCTGCGAGAAGAACGATATGCCTTTCTACGGTATTCACAGCTTCCGACACTTCGCAGCTTCTGCTCTAATTTCATCGGGACTTGATGTGGTAACGGTATCGGGAGCATTAGGACATTGCAATTCAGGAACTACGCTGAACATTTATTCTCAAATGTTCCAGACTGCACAGGCAAAAGTGGCTCAGGCTATGGACGGAGCGTTCAGTTTTCTTCCACAGGATACAACAAGATAAAACAAATAGTCCGCTACCAAAATGAGCAGTAGCGGACAAATAGCGGACAAGCCCCAAAATGGGCAGAAAAAAGGAACTCGGAAACCACGATATTTCGCTGTTTCCGAGCTCTTACAGAAGTGACCCGTACGGGAATTGAACCCATGATTCCGCCGTGAAAGGGCGATGTCTTAACCTCTTGACCAACGGGCCATATATGGTAGCGGCAGTAGGATTTGAACCAACGACCAATCGGGTATGAACCGAGTACTCTAGCCAACTGAGCTATGCCGCCATAAACGGTAGCAGGCGTCACCTGCGACTAAATTATTATATTACAAAACCTCTGAAAAGTCAAGTGCAGCAGAACTTTAAAAGATGAAATTTGGAGACACGCACAATTAGTTGTCTGATATAGAAGTTTAAGTTGTTGAAAAAATACAGCGCGATAAAAGTTGGTGAGAGGCAAAAACAAACCAAAGTAAAATGTTCTATATTAAAGTAAAGGCGGCTAAAGATCATCATTTTTGGTTTTGTCTATCATTCGCTCCTTACATAAGATATAGCATGCGTATTGATATTGCATAGAATAGTGTTGATCACAGCTTTTTGTATAATTCTTTATTGACAGAATATTGGCATATGAATTATAATAGTATTGAAATATTGTCAAAGTTTTGAAAACAACGAAAACGTCATTAAATTCTGACAATGGACAATATAGTATATTTGTGTTTGATAATGTTGCTGACAAGTTTGAACGAATATCTGGAAGAGCATGTATTTCTGATGAAATATTGATTTACATAAAGGATATCTGACATCTGGGAATTGAAAACAATATCCTTGAGGTATACAGGAACTTGTCTTGTTTTAAGTTATATAAAAATAAGAAATGGACGCAATATATATGAAAAATCGTAGTAGTAATGAAAATAACAACGGACTCGCTATAAGAAAAGGTAAAAAGATAGTAATTCTTATATTTGCATCAATTGCAGTATGCTTATTTGTTGTATTTGGAATATTTTATTTCTCATCAGCGCATACTCTTCCTAAACGTGGGACAATGATACGGTACGAAGGACTTAAGCTTTATTATGAAAAAGAGGAAATTTCATCTTTAAGCACTTTATGTTGAGGTTTAAAAAGGGTGAAAAGATTACGGAGTTCAGAGATGAAGATATCGAATGGTACAAGCTTAAGGGGTCCGACAATATAAAAACTCTCATACGTAAAAAAGGCAAAGTAGTTGAAAAGTTTGACTTTACGAATTATTTTATTGAAGATAATAGTAGTATAAATATGCAATGGTTGCTGAATAACGTCTTTTCTATCAGTTCGGGAAAGGATATCCTAAGCGTGACCGTTGACGGAAGGTCTTTCAATGCCAATGAAGCACAAAAGGAAAGTCTCTATAACGACCTTTTGTCTTTGCATTATCCGCATACTGATGAGGAAAAAACAATAATGGAAAACATGTCTGTAATCTCAAATTTCAGGGAAATAAACATTGAGACTGAAGATCAAACTTTGAGCTTCTTACTTTGCCCAAGTAATAATTATCTTAAATTTGATAGTGGGGTATATTCGCTGTTTACAATTCTTTCAAACGATTACTTTATCAATTGAGTAACAGGAGCATTTAAATGGGTACAAAAGATCTTATTCCAAAAGATAAATACGATATTTCCGTGGTATCAGAACTGAAAAAACTCTCCGATATCGAAATAGAATCTATAATTCCTGAGCTTCTTGTATGGATACAGGATATGAACTGGCCCATTGCAGAGGATATAGCGGAGGTGCTTTCTGTCCATTGTAAAGTGAACGAGCCATATATACTTGATATTTTGAAACCCGAACAGCAAGATGAGATATGGAAGTTCAACGTCATTAAGTATTTGTTGAAAAAGAATAAGAGCTTTTCCGAGAATGCTGCTATTATGTCAGAAGTTGAGCGTATTGCAGTTTGGCCTACGAAAGGCGAGCAGCTCGAATTGGTTGATACAGCAGCAAAAGAATACATTAAGGAATAATGATATTAATGATACTGGAACTAGAATCCTATAAGCGTGATACGCTGCTTATTGGAAAAACAGGGAACATTTTGGAATTAAAGAGGCAATTGGAAGAAACAGAGGCTTTATACGACAGAGAAAGCGATAATTTTACGGAGCTTTTTTGCAGAATGTTCAATTGGAGTATTAACGATACTGATGAGCAACCGCAGTATGTTTATGACATGGATACAAAGCGGCTGTATAAGCCGAAATACTGAGTTCTGATTTACGGGCGCTTTCTGAGCGCCCGTCTGCAATAACCTCTTCTTTCGGAGAAGAGGAACTTGCCATTACAGCTAATTGTTCATTTCTTGTCCTTTTGCTTGAATATAAGCGAAGCGGCAAGACCAAAGAGCAGAGCCGCAGCAACACCGCCTGCTGCAGCGGAAAGTCCGCCCGTGAATATCCCGAGGAAGCCATCGTTTATGATGGCTTTTCTTATTCCCTCTGCAAGGATATGACCGAAGCCTGTAAGCGGCACAGTTGCTCCTGCGCCTGCAAATTCCGCAAAGGGCTTGTATAGTCCGATAGCCGAGAGGAAAACACCTGCTACTACGAACCCTGTTAGTATTCTTGCGGGAGTGAGCTTCGTAAAATCGATAAGGAGCTGTCCAACTGCACATAAAGCTCCTCCGGCGATGAATGCTTTTAATATATCTGTGAGCATGATTCAGTCCTTTCTGAGGTGTACAAGGTGTGATATAGAAGGAATGCTTTCTCCCTGCTGGAGCGATATTGGCGACATGAGAGCTCCAGTAGCAGCAAACAGTATATCATGTACCTTTTCTTGTTCAAGCATTGGGAGAAAATGTCCACAAAGCACACTTGCACCGCAGCCGCATCCCGAACCTCCACAGTGAGTGTCCTGTGCCTTGGCATCGAATATCATAGCTCCACAGTCTCGGTGCTGACGAGTGATGTCAAAACCATGCTTAAGCATAAAGTCAATGAGGAGTTGACTTCCTACTGTACCCAGGTCACCCGTTACAATAAGATCGTAGTTTTCAGGAGAAGTTCCTGTCGCGGAGAGGTAACGCATGATGGTATCCGCAGCCGCAGGGGCCATAGCGCTTCCCATGTTGTTGATGTCCGTGATGTGCAGGTCAGTTATTTTGCCTATGCAGCCGCCGATAATGTGGATACTTCCTTTTTTCCGTGAGAGTATTACAGCACCAGAGGCAGTGCAAGTCCACTGAGCTGTGGGAGTTCTTTGGCCACCATATGACAGAGGAAAGCGGAATTGCCTTTCTGCTGTTGAGAAGTGAGATGAAGTAACGGTTGCAGTGCGTTTAGCAGCTCCGCTGTCCGTAAGGAGCGAAGCGATGAGAAGGCCCTCTGCCATAGTCGAGCAGGCTCCATAAAGGCCCAAAAATGGCATCGCAAGCTCTCTGGCACTGTAAGCTGAGCCGATACATTGGTTTATGAGGTCGCCTGCACAGATGATATCAATATCGTCCTT
Source organism: Ruminococcus flavefaciens (assembly GCA_002310115.1). GTDB lineage: Bacteria > Bacillota > Clostridia > Oscillospirales > Ruminococcaceae > Ruminococcus > Ruminococcus flavefaciens_K. The sequence goes on from DBYI01000063.1 coordinate 5,696, forward strand.
GCAAAGTCGCGCCTTTCCGAGGGCAAGCCCCACAGCTTCAAGTTGAAAACGGGTCTCAGCCTGTTCCCATGTTTCCTCACCGAAGTGACTGTCGCTTATAATTTCGTCGAAACAGTTTCCGAGAGGCCCCTGTCCTTCTTTTTCACCGACTACCGCGGCATAGCTTTCCACTAGTACAGGAGTTTCCGTGCGAAAAACTCCTCTTGCAATACGTTCAGCCATGAAAAAACCTCCGTTTCGGAGATATTATGTGAGTAAATCGTGCAGATATGCATAAGAGTGCGGCTTTTTTGTTGACAAATGAGCGTTGGGGATTTATAATGTTACTATGATAAGCCCAGAAAACATTGGACAACTTCGCCTTTAGTGTTACGAATATGAGTGATAATTATGAAAGTTACCAGTATAATAAACTCAGAAGAATCTGAAAGAAATAATATGCGTTTGCAGATAGAAAACATCATTAAATCCTGTGAAATTGACAGAACGCGATTTTACGAATATTCAAAAATGGGATATTCGAAGGTAATAACGCGCTTCCTCTATACGTTTACGGACTTTAAAAAGGATGTGAAAAATGACACCATATGCCTTGATTACTGCTTCCTCAGGTTTCGAAAAAAATGGGAGAAGCTAGTTATATCCGGCTACTGGGCGGATATGATTTGTAAGACTCGTGAATACGTTATCGAAAAAACTGATGGGAAAGTATTTCTGATACTTTCTCAGGGGTGGGTATATGAGGGCTTTATTGATGAGATCATGAAGGTGCTTGGAGAGACAGATAATAATCTCAATGATTTCTATATTGTTTCTCCAAAGTATGAATGGCTCGCGGCATATTGCGACGATGGAGATGCAATTGTTATATATGAAAAAAGGCAGGTGTTGTATGGATAACTCAAGAAAACTCGAAATAAACACAAACGGCGGCACACTTATTCTCGAAGTGGTCAACAAGCTCAACTGGTGCGAAGTTTATTTTAGGAACGCTTCAGGAACTGTAAAGCTGGGCGCAGAAAATGTTGGAATATTGTGTGAAAGAATAACGGAAAAGCTTTCGCATATCCGTGGCAGCAAGCCCTTTGTTCTTCATGATAAAGAAATGTATACAATAACCTCACTGTTCGAGGGGCATGCCACATTGATATACAGTATGCTTGATGGAAACATGGTACAGATACTTTACGGCGACGCGGAGCTTAAAATCAATCCGCTGTTTTCATTGACCGAAGATGAAAGGTTTGATTTCCTCGATAAAATCAAAGCGTTCAGCAAAGAAGAACAAAGTTGATAAAAAACAAGCCCGAAAGCGTCATTTCAGTCAATTGATGAAACAGCTTTAGGGCTTGTTTGGTTATTTATGTATGTATGGCTTATTTTGCCATATTTCGGTACTGATTAGGAGTAACGCCTACCGTTGCGAGGAACTGACGAAGGAAGTACTTGCTGTCAACATAACCGCATTGTTCGGCTATTTCCGTCATACTTAGAGGGGTTACCATAAGGCAGTAGGTTGCCTTTGCCATTCGGGCGTTTATGCAATCCTTATGTATGCTGACACCGAAGCATTTCTTGTATACTTCGCGGAGATGTCCTGCGCTGTAAGGATAGAGCTTCTGAAGCTTTTCAGACTCAAAGCTGTCTTGAGGATTGCTATAGATGTAACTTCTGATACTGAGCATATCCTCATAGTGAGGTCTCATACGCATTTCCATCTGCTCGCACTGACGCTGTGCAAGTATCTCTACACATGCCCCTATCATGCGAGTATAGGATTTTTCCGTACATCTCTTAGCAGCAAGAACAAATGAATCAAGACCATACTGTTCCAGGTAAACATTATGCTGCAATATTATGGAGTTCAGCCTGTTTTCAAGGAGAGAAACATCAGCATCGCCCTGTATTATGCAGGCGAAGGTATTATCGTTTACTCTTCCGCAAATATCGCTGCTTCCGCAGAATTGCTTGACAGCTTCTGCTGCATCCATAATTGCAGGTATCTTGCCGTTGAGTTCGTAAAATCCTGCGTTTGAAATGCCTATTCTCATCATAACTAGTGTGAAGTCCTGATTCGTGATGTCAAGTGTATGATATGCCTTTCTCATGCCTGTTTCGTTGTACATTCCCGTGAGTGTATCGCGGAGATCTGAGAGATTCTGGCACTGTGTAAGATACTGTATATCATTTTTCATACGCAGGAACTCGAGACCGTTCGATACAGACTTCAACCAGTTCCTGTAGATATCATCATAGGTGTCAGGATCATGATATTTCAGCACGAGATAACCGAAAATCCTGTCATTGAAGAAAAGAGGATTGAAATAGTATATTGCAGGTTCGTAATTTCTTGTCAGAAGCGCAGAAAAATTGTATTTCTGCATATCAAACGGAGTTTTGTCCTCCCAGTTAACCATGCATTGACAGGAAAGGATGTCATTCAGCTCTGCATCGGAGTCATACCAGTTCTTGTAAAGGCACAGATAAAAGCTTTGTATGCCGCGTACCTGCCAGTGGAAGGTTCCGCATATATCTGTAAATTCGTTAAGGGTACGGCATTCGGTGAGCTTCTGATCAAGAGGATTGAAAAGATTCCAGTTGTCGTAATCCTTTTTGGCACGTGCGTTTTTTAGCTCCTCGGTATAAAGCTTGCGGTCAACTCCACAGGTACAGCTAGTTCCGCAGATTATCTCTCCCTGAGGAGGAGAAAACAGGAACTCTCTGTTCTTTATGCGGCTGTAGACCATATTTGCAGCGTCCTCGCCGATAGTTTCACGGTTCCTCTTATAGGTTGTAAGAAGAGGCGTATGCATGAATCTGTCTCCAACAAATTCATAGCCCACAACGGTAACGTCTTCAGGGACCTTTATTCCAAGTTCATCGAACTTGTCAATAAGTCCGTAAGCCATATAGTCATTGGCGCAGACTATCGCCTGAGGGAGAACAAGTTCTCCACTGTGATAGCGTTCTGCAAGCTCTGCACCGGAGTTCATCCAGTAATTTCCAAAGTGTACACGGCTCTCGTCGTACTCGATACCGTGCTTTTCAAGGGATTTTCTGTAGCCGTTTACACGGAGGTTTGAGGCCTCGATAAAATCGTAACCGGTTAGTATGTCAATTTCCTTGAAACCGTGTTTTTCAACGAGATGATCGGTTAGGTCCTCAATATCGTTTTCATCGCTAGTATTAATAAAGGTACACTGAGGAAAGTCAAGCTCCTTCACGTGAGTTCCCACGATAACTATTGGAACGTTCTTGCGTGAAAGCTGGTCAGCTATTAATTTTTTTAGATCCTCATTTACAAACGATTCGGAAATAACGATAAGTCCGTCGAGCTCGTTGGAAAGTATAAGGTCGTAGATCTTGTTTTCGCAGAAAAGCTCCTTTTCGCGGACATTAGGGTTATAGTTATTGGAAAAAACAATGGTATCGCTTCCTACGCATTGATCGAACCTTGCAATTCCCTTGATGATCTGACGCTGTTCAATACTGTTCGCCTCGGCAGTAACAACGCCTATGATCATTCTCTTTTTTCTTACCAAAATTCCCACTCCTTGATTTATATCTATCGGTTTTTGGTCGGACAATTTATAAGAAGTCATCATAATTATACATTATTTATTAAGAATTGTCAATGAAGTTTTCTGCGTTTTTTCCACCTTTAGGGTATTTTTGTGGGTTGAGGCAAAACACACCGTCATACTAAACAACTGGAATTATAATTTTTTGTGCAATGCGACTATTTTATGATTCTCATGCAACGATCCGTTAATTGCAGGACACATATTTTATGAATCCGGATTCAAAGGAGGGATCCCAATGAACGATATGTCAGAAGATATCAGGCTCGCAGGTGAGGGAGACACCGAAGCCTTTGCAAGACTATACTCAACAGTTTACGAGGACCTTTATCATATAGCGCTTTATAGTCTGCGAAATCAGCATGATGCGGCGGACGCCGTGAGCGATACTGTCCTTGATGCATTCAGGAGCATAAAGAAGCTGCGCAATCCCGAGAAATTCAGGGGCTGGATAATGACTATTCTCGCTGCCAAGATAAAGCGCAAGCAGCGTACATACTTTGAACCTGCGGAATCCCTCGAGGAAGAGCCTCAGCTTTCCGACAGCTTCAGTTACGAATCTGTGGAACTCAGAGAAGCTGTGGGAAGGCTGGACGATGAATCAAAACTGTTACTCTCCATGTCCGTACTGGGTGGCTATACAAGCGACGAGATATCCTCGCTGTGTGGCATAAAGCCAACTACTGTTCGATCAAAGCTTGCAAGGATAAAGCAGAAACTGCGGCTTGAACTGACACCAGAAATATGACTCGTGAAAGGAGAATGTTTATGAACAACGACGATAAGCTCAGAGAACATATGAAGTCAGAGCCGGTTCCCGAACAGCTCAGGCCAGAAAATATAAAGACAATGCTTGATAATGAAGTTGCAAAGAAAAAGAGAAGCGGAATTTCAATTGCAAGCCGTATTGCTGCTATGGCTGCAGCCTGTGCTGTTATTAGTGGTACTGCTGTATATACCTTGAACAACAGAAAGATAAATGATAAATATAGTAAAGAAAATGTAGTTGCTCAGAATAACAAGTCTAAATTGACTGAAAAGACAACTGCTGATGGTAAAAACGTAAATAACAAGGCGGATGTTAAGGAGCTTACAAGCTATATGAGTAGCGCTGGAAGCTACAATCAGATATATGTCATGTTCAAGAAGGCTGCAGATGAAGAAGAAGTATACGCAAAGTCCAGATATAAATATGATGCTGTTACTGAAACAGTAGAGGAGTTCGGTGAAGCGACTAATGAAGAATCTGTAACAGCTCCTGCTGCTATAGATGATAAGTGGGTTGAATCAAGTGCTTCTTCCGGTATCGGCGGTGAAGGAAAGGAGTTACACGAAACTCCGGTAATATCAGAACAAGAAGACAATGACAATAATGATGAGTCAATGAAAGAGGATAATCCGGAGCATTCTGAAACCCACTATCAGGAGCAGGATGTTCTCGAAGCTGATATCGTAAAGACCGATGGAAAGCATATTTACTACCTGGGGCATGAATCGGGTGAGGATTATTCCTATACTCCTGTTCTCCGCACAGCTGACGCAAAGGATGGAAAGTTCACTGGCAGCTCTACAATAAATATCAGCGAGTCTGTTGGTATCGATGATAATGGCTATAATGTCTCCGTAATGGATATGTATGTCTATAATGATATGATAGCTATCATTGGTAATAACAATAACTCCAACTTCTACTATGGCATTGATTATCGAGAACTGGAGAATGATGTGCCTTATACATTCGTAGCATTCTATACAACAGGCGACGAGCCGAAGCTGATTGACGTATACAAGCAGGACGGTTACTACAATGATGTAAGGATATCGCCAGAAGGTTATATGCTGCTTACTTCTACATATTCAACTTCGCTGTTTGATAATATAGACGGTGCAAGCGATAAGAGAAGCTATATTCCATACTGCGGCTTTGCGGAGAGTTATGATATTATTACTCCTGAGGATATACTTCTACCTGCAGACGGCTTTGGACATACGGATATTCTTTCATATACTGTTATCAGCAGCCTTGATCTCAATAAGTCAGGAACCCCTACAGAAAAGGATATAAAGACTCTGGCGGGCTATACGGGCAGCCTTTACTGCTCAGCAGACAATCTCTACACGGCAGCTCCTAAAGAGGAGAACACTACTGATATCACACGTATTTCAATAAGTGGCGGAGATATAGTTCCTGTAGCAGGAACCAACATCAACGGCTATGTTAAGGATCAGTTCTCTATGAGCGAGTACGGCGGCTATTTTCGTGTTGCAGCCACCTATACATATATGAGCAAGATTTTTCATCCATATACTGAAGATGAAAAAGCAGACCTTGAATGGATACTTGAAGAATATACAGATGAAAGAAGAAATGGCTATTACACCTACGAGACAGGCAAGCAGGACACACGTGTATATGTGCTCGATATGGATATGAACATGGTAGGCAAGATTGACGGCCTTGGCGAGGGTGAAGAACTTAAATCCGCAAGTTTCAGCGGTGATATGGCTTATGTAGTTACTTTTCGCCGCACAGATCCTCTATACGCAGTTGATCTCAGTAATCCTGAAAAGCCCGTTCTTCTTGACGAATTCAAGATAAATGGCTTCAGCACATATATGCAGCAGTGGAACGATGGGCTCCTTCTAGGCTTCGGTCAGGACGCAGACGAATCCGGCAGAGTAACTGGTGTAAGAATGACGATGTTTGACAACTCAGATCCAAATAACCTTAAAGCAGAGGACGTTTACACATGGACGGGTTACTCGGATAATAGAATATTGGGAGATGATATTGTCGAGATTGAAGAGGAATGGTACAGCTCAATAGCTGTTTACGAAAGAAAGGCTCTTCTCATCGCTCCTGAAAAGAACCTTATAGGTGTACCGATATCGTATACAAAATATAGTTATACTGACGATTTAAAGGACTATATCTATCAGACAAGGTATGAGTTTTTCAGCTATGAGGATGGGAAGTTTGTACACAGGGGCGATATCTCCTCGGATGTCATAACGGATATGTATTACGGCTGGCAGACTCCGGCATTCGACAGAGCTGTGTATATAGGTGACTATATCTACGCACTTTCTGCAGATAAATTTGTTGCAGCTGAGATGAAAACCCTCGATATCACTGATGAGCTAACATTCTGATAAAATAATGAGCCCGAAAACAGTTTTTGACTGTTTTCGGGCTTGATTTTTATGTGATTATTTGTTGAACACTTTGTCGTATGTGTCCCAGTATAGGTAATCGAGAGTTTTTGTGTCCGTTGACAGTGAAGTTTCTCCGTTTGTCATGTATATTCTTGTACCGTCTAAAGTTGACGCAGGACAAGTGCCTACCATTTTCTTTTTGTTTGTCCAGTCTTCAGAAACTGCAGTATATTGAACAATTCCATCGATCACTAATATGAAGTATTCGTGTTTTTCCAACTTTTCGCTATCTAAGTATTTATTGAATTTCTCGTTGAATCTTGCGATATCAAACGGAACTGCTACGTTATCATTCTTATTGGAGCAGATTATGTATTTTCCCTTTACTTTTTCGCCTTCTTCTTCAAGTTCTATGATAGCTGTATTTGCAGCCTTTCCCATGCTGTTTGCAAAACTATTTTCCGACGACATTTTTGATTTTTTGGTATATCCCAGCATTGCAGGAACAAGTATAGCTGCCAATATGCCCAATATCAGCAGTATGACAATGCCGACAGGTATAATTATAGCTAGAATCCATGCTTTGCTTTTCTTTTGGGGCGGCATTGGCTGACCGTAGTATTGATTTGGGTAGCCCTGTGGATAGCCGTTAGGTGCAAATCCTTGTGGATTTGGCTGATTCTGATAGTTCTGGTATGGCTGCTGCGGTGTGCTTCCGTAGTTATTCTGAGACTGAGCGCTTTGCTGTGTATTTGCATCTGTGCAGCTGCAGACCTCACCCTCCTGAAGCTGCCTGCCGCATTTTGTGCAGTATGGCATATTATCACTCCTTGAAGATATTTTATTCTGTTACGCCATTTTACGACGATAATGCTATTATAGCACATATACCGGGTAAATGCAACCTTTACGTTAGATAATCAGCAGATGTTCCATCGTACATGCACAGGCATATATGTCCTGTTGCGGACATATTCTGTAATGACAAATGTCTGTGAAAGGGTGAAAATATGGGTATTACTGAAAAGGAAGCAGAGGAAAGACTCAGGAAAGATGGCGAAAATGTTATCGGAGAGGAAAGGCGTGCCGGGCCTTTGCGAATATTTCTCGGACAGTTCCGCGATGTTATGGTGATGATACTTCTGGGGGCTACGATTATTTCGGTGTTTCTCGGGGAAATATCTGATGCTGTGACTATAATACTTATCGTGCTCCTAAATGCTGTACTCGGATTTATACAGGAATACCGTACGGAGCATACTATCGAGGCTCTACGCTCAATGACATCGCCTACTGCAAAGTGCTGGCGTGACGGAAAACTCCGTGAAATAGCTGCTTCACGTCTTGTGAAGGGAGATATCATAGATCTTGAAGCCGGAGATCGAATACCTGCAGACTGTGCAGTGCTTAAAGCTGCAGGATTTTTTGCAGATGAATCAGTGCTTACGGGAGAGTCCGTTGCTGTAGGAAAGCTGGCAGGGAGTGAGGATGATTATGACAACTCTCTTAACAAGGAGAATATCGTTTACTGTGGAGCTTCTGCAGTAAAGGGCTCATGTCGCGGAAAGGTCATAGCTACAGGCATGGATACGCAGATGGGAAAGATATCAGGAATGCTTACGGATATCAAACGGGAGCAGACTCCACTGCAACAGCGGCTTGCAGAACTGGGCAAGGTCGTGGCAGTTATATGTCTTATTGTGTGCGTGGCGGTTTTTGTGGCGGGAGTGCTTCGGGGTGAGAATGTTTTCGATATGCTCATGACGGGTATAACTATCGCTATTGCTGCAATTCCGGAGGGACTTCCGGCAACGGTTACTATTGCGCTTGCATTGGCAGTCAGCCGTATGATGAAGCAGAAAGCTCTGGTAAACAAGCTGCATAGCGTTGAAACTTTAGGCTGTACATCGGTAATCTGCTCTGATAAGACCGGAACTATCACTGAGAATAAAATGACCGTTACGGAGCTCGTCACTGCCGATGAAGAGTTCTTTTTCAGTGGCATGGGTTACAAAATCAGCGGCGCTGTTACCAAATACGGTGATATCGCTGTGAATCCCGTGACAGAGAGAACTCTTACGGAGGCACTTCAGTGCGGAGTGATATGCTCCACGGCTGAAATAAGCGCTCAGGTAAAGCCGAAAAGTCGAAACAGAGGTGCCCTTGCAGGCAAAGGTGAATGGAACGTTACAGGTGATCCCACTGAAGCGGCTCTTCTTATTGCGGCAGCAAAGGCTGGAATTACGAAATCTTCAGTGAGTGATAAGATGCACACTATAGGTGAGTTCCCGTTTGACAGTGAAACGCGGTTCATGGCGGTACATTGCAGTTTCTGTAACGAAAAGAGGATATACTTCAAGGGTGCTGAAGAAGTTCTTCTGCCAAGGTGTTCGCAGTACATGAACAGTAGGGGAGAGATATCTGTCATGACAGCTTCTTTTCAACGAAAGTTAGAGGAAAAAGCTGCGGAGATGTCTGAGAGGGCGTTGAGAGTTCTTGCTCTTGCCATGTGCAACTCCGATAAATTTGAACCTGACCGTGGGAATCTTGTGTTTCTCGGCTTTGCAGGTATGACCGATCCTCCACGTGAGGAGGCGAAAGCAGCTATACGTCGCTGTGCAGCAGCTTCAGTCAGGACTGTAATGATAACTGGTGACCATAAAAATACCGCTGTGGCAGTTGCTGGAAAAGCAGGACTACTCAAGGGCGGTATGGCCATTACGGGCGAGGAGCTGAACAGGCTTTCCGATGAGGAACTCGATCGTGATATTGGGAAATATACCGTATTTGCCCGTGTAGAGCCTGCGCACAAGCTTCGTATTGTCCGCAGCTTCAAGCGGCGTGGAGAGATAGTTACCATGACGGGGGACGGAGTTAATGACGCTCCTGCAGTAAAAGAAGCTGATGTGGGGGTAGCTATGGGAGTTACTGGTACAGATGTGACTAAACAGGCTGCTGATGTAATACTTATGGACGACAATCTTGCCACTCTTGTGAATGCTGTAGAACAGGGACGGTGTGTTTACGCAAATATCCGAAAGTTTGTGCGGTATCTGCTCTCATGCAACATAGGCGAAGTTCTTACAATGTTTCTAGGGATAATTATGGGAATGCCTATAGTACTTCTCCCTGTGCAGATACTTCTCATAAATCTTGTTACGGACGGCTTGCCTGCGATAGCACTGGGTATGGAATCTCCTGAGCGCGATATCATGTGCCGTCCGCCGAGGCGCTTCGATGAGGGCTTCTTCGCTGGGGGGCTTATTTGGAAGATAGTCATTCGCGGTATATTCATCGGACTTTCTACTCTTGCAAGCTTTACAACGGTCATGCATCTTGGAAGTTCCGCGGAAGCATGCCGAACTGCTGCGCTTATCACGCTTGTCGTTTCTCAGCTGATACATGTTTTTGAGTGCCGTTCAGAGAGCCGTTCTATTTTTACTATGAATCCTTTCGGAAATATGAAACTTGTGGGAGCAGTATTTATTTCGGGAGCTGTTCTTGCAGCTGCAATACTTGTTCCTCAGCTGCAGATGGTTTTCAGCACAACGATTCCTACAGTGGCAGAGCTTCTTATCGCACTCGGCTTAAGTGCTGCAGTACCTTTTGTAAGCTCTGTTATAAGTCGTTAATTTACGTGAGATATTCCGTTGTATTCGTGTTGCTACTTATGTGGGGATTATAGGTGATTTCCTGGTGAATGTCTGAAATGCCGTGAACGTAGTTTTATTGTAATTCAACTCTTTAAGCACCTCTGACACCTCAATTATAAGTTGTGAAATATACATAAAAACAGGGAACGACAATAACGTTCCCCGCTTTTTATATTCCCAGCCCAAAACTTATAGAAAGAGCTGTATTCACCTTATCCATTGCATTAAGGTCGAGCTCTCCCATTTTATCTTTCAAGCGTTTTTTGTCTATGGTTCTTATCTGCTCAAGAAGCACTATGCTATCCTTGGCGAGACCGCACTGATCTGCCTGCACTTCTATGTGGGTAGGCAGACGGCTCTTGCCACGCTGACTGGTTATGGCAGCTGCTATGACTGTGGGACTGTGTTTGTTCCCTACATCGTTCTGAACTATAAGTACAGGTCTGATGCCGCCCTGTTCAGAGCCTACGACGGGGCTGAGGTCGGCGTAATATATTTCTCCTCTTCTGACGGACATGTTGCTTTCTCCCGATATATAATGAATTTATTGTTCTTATTATTACCCTTGGAGCTGAGATTATACAGCTTTTATTCATTATATGCCACAGAGCGGAAATATGCTTATGTTTTCAAATTCCAATGTTGTTAAAAATGCCTACTTCTCTTGTGTGGTGTTCTATGAACATTTTCAGCTTCATATCGCTTAGGAAATAGAAGGAATACGGCTCGTATGATCGGTCGTCGGCAACTTTGAAGGCAGTATTGAGTTCAGGGAGATCTATTGTGAAGTCAGCGTGATCATAGAAGCAATAATTATCGAGAAACATCTTCTTTTGATTGTTGGTCGATATATCTAAGCTGTAACATGTTCCGTCATGCAGATTTTCAATCTTCCCAGACCAGTCTATTGCAAAGGAACTGTACTTTTCAGAGATGTTTTTCAGGAACTTCATACATGTAGATTCCTTTGCACCATACATGAAACTGCCTGTCATATTGAAGAAAATCGCTCTGGTAGAGCTGAGTATCACGTCTTTGATGATATCGTATCGTAAATTTGCGTTGAGGGCGAGAAACTTAATATACTGTGCTTGAAATGAGGCGATATCGTCTGTGATGCAATTTATTGTTAGTTTGTTGGCCATTGATTATTTCCTTTACGAAGTTTTGTGAAAATGTATATCTCGAGTATAGTCACAGCAGTTCCTGCAGCGTAACTCCATAAGTCCTCGGTAGCATAACTCGTACCTATGATGATACGGAGCAGCTCGTTTTCAATGCCAAGAATATCGGCGATATGTAACTTTTGTAAGAACTCTACAACAAATGAAAATGCAAGAATACCAAATGCCACTGCATAGGAACTGAATTTACTCGGGACAAATGAGCGGAAAAGGCAGTACAGAACCCATACAATAATAACATCGCCCACGTAAGAACGTATGAAGTGGCTGAAAGAGAAGACACCTATGCAGACTTCAACTGCCACAAGCAGTATAAAGCCGATGATATATGGCATCCGTGCTTTCATTTGATCTCTCCTGCAAGGTCGGGGAATATACCGAGACTGCGGTTGAGTATTCCGTTCATCAGTGCCAGGGCTATGCCGTAATTTGTAAAGGGGACAGACTGATCCTCAGAAGACTTGCGGCGATAGGTCATCTCCCTTTCGCCAAGCATACAGCCGCCACAGTGTATTACCAGACTGTATTTTGACAAGTTATCGGGGAACTCACGCCCTGAGCTAAGTTCTATATTTACGTTTTTGCCCGTGAACTTCTTCAGCAGAGCAGGGAGCTTTATGCTGCCGATATCGCCGCACTGACGGTGATGAGTACATCCTTCGGAAATAAGGACAGTATCTCCGTCTTTCAATGTCTTTATAGCAGATGCGCCTTTTACTGATGTTTCAAGGAAGCCTTTGTATCGTGCCATGAGTATGGAAAAAGAGGTGAGAGGAATGCTTTCGGGAACAATTCTACTCACCATTGCGAAAGCCTGACTGTCGGTAATGACCAGTTTTGGTGGTGCAGCTAGTTTTTCAAGTGTTTCGGCAAGCTGAAACTCTTTAGTAAATAGTGCCGTAGCATCAGCATCGAGAATGTCGCGCAAGGTCTGCACCTGAGGCAAAATCATTCGTCCTTTTGGTGCAGAAGAATCAATAGGCGTAACCAGCACAGTCATATCTCCTGCGTTCAGCAGATCGCCGATTATGTGCTTATCCTGTGATGGTAGCTTTGCCAGAGCGGCGATACGTTCCTTGAGCTCATATATGTTCTCGCCAGTGATGGCGCTGACTTCTATCTCGTTGTCATGACAGACACGTTTATTTTCGACGATATCTGACTTGTTGTAGACAATAAGATATGGGATTTCCTTATCTGTGAAAATACTAATGAGCTGACGTTCGGTTTCGGTAAGTCCAACTGATCCGTCAACAATGAGCACAGCAAGATCTGTGCGGTTTAGTATCTGTTTTGTTTTGCGTACTCTAAGCTCTCCGAGAGCTCCTTCATCATCAAAGCCCGGGGTGTCTATTATTACTACTGGTCCCAGCGGAAGGAGCTCCATAGCCTTTGTGACAGGGTCGGTGGTAGTACCTTTTACATCTGATACTACAGACAACTCCTGTCCGGTGACAGCGTTGACAACGCTGGATTTTCCTGCATTTCTTCGTCCGAAGAAGCCGATGTGGACTCTTTCAGATGACGGTATATCGTTTAAACTCATATTTATCATTCCTTTAAATTTGGTTTCAGTTTTTAGAAGGGAACGTTGCCTTCGGTGTTCCGATCGTTTAGCCGTTTGATTCTTGATCAGTGTTATCTTTTAGTTCTTCACGGATCTTGGTGTTATGCAGTGCAGCCCAACTCTGAACTAAAAAGAGCCGCAGAAGTAAGAGTACTCCACGGCTCAATTATATCATATATAATGTGTTTCTGCAAGAAAAATTGTTTGCTTAAATTCGTGCAACGCCTGTATCCTTAGCAGCCTGAGCAACAGCCTTTGCAACTGCCTGTGCTACTGTTTTGTCTAAGGCGCTTGGAATAATGTAATCAGCACTAAGTTTGTCGTCTGTAACGAATGAAGCAATCGCTTTTGCAGCAGCAATCTTCATAGCGTCGTTAATGTCGCTTGCGCGAACATCGAGCGCTCCACGGAAGATACCCGGAAATGCGAGAACGTTGTTTATCTGGTTCGGGAAGTCACTTCTTCCTGTACCAACAACAGCAGCTCCAGCTTCCTTAGCAAGATCGGGCATTATTTCAGGAGTTGGGTTAGCCATTGGGAAGAGTATCGGGTTATGAGCCATGCTCTTTACCATTTCCGGAGTTACGCAGCCGGGAGCTGAAACACCGATGAATACATCTGCCCCTTTGATAACTTCTTCAAGACTACCTTTTCTCATCTGCTGATTTGTAATCTCAGCCATTTCGTCCTTCATGGGATTCATGCCTTCAGGACGACCCTTGTAGATAGCACCGTTTCTGTCGCAGAGAACAACGTCCTTGAGGCCCATTGAGATGAGGAGCTTAATGATAGCGATACCTGCAGCGCCTGCACCACTGGTTACTACTCTTATTTCATCAAGTTTCTTGCCAACTACCTTAAGAGCGTTGAGCATAGCAGCAAGAGTAACAACGGCTGTACCGTGCTGATCATCGTGAAATATCGGGATATCACAGCATTCCTTGAGCTTCTTCTCAATTTCAAAGCAACGGGGAGCTGAAATATCCTCAAGGTTAACACCGCCGAATGAGCCTGCAAGTAAACGAACTGTATTAACGATATCGTCAACTTCCTTTGAGCGAACACAAAGCGGAATTGCATCAACATCTCCGAAAGCCTTGAAAAGAGCGCACTTTCCTTCCATAACAGGCATTCCAGCCTCAGGGCCTATATCTCCGAGTCCCAGAACTGCCGTGCCGTCTGTGACTACAGCAACGAGGTTTGAACGACGTGTGAGCTCATAGCTCTTGTCAACGTCTTTCTGTATTTCGAGGCATGGCTGTGCGACGCCTGGGGTGTATGCGAGGGAGAGGTCGTCTCTTGTTACAAGGGGAGTTCGGCAGATAACTTCAATCTTACCCTGCCACTCATAGTGCTTTTTAAGTGATTCTTCTGCGTAATTCATGATTTATGTGTCCTTTCAGTACTTATTTTAAAAAAGCGGAGAACGAACGGTCCTCCGCGAAAATGCATATTTGCGTTTTCTCAGAATTGAATCTGGTCAATAACGCTTCTCAGTGCCTTGGCACTTGCCTGAAGCTTCTCAATCTCTGCGTCTGTGAGCTTAGGTGAAACTTCTCTTTCGATACCGTTGCTACCGATAACGCATGGGAGACTAAGACATACGTCATTGATACCGTATCTGCCGTTTATCATAGTGGAAACCGTGATGATGTTTTTAGAGTCACGGAGGACAGTGTCACATATCTTGTTTACGCTCATTGCAATAGCGTAGAAGGTAGCACCCTTTCTTTTGATGACCTCTGCGCCCGCACTGCGGACTTCGTTGATAATCTCATCCTCATCGAGATTTGCGTGATCCTGATCTGCGCAGTATTCATCAACTGGAACACCAGCGATATTCATTATAGACCACGGAATGAATGAAGAATCACCGTGTTCACCAAACACATAGGCGTGTATGCTGTTAGGGCTTAGACCTATGTGGTCAGCTATGATGGAACGAAGTCTTGAAGTATCAAGAGCTGTACCTGAACCAATGACCTGATTTGGCTTGAGGTCAGTACATTTCAGGATAGTGTATGTAAGGATATCAACAGGATTGCTGACAACAACATAGATAGCATCAGGAGCGTATTTAGCCACTTGAGGCATAACTTCCTTGATGATATTTACGTTTGTTTGGGCAAGGTCAAGACGTGTCTGACCGGGTTTTCTTGCAAGACCGAGTGTAACTACTACGATATCAGAGTCCTTAGCGTCCTCATATCCGCCATCAAAGACCTCAACGTTCTCACCGAAAGATACGCCCTGACGGATATCCATAGCTTCACCCTTTGCTTTTGCCTTGTTGATGTCAACAAGAACGATATCGGAACAAGTTCCTGCAACAGCGAATGTATAAGCTACAGAAGCGCCGACGTTGCCAGCGCCGAGTATAGTTATCTTTGTACCGTTTTTCTCAGCCATAATGTTAACCTCCATAATGTTAAGAAAAGCTCTGCCTGTTATTTTTTAGCAATTTGCAGAGTTATATGTAAGCAGAGTCATATGTAATTTTATTATAATAGTAAAGTGTGAAAATATCAAGAAAAAAAGCCATTTTCACATAAAAATCGGGATTTCGTACAAAACAAAACAGGATTTAACACAGCTTTTTAACTGCGAGACTAATACGGGGAAAAACAGGTAGAACCAATAGATATTTTACCCGGAATGAATAATATGCACCTAAAGGCGAATAAAACCGAAAATAATGAATATTTATTCAAAAATACTTGACAATATTTTACTATGTAGTATAATAGTGTTATATTGCAAATCCGCGCTGCTCTCAAAGCAGCGATAATATTCAGGAGGTAATCATAATGGCTAACAAAAAGGATATCAAAAAGGTAGTTCTCGCATACTCTGGCGGACTTGACACATCAATCATCATTCCGTGGCTCAAGGAAAACTATAATAACTGCGAAGTTATTGCTGTTTCAGGTGACGTAGGACAGGGCACAGAGCTTGACGGACTTGAGGAAAAGGCTATCAAGACAGGTGCTTCCAAACTTATAATTGCAGACCTTAAGGAAGAGTTCATTCAGAACTACGTTTATCCTACAGTTCAGGCAGGAGCTATATATGAGAACAGATATATGCTCGGTACTTCCTTTGCTCGTCCTATAATTGCAAAACGCATCGCTGAGATTGCGCTTGAAGAGGGCGCTGATGCTATATGCCATGGTTGTACTGGTAAAGGTAACGATCAGGTAAGATTCGAACTTGCTATTAAAGCTTTTGCTCCGGAAATGGCTATAATTGCTCCGTGGAGAGAATGGGATATTAAGAGTCGTGACGAGGAGATTGATTACGCAGAGGCTCACAATATTCCTCTCAAGATTAACAGAGAGACAAACTATTCAAAGGACAAGAACATCTGGCACCTCTCACATGAGGGCTTAGACCTTGAGGATCCTGCAAATGAGCCTCAGTATGAGAAGAAGGGCTTCCTTGAAATGGGCGTATCACCTATTGATGCTCCTGATAAGCCTACATACATCACCATTCACTTCGAGAAGGGCGTTCCTACAAAGCTTGACGGAAAGGAACTTAACGGAGTTGAAATGGTATCAGCTCTTAACAAACTTGGCGGTGAAAACGGTATCGGTCTTGCAGACCTTGTTGAGAATCGTCTTGTTGGTATGAAGTCAAGAGGCGTTTATGAAACTCCTGGCGGTGCTATCCTTTATCATGCTCATGAAGTTCTCGAGACTATCACCCTTGACAAGGAAACAGCACGTATCAAGCAGTATCTCAGCATCAAGTTTGCTGATATCGTATATAATGGTCAGTGGTATACACCTCTTCGCGAGGCTATGAGTGCTTTCGTTACAGAGACTCAGAAGAGAGTTACAGGTGATGTTAAGCTTAAGCTCTATAAAGGCAATATCATCAATGCAGGCGTAACTTCACCATATACACTTTACGATGAGGAAGTTGCTACATTCGATGAGGATGAAGTTTACAATCAGGCTGATGCAGCAGGCTTCATCAATCTCTTCGGTCTCCCGATAAAGGTAAGAGCTCAGCTGGATAAGAAAAGAAACAACAAGTAATTATTGCTGTTTATTCATTTCGGTAGGGGCGTATGGATAAATTAGATTATATAAAGCAGAACTGGATTTCGCTTCTGGAAATGGCTATCGTTTTTTCTATACCTGCCGCCGGAGTGGGATTTGTTCTCTCAAAGCATGCAAAAATAGGCACTTTAGAACCTGTTGTAGTTTTAATAGTATTCTGTGCCGTTTGCGGAGTTTTCAATCTCCCTGCGGCTACAGTTCCTGTACTTATACTTATAGCTATTGCAATAAGCCTGACAGCTTGGAGTGTGGTGTTCCTTGTGAACTGCTTTATTGCGCTCTTTTCAAAGAGGTGTATGGCAAAGCTGGTAAGACTGGAAGTGCCTGATGGCATGAAAAGTGCGGTTGCTATTTACAAGATAGACGGCAGGGAATGTCAGTGTGCTGTGGGGGGACTGAAGAAAAGACTTGCAGAGAATTCTGAAATCAGTAAAAAGTATATAATCGGAAATGAATATAAAGTTAAATACAGCAGAATGCTGAAAAAGGTATTTGATAAAAGAGCTGTCGCTATCAATATAGCTTGTTTTTTCGTTGGTATTTTCGGATCGGCATTGTTTATTCTGCCTTTGATGTTTATGGATAAACTGCCTGTCTGATATAGCAATACAGCTCGGAAATATGTTTATGTTTCAGGCAGGGGAGCCTTCTCCTGCCTGTTACGATTTTAAAGTAGGTTAGCAAGAAATATCCGAGCTTTCAGGTTCGTGGACTGAAATACGTAAAATCATAGTAGGTAAAAAAGGGGGAACAACCATGGTAAAGATAAGATTCATGACCATAAATGACTGGGACGGCGTTTCTGAGTGTTGGAAAGAACACGATGGCACAAATCCAGTTGATGACAGCCCCGAGGGCTTTACAAGATACTTGAAGCGCAATCCCACAACCAGCTTCGTTGCTGAGGACTGTGGCAGGATAATCGGGACTATCCTTGCAGGTCACGATGGCAGAAGAGGTATTTTTCACCATGTTGTAGTAGCTCCCGACCGTCGCGGACAGGGCATAGGCAGAATGCTTGTCGAAAGTGCTATGGAGGCTCTCAGAAAAGAAGGCATACAGAAAGTATTACTGGTAGTATTCACATACAACGAAAACGGCAACCAGTTCTGGGAGCATATGGGTTTCACCGTTCGTGATGACCTTTTCTATAGGAATAAATACATTGAAATATGAATAAATACATGCAAAAAGCTGTTGAAGAGGCGAGAACAGGGATAAATTCAGGCCACGGCGGTCCTTTCGGATGTGTTATCGTTAAAGACGGAGTTATCGTTGGCAGCGGCCACAATGAAGTTATAAAGCGTAAAGATCCCACTTGTCACGGTGAAATAATGGCTATCCGCGACGCCTGTAAAAAACTGGGAACCTACGATCTTTCAGGATGTGAGCTATATACTACCGCAGAGCCTTGTCCTATGTGTGCAGGAGCTGTGATGTGGGCGAATATTAAAAAAGTTTTTTTTGGCTGCAATATAAATGATACCGATAGTATTGGCTTCAGGGACAAAGAGTTTTACGAATCCGAAGAGAGGTTTTCTGAAGAGCTGGACAGAAAAGAATGTCTTGAGGTATTCAAAGAATACCAGGCTTTAAAGGGTAGGAAGCATTATTGATTTTTAATCCCTGAATCCGATTAAAAAGAAGGAGAAAAACTATGGCAGATATGATGTGGGCTGGAAGGTTTTCCAAACAGGTTGACGAAGGCGTAAACGCTTTCAATTCTTCCATCGCCTTTGACGGACGTATGTATCGTCATGATATACAGGGCAGTATCGCCCACGCTACTATGCTGGGAGACTGTGGCATAATCACCAAAGAAGACAGCCTCGAGATAATCTCAGGGCTTAAAGGTATTCTTGATGATATCGATAGTGGAAGACTGGAACTTGACCCAAATGCTGAGGATATCCATATGTTCGTTGAAGCAGAACTCACAAAGCGTCTTGGAAATGTTGGAAAGCGACTTCACACCTCGCGCTCGAGAAACGATCAGGTGGCGGTTGACCTTAGACTTTACCTCCGTGACGAGATAGATGAGATATATGCTATGGTAAAGGAACTTGCCGTTACACTCGTGAAAATGGCAAAGGAGCATACCGAGACCATTATGCCGGGATATACTCATTTACAACGCGCACAGCCAATAACCCTTGCACATCATCTGATGGCATATGTCTGGATGCTTCTTCGTGATATGGAGAGACTAAAAGACACTGCAAGAAGAATGAACTACTGTCCTCTTGGCAGCGGTGCACTTGCGGGAACTACCTATAAGACTAACAGAAAGCAGACCTCGGAACTTCTCGGTTTCACTGCTCCTATGCCTAACAGCCTTGACGGAGTTTCTGACAGAGACTACTGCATAGAGCTTAATTGCGCTCTTTCTCTGCTTATGACTCATCTTTCGAGATTTTCCGAGGAAATAATCCTCTGGTGCTCGTGGGAATTCAAATTCGTGGAACTTGACGACGCATTCGCTACAGGTTCGTCAATAATGCCTCAGAAGAAGAACCCTGATGTCACGGAGCTTATTCGCGGCAAGACTGGCAGAGTCAACGGCGACCTTATGACCCTTCTCACAATGATGAAAGGACTTCCACTTGCATATAATAAGGATATGCAGGAGGACAAGGAGGCTATTTTCGACGCAGTTGACAACGTAAAGCTTTGTGTAAAGACTTTTACACCAATGCTTGCAACTATGCGTGTTCTAAAAGATAATATGAGAAATGCAGCTGCAAGAGGTTTCATAAATGCTACGGACTGCGCAGATTACCTTGTTAAGAAGGGGATGCCTTTCCGCGATGCTTACAAGATAACAGGAACTCTCGTTGCTCAGTGTATAGAGAAGGGACTTACTCTTGAGACGCTTCCTCTTGTGGATTATAAGGCAATGACAGACCTCTTCACAGAGGATGTTTATGAAGCTATAAGCCTGGATACCTGTGTCCGTGAGCGAAAGTCCGAAGGAGGTCCGTCACCGGAGGCTGTCAGGGAACAGATAAAGCTTGCCGAAGAGGCGCTGGGACTATGATATGAAGAAAAAGGACTTAACTTTTATCATAGGACTTTCCATATTCATGGGAGTAATATGGGTAATAGGTGAGATAATAATGGGGCTTTGGCTTGCAGTAAAGCCGGGTACTCACATAATATGGTTCTCTGTTATTGTTGCAATAACGCTGGGATTGAGCATATGGCATTCGATGATAGAGGACAAGTCGGATCTTGAGGATCCAAAGCGTCTGAAATATGAGCGAAAGGTCAATAAAAGAAAGAAAAACTAAGAATTGGTTAGGAGCTGCCATGGGCAGTTTACGAATGATTAGTAATATGGACGCAAATAATATGTCCGAAAAAACCGATAAAAAAGGGGGGCGGTTTATGAAGGATACAGGTGAAAGCAGTTCCCTTAGGAGAATATGCGGAAACTGCCGTGAGATCATTGGCAATGACAGATTCTGCCGATATTGCGGCTCAGAAAACATCAGCGTTATGTATGAGCCTGAGGAGGACGTGGTCAGGTGTATTTACGGACCGCCGCCTGTAATGAGGAAACATACATGCTCAGAATGCGGCTACAGCTGGAGCAGATGCCTGATGATAGATAATGAGAATTATTGCCCGAAATGCGGCGGCCGAACGGTGATTGTTGCAGAGGGTAAGGAGGAATAATTGTATGTCAGTAAAAATCTATATCGACGGACAGGAAGGTACCACAGGTCTTAAGATACAGGAACGTTTCAAGGACAGAAAAGACCTTGAGATAATGAAGATCAGTGAAGAGCTGAGAAAAGATCCGTCCGAGCGTGCCCGTCTTATCAACAGCGCAGACTTTGTGTTCCTCTGCCTGCCTGATGCGGCTTCAATAGAAGCTGTGTCTTTTATAGATAAGAACAACGATCATGTTCGCATTATAGACGCTTCCACAGCCCATCGCACAAATCCTGACTGGGCTTACGGTTTCCCTGAGCTTTCGATTGCTCACAGAGAAAAGATAATAAAATCCAACAGAGTTGCCGTTCCAGGCTGCTATGCAAGCGGGTTCGCTTCTATAGTTTATCCTCTTGTGAAAAACAGTATAATCCCCGCGGACTATCCTGTTTTTGCGTATGCGACTTCAGGCTACAGCGGCGCAGGAAAGAAAGCTATCGCTGTATATGAGGGTGAGGATAAGCCGTTTGAGTTTAACAGCCCGAGACAGTATGCACTCTCTCAGCAGCATAAGCACTTGCCTGAAATGAAAGCTGTTTCTGGACTTACTTACACGCCGATGTTCAATCCTATGGTATGTGATTATTTCAGCGGTATGGTAGTAAGCGTGCCATTGCAGACGAGAACTCTTGGTAAGAAAGTAACTGCACAGTATGTACATGAGATGTATACCAAGCACTACTCAGGTGCAAAAATGATAGAGGTAATGCCGCTTATGTCTGCAGAGGAGCAGAAGAGCTTCTTCCTTGCGTCAAATACACTAAGCGGACAGAACAAATTACAGGTGTTTGTTTTTGGCAATGACGAACAGATACTTCTTTGCTCACGCCTTGACAACTTAGGAAAGGGAGCAAGTGGTGCCGCAGTACAGTGCCTTAACATAATGATGGGAATAGACGAAACAACAGGACTTATATGATTTATCATTAATTATTTCTGGGGGGAAGTAAAATGAGTAAAACACTGCGCGAGATCTATGAATATGATCTCATTGAGGACGACGGTATAGATTATACTGTTGATGAATGGTTCAATACCATTATGGAAAAGACCAAGGATCAGTTGAACGTATCTGACGTTAGCAGAATGCTTCGTCAGAAGATATGCTCCCGTGTTGCGATAAAAAGAGCTATCGAAATGCTCAGCGACGATCCGTTTGTCGGAGAAATGTTTGAAGGACAGTTGATGTTCAATCTTTATGCAGGCAAGGAAAAGTATCTGAGACTTTTTTATACGCAGATGGAGCCTGTTCTTGAAAAGGCAGGGATAATGGCTAAGGCACATCACTGGGCTTCCGAGGATGAAAAAAAGGAATATATCGATATCGTAGCGAAATTCGCACAGAAGATCAGGGAGGAAATACATGAAGCTTGTTGAACTAAAGGGAATAACCTTTGTAGATGGCGGAGTATGTGCCGCAAAAGGATTTAAGGCAAATGGAGTGCAGTGTGGTCTCGCACATAAGCCATTGGGAGAAATGGCAGAGGCAAACGCAGCTGCAAACAACGCGGTTCCTGCAGCTAAAAAGAAGAATGATCTCGCGCTTATAGTTGCAGACAAGGAATGTAGTGCTGCTGCTGTATATACAACAAATAAGGTTAAAGGAGCTCCCATATTAGTCACAAAGGAGCATCTTAGAAACGGTAAGGCAAGAGCAGTTATCGTAAACTCAGTAAACGCAAACACATGTAATCCTGATGGCGTTGAAAAGGCTACAAAGATGTGCCAGCTTGCTGCGAACACACTCGGCATAAATGAAAATGACGTTATTGTGGCATCCACAGGTGTTATCGGACAGGTACTTCCTATTGAACCTATCGAAAAGGCTATGGGTGATCTTGCAGGCGGACTTACTTACGACGGAAATAAGCGCGCTCTTGAAGCTATAATGACTACAGATACACAGGAAAAGGAAATAGCCGTACAGTTCGAAATTGGCGGAAAGACCTGCACTATGGGTGGAATGCTAAAGGGTAGCGGCATGATACACCCGAATATGGCCACAACCCTTACATTCATCACAACTGATGCGGATATTTCTCCTGAAATGCTACAGCGTGCACTTGATGATATAATCAAGGTAACTCTCAACAGAGTCAGTGTTGACGGAGATACTTCAACAAACGATATGGTTTGTATCATGGCTTCTGGTGAGGCGGGAAACAAATGTGTTAATGAAGAAAATAGTGAGTTTGAGAAGTTCAGACACGCCCTCTATGGCATCCTAATGAATCTTGCACGTAAAATGGCAAGAGACGGAGAAGGTGCTACAAAGCTTGTGGAATGTGCTGTAAGAGGAGCGGACACAGATGAGATAGCTGAAAAGGTTGCAAAGTCCGTTATAGGCTCAAGTCTTATTAAGGCTATGATATTCGGCGAAGACGCAAACGCAGGAAGAATTTACTGTGCTGTTGGTTATGCGGATGCTAATTTTGACATCTCAAAGGTTGACGTTGAAATGGCTTCAAGCGGCGGAATTATCCCTCTCGGACGTCAGGGCAATGTTATCGAGTTCTCTGAGGAACTAGCCAAGAAGATTCTTCAGGACGAGGAGATACAGATACTTGTTTCCATGGGCGACGGCAAAGGCAGAGCTATTGCATGGGGCTGTGACCTCACCTATGACTATGTAAAGATAAACGGCGATTACAGAAGCTGAAACATTTACGAGTTGTCTGTAGAGAGATACACATATGTTGTTAGTAAACATCAAACTGTTTATAATTAAGAATTTGAAGCGGAAAATCGTATATGTGGAATCTAATATGCGAGAAAACAGATTCTAATAAAGATACGTTGTTCCTGTTGATTTTTTTCGGTTTGCTTCTGCATATAGCAGGTTCGACGGATTTTACTTTGATTTTATGATATTTGGCGTTTCAGGTCGCTATGGGCTCTGTATTCTTTGAAATAATTATGTATAATAAGCTCTTTAGGAAGATCCAAGTTACTGCGCAATAATCAAAATACAGCTTTCAAAGTCCATAGAAATAATAGTTGATTTTTTATATGGTGGTGATCGTGTGTTTGGCAGAAGAGACGAAGATTACGAAGAATATAACGAAAGATATGCGGCTAAGTTCGATGATGACTATATAGCTCCGTCCCGTGATTACCGCAGGGAATGCACCCACAGCCACGAACAGACATATGATGACATTGATGATCTCAGGGAATGCGGACATGATCACGAGCAGACATATCAGAACGTCACCGAGGTAAAGGAGTGTAATCATAGTCACGAGCAGACTTATGACGATGCTGATTATGAACAGCATTCTTACGACAAAGAGGCAGCTAAGCGGAATTCTTACGCAAGTGTTAACGATATCGAAAGCATTTTTACACCATATCTTGCTCAAGGAGAGCATCTGCTCTGGGCAGGCGGTGATGGAAAGTTGGATCAGCTTAATGCAGGGGCGCAGAAAAATGTTTCAGGCTCAGCGACTGTGCTTATTATATTAGGCATCGTATTGATCTTTTCGTGTATAGGAACAGTCGTGGGAATAGTTCTTTTTGTGATTGGTTTGATGGTTGCAGCGAAAAACACATCAGGCTTTATTGCAGTGACGGACCGAAGAATAATAGTGCGTTTTAATGAAGGATCAAAGAATATTTGGTTAAGCACAATAAAGGAAATAACTGTTACATCGACGAACCGCAGGACAGGAAAACTGCGTATGTTGCTGGACGAAAATGCTGTAAGCTTTGATACTAACAGAAGATTTTCAAATGGACAAAACAGTAGTATGAGCTATTATATATCGCCTGGAATAGAATATCCCGAAAGAGTAAAGCAGATAATCGAGGATGCTATATTAAGTGCACGATTAAACAAATATGAATGATAATGAAATGGATAAAACAGAGAAAAGATGTTTAGAAGAAAAAAAGAAGAATCAGACGGCTTCGATGATTACTATTCAAGTAATAATTTCAGAGAAGAAAATACCGATTATCTGAAGAAATTTATTCAACCTTATCTTGAAATAGATGAGGAGATACTTTGGATCATGTGCAATGGAAATGTAAATGCTCCAAATTCTTTGTCGAGTAATATAGATAAAGCATTGAAAAGCGCTAAACATGAAATCATAAACGTTGTTATAATCGGAGTTTTATTTGCTATATTCAACAATGTGATATTGGTATTAATTGGTTTGCTGACAGTTAGTATGGCTTGTCTGCTAGATAAGATTTTTGTGTTTATTCTGTTAGGATTATTAGTGGCGATCCTAGAAAGAGCTTTGAGGAACAGCGATAATAATAATTGCTATGTTATAACAGACAGAAGACTTGGTAAGTATGCATATTCCAAGTTGAATCAAGTACTCTTAGAGGATATTAAAAGTACAACAGTTCAAATAAGTCGCGGAAATAAAGGAAACGTTGTGGCGACGGGAACTCTTTTGGTTTTTATTATTCCTAATTTGGAAGATCCATATCGAGTACAAGATATACTCGATATGGCTATAGAAAACTATCATGCATCTCAATCTCAATGTTAAAAAGGAAGTAAGGAAAATGGAAAAGATATCAAATAATGACAAGTCACAGGTGCTTATTGACGCCCTGCCGTACATACAGAAGTACAATAACAAGATACTTGTTATCAAGTATGGTGGAAATGCCATGACCAACAAAGAGCTTAAGGACGCTGTAATGACGGATATCGTTCTCCTTTCGCTAGTAGGCGTAAAGGTAGTATTGGTACATGGCGGTGGCCCGGAGATAAGCGATATGCTCAAGAAGCTCAACATAGAGAGCCGCTTCGTGAACGGTTTGAGATATACCGACGACGCGACCGTTGACGTGGTAAAAATGGTGCTCTC
Source organism: Ruminococcus flavefaciens (assembly GCA_002310115.1). GTDB lineage: Bacteria > Bacillota > Clostridia > Oscillospirales > Ruminococcaceae > Ruminococcus > Ruminococcus flavefaciens_K. Next base: position 31,453 of record DBYI01000063.1, read on the forward strand.
GGGAAAGGTCAACAAAGAGCTGGTACAGCTCCTTGCACAGCATAAGGGCAGCGCTGTGGGACTTTGCGGCATAGACGGTGAGATGCTTGTAGCTGAAAAGAAAAAGACCGACGATGGTCAGGACCTCGGCTGGGTAGGCGAGATAACAAAGGTCAACACAAAGCCTATCACAGACGCTCTTGCAAATGGAAATATCCCTGTTATCGCTACAGTTGCAACTGACAGCGAGGGAAATACATACAATATAAACGCTGACACAGCCGCTGCAAGGATAGCAGCAGAGCTGGGCGCTGAAAATCTTATACTCATGACCGATATCGCAGGACTTCTCCGCGATAAGGACGACCCGACTACTCTTATTCCCGAGGTAAATGTCAGTGAAGTGCCTTTCCTCAAGAGACAGGGGATAATCTCAGGCGGTATGATTCCAAAGATTGACTGCTGCGTCGAAGCTGTCAGAAGGGGCGTAAGAAAGACCGTTATCATCGACGGAAGAGTACCTCACTCTATCCTCATAGAGATACTTTCCAATGAAGGAATCGGTACTCAGTTTGTGTGATAGAGTTGCCGCTTGTAAAATAATTTACTTGTATACAAAAAATTTACTTATAAAAAAACTTAATTGATTGATTTTGACTGCCTTTTCGCGCTATAATAATAGTGTGTCTGATAAAGTCCATGGCAGTCTGCCCCAAGGAGGACGTTATGAATACTATAGATAAATTTAATTCGCACGTTATGCAGTCCTACGGACGCTATCCCCTTGTTATGGAAAAGGGTAGCGGCAGACGCTGTAAGGACGAGAACGGCATGGAATATATCGATTTTGGAAGCGGAATAGGTACAAATTCTCTCGGATACTGCGATGAAAAGTGGGCTGACGCTGTATGCGCCCAGGTAAGAACTCTCCAGCACAGCTCAAATTACTACTACACAAAAGTCCAGGCTGATTTCGCAGAAAAGCTCTGCAATATCTCGGGATACAAGTCCGTATTCTTTTGCAATAGCGGCGCAGAGGCTAATGAGTGCGCCATAAAAGTGGCAAGAAAGTACAGCTTCGATAAATATGGCAAGGGCAGACATACAATAATCACCCTTGTTAATTCCTTCCATGGCAGGACTATTGCTACTCTTTCTGCAACAGGTCAGGATGTGTTCCATAATTACTTCTTTCCGTTCGTGGAAGGTTTTGTAAACGTGACCGCAAATGATATCGACGACCTAAAGTCAAAGCTTGACGATAAGGTTTGTGCGGTAATGCTCGAATATGTACAGGGAGAGGGCGGCGTCAATGTTCTAGGTCAGGAATTTACTGATGCCGTTTACGAACTGTGCGCACAGAAGGATATACTTGTTATAGCCGATGAAGTCCAGACGGGGGTAGGCAGAACAGGTAAATTCCTTGCAGGAGAACACTTTGGCAAAAAAGCTGATATCACCACACTTGCAAAGGGGATTGCGGGCGGAGTTCCTATGGGAGCTTGCCTTGTAAACGAGAAGTGTAGCGGAGTTCTCACAGCAGGTACTCATGGCTCCACATTCGGCGGAAATCCCATTGCCTGTGCAGGAGGCATAGCTGTTCTTGACAGGATAGAAAGTGACGGTTTCCTTGAAGAGGTGACAAAAAAGAGCGAGTTCATTAAGAGTGAACTAGAAAAGTGCAGCGAAGTCGATGGAATAACCGGCCTCGGACTTATGATAGGCATAAAGCTCAGGAATAAGGATGCCCACGATGTTGCACAGAAGGCTCTCGACAGGGGACTTCTTGTTCTTACAGCCAAAGAGAAGGTAAGACTTCTTCCTCCACTGACGATCTCATATGACGAGCTAAAGGACGGACTGAAAATTCTGATAGAGATATTGGAGGAATAAGTTATGGAGTTTCAGGTAGTTGGAAAGGGCGGTAAATATACCGTTCAGGACAAATCAGGCCGACTTATCTACAGCATTAAGAAAAAAGGCTTTGGAGCTAGATATAACCTGATGGACGCCAGCAATTACAACCTCTACACTCTCGTTCAGACAGGAGATTCAAAAAGGCCTTATTTTACCATAATCCTCAATGATAATGTTTTTATGTCAATGGAATGTACTTCGTTGTTTCTCAATCCGACCATAACCGCGAAAAACAAGACTATGAGATTTGAGATAACCAGTAAGGACAGAAAAAACTTTAATATACTTCTTAATGAAGCGGAAGTCGGACATATACAGAGCCTTTTGGGAGTAAACGGGGAAATGCAGTATCATTTCGATATTGATAATAAGGCGTTCGACGATTATATAGCGCTTTTTGCCGTTGCGATAGACAGGGCGTTCGGTGAAATGAACAAGTAATGAAAAGAAAGATTGGAAGGATATAATATGAAACACTTACTTAAAATGCTCGATCTCAGTACAGAGGAGATCATTGAAATACTTAACCTTGCTGATCAGCTCAAGTATGAGCTCAAGCACGGTATCCCACACCCGCATCTTAAGGGTAAGACTCTCGGAATGATATTCCAGAAAGCTTCTACACGTACAAGGGTTTCGTTTGAAACAGGAATGTATCAGCTTGGTGGATATCCACTTTTTCTCTCATCAAATGACCTTCAGATAGGACGTGGAGAGCCTGTACAGGATACAGCAAGAGTTCTTTCTCGCTACCTTGATGGAATAATGATTCGTACCTTTGAACAGAAAGAAGTCGAGGACCTTGCAGAATATGGCTCTATTCCGATAATTAATGGACTTACTGACTTCTGTCATCCATGTCAGGTACTTGCAGACCTTATGACTATACGTGAGTTTAAAGGTACTTTTGATGGACTGAAAATGTGCTTTATCGGTGACGGAAACAATATGGCAAATTCCCTTATCGTAGGCTGCTTAAAGGTAGGAATGTCGGTATCTATAGCTTGCCCTAACGACTATCAGCCACCTAAGGAGATACTTAATTTTGCAAATGCATACAGCAATAAGTTTGAGCTGACAGATACTCCTATGCAGGCAGCAAAGGGAGCAGATGTGCTTATCACTGATGTATGGGCTTCCATGGGCCAGGAAGGTGAAGCAGAAAAGCGCAGAAAGGCATTTACAGGTTATCAGATAAACGACGAGCTCATGGCGCAGGCAAAGTCTGACGCAATGGTTCTTCATTGTCTCCCTGCACACCGCGAGGAGGAGATCACAGAGAAGGTATTCGAGGCTCACGCAAATGAAATATTCGAGGAAGCCGAGAATCGTCTGCACGCTCAGAAGGCTGTAATGGTAAAGCTTATGGCGAATTGAGCTGCGAGCGTGGATATGTAGGGGCGGATATTATCCGCCCTTTATTATTAATGATGATAATTACAGAATAATTTCACGCTGAGGAAATGGATAATCACCGTATCGGCATTATAATTTGCAATAGTCGGCGTTATTATGCCATATAAAGACAGGAATATCTTTGACTGGGATTATCATTGTTTTGTATCTTATTGTTGAGTCTTTACTACATATTATAAATTATACCCTGGAATAACAAAAGGTGAAAAGATGGGAAAGTGATAAAATGTACAATTTAATACTTGCCTGTGTGGGCATTGCATTGGCTATAGCGGGAGGGATTTACCTTCTGAGGCTTACGTATCTGAAGAAATTCGGAGTTGTCGCCAAAGCTGAGGTAATGGAAATAAGGGAAGGTACACGAAAGAGCAAGCCCTCGGGAGCATATATCCATAAACTCAGGTATACTGTTGAGGGCAGGACATATGAGCAGGAGGATTCGGCTGGGTACAGTAAGCCGCTGAAGCAAGGTTCTACAGAGATAATTCTCTGCGATCCAAAGAACCCCAAAAAATTCAAGTATGAGGCAGACCTTAAGAGTCATATGACAATAGCAGCAGTATTTATAGGAATGGCATTGGTATTTGCAGGAAGGTTTCTCTATACATATATGAAGTGACGGTGATTGTAAAAGATGACTAAAAAAAGCGAAAAATGACATAAATTCTTTTAGTTGACAAACTTTGTACAGCGTGATATAATAATTAAGT
>DBYI01000017.1:0-29503 GCA_002310115.1 Ruminococcus flavefaciens
GCAGATATGGATGGAAATCTCTTCAGAATGCACAACATAAACAATCCTGATCTTCAAACGATACTAAATGCATTTCATATCGAGATACCTCCTAAGTTCTTTACAAGATTGGAACTTAAATCTCTTAAGAAGTCTATGAAAATATTTTCTTAGTACGTAAAATTAGTACGTTTTCTCAAAATTTAAAAACCTCGTATCTACGCGCTATACAACGCTGATACGCTGAAATGGAGCCTTTAAGGGGCTCCATTTCTCTTTTATAAGTGGCAAACTCGGGTTATACCACGGTTTTTCGCAAAAATCAAGTGTTTTTCGGAATTTTTTTCAAAAAAATCTTGTTTTTTTCGAAGCACAGAAAATCTCCCCTTAAAAGCCGTGCAGAGGCATTAAGAGGAGATCTCATCTATTATCAAATCCCAATAAATCTTTTATCATGAAAGGTATTATTACATTATATCCATCAGCGGATGTCCTTAGCTACTTCTACAGTAGTTGTTTTGATATTGCTTGCCATATAGCGATAATCTTTTACCTTAAAATCCTCCTTGATAGGATCAGTAAGAGGATTCACCCATGTTACCGGAGGCAATTTGGTATTAGGAATTGTCCATGTGTTAGGTGGTATTACTGTAAAAATGTAAGTTGTCTGGCGAGGTTTGAACTCACGCGAAGGAGTTGTTCCCATGGGTCTAAACTCTTCGTTTTCGATTACTATCTTGTTTGATTTCTGATATGTGTCCGCATTTGCAATCATACTGATCATCGGAACTGCACACATTACTGTCGCTGCAATTGCTGTCAAAGTCATCTTAAAATTAGCTTTCATAATAATTCTCCTTTACAAATTAAATTTGTTTATCACCCTTATTTTTTGTTTTGTGTTCTTCTTTTTTCGTTCTCTACAATTAGATGTCGATGTTCGTTTTCGTTCGTATTGATTTTGATTAGGCGTCGCGCAACCCTATGCTTTTATTATACTCAGAAATCACCATTTGCAAAGATGACATATGTAACTTTCTTGGTGACATTTGTAATTACATGAATGACATATGTAACTTCTGAGAGATAAAGAATACAGGCGACTTAACAGTAGCCGCCTGTTTCATATATTATCTCTTTTGTTCGTTAATCCCAACTATCCACTGTAATTCCTAACTGCGGACAGGATAATAAGCCGCTCTGATGAGTTTTAAACTCAAGCTCATAGGTTACGTCAGGTTTCGTTTCCTTTAAATATTCTATGCCATTAAAGAAAGATTCGGAATCTTTCGGATCATAATCACCCATTCCTGCCATATCATAAATCATGCAGCTGTATGTAAACTTTCCCTTATAGCCGCCCGTATTTATTGCGGTTAGCGAGGCTGCACTTTCTTTGCTGTTTTGCCAGTTCATTTTGTAGAATCCGTAATCAATGTTTTCTTTTATCAATATATCCTCCTTGGCACCGACATAATCCACAGCCACCAAAACAGGCGGAAGTATACTTCTCATTTGACTTTTAACAACATATATTTCAAGCCTGAGATCGCCTTTCTGTTCAGAAAAATGCATATACCCATTTATATCATCGCCAAAACTGTAGCCAGCAAACGGTGAATCTTGGATTGTATTCTCTCTCAACATTGAAATTGACGGATATACCGCAAGCTCCTTCTGTCGTTTGCCTGCCTTTACAGCAAATATCCCCCATAATATCACAAGAACTATCATACTGCACAGCAAAGTTATAACAGTGAACTTCACAGGTGACATCATGGGTTTAATATCCGCTTCTCTGCCCTCTGCAAGGCGCTTGTTTATCTTCCGTTTATATACTGCCTTGTATATTGCAAATTCAACGACTACTATCAATACCAATGCAACTATTGGAACAAGGCTGGATATAATACTTATTCCTTCTCTCATGTTTACCCCTCCTTAAATACCTAAAAATTCCTTGAATATGTAGTAGTACGTTCGCGTTACGTCAACTTTGGCGCCATTTTTCATCGTCAGGAGAAACTTCTGCGAAAGTGCGGGACGTATACTTTTGATGTGTGACACGGACACTATGACCGAATTGCTTACGCGGATAAACTCCTTTGGGTCAAGTATCTCCTCCAGTCTGCGAAGAGTTTCCGAGAGCCTGTACTCCTCTTCCCCGCAGTATGCTACTATATCATGTGCAAAACTCTCAATATGTGAGATATCCTTTGTTTCGAGCCTATATATCTCGTCACTTCGTCGTGCAATAAGATGTGAAACCGTCACGTTCTGCTCAGAAAGTATCAGTTCCGCATCATCATCTACGTCAATTCCCAGTTTTATAAGCTCAGCTGCTATTGAATCGTAGTGTTCGTCACTTACAAGTAATCTTATTTTCATTGCCGACTGTCAGCCTCCTTTTTCCCTGTATCATTGATAAGCTTATCTGTTTACTATTATAAAATGAGCAGCTAGAAAAATCAATACTCTCCGCATACATTGCACTAACGCATTCATATCTTACATATAGGCATACATAACGGGGGCATATAAAACGAAATGTATAAACGCTTTCACAATTTCAATAACAATAAGCAAATTCATAGCAATATAATACAGAATGTAGTAAATATATATACCATTTTTGCTGTTGTTAACGATATGTTCATTTTTACCCCCTTGTCAACTTTTACATTACATGGTATACTTAGAATGATATTTCCTGCCCGAGGGAAGCACTGTCCAACGGCAGAATGATAAGGAGAATGGTTTTATATGCAGTACGGACACTTTGATCTTGAAAACAAAGAATACGTCATCACTAACCCTGCAACCCCCGCACCATGGGCCAATTATTTGGGTGACCCTGAATACGGCGCTATGATATCCAATAACGCAGCAGGCTACAGCTTCGTTAAATCGGGAGCAAACGGCAGACTTTCACGTTTCCGCTTCAATTCAGATATGGCGCTCCCCGGCCGTTATATTTATATAAGAGACAACGATACAGCCGACTACTGGTCGGCTTCATGGCAGCCTGTGGGCAAGCCTCTTGACAAGTACAAGAGTGAATGCCGACACGGTACTGCTTATACAGTTATTTCCGCTGAATATGCGGATATCAAATCCGAAACTACTTATTATGTTCCCTACGGCAAAACATATGAGGTATGGAGAGCAACTATCACAAACAACTCATCAAAGGAGAGAAAACTCTCTGTTTTTGGCTTCATCGAGTTCACAAACGAGCCAAATTATGAGCAGGATCAGGTAAATCTCCAGTATACATTGTTTATCACACGAACAAGCTTTGAAGGAGGCAACCGCATACTCCAGCACATGAACGAGAACACAGGCTTCGATGAGAACGGCTACAACGGTCAGGAGCGCTTTTTCGGAATGGTAGGTCAGCCTGTTACAGGCTGTTGCGGAAGCTTCAGCGACTTCATCGGTCCATACAGAACATTCTCAAATCCTATCGCAGTCGAGAACGGCAAGTGCAGCGGCGTTATGAACTATAACTCCAACTCCTGCGGCGCTCTCCAGAGCGATATCACCCTTGCTCCAGGAGAAACTAAAGAATTCATCTTTGTTCTCGGTGAACGCAAGGATCCTGAGGCTGCTGCTATACTCGAGGAGTACAAGGCAACAGGTAAGGTAGACGCAGAGGTTAAGCAGCTTAAAGACTACTGGCACGGTCAGCTTTCGAACTTCAAGGTTGAAACTCCTTCGCCTGAGTTCAACAACATGATAAACGTATGGAATGCTTATCAGTGCTTCATCACATTCATATGGTCAAGAGCAGCTTCATTCGTGTACTGCGGTCTAAGAAACGGCTACGGCTACCGTGATACGGTTCAGGATATACAGGGTATAATTCACCTTAATCCAGAAATGGCAGCTGAAAAAATACGCTTCATGCTCTCTGCTCAGGTAAGCAACGGCGGCGGTCTCCCTCTTGTTAAGTTCGACCATAATGCAGGCCACGAAACCTGCCCAGACGAGAACGACGAGCACAGCGTTTACGCTAAGGAAACAGGTCATCCCTCATACCGCGCTGATGACGCACTTTGGCTCTTCCCCACTATAGTCAAGTACCTCGGTGAGAGTGGTAACAAAGGCTTCCTCGATGAAGTAATCACATATGCGGAAGAGGGTGGCGGAAAAGCCACTGTTTATGAGCACCTCAAGAACGCTATTCGTTTCTCCATGGAACGCCTCGGCAGCCACGATATGCCTGCAGGTCTTCACGCTGACTGGAACGACTGTCTCCGCCTCGGTGCACAGGGGGAATCCACATTCGTTGCATTCCAGCTTTACTACGCTATGAACGTTATGCGCGACATGGCTAAGGACAAGAACGATACAGATTACATTGCATACCTCGACGAAGCTCAGAAGAAACTTGGAGCAGCACTTGAAAAGTGCTGGGATGAAGACAGATTTATCCGTGGAATCCGCGATAACGGCGTTATCGTCGGCGCAAAGAAGGATCCCGAGGCTAATATGTGGCTCAATCCTCAGAGCTGGAGCGTAATCTCACACTTTGCTTCCGAGGAGCAAGCTGAAAAGGCTATGAACAGTGTTCATGATATACTCAATACACCTTATGGAGCTAAGCTCCTTGAGCCACCTTACAAATATCACCACTTCAAGGGCGCTCTCATGCAGGTGTTCAACCTTGATACAAAGGAAAACGGCGGTATTTTCTCTCAGTCGCAGGGCTGGCTCATACTTGCCGAAGCTCTCCTCGGTCACGGCAACCGCGCATTTGAGTACTTCCTCGAAAGCTCACCTGCCGCTATGAACGATAAAGCTGAGATCCGTGTTATGGAGCCATATGTACACGGACAGTTCACTGAGTCAAAGGCTTCTCCTTATGAGGGCCGTTCACACGTTCACTGGCTCACAGGTACAGCTTCAACCGTTATGGTTGGCTGTGTTGAGGGCATCTGCGGTATGAGACCCGACTTGGGCGGACTTACTATAGCTCCGTCTATCCCTGCAGAGTGGGACGGCTTCAAGATTGAGAAGAACTTCCGCGGCAAAAAGCTTAACATAACTATCGATAACTCCGCACACGTTCAGAGCGGCGTAAAGGAGATAACTCTCAACGGCGAGAAGCTTGCAGGCAATTATGTTCCTTCGGACAAGCTGGCAACTGTAAACGAGATAAAGGTCGTTATGGGCTGAATATAATCCGTAATTAAGGCACTGTGATCTTCACGGTGCCTTTTTGTATCTATAAGGTAGCCGTCCATACCATCTCCTCTGCTTTCTACTCACTCATATTGTGCAACAAGCATTATTTTGTCTGTAGCCAATTGTGCATTCACACAATTCTGACAAGTTTACTTAGCAAAAACTTGACAAGTATACTTGGCAGTGATATAATTCAATTACCAAGTAAACTTGGCAAATGCTGCCAACAAAACTTTGCATGATATGGGAGGTACTATTATGAATAAGGAAGAAATTCTCGAAAAAAGCCGAAAAGAAAATAAAAACCGCGACTACGTTGAGATAGACCGCATGAAAAAAAGCACATTTTTCGCTTTGATGTGCAGTATAGGCTTCACCTGTCTGTGGACTTTACTTTCAATCATCGCTACATGGCGTGTTAATTTTGCTGTTATCGCCACGGAGTTCTTTATGATATTCTCAATGCACCTGTACAAAGCCGTTAAAGGTAAAAAAGGCGTTGATATCTTCTGCGCGGCAAGCTCTGGCTTTACATTCCTCATAATCTTTACAATAGCGATATGCGAGCTTTTCAATATTAAACCATAAGGCGGTGTTTCAATGATAGACGATTCACTTATACTCCGAAACCGCCTCAAGGAAATACGTAAGGAGCAGAAGTTATCACAGGATGAGCTAGCAAGAATGGTGGGAGTTTCCCGTAATACCATCAGCTCCATAGAAACGGGACAGTTCAGCCCGACCGCAAAGCTTGCGCTGATACTCTGCATTGCTCTTGACAAAAAATTTGAGGATATTTTTTATTTTGATTGATTATTTACGTCAATTATATCAGACATTCAACGCTTCCATTATTGGAAGCGTAAATTTATTTTTTTCAAGCTGTAATTTTTCCTGCATAACAGGTACTAATATACAGATACGTATCAGATTTCAAAAACTGGAGGTGAATGCCATTGAATGAATTTGAAGAGATATACAACAAATATCAGCCAGAAGTCATGCGTTTTCTAATGCACCTGACTTTATTTGACCACACCGCCGCAGAAGAACTCACTCAGGAAACATTCTATCAGGCGTTCCTCTCATTCGGAAAATTCCGCGGCGAATGCAGCCTCAGAACGTGGCTTTTCCAGATAGCCAAAAACATCTATGCCAAGTACATGCGCAAAGAAATACGGCAGCGCGATATCACAGCACAACAGTCAATCCTGTCTGTTCCACCGCCAACCGACGATATTGAACAAAAGGAAATGCTCTCAAAGCTTCGAGATCTCATAGATGAACTCGATGAGCCTGCTCGTTCCATTGTACAGTACCGCCTGTATTCAAACATAAGCTACGCAGAAATTGCCACAATACTGAAAATACGTCCGAATACGGCGGCTGTCATCTATAACCGCACAGTTATGAAGTTCCGGAAAAAAATGAAAGAGAGGTACGGATATGAAATATGACCATGAGATAATACGTGACCTCATGCCTCTGTGCATTGATGGTATCGCGTCGGAAAATTCCCAAAAAGCTGTAGAAGAACATATAGCCGAATGTGACGACTGCAAAAACGAATGGGAACAGATGAAAAACTTTATAAAGCCCTGTGATAATATTCCTCTGCCCGAGGATACGGCTAAATACAAGGCTACTGCAAAGCGTGTCCGCAAGCATCACCGCTGGGTACTCCTGAAAATTACATGTGCTGTTATCGCTGCTTTATTCATTATAGGCATTGCCGGTAACTTCATCGACGGTGCAAGATTTACGCCCGAAAGCGCTGCAAAAGCTCAAATCAAAGAAATGTCAGACGATTTCTATGAAACTCCCGAGGAAATGCACAATGCCCCTGAACCCGAGATAACCATTATTGGTACTGTAAAAAGCAACGATGGAAAGGTTGCTGATACCTTTGCACTAATATATAGGCCAGATCTTGACACCACATTGTTTGCCGACAGTGGCTCAAACCGCTGTGATATGATGAGAATGGGCTTATGGATGGCAAATGGTGGTGCCTTCGGTGAATACGATGAAAACATCGGAATACAAATGTCAGGCACAGGCCATTCTTGTAGCTACTGTGATAAAAACTATAGTTTTGTGACATTTTACGTAACAGACAAACAGATCAAAACTATCAGCTTTGTCAGAGACGGCAGTACTTATACCGTTTATCCTGATGAAAAAGGTTTCTGTGGCATAAGCTTCGAAATGCTGACAGACCTCAAGGGTGGTAATATCCATGAAGGTACAGCAACAGATGAAAAAGGCAATGTGCTCTACTCCATACAAGAAGTCAGAAAAAAAACGGACAACAACCATGAATATACCGTCTACGACTGGGTAAAATCAGAGTAATAATAACAAAGCGCTTCCGAATGCTCGGAAGCGCTTTGTTATCAATTATTTTCCTTTTTTGCTTCTTCTATCGCCTTTGAAGCCTCTTCAATAGCTTCCTTAGCCTTGGCACTATTATCTTTTATTTTCTCCTCAGCTTCTGCGATTTTAGCCTTAACTTTTTCGTACTCCTCAGAGTTCTCAAAGTCAGCCTTTGTATTCTCAAACTTAGTCTTCATATCGGAAACTGCCTTTTCGTATTCAGCCTTCATTTCTTCCCCAATCTTTTCAGACTCAGCCTTTGCTTCTTCAACCTTCTCATCAAACTCTGCCTTAGCCTGTGAAGCCTTTTCCTTTGCCGCTTCCTCAAACTGTTCCATTTTTGATTTCTGATAAGTTAGCGGAATTGACTTTCCGTCCTCATCATAGAACACGATATTGTCTATATACATATCTGACTCGTTAGCAATTCCCCAACGCATAATAAGAAAGTTTGCGTCCTCCATATCCTCACTCCAGCACTGTCCGTCATCAGCAAGCAGAAACTTGAAAACTGCGTGAACATTGCCCGAGGTCTCGAAATTGTACTCACCACCGCTAAACTCCTTGAAATCATACCACTGGTAATCCTTTGCGGTAACTGTTCCACCGCCTCCGCCAATCCAGCCGGGAGCTCTTACGCCCTCTGCGTCGTCGGTCTTGAGATGGTCTGCAGTAGCCTGAGCATACAGATCAAACTCTATTCTCCTTACCTTTGCCGCTCCCTCGTTTCCTAGAAGCTTTGTGGCACTGATTATAACTTTCTGGACTTTACCATCAAGAGGAACTGTATTATCGTCTGCAAATCTAAGCATTTTATTACCCATAAGCTCAACTACAGAAATAGTACCCGAAGCACAATCCTTGTCCTCGTTCCTAGTGGAAACGAAATCGTATACCCCGTCATCAAATGTCACTGTGTTAGGGTCTGTAGCCTCAACAGGTTCAGGCGGGAGTATTTCCTCAGCTGTTGTAGTATCTGTGGGAGCAGTTGTTTCTTTATTGGTATCCTGCTTTGAGTCGGAGCTCTGCTTCTCCGAACATCCTGCAGCACAGGCTGCAAGAGCAAAAGCCATAGCGCCTGCGATAAAGCTTTTGTAATTCATATGTGTATCTCCTTTGTGTATGCGAAAACGCGATGGATCTGTTTACAATTTCATTGTAGCACAAAATGCAACCCGTGTAAAGTGGTTTTAGGCTTTTTTCACAAGGTTATCATAAGACTTTCTCATAGGTGAACAGCCAAATATTTAACTGTTTTTCAAAAATTTCTCATTTCCCTCATATTGCAACATCTTTGCAGGAAACAATCCATCACACTTTTGGAAATCGGCATCAATGTTACAAGCAAAACTCTTGTTCTTATCAATCAGAAATATTATCCACTAAAACTATTTATTTTCACGGTGCTGATAGAAAATATCAACAGTCTCTATCATCATTTCAAATGGCAATACTTTAGGAGATATCTTAACGGATACATAAGACTTTCCTGCACCATTGAAGGCTATCCTGCCCTTGTATGCCTTTTGTAAAGCTGCTATCTGATCAGTGGAGATGTACTCAGTATAGAAGTACATAGCACCGTTTTTCTGGGATATCTCAGTTATTCCGAGATGTGCAGCCTTGTTTCTCAGCAATGAAACGTCAATAAGTCCCACCACCGACTTAGGTGGTTCCCCATAACGATCGATAAGCTCGTCTATGAGGTCAGACTTGTCGCTCTCGTTGTTGACAAGCATTATCTTACGATACATATCAATTCGCTGATTCAGGCTTGAAATGTAGTCTTCTGGAATATGCGCATCTATCTGTATATCCACAAGGCACTCGGGTATCTTTTCTGGCTTAACACCCTTTTCCTCTGCAATAGCCTCTGAAAGGAGCTGCAAATACATATCATATCCAACAGCTTCCATATGACCGTGCTGTCTGCCGCCGAGAATACTGCCTGCGCCTCTTATCTCAAGATCGCGTAGCGCTATTCGGAAACCGCTTCCGAACTGTGTAAACTCTCTCATAGCGTTCAGTCGCTTTGTAGCTATCTCCGTTAGGACCTTATCCCTCTGATAGGTGAAATATGCATATCCTCTTCTATTTGAACGTCCTACTCTTCCGCGCAGCTGATACAGCTGCGAAAGGCCAAAACGATCAGAGTCCTCAATGATAAGGGTATTTACATTCGGCACATCCACACCTGTCTCTATAATAGTAGTACATACAAGAATATCCACGTCATGTTCAACAAGCTGCTCCCATATATCAGACATCTCGTCTTCGCTCATCTGTCCGTGAGCTACAGCAATACGAGCTTCGGGAAGCATCTCCTGCAAGCGTGAAGCGCAGGCTCGTATAGTCTCAACACGATTATGGATATAGTAAACCTGTCCTCCGCGGCGAAGCTCCCTTACGATAGCCTGGACCACAGTGCCTGTGTTGTATTCAATAACATAGGTCTGCACGGGATATCTGTCCTGAGGTGGCTCCTCGATGACTGACATATCGCGTATGCCGCTCATTGCCATATTGAGAGTTCTCGGGATAGGCGTAGCTGAAAGCATGAGCACGTCAACTCCTGTAAAGCTCTCCTTGAACCTTTCTTTATGAGCCACGCCGAAGCGCTGCTCTTCGTCAATTATAGCAAGTCCTAGATCTTTAAACACTACTGACTTCTGGATTATCTTGTGTGTGCCGATTATCAGATCTATACGCCCCTGTTTCAGCTTCTTTATTATCTCCTCCTGCTGTTTTGGAGAACGGTACCTGCTGAGAAGTTCAATATTCACGGGAAAGTGTTCAAAACGGCGCAAAGCCGTCTGATAGTGCTGATAGGCAAGCACCGTCGTAGGTGCAAGAATAGCACACTGCTTGCCAGAAAGCACGCACTTCATGGCAGCTCTCAGAGCTACCTCGGTCTTGCCGAAACCAACATCACCACATAGTAGTCTCTCCATTGGGCGTGGGCGCTCCATATCCGCCTTGATTTCGGCGATAGAAGTTAACTGGTCGTCTGTCTCGACATATGGAAAACGTTCCTCAAAATCATGCTGTATCTCGTCATCAGGATAGAATGCGAATCCCACACTCTTTTCACGCTTTGCATAAAGAGCTATAAGCTCATGAGCCATATCTTTGACAGCACGTTTAACATTGTTTCTCGTTTTCTGCCACTCACCCGAACTTAACTTGTTTAGCTTCACGCCGCTGTCATCACGCGGTCCAATGTATTTTGAAACCATATCCAGCTGAGTTACTGGTATATACAGCTTATCCGTACCTGCATACTGTATGGTGATATAATCCTTTGTAATTCCGTCCATTTCCAGCTTGCGGATTCCTATAAATCTTCCGATACCATGACCCGAATGTACAACAAGGTCACCCTCCGTTATGTCTGCTAGTGAACGTATCTCCTCCGCTTTGTTTTTCTTTTTGCGTCGCTTTCTGCGGACCGAGTCCATAGATCGTCCCTGTGTTATGAGAACTACTTTATTTTCAGGGTATTCAAAGCCTCCGCTAAGACTTCCCGACATGAGCAGTACACGTCCGCTCACAGCCTCGGATTTGTCAGTGAGAATGTCACATGGAATACCGTTTTCTTCAATGTCTTGCTTAATAATAGACAGGGTTTTATCGCTACCTGCCACAAGAAACATCTTATAACCACGACGTCTGAAGTTCTCAAGATCTTCAACTAGTTGTTTCATCTCGCCGCTCCACGCAGCAGTTTGCATAGCCTCGAAGCTTACAAGACGACGGAAATCTATACGATCACCGCCCTGCATGAAGCTGCTCATGTAAAGGCATACTTTCTTTTCAGCGATATGCTGTACTTCAGGGAGCTCCAGCACATAACCATCAAGTCCTTTACAGAGTTGTCCGTCCTCCATCAGAATTTTCACGTCCTCGTTATGGCGCGTAAGAACTCCTGCAGCGTTGTCCATAACATCGGAATAATCACTGAAAAGCACTGATCCGTCTATGTAGTCGAATATAGTTGAAGGATCACCATAAACAAGCGGATAATACTTCACACTGTGAGCAAGTATTTCCCCTGCTCTCAACCTGTGAACGTCTGCGCCCAGATGTTCACGGACTGCATCCATGCGTTTCCCGCGTACCTTCCTGCACAGTTCCTCTATCTTGTCAGCAAGCTCGTCATTGTCATAAAGAACTTCCCCTGATGGGTATATCTCCACCTTTTCAAGAGCTTCCGTCCGGCGCTGAGTATCTGTCTCAAATTCAGATATGCTATCTATCTCGTCGCCCCAAAGTTCTATACGTACCGGCTTATCTGACTGAACGGGAAAAATATCAAGAATAGAGCCTCTTATAGAAAACTGAGAAGCTCCCTCCACCTTTTCACAGCGCTGATATCCGCACTTAGCAAGGGTAAGCGCCATATTCGTAAGATTTATCTCCTGCCCCTGAGCCAATTCAATTCCTGCGGCAATAAGAACTCCTACAGGTATAACGGGCTGCATTACTGCCTCTATACTTGCACATATAACAGAGCAGCGGTTCTTTGCTGCCTTTATAAGTGCAGATATACGCATATGCTCATACTCATGATTTGTACTGTCAACAGGAGTAAAAACTAGCTCCTTCGACGGAAAAAGCACAGCCTCCTCACAGCCTGCCATAGTGTTTATATCATCACATAGCTTTTTGGCTTCAGCTTCTGTGCCAGTAATAACGAGGTTTATCTTCTTTCCGCCGAGAGCATGAATGAGCTGTGCCCTGTGTATATGGGAAAGACCCGTCACAGAGACGGGTGAGATATTCTTATCAATAGCTTCACGCAGACTTTTATAGCCTGCAAGTTCGGTAAAGGTGTCTTTAAAGATATTCATTGCGTTCTCCGTTAAAGAATAGATGTCATGAATTGTACTTATTCATGGCTTCGTCCGTTTTGCCCTGCACCATGAGCTTTATGCACTCGCATGCGTTTTTCACAGACTCGTTCATGAGATCTCCGTCCTCCTTGCCAAACTTTCCGAGTACCCATTTTGCAAGATCGTAATCTGGATGAGGCTTTTTCCCTACTCCCATTTTTATACGTGGAAAATCGTCTCTCCCCGTCAGCTCACAGATGCTGCGAAGGCCATTATGCCCGCCATGGCTACCCTTGCGACGTATTCGAAGCTTTCCACAGTCAAGCGAAATGTCATCGCATACAACTATCAAATTTGTTGCATCTATCTTGTAAAACTCAAGTGCCTGAACAACAGCTTCGCCGCTGTTGTTCATAAAAGTGGTTGGCTTAAGCAGCAAACAGCGCTTCCCTTCGATGGTGACTTCCGCGGTCTTACCCTTGAAACGCAGGCGGCTTATATCCTCGCCAAGCTGCTTTGCAATCTCATCAAGAACCATGAAGCCTGCATTATGACGAGTATTATCATATTCCATTCCTGGATTGCCCAGTCCTGTTATCACATACTCTATTTTACCTCTTGCCGCGGAAGAATTTGCGGCTATCCTGTCGAACACATCAAAAATGCTCATATATTTTTTCCTTTCAAATGGTTAGTGGAAACGCTTCCATTAGCGTTCCGATAAATAAATCGCCTCATATATTCTCAAAACATTAATTACTCAAGTCCTTTGAGTGATTCAACAATTTCAAGACTGTATATATCTGCAAACTCTCTGCCTGCTTTTATAGCTGCACTGTCACACAAAGACTTTGGAATATGAGCATCGCAGCCGATTATGGCTTTATTTCCTATCTTTTGCACAATTCTGAAAAACCTGTCTGATGGATAATGCCTGCCTCCTGCCATTCCAAGCAGATTAATCTCCACAGGAATACTCTTGCTTTTCAAATACTCGCACAAACGCGTCATATGCAGTTCATACTCATCATCACTGCCCATATAGCGTATCAGATCAGGGTGTGCGATATATCGGAATCTTCCCGATTCCATTCCTTCAATAATACGATCAACATACTGAATAAGATCTTTCTCCTTGAATACAGGAGCTCCCATATAATCTCCCTCGTACTCTGGATCGTTGAAATGCTGTCCCATTATCATATAATCGACAGGATACTCCGCAAGTAATCTGTCCTGTGCTTCAATAAGTTGAGGTATGTACTCTGTCTCAAAACCAATATATATTTTAATATCGTCTGAATATTCTTTTTTCAAGTCGGTAAGAGATCTGAAATATCCCTCAACTTCTGATGGTTTCATTCTTATATGTGAAACATATCCGTTATCAAACACCCAAGGACAGTGATCCGAAAATCCGAGTACCTTTATGCCGCCTTCAATAGCATGCTCAACAAACTCCCTGTCCTCTCCCTGCGCGTGTCCGCAGCGGTAGGTGTGTGTATGGTAATTGGCAAACATTCCAAACTCCCCTTTCAAAGTATGATTATACCACTTTTCTTTAAAAAAAACAAGTCCGATAGTAGAACAACAATAAGAGAGCCATTCCATGTAAAACAGTTTTCATGTTTATTCGCTTTTCGTTGACAAAAATTGCTAATAGTTGTATCATTATAGAAAAAAGGATGGCAAAAGCTATGGTAAGTATTGACTACAGAAAATCAAAAGCAGGCTATGATAATTGCTTTGAGCTTAATTTTAATGAAAGAGAAATAATACCATATAAGTATTATAAAAATGGCAAGTACGGAGCTTCACTGAGATTCTTTGTTGATGTTCTC
The DNA here is from genome assembly GCA_002310115.1 of Ruminococcus flavefaciens. Taxonomy (GTDB): domain Bacteria; phylum Bacillota; class Clostridia; order Oscillospirales; family Ruminococcaceae; genus Ruminococcus; species Ruminococcus flavefaciens_K. The sequence goes on from DBYI01000017.1 coordinate 14,219, forward strand.
AGAAAAGCTGATATGCTTATAGTAAAAGAGGAATATGAGGAACTCATATGGTGCAGGATGTATCCATGCCATTTCAATGATATTTCGTTTACTATGACATATGATATTGATTATGATACAATTTCATTCTCAGTCGAGCCTGATAATTGCAGATACAGGGAAAAGATTGCAGAAAAGCTGCGCTCTCTCATTGATAATTTTCAACAACACAAAGGTCCGAAGGCATTATAAACAATGCTTTCGGACCCTTATTATTTATTATTGCTGTGTATTTGCAGCAATTGCTGCTTTTTTAGCCTTTTTCTTGATAATTCTGTTTGACTTCCTGAAGACAAAGCCTAGAAGAAGCTCTGCACCGCCAATTATGAGCAGTATCACAGACAACGGAAGAAGCAGGCTTTCAGACAGGTAGAAACCAACATTATGTGTAAATGTGAATCCCAGTGCCGAACCAACGATTATAACAAGTCCCGAAAGGAATACGATAATTCCTACAACATTGAAAATCGTAGCAAAGAAACCGGTTACATATTTTGCACGCTTGTCCACGATAGCGCTTATCCAAATTAGGAAGAGCAACACAATACCGCCGATAATTCCGATAGTTATAAACGAGAACAGGTAACTGAGCTTATCGACGTCAAATCCAAGCTGTTTTCTCCACTCTCTTACGCTGAGAGAATCAGAGAAATCGTCTTTCTCGAGATTCTTCTCAAGGAGATCATAATCCTCATCAGTGAGCTCGTAATTAAACTCGTCCTCTGCAGCACTGCTATTTGCTTTTATAAAATCATTCACAAAATCGCCTGCGGTTATTGAAGGATTTGACCCCTCACCATCAATTATGAAGTCAAGATAGTCTTCTGCAACACGTCCTGCGTACTCACGGAAATCAGTAGCAAGGAGGTATCTCTTGAAAGCAGATTCATCCGCCATGCCCTTTGTAGCCGTTCTGAAACCAAGAGAGTTGTATAATGCTTTTGAAAGCTCCTTACCATCAAACTCTGCTGTGAGAGTAGTCTGGGAATTGAGCTTTTCAAATCTTCTCCTTATAACAGAACCGTTGGCTCCAAGCTTTATTGCAAGCACAAAGCTGAACAGGAGCATGAACAATACTGCGAATATGGTAACGAGAGAAGCTCCGAAGATACGTCCTCCACCAACCTTTTTGCGAACCTTTGGCTGCTCCGTTGACTGTTGCGGCATTGGTGCAGTCTCAGAATTTGTCTGTACATTCTGCTGCGGAGGTATTAAGGGCGCACTCTGCGATGAGTTATACTGCGGATTATTGTAATAATCCTGCCCATTCTGTATAGGTATCTCCATTGTATTGCTATTGTCATTGAAAGAGTCAGGAGCGCCATTAGTTGGAGCTATGGGAGCCTCCTGCTTCGGGAAACCCGCAGGCTTGTCCTCAGTATTATGAAAGACCTCTGTCACGCTCTCAGGCTCTGGAATTGGATCGGGCTCTGGAAGCTCTATGGTATCGGAAGAACTAAGTATCTCTGTAGGTTCATCGTTGAGCAACTGCACGTCCTCCTGAGTAAGACTAAGTGCTTCTTCGTTGTTTGCTATTACCTCTTCAAGGTGAGGAAGTATGGAAGTTGGCTCTTCGTCCCTAAAGGCCTCCTTAGCCTCTTTAGCAGCTTCCTCTACAGTTCCCTTTATTTCCTCGGCAGATTCCTTTTTCTCTTCAGTGGTCTCGTTCACAGTTTCTGTAACAGGTATATCTTCATTTTTTAGCGAAGCTCCGCACTCCGTACAGAACAGAGCGTCCTCCGGCATTTCGCTTCCGCACTTTTTGCAGATCATAGTATTCCTCCTGTCTTTTATGTATTATGTATCATTTAGCTTGCAGCCGCCTAAAATCGGCATTGGAATTTATAATAATTATAAGTCAAAAGATAAATTATGTCAAGTAAAAAAACTGTTACATTATATTACATCTCGGCTTTTTTGGCGTTTAAAATCATTTGATGTCGAAAACAGAAAGCTCCCTCGACTTGTTGATCGAGAGAGCTAATAATTATCAGATGTTTTATCTAACTTTTGAACCGACAGGTATACTGTCGTCTACAAATATTACCTTTACTCCATCTGGAGTATCAGCGGCACATATCATGCCATTGCTGTCAACTCCTCTTAGCTTTACTGGCTTGAGATTAGCGATGAGTTGTAGCTTCTTTCCTATAAGATCCTCAGGCTCGTAATACTGAGCAATACCAGATACTACCTGGCGTCCACCCATTCCGTCATCAAGCTGTAAACAAAGCAGTTTATCCGACTTCTTAACCTTTTCGCATGCTACTACCTTTGCAACTCTTATCTCGACCTTTGCAAAGTCGTCAATGGTTATCTCAGGTGCAAGATGGATTTCTTCAGCTGGAGCTTCACCCTTTTCCTCTGCGGAAAGCTTTGCTTTTGCAGCCTCCATATTCTTTGTGAGGATAGCATTGAGCTCCTCAATTTCCTTATCCACATCTATTCTCGGGAAGAGTATTTCGCCCTTATGAACTGACACGTTCTCAGGAAGTACTCCAAATCTGCTGAGCTTTTCATACTCAACGTCTGCTTCGGTCGCACCAATCTGTTCCCATACTTTCGGCATTGTGGTCGGCATGAACGGTGCAAGAAGTGCTGATGTAATGCGGATAGCTTCAAGGAGATTATATAGAACTGCCGCAAGGCGTGCTTTTTTAGCTTCATCCTTGCCGAGCTTCCATGGTTCTGTCTCATCAATGTACTTATTTGCACGGTCAACAACCTTTGATATCTCCTCAAGAGCCTGCTTGAGCTTTGTCTCATCAATACACTTGTCAACCTCTCCGCAGAGTTCAGATACTGTTGCCTTGAACTCGTCATCAAGAGAGTCGCTTTCACGCTCTGTTGGAAGAGTTCCGCCGAAATACTTATCCGCCATTGCAACTGTACGAGATACAAGGTTTCCAAATCCGTTTGCAAGATCAGAGTTTATACGGTTTATCATTATCTCGTTAGAGAAAAGGCTGTCCGCTCCGAGAGCCATTTCACGAAGAATATGGTATCTTATGGAGTCGCAGCCATAGCGTTCGCCAAGTACGAATGGATCAACAACATTACCGAGAGATTTTGACATCTTTACGCTTTCGCCGCCCTTGCTCTGCATTGTAATATAGCCATGAACAGCAAGGTGCTTCGGTAACGGCAGATCGAGAGCCATGAGCATTGCGGGCCATATGATAGCATGAAAACGCATGATATCTTTTGCAACCATATGAACATCAGCAGGCCAGTATTTCTCAAAGTCACTGTGTGCCGAGTTCTCATATCCGAGAGCTGTGATATAGTTTGAGAGTGCATCTATCCATACGTATACTACGTGCTTTTCATCGAAAGATACTGGAACTCCCCATGTAAATGAGGTTCTTGATACACAGAGATCTTCAAGTCCGGGCTTTATAAAATTGTTTACCAACTCAACAGCTCTTGTCTTTGGACGAAGGTAATCCGTATCCATTAAGAGCTTCTCAATTCGCTCCGCAAAAGGAGACATCTTGAAGAAATATGCTTCTTCTTTTGCAAATTTAACTGGTCTGTGACATTCAGGACAGCAACCGTTCTCATCAAGCTGAGAGTCTGTCCAGAAGCTCTCGCAGGGAGTACAATATTTGCCAGAATACTCACCCTTATAGATGTATCCTCTATCGTACAGTTCCTTGAATATCTTCTGTACTGCTTCTACGTGATAATCATCAGTGGTACGAATGTATCTGTCATAGGAAATGTTCATGTACTTCCAGAGGTTCTTGAATTTATCGACGATAACGTCAACGTACTCCTTTGGAGTTACACCTTGCTCTGCAGCTTTCTGCTCTATTTTTAGGCCATGTTCATCAGTGCCTGTAAGGAACATTACGTCATAACCCTGCATTCGCTTATAACGGGCAATTGAATCGCAGGCAACTGTTGTATAGCAGTGTCCGATATGCGGATCGCCCGATGGATAATAAATCGGTGTAGTAATGTAAAAGGGTTTCTTTGACATAAGGATCGCTCCAATCTTAGTGTTTATTTCCCGTTTCCTGATGGAAGAAAGGGATACAAAATATATTATAGCACATTTTTTTTACGTTGTCACGCTTTTTTTACACTTTTTTAATGTAGTGTCTATGCTGACCGATATGGAAGTGAGAAATGGGCTGTCATTTTTTATAAATATTAATTTTATATTCTCAAAAAAGCGAAAAATTAACACATTATCTATTGAAATGGTAATTTCATAATGATATAATATATACAGAAACATAGCTCAGAGAGGAGAATTTATATGAAACTTGCGAGGTTGCTGGAAGCGGCAGTAGCAGCGTATTTTCTTGTTTCAGCCAATTTTCTGCCTCATTTTGCAGTTGCGGACAAGGCAATGGGAGACCCATACGTACTTGAAGACATAAACCCTTTAGATTCACCATTAAAACCTACACTCTCGCTGAGTCGACTTGAGCTCACACTAGAGGAAGCAAAAGCCGAGCCCGTCCGCACCATGAACATGACTATAAAAGGCGCAAATAATAAGTATGCTCCTACAGCTCTTCATATCAATTACGACGAAAGACTTTCCCTTATTATGGACGGAGATTTCTGTGCCGAAAGGGGTAAGGCCATTGCAAAGCTTGACGACGTACAGTTTATTTCGGGTCCTCACAGCTTCTGTCTTGTAACTGCAGGCAGTACCGACAGTGGCAAGGATGGCATTATGTGGAGCTTCACCTTTAAACTACCAGATGATATAAAAGAGGGTGACATTTTCCCTGTATGCATCGAGTATAGGCAGAAGGAACTTACAAATGATCTTTTCACCAATATCAACAACGACCGTACAGGACAGCTTATGGAAGCATGGATATTCACAAACGGTATACAACACGGTTTTATTAAGATAAAAGAATCCGATGACGCAACGGCTAAAAACGAAACGGCCACAACTTCAGCCATTACAATGACTTCAACAACATCGAGAACAACTACTACAACTACTACCACGACTACTTCAACTACGACAACAGTCACAACAACTCAGCCTGTTACTACAGTTTCACAGCCTGTCTATATGCTTGGCGATCCTACTGGAAACGGAATTATTGACGCGGTAGATTCCTCTTATGTTCTCGGAGCCTACGCAAGATTTTCGATCGGCGAAGAATCTCCTGACGAGAAATGCCTTGCAACATGCGACGTAACAAAAGACGGTCTCGTAGATGCAGTAGATGCTTCAAAAATACTTTCTTACTATGCTTACACATCCGCATCAAGAGCACGCAAAAGCTTTGAGGAATTTCTTGCAAACTAAAACATACTTTCACATAAAAATTCCGCGAAAGAATCTTTTTTCGCGGAATTTTTCTTATCTTTTCTTCAATAATACTTCTGCTATTGCGATGTCCTCAGGAGTTGTAATTTTAATGTTTGTGTAATCTCCCAAGGTCATTGCCACCTTACCACCGATAGCTTCAACAAGCTGACAGTCGTCGGTAAAATCGAGTCCGTGCTCAAGAGCAAAATCTATCCCCTCAAAATATAATCCGCGCTTGAATACCTGCGGAGTCTGCGTGATATAGAGGGAACTTCTTGGAGGAGTATCGGCTATGAGTCCGCCATCCACAGTTTTTATAGTGTCCTTTACCGGAACTCCAAGAGTTGCACCGCCGAAAACAGAAGCATCCTTTATGACCTTTTCAACATGCTCGGGTCTAACAAGAGGACGTGCGCCGTCATGAACCGCTACAAGTTCAATATCTTTTGATATTTTCTTTATTCCGTTAATAACGCTCTCCTGGCGGGTTGCTCCACCTGTAGTACAGGCCGCAAGCTTCGTTATTCCTGCGAGTTGAGCTTCCTCCTGTATCGCAGGGATATCTGCTTCACGAGCAACAATTACTATTTCGCAGATGCTTTCGCAAGCCTGAAAAGCCTGCATCGTCACTCCTATAACCTTTCTTTCTCCCAGTGGAAGAAGTATTTTGTTTACGCCGCCCATTCTGGTAGAATTTCCTGCACAAACTATTACTGCAGATGCTTTCATATCAATTATTTCCTTTCTTATTGTCCTTATCTGGCTCTATCGGAGCTGTTCTTATACGTATCTCCGGAAGCTTTTCGATGATAAAGCTGTAACTGAACATTCCTTCCTCAGTTGTGAGGTCATTTTCACCACTTGCAGGAGGTGAAAATATTTTTATTGTCAGTTCACATTCGCCTTTTATATTGTTTTCATAAAATGCAGGCATAAGGTCCACATATTTAGTAGTTGGTGACTTATAGAACCAGCGTCCGTTTAACTCAAGCATAAGGTTTGAGTCGTCTTCAAAATACAGTTCAAAGAACACAGGCGGAGCTTCAAAATAAATTGAAACAGCTATCCCCTCTGCATCCTCGGAGTTTCTCCAAATGAGCTTCACAGGTAGTTCAATCTCTTCGCCCAGAGTCATAGATGGAAGAAAAATTTCCCTGTTTATTAGTTCTCTGTAAGCATGCATTACAGGCTGTTCTATTCCCACATAGACATTATTGGGATCTTCACGTTCAAGTCCTAGACGTCCTCGGTCGCGGAACTGATAAAAGCAGAAACCTGAAAGCCAATCCGCCTTTTTTTCTTCAATTATATTGCAAAAAAGCCTTATCATATCAGCCTGTTCGTAAGGACCTGTCACGTTTCCGTCCGCGTTGAGTTCCGACATGATCATAGGCTTCGAAACGCCACCATTAATGTACTGAAAACGCTCATAGCTCCTCCTTGTAAGCTCGAAAACTTCACGTACAGAGTTTCTGTTGTGCGTAGTACCACCACTTTCAGCAACATCTACAGGCCATCCCCAGTGAAGAGCCATGTACTTGTCAACGGACCATATATCCGTATCGCGTACAGCCTGTGCGAACTCATCTTCCTTTACCATTTTTTCAGCATTAATATCCTCTATCCCCCCGATACAAAGGATAGTCTGTACATTCGGCGCGTGTTTTTTTATTATTTTCACGGAACGACAGTAAAAGTCAGCAACCTGCTTATAATCCGCTCTTCTGTTGAACTGAAACCAGTTTCCTGTAGCCTCATGGTTTATCCGCAGAAAAAGCCTGCCGAACATTTTCAGATCCTCGCCTATAGCTGCAAGATGCTCATCAGAAACAAAAGGATCAATAGTTAGGGTAAGAGTAACATCCTGCCCATGTCTACGTATATCACGCATGGACACAAATGGTTCTCCGTCTCTGCTTCCGTTCAGGCCACCAAGATAGGGAAAATAATCATCGTAGGGGTAGTCCCACTGAAATGCTATCTTTTTGTCTTTATAATACTCAGAAATACGTGCGGGCCACTCCTTATCCAAAGGATAGTAGCAATACATTAGGCTAATACTTCTGTGAGGTCTGCCGAGCCTGCTGAGTATGTAATCCTGATTGACATATTCGCCTCTTTCGCTTCCATCGCCGAGGTCAACAGAACAAGCAGCTCTGCCCATAGTGATTCTATACACCTTTTGCATGGGATAGTTTCCTTTCCTTCAAATTCAGGATATTTTCTATTTTTTTATTATAGCATGTGTTTTAATGATTATCAATAGTTTCGTAAAAAACAGCTGCCATTAACCACACACTTTTGCTTCACCTATACGTTAGAGTATTCAGTATATAATTTGAAAAAAGCAGCAATATAAAATCATCTCAACAATAATAAAAACCGTAAGAAAGCTTATTGATAAGTTCCCTTACGGTTTTGAATATTACTTAATTACATAGTAACGATAAAACATACGCTCTTGCCTGGCTGATTGAGTACGTGTATCTTGAACTTATGCTTATCTGCAACTGATTTCGCAATAGCAAGTCCAAGTCCATAGCCACCTGTGGCACGATTCCTGGATTCGTCGCTACGATAAAAACGTTCAAATATCTTTTCGGTATCGGTTTCCTTAATGCCCTGTCCTGTATTATATACAGATAATAGTTTCCTTTCACCTGAACGCTTTAGCGTTACCTGAACTGTACCGCCGTCATTAGAGTACTTAAGGGCATTGTCAATGAATATCGCAGCCATCTGCTTGATATGCTTCTCGCTGCCACTTAGCATAATGTTGTCCTCAATATTCACCTCAAACTTCTTATTGCTTTCAAACGCCTGACACTCAAATGGCAGAGCTGTATTCGCAATAGCCTTGCTGAGATTGAAGTACCTGCGTTCAAGCTCGTTATTACTGTTTTCCAGTCTCGTGAGGTTCAGAAGGTCGTTTACGAGAACATTCATACGTTCAGTCTGAGATTTTATATAGTTAAGCCACTTGTTATCGCCAATCTCTCCCTCAAGAACATCCGCATTTGTGGAAATTACTGTGAGAGGAGTCTTCAGCTCATGACTGGCGTCAGAAACGAACTGCTTCTGTTTATCAAATGCTTCCCTTATAGGCTGAATGCTCTTCTTGCTGAGGAAGTACGCAAGAACTGAAAGAACTACAAGAGCTATGAGACCTACGATTATAGTAGTACGCTTAAGTTGGTTAAGCATATCCTTTTCTGAGCTTTTGTCCGTAAGAATCATGATAGTGCCATTGGGTTTGCTTGCTCGATAATACTGATACGAGTTTATCATTCCCGTATCCTTTCTGTCGTTTATAATAGCATTTGTGTACCTTTGAGCTCTTTCGTCTATAATATAGTCATTAAATAGAGTAGCAAGATACTTGCCGTTGGTATCAGCCATTATCGCAAAGTAGTCGATAGAACCGATATTCTTTGGTATAGCTTCTACGCTTGTCCGGTTCTGAGCCATTGAAGTGCTTGTATTCGAATATGGAGCATAACTTTCTTTGTAGAAGCCAAGCTGTACTATCTGATAGTCATCGCTTTCATAAGCCGTCTTAGCCAGTACAGCGTTTTCAGTCTCTTTTTCTGATTGTATTTCTTCCTCATCAGCGTCACTGCTTTTCTGAGGAGTAAGGCAGGTATTATATTCATTTGAATTTTTGTTGTACTGATAATTAGGATTCATAAAATCCATTGGGCCATTCGGCATCCAGAATGTATACGGATTCGGAACGCCCCACCAGTTCTCGTTCTTACCTTGTGGTTGAGTGAACCAAGGCGGAGTTCCCTGACCGTCCCATGTGCTGCCGTCATCGTTTATCCATTTAGTTCCGTCCCATTTCCAGCCATTGTAGCTCCATTCCTGGTTGTTATTCTGATTGTTATTCTGATTGTTATTCTGATTGTACCATTGGCTCCAGTCCTGATTATTCCACTGACTCCAGTTCTGGCCACCATTCTGTTCACTCCACTTTTTCCAATCGTCTTCAGTCCACTGACTCCAGTCCTGGCCGCCATTCTGTTCGCTCCATTTTTTCCAGTCATCTTCAGTCCACTGACCCCAGTACTGATTTCCACCGCCCCAGCTCTGGCCGCTTTGACCGTTCTGACTGTTCCAGTCACCCCAGCCCAAACCACCGTTATTGGATTTGTCAGACGCACCAGGGTACGTCGGGATTGCAAACCAGGTGTATTCCTCGCTTTTAGGCTCGGTTTGCTGTGGTTCATTATCTGTTTCAGAATTATTATTCTCCGAATTATCTCCTTCTGTATTCTCCTCATTCACAGTTGCCTCGTCTGTGTTTTCAGCTGTAGCTTCAGTCGACGATGGAACTGTTACTGAAGATGTCACAGTCGTATCAGCAGAAGAAGTTACCTTTTGATCCTCAGCAGGTTTTGGAGGTGGATTAGAATTACTGCCCTGCCATGGAACATCCGAAGAAGTAAGATAGAAACTCGCTTTCTTCTCGTCATATCCGAGGCTTGCAGCGATATCCTGCAATACCTCCTTAGACTCTTCACTCATGACTGCTTCAGTAATAACATTTATTCCAATTATTAGTGCAATAAAAACAGCTAGAAGAATACTGACAATCATACCGAAAAGCTTCATTTGCGCTTTATTGAACATACGATCATGTACTTTTCTGAACATCTGTCATTCCTCCTTTTTATTTTTTATTCCAGTGAATAACCTATTCCACGGGCAGTTTTAATCTGTACAGGAGCTGAAATCACCGAGAGCTTCTTTCTTAAAAATGATATGTATACCTCGATATTATTGTACTCCACGTCGCTCTCATAACCCCATATCTTCTCAATTATCCTTTCTTTCGGAAGGATCTGCTTTGGATTTGATATAAGAAGTTCCATTATCTGGTACTCCTTGAGCGAGAGCTTCACATCGTTTCCACGCCACATTACAGAACAGGTATTTTTATTCAACTCAAGACCGTTATAGTCGAGTCTCTTTTCATCTACTATTTCACCCTTCCTTCTTGTGAGAGCACGCACACGCGCAAGAAGTTCGCCAGTTACAAACGGCTTAGTTATGTAATCATCAGCACCACAATCAAGACCGTTTATCTTGTCTTCTATCTCGCTTCTTGCAGTAAGCAGTAATACAGGAGTGTGTATCTTCTCCTGTCTCAGCTTTCTCAAGACCTCAATGCCATTCATGCCCGGGAGCATGATATCAAGTATTATGCAATCATAAACACCCGTAAGCGCATTATCAAGCCCGTCAACTCCGTCATAAACGGTATCAACGTTGTACATATTTCGTTTAAGGATTTCGGACAGCGCGTCCGCAAGCTGCATCTCGTCCTCTACAACGAGAAGTCTCATAATAAATACCCCCTCAGTATAACAACCGCCATATGCGGTATAATCAAGCTATAGGAATCATATAATCAGCTCTTGAATGAGTATACCATTCCACTTTAATACTATTATAACACAAAAAATTGAAATAAGCTTAAAAAAACAAAATGTTCAATATGTTGATTAGGAAAAAAATTCGTTGCATTTTTGTGCACATCAACAGTTTTGTATTATTAGTGCTATCAAATGTTGACTATAAGATAGATTTGTGCTAAAATTGATATACAGAATAGAAACTATAATTTACTGTTTTTACTCATTATATATTTTTTGTAATGAAACTATATAAATTGTTATACAGTATACTATATTAATATAGATAGGAGGGGCGCAAATGTTATCACCTATGGAACGTAAAAAAATAGGGTTTCCTCTGCTCGCTTCAAGCACAGCTGAGCTGAAAAAATACGTGGATGTTTACAGCCTTTTCGTTGAAAGCGGTTATACAAGAGAGCTTTGTGACGCTTATTCGGATGCTTTCATTGACAATGCAAAAAAGCCCGCTCCATTCGACATCTTACAGCTTGCTTCTTTTTACGACAAGATAATGGATCATAAAACCGCAGCTTTTTACCTCGACAAGCTTACCGACAAAAAACTCAGCGGAGAAGAACGCTTCGATTACTGCACGGGTATGCTGAGAACCATCAGCAAGATTGGAAACTGGCGTGATGCTGAGGACTTCCGCACCAGGAATATAGGCTTTTTGCAGAAGCAGGCACCAAAAATGTCACAGAAAAAACAGGCTGACCTTTACATCGCCCTTTCACTTGCAGATTGCGCAGCAAAGAGTTATACTCCCGCACTGAAGCTGCTGAAATTCGGATATAAACCGCAGGGCAAAAATGATGTTACTCTCCTTGAGATATTCGTTACAGCAGTATATATTTTTGCACGTGCTGGTGATAGCGAAGGACTCAACGGAGCTGTCAGCAATGCAGAAGGCTGTCTGAAACTTTTCAAGAATATGGATTTTTCATGGGAAGAGGATTATTACAAAAGCCGTATTGAAAATGCTGAAAACGGTATAATATGACATCAGGCTCCGACTGTGGTCGGAGCTTTTCTGATTTTCAAGGAAAGAATTTTAAAGTTAAAATATTAGATTATATAAAAAATAGTGTTTTTTGCAAAAATTGCTACCACAAGTCAATTGTTGCTATTTTTAATAATATTTAAATGAAAAGTGGTCAGCTTGGCTTTTGAGCATTATGACGAACATATCACTTTTGCGCTGTTAAATATATCAACTCTGCAAACGTCGCTTTTATAGGAAATTTTCAATTGCTTTTTTGTTCTGAAAAATATACTAACAATATTTCGCACAGTTTGTAAACAGAATATATATAAATCAAATCCGTTACTCTGTTAATAATTTCTTAATTTAAATTTTTATACTTATTATAGCAATATAGTGCTAATTTCGGGCAATATAATCAATTGAACTTCCGTCCCACATAGTCTATAATACAATTGTTGGAAGAGATATGTGCCGAAAAATCGGCTTCTCTACCACCACATAATAATGTAAAGATATATTATGTGTCCTGTAACAAAATCGGCAATTATATCCTGTGTTGCTCGATTCGGTTTTAAACTCCGCCGAATCCCAAATTCAACCATTTAGTTTCACCAGACTTCTGACTATTCACAACTGTTATTAAACATTAATGCCTATAATATGTTTAATCGCCTAAAGCAGTTTAATGACGCTTGATACGTTAGCGCAGTCATGGCAGTATAGCAAACAGGTATAAGGCACTGCGGAATTTGTGCCAGCCGTAAATGACGTTTGAGTATAGAGGGTGCTCAACGTCACCTGATAGCGACCTTGATTGGCTATTGAGAGGGTGTCAATGAAGGTCGTTATTATTTTGCTTTTTTCGTTCTATACCATATATAAAAAGGTCTGCTCATGGGCAGACCTTTTTTTCTTTATTGCACAATATCGTTCAAAGTACCAATTGCTACGAGGATAGTTTTACTTTCCAAGTTTTGTCTTAAGTTTTCTCAGAGTGTAACCCTCATTTATTTTCATAACACCTCTGTCAATAGCAAGCGCATAATCGGGAACATCTCTTGTAACTGTAGTTCCAGCAGCTGTATAAACAGCTTTTCCCAGCTTTACAGGAGCTATAAGATTAGTATTGCAGCCTACGAAGCAGTTGTCGCCAATAACGCAACGACTCTTGGCGATACCATCATAGTTCACGGTTACGGTTCCACAGCCAATATTCACGCGCTTTCCGATATCACTGTCACCAACGTATGCGAGGTGTGCAATAGCAGTTTTTTCACCGATAGTAGAATTCTTTATCTCTACGAAATCGCCAATCTTGACATCAGACCTGATAAGACTATCCGGACGGATATGCACATAAGGTCCAATATTTACACCCGATTCTATAACAGAATCATATGCCTGAACCGTATTAAGGCTTACCTCGTCGCCTATCTTGCAGTTCTCAACTACAGTATTCGGTCCGACAACGCAGTTTTTACCGACAGATGTATTTCTTCTTAAGATAGTGTTAGGCAATATCTCTGTTCCCACGCCTATCTCAACGCTTCGCTCGATGATAACGCCATCAGTACATGTAAATTCAACACCGTTCATAAGATGTTTGTTGATGACCGCCATCCTGGCGTACGTATTTAGCTCAAGGAGATCTTTTCTGTCATTTGCACCTTTTATTATATCAGCATTGTCTGATTTGAAAGCACCTGCATTTTTACCCTCAGAAATAGCTATAGAAACTGTATCCGTCAAGTAGTACTCATTTTGAGCATTGTTATTGTCAAGCTTTCCAAGAAGTTCTACAAGATCAGCAGTTCTGAACCAATAGGCGCCGGAATTTACTTCCTTTACCGATTTCTGTTTATCAGTTGCATCCTTCTGCTCAACAATGCCGCTTATTCCATTTTCGCTGCGGATTATTCTTCCATAACCGAAAGGATTATCAAGCTCGGCAGTAATGACAGTTACTGCATTTCCTTGTTCTTCATGCATTTTCAGTGAGTTTCTGATAGTCTCCTCGTCAATGAACGGAGCATCACCGCAAAGTACAAGGGTGTTTCCGCTAGTATCATTCTCAAGAAATGGTATGGCCTGCTGCACAGCATGGCCTGTACCAAGCCTCTCAGCTTGAAGAACTGTTGTGTATTTTTTGCCTAGATATTCGTCTATCATTTCTCCTTTAAAGCCTTTTACCACGCAGATGTCAGTCACATCTGCAGTCTCACATGCAGTTATTACCCAGCGAAGCATTGGTTCGCCAAGAACTTTAAAAAGCGGCTTGGGCATTTCCGCCTTCATTCGCTTGCCCTGTCCGCCTGCTAAAATTACAGCTTTATTCATGTTTATACCTCCTCAAATAACCGCAGATCTTATTCCTGCGACGCAGGCTGTGATGTCTCCTGCTCCTGTGTTGTCGTCTCTGCCTGTTCAGTCGGCTGCTGAGTCATACTTAGGAGATACTCCTCTGATGCAGGTATAAGTTTCCAGCTGTCTCCGTCAATAAGGACTACCGTTACAGGGTCGGAAAATTCGCTGGTCTCTCCGTCTTTTTCTATACCAATATTAACGTTAACGCCATAGCCGTCCTTTATCTGATAACCATTGCCACCTATCTGCAAGCCAATAGCAAATGCATCAAAATACTGCTGTGCAGACTTTATCGCTTCATCACTGAGCTTTTTTCCGCTGTCTGCGCTGAATGTCTTGAGTGTTCCACCTACACCTGAGCTCATAGCTGCGGCAAATTCCTGTTTCATACCTGAATTTTCAATACCCTCTATCATAACCTCGGGGTACATGCACTTTAACATAGTATCAACTTCGCCCGATACGCTGCTTTCAGCAAATTCCTTAAGAACTTTTTCTGCATCCGCTGGAATAGTTGTCTCAGCCTCTGTCTGAGCTACGGTGTCTCCGCTCTTTCCGGTTTCGGACGTTTGGCTACACGAAACCGCGCAGACTGTCATCAAGCATACCATAAACAACGTTGTAAGTTTTTTCATGTTTCACGTTCTCCTTTCGTGCACTCATACACCTATTTTTACACACTTTAACCGTAAATGCAAGTGTTTTTTGCGAAAACGGCTCCGCTTTGTTGATTTTTGTACAAATATAGCATTTTTAACGGCTTATTTTTGTCATCACAAATATGGTATTTTTTTCTTTAATGTGTTATAATAGGTATAACTCGGATGATGTTCCTCGGGGACAAGCATCCGGTAATGTAAAAAATGGAGGTATACACCAATGGCAAATAAGTATTGTTACCTTTTCTCAGAGGGTAATGCCAACATGAGAGAGCTTCTCGGCGGTAAGGGCGCTAACCTCGCTGAGATGACAAACATCGGTCTCCCTGTTCCTCAGGGCTTCACCATTACAACAGAGGCTTGTACTCAGTACTATGAGGACGGCGGAATCTCTGACGAGATTATGGCAGAGATCAACGAGTATATCGTTAAAATGGAAGGAATCACAGGAAAGAAGTTCGGCGATAAGGAGAATCCTCTCCTCGTTTCTGTTCGTTCAGGCGCAAGAGCTTCAATGCCTGGTATGAT
>DBYI01000017.1:29601-29801 GCA_002310115.1 Ruminococcus flavefaciens
GTTATGGAAGTTGGTAAGAAGTATTTCGAAGAGCTTATCGACGAAATGAAGGCTAAGAAGGGTGTAACTCAGGACGTTGAGCTCAACGCTGACGACCTCAAGGAGCTCGCTAGCCAGTTCAAGGCTGAGTATAAGGCTAAGATTGGTACAGACTTCCCTGACGATCCTAAGGAGCAGCTCATCGGCGCTATCAAGGCTGT
>DBYI01000017.1:29964-38173 GCA_002310115.1 Ruminococcus flavefaciens
AACGCACAGGGCGAAGACGTTGTTGCTGGTGTTCGTACTCCTATGCCTATCCAGCAGATGGCTGAAACATTCCCTGAGGCTTTCGCTCAGTTCAAGGAAGTATGCCAGACTCTCGAAAATCACTATCATGATATGCAGGATATGGAGTTCACTGTTGAGAACAAGAAGCTCTATATGCTCCAGACAAGAAATGGTAAGAGAACTGCACAGGCTGCTCTCAAGATTGCTTGTGACCTCGTTGATGAGGGCATGAAGACAGAGCAGGAAGCTGTTGCAATGATCGACCCAAGAAATCTCGATACACTTCTCCACCCACAGTTCGATACAAAGGCTCTCAAGGCTGCTACTCCTATCGGCAAGGGCCTCGGTGCTTCACCAGGAGCTGCTTGCGGTAAGATCGTATTCACAGCTGACGATGCTGTTGAGTGGGCTGCTAAGGGTGAAAAGGTAGTTCTCGTTCGTCTTGAGACTTCACCTGAAGATATCACAGGTATGAAGGCTGCTCAGGGTATTCTCACTGTTCGTGGTGGTATGACATCACACGCTGCTGTTGTTGCTCGTGGTATGGGTGAGTGCTGTGTATCAGGCTGCGGCGACATCAAGATGGATGAAGCTAATAAGAAGTTTGAACTCGGTGGAAAGACCTTCAAGGAAGGCGACTATATCTCAATTGACGGTACAACAGGTAACATCTATGATGGTGTAATCGCTACAGTTGACGCTCAGATTGCTGGTGAGTTCGGAAGAATCATGGCTTGGGCTGATAAGTACAGAACTCTCAAGGTTCGTACAAACGCTGATACTCCTGCTGATGCTAAGAAGGCAAGAGAACTCGGCGCTGAAGGTATTGGTCTCTGCCGTACTGAGCATATGTTCTTCGAAGCAGACAGAATCGCTGCATTCCGTGAGATGATCTGTTCTGATACAGTTGAAGGAAGAGAAGCTGCTCTCGCTAAGATTGAGCCAATGCAGCAGAGTGACTTCGAGGCTCTCTATGAGGCTCTCGAGGGTTGCCCAGTTACTATCCGTTTCCTGGATCCACCTCTCCACGAATTCGTTCCTACTGAGGAAGCTGACATTGAGGCACTCGCTAAAGCTCAGGGTAAGTCAGTTGCTGATATCAAGAATATCATCGCTTCACTCCACGAGTTCAACCCAATGATGGGTCACAGAGGATGCCGTCTTGCTGTAACATATCCTGAGATCGCTGCTATGCAGACAAAGGCTGTTATCAAGGCTGCTATCAATGTTAAGAAGAAGCACGCCGACTGGAACGTTAAGCCTGAGATCATGATTCCACTCGTTGGCGACGTTAAGGAGCTCAAGTACGTTAAGAAGGTTGTAGTTGAGACTGCTGACGCTGTTATCAAGGAAGCTGGTGCTAACCTTGAGTACGAAGTTGGTACAATGATCGAAATTCCAAGAGCTGCTCTTACAGCTGACGAGATTGCTGCTAATGCTGACTTCTTCTGCTTCGGTACAAACGATCTTACACAGATGACATATGGCTTCTCACGTGACGATGCTGGTAAGTTCCTTGGCGCTTACTACGACAAGAAGATCTTCGAGAACGATCCATTCGCTAAGCTCGATCAGGCTGGTGTTGGTAAGCTCATGGAAATGGCTATCAAGCTCGGTAAGCCTGTAAACGCTAAGCTCCACTGCGGTATTTGTGGTGAGCACGGCGGTGATCCTACATCTGTTGAGTTCTGCCACAAGATTGGCCTCGACTATGTATCTTGCTCACCTTTCCGTGTTCCAATAGCTCGTTTGGCTGCTGCTCAGGCTGCAATTGCCGATAAGAAGTAATTTGAATATATACTCAGGTTGGCTGTTTTACGCTAAATCTGGACGATGCTAAAGAATATCTTTATGCGAAGTCTATAAAACGTAGGATACTAAGCTGGCGTGATATTCACGTTAATGTGTTTATATGATTAAAACAATAAGGCTCTCACAGTTCAGCTGTGAGAGCTTTTTTGTTCCATAAAAATCTTTTGCGTGAAAAAAGTGGTAAAGGTGGTATGAATTGAATTTCAGTCATCATTTTTCAACAAATACCTGTTGCTTACTACCTTCATACTCAGTTCAGTGCTGATATTGCTACTAAATACTGGCTCAGTAGGACGTATGACTATACCTTCTTTTTTACCGCCATTAGGGTAGTTGCCGTCTGCTCGTTCAAGCAAAGCTTCTACCGTCGGATATTTAGCTGGCAAATCGGTATCAACCTCTTCTATCGGAACCGTGGTAAACTCCAGTTCCTTGCATATTTCAAGCATTCTGTTAAGTCCGACACGCTTGCCGTTCCCCATTACAGTAAAAACATACCACTCCGGTCTTTTGAGCTTCAGACGGTTCTGCTGTATGCCAGGAGCGCAAAGCTCTCCCTGTACGGTAAACTCTTTCAAGCCCTCTTTTTCTGCGAAAGCTTGGATTTTTTCCTTGTAGCCACGCTCGTTGACCAGCTTGTAGAAATCGCTGTTGCCGTCGTCCTTGTACTCATAGTTATGACCTGTTACGTGGATACCGTCCTCGTCAATGCTTATGGAATGGGAACTGCCGTCCATTTTAGTGCTGATGTAGTATTCCAGTCCAGCGAACTCCTTTATGAGTTCGGGCTCAGCCTGCACTCTTGTTTCATCGGTATGAGGAATGCTTCTCGGAAGATTGCCGATGATGGTTCCACCCGAAGTAGCTCGCTCCTCTATTTCCCACTTGCGAACACGAAGTATCTCTGTTACATCTGCTCCAAGCTCGATATCAGTAGGTATTTCTGTGAACTGGCTTATTGGCAGCAGTAGTCCCTGGGATACCTGTCCGCGGAATTTCTGAGTTTTCAGACGGAATCCCTCGCCCATGATCTCGGTGTTCTTGTAGCTGGAAGCCCTCATAAATTCATACTCGAGGCGTATTGGAAGAAAACTGTCTATCTCAAAATATACGGCTAAATCCATAGGCTTGAACTGTCCCTTATTTACTACGCACTGCCAGCCGAGAACATATGCCAGTTCTATCCTGTCAGCGCCTTCAATAGGTTCTATCTTCCATATTCTTTGTATACTTGCTAATTTTCTGCTCATTGTTATCTTTTCCTTTCATAGTTTTTCGTGGTTCCCGTTGGAAGGCTCGAACTTCCATTATCGGAGTCAAAGACCGATGTCCTGCCCATTAGACGAAACGGAATGGTGCCTCCGGCAAGAGTTGAACTTGCGACGCCAGGTTCTTCGGACCTGCGCTCTACCAACTGAGCTACAGAAGCAAATACAGAGACTGTGACAGGAGTCGAACCTGCGCTGACGGAGTTGCAGTCCGCTGCCTTTCCACTTGGCTACACAGTCGTATTGGTTCCCGCTGAAAGAATTGAACTTACATCTTCTGCGTCAGAAGCAGATATCCTACCATTAGACGAAGCGGAAATGTATTCCCGTTGAGAGTTGAACTCCCATTACCTGTGTCAGAAACAGGTGTCCTGCCATTAGACGAAACGGAATTATTCCCCGCCCGACACGGGCGGGAATATTTAATTAGTTATAATTATCTTATCAATAGGCACATCAAGTATATGCGCCAGTATGACCATGTTGTCGATGGATGGCATAGCGTCTCCTCTCATCCATTTGAATATTGCTTGCGGCGTGTTGAAACCGAATACTGTTTGTACATCAGTCACCTTGAGTCCTTTGCCTTTTATCAAAGCTCTGATGTTAGCGCCTGTTGCTATCATATCGATAGTCGGAGCTGCTATGGGCATAAAAATAACCACCTTTCTGAATAGAGTAATAAAACCGCCTGTGTGAGTTCCTATACTGCACACAGACGGCTCTGTTCTATCAGAAGATGGTCAACAATGCAACACTATCTCTGCTCACCCTGTCAGGGCAACTGAACAAGCACTTTTCTGATCTATGCGCAGCAAAACTGAGCCATTATCTTCCTGCTGGAAGAAATAGCTTGACTGCTGGAAATCAAAAGCACAAATGTATGCAGACATAGCGTTGTTCATGATAGCGTTCATTGTTTTCACCCTTTCGTTAGTTAGAATTTCGGGAACTTTCCCTTTCAGTGAACTCATTATATCACGCCATTATTGAAATGTCAAGTAAACCTGTGGTATAGTATTTTATCGGCAAGATTTTCTTTGAATTATTGTTGCTTTCTTGCCGATAATATGGTATAATATAATCATGGAGGTGTTGGTATGGAATACAAAAGCGTAGCTGAAATGGCTGAATTATGGGGAATATCCGAGCGTACAGTCCGCAACTACTGTGCGGAAGAACGAATCGAAGGTGCTGTTCTTATCGGAAAAACATGGAAAATTCCTGCCGATGCCAAAAGACCTGAGCGCCGCAAGTTGAAACGTCCTGAGACACTGCTCGAAATTCTCAGAGAGCAGAAACGCAGTAATCAGCACGGCGGTATATACCATAAGCTGCAAATAGAGCTCACCTATAACTCAAACCATATTGAGGGCAGCAAGCTCACGCACGACCAGACATGCTATATTTTCGAGACTAATACCTTGGTTTTTGAGAATGAAGCTGTCAACGTTGACGATGTAGTTGAGACGGTCAATCACTTCCGCTGCATAGATTATGTTATCGAAAACGCTGCGAAGTCGCTTACAGAAGCTTTTATCAAAGAACTTCACAAGATGCTGAAAACAGGCACAGCTGACAGCAGGAAGGATTGGTTTGCTGTAGGCAAATATAAAAAGTTCGCTAACGAAGTAGGCGGAGAGATTACTGCCGCTCCTGATGAAGTGCCTGCACGCATGAAAAAGCTCATATCACAGTACAGTGAACTGAAACACGCTTCTCTTGAAGATATTATAGATTTCCACTATCAGTTTGAAGCTATACATCCATTTCAGGACGGCAACGGCAGAGTGGGCAGGCTTATTATGCTGAAGGAATGTCTGTGTCATAGCATAGTTCCGTTTATAATATCCGATGATCTGAAGATGTTATACTATCGCGGACTCAAGAACTGGGAACAGGAACGCGGCTGGCTGACGGATACCGTACTGACTGCACAGGACCGTTTCAAGGCTTATCTTGATTATTTTCAGATCAAATATCAGGCATGATATTTGCGAATTTGTCTTTAACATAAAGATCGTCGAAGAAGGTCTGCAATAAACGCTTAAGCTATGATTGGAGTGTATAATATGGATAAGAATAAAGTCAGACTCATAAAGATAAGCGAAAAAGCCTTAAAGGAACTGATTTATGAAGCATTTGTTGAGAAACAATCTGTATTTTTAGATGTTGAAGCAACTGAGGTTTCAGATTATTTTGAGTTTGATCTTGAAAACGGCGAGTTTATTTTCTGTGCTATTAAGTCGGAAGATGAAGAAGGGAACTTTTTATCATTGCCTCGGGAAATTGATTTGAAAAAAGTCATGAAGAATATACCCGATACAACGGATTCCGTGTTTTCTGCAAATAGATATAAAGAGTACACAATGGACGAACTGATAGAAATATCAAGTCAACAAATCAAATACCATGAATAATATATTTCACTATACCTCTCCTCTCGGCGGAATGACTCTCTCCAGTGACGGCGAAGCACTGACAGGCTTATGGTTCGAAGGACAGAAATACTTTCCCCATAAACTAATTGAGGAAAGCAACGAATCAGAGCTGCCAATATTCACTCAGGGCTGCAAATGGCTCGATATTTATTTTAGTGGAAAAGAGCCAAGCTTCACTCCGCCGATAAGTATGCAAACAACGCCGTTCCGAAAGGCTGTATACGATATTCTTCTATCAATACCTTACGGAAAAACTAAAACTTACGGAGAGATAGCCCATATCCTAGCAGAGCAACAAGGAGTTGACCGTATATCAGCTCAAGCTGTCGGTGGTGCAGTTGGACATAACCCTATCTCGTTGATCATTCCATGTCACAGGATAGTCGGAGCAGACGGTACTCTGACTGGTTATGCAGGTGGACTTGACAAGAAAATCAAGTTACTGAAACTTGAGAAAAACACACAATAGGGTAGAGAGATATTAACCTCTCTACCCTATTGTTCGTCTTACTTTTTATGATGTGATTTATTATACTTGGCTATCATTTTGAATTTTTCTTCTTTGGCAGCCAAATATCCTTCAGCATCTTCAGAATAAGCATTTTCAATTTTCAGCTTTTCGTAAGATGATAGCCGCTCCTCTGAAAGTTCACCATTTTTGATAGCAGCCTGTACTGCACATCCGGGTTCAGATTTGTGAGTACAGTTCTTGAAGCGACACTTTGCTGAAAGTTCCTCGATATCTTCAAATGCAGCCGAAAGTCCTTCGCTGCTGTCCCACATTCCCATTTCACGCATACCAGGCGTATCAATGACCATAGCGCCGCCTGGAAGCATAAACAGTTCACGGTGAGTAGTGGTATGTCTGCCCTTGTCATCGTTACGCAGTCCATTCGTATCAAGCCTGTCATCTCCCAGAAAGTGATTGATAAGCGTTGATTTGCCGACACCTGAGGAACCTACAAAAGCAAGTGTCTTTCCTACTTTCAGATACGGCGTGATCTGGCTGTAACCGTCAGGTTTAGCAACTGATGTCGTAATTATATCAACTTCGACTGCAACGCTTTCTATCTGAGCGATCTTTGCATCAACTTCATCGCAAAGGTCAGTCTTCGTCAGCAGTACAACAGGAACAGCACCGCTGTCCCATGCGGCAGTCATATATCTTTCGATACGTCTTATGTTGAAATCGTTATTGAGTGACATACACAGAAATACTGTATCTATGTTTGCGGCAACGACCTGTTCAGTGTTTGACTTTCCCGCAGCTTTACGGATAAATACGCTTGTTCTTGGAAGAACATTATGTATCACAGCCCTGTCGCCGCCGGTTATATCAGCCATAACATAATCGCCTACGGCAGGGAAATCAGATACAGTTTTGGCGTCGTATCTGAATTTGCCCGATACCTGTGCCTGCATCATCCCGTCTTTATGTATGACATGGTAAAGATCTTTTTCCTGCAAAACTACACGGCACACTGTAAGATCAGGATATTCAGCGCTATACGCCTCATATACAGGCGGTAAGTTCTCTAATTTCATTTGTCTCTCCTATCTGTTCAGTGCTCGCTTTTCGGGACTTTTAAAAGCATTATTCCCTTTATTAACAGCAGCAAGAACACTACTGTTGCAGCATAGGGTATCCTTGCCATGGTCAGGAACAAAACCGCGATAATGCTAAGTACAAGCGATGCGCCTGTAATAGTACTTCTGCCCTTTTCTATGTTCCTGTAATTCATAAACAGCTTCACTGCACCAATGATGATGAGTGCAGCAAACAGTCCCCAGCAGACATAGCTTATCCCGAAGGAAATATGCGTGTAATCAAACAGGGCAACTGCCGAGACTGTTTCTCCTGTCTTTTTAGGATAGAGCGGCAGGAGAATAAGCATAATGCTCATTATATCGACTACGCCTATCAGCAGGTCTATCATTTTGCCGATATTTGAGCGGTTCTCGTCTTTTGCCGCGGTAATGAGTTCCTCCGATGACAAAAGCTCATCTATGGTAACAGAAAAGAACTTTGATATCTCTTTCAGTGAATCAATATTAGGATAACCCTTTCCCGACTCCCATTTAGAGATTGCTGTACGGGATACATAGAGTTCCTTTGCAAGTTCTTCCTGAGTTAAGCCTTTTTTCTTCCTTAATTCCTGCAATTTCTCGTGAAATTCCATTTTCATTTCTCCGTTAGTTATTTTTGTCAGTGAGCTGAACAGCGCCCTGATAAATGAGGTACAGTCCTGAGCTCAGCATAACAGAGCCTGCTATATCCGTCAGCCAGTGTACTCCTGCAACAGTTCGTCCCACCACCATAAACGCCGTGAATAAGACCGTAAACGCATAAATACCGTATCTGACTTTAGTATTCCTTATCCTTCGATGCACCTGAAAAGCCAACGTAGGCATTACGCTCATAACAAGGAGCGTTGTTGACGACGGGTAAGAAGCCTCCATACGTCCTTCTATAAGTATCGGTCGGTAGTTTACAGGTATCATCTCAAATATGAGATAACCGAATATCACAAGGATATAGTAAATACCAAGCAGGATAATATCCTTATCAACTTTAAGAAGACTTCTCCGCTTTATAAGCTGGACAAGACCGACAACTCCGAATATCATACAGATAAAGATTGGCACAAGTCCAAGCCAGTCGGTGAC
>DBYI01000021.1 GCA_002310115.1 Ruminococcus flavefaciens
TACTTCTTGCTCTCATCATAGTTTGCGGGAAGAAGTATATTATAAGGCTTGTTCTTGTTAGCCTTCTTAGAGAAGTAAGTCTCCTTCTTTATTGTACCGTACTGAACGCCCTGTTTCTTCGTATGCGAATCATTCGGCTCGTTGTTTACCAGCGAATCCTGAACTATCTTAGTAAGCTCTTCCATAGTATACTTCTGCTGACCGGGTACGACCTCAGGCTCTACGACAGGAAATTCGTTGATAGTACCCATTACGAACTGAGTAATGAGAAGAGCATCGGTAATTTCATAAACTCCGTTGCTGTCTGCATCGGCAGCTTTCAGCATCTTCTTATCCTCGATACCGTTAATAAGTCCCTTTCTAGCGAGCACAATATCAAAGCAGTCTATCTGTCCGTCATAATTGATGTCACCCTTATGCATTGCGACAGGCGCTGAGGGCTC
This sequence comes from Ruminococcus flavefaciens, assembly GCA_002310115.1. GTDB lineage: Bacteria > Bacillota > Clostridia > Oscillospirales > Ruminococcaceae > Ruminococcus > Ruminococcus flavefaciens_K. The sequence goes on from DBYI01000021.1 coordinate 444, forward strand.
TCCTATCTCTGTGCCGCTCGCTGCGCCGACTACCTCGTCAACATAGAAGTTGCAGGTGCTTTCCTCTGTCTCGATGTAGAGCTGGATATCTGTCGCTCCATCAGGAATTGTAAAGCTTTTGTTTTCAAGATGAGCCCACTTTCCCTTTTCAGCTGCCACCTCTGCAATCTTCGGATATTTTGTACTGCTTCCGTCACTGTACTGAAGTGTGAGGTAAAATGTTGCCGATTCCTCCTCACTCATTACATAAGCGCTGAATGAGTAGTCCTGACCTGCCTTAAATCCTGAACTCAATCCCACCATAGCGCCGTTCCAGGCACTTGCTCTGCCGCTTGCAAGAAGCGAGCATTCTCCCGAGCGTGATGTGCCTGAGACTACCTTTACAGAAGCAGAGCCTCTGCCGCTCCATTTTTCAGTACCCTCCTCAAAGGTGCTGTGAAGCAGATAGTCTTGCTCGGCAGCAATTGATGGCATAGTGCCTAATGTTGAAAACGCCATAACTGCCGCCAAGAGAGTTGAAAAATATTTTTTCATTCTCTTTCCTCCTTTAAATAATATAAAAAAACACATTCTCATGCTTCATTTTTACCATAATTTTTGTGATATGTCAACCCACAATATGAAGATTTTGTGTATAAATTCACGATAATGGTCAATTGAGTGACACAAAAGTCCACTTTACCGTTTTATTTTACCATTTTTATTGATTTTTTACCACAAATTATTAAAAAAATAGTATTTTCTGCTTTACTGTTGATTTGCTTTTAGATGTGTGTTATAATTATTTATTGAACCACATCTCTAAGAGATAATTACGTTCAATTTTGAACTTCCCAGAACTAAAGCTTCGTAGGTTTCAGCTCTGGACTTGATATAAACGAAGGGAAATGATAAGAATGTCTATCAGTACAGTACTGCTTGCTTACAAAGAAGCTGAAAATCTCAAAGTTCTTCTTCCACAGATAAAGAAACAACTCGACAGCACAGGCGAAAAATACGAGATAATCATAATCGACACTGAAAAGCCTCTTGACAACACCGAAGAAGTTTGCAAACAGTATGGAGCACAGTATGTCAATCAGAAATACCCCAAATTCGGCGGTGCTTTCCGCACTGGAATTGAATGCGCAAAATATGACAAATTCCTGATACTTGACAGCGACGGCTCACATAATCCTAAATATATTCCTGCTATATACAAAGCAATGAAACCTAATATTGACCTCGTTATTGGTTCACGATACACAAAGGGTGGCAAAACCAATGACAGCAAGACGTCAATTATCATGTCACGCTGTCTTAATTTCGTGTTCAGAATAGCTCTCGGAATTAAGGCTAAAGATATCTCAACGGATTACAGGCTGTACCGTACAGAACAGCTCAAAAAGGTCAAGCTCGACTCAGAAAATTATGACATTCTAGAGGAAGTGCTCTTAAAACTAAAGCTTCAGAACGGAAAACTCCGAATCGCTGAAGTTCCCATAGTTTTCAAGAAGCGACTTTTCGGCGAGTCAAAAAGATCCCTTATTCCTTTCATGATAAGCTATCTCAAAACGCTTTTAAGACTTATTGGTATAAGGATTAAGCATACATTCCAAAAATAACATTTGAAATAACAATTGAGTAGGAGGCGGCGATAACGCCGCCGACCTCTCACAACACCGCACCTACGGTTCCGTATTGTCGGGCAAACTAAAAAGACTCCATGCAATTTGTTGCATGGAGTTTTCTTTATATTATAAAACGGTCAAGTAAATCATCAGAACTTTCAATAAGCTCCGGCTTTACCTTTCTTTTTATGACATCCCAATTGGGCATACTATCAGAAATATTGTGTGCATCACTTCCAAACACTACATCACTGCACTCGTCAACAATACGCTTTGCCAGCTTTTTCTCGTTCCAGTTGCCGAAAGCGTCATTATTAACCTGCATTATCGCATTTGAGGATAGTATATTTTCAATATCGTCCTCGCTGCAAAATTCTATACAACGATGAACATGTGCAAGCATAACGTTAAGACCGTACTCTATAGAAAGATTGTATACCTCTTCCGTCATCCACGGCTCGTAATTACGGTAAGGGAATGCCATGAGTATAAGATTTGTTCCCTCTATCGCAAGCTTTTCAATATCCTTTACTTCGGATATGCCTCTTTCAACAGCAACCTCCGCTCCGAGAAGCATATTCTTTATAGGAGATCTATCTTTGACAATTGCAAATGAAGCCTCCCTTTTTTGAAGGAATGATTCCACCGATTCTTCCTGATGATAATAAAAATGAGGAGTAAAAATAACTCTTTTTACCCCTTGCTCCTTCATCATCTCAAGCATTGCAAGTGAAGTACCGAGACCGTTGGAGCCGTCATCGAGTCCAGGAAGAACATGACAATGGTATTCTGTTAGCATTATTTTCCGCCCTTTTTCTTTTTATTTTTCAGGTTATGTTTCCATGCTTATCAAAAAAGACGTTCCGCCTGTTTGTGACACACAAAAGTGCCACCCGCCTCACAGTTAATTATAGAACGCTTTTTTATTTCAAGTGTAATAAAAAAATTTCTCACAGCGCCTAATTGTAAGATATCTTTAAATACACATACAAACTCTTCTGCATAGAAAACGCATACGGAACGCATATTTCTTGATATGTATATTAAGAGAAAATTTTATCTGTAATTTTCTCGCAGAAATATACGTTTCGTAATAATCAATTCTCATGTACTATTATAATACATTTATGATGTATATGTCAAGAGATTGAAATAAGTAAAAAAGTTTTTTTCACTTATCACCAAATTACTGGCAATAAATATCGGAAATATTAATTCATCTGTAGAGAAAAAACATGAAATCATTTTTATGGATGTTCACGCTTTCCAAAAACTCAAAAAAGCACATAATGTCAGTTTATTGTTTTACTACAGTAAAATATTATCTAGTTTGATCCATATTATTATAAGCCAGTAACCATAGCCAAACTCCTTCCACAGAATCACAAATTTGAGTTAAATAAGTTTTACTTGTATATAATTTTTATATGTTAAATAAACACATCTATAATCAGTAAAAGACATGCATTCTTATCATTACCCCAAGTGTACAAAGCGCATAAAAATACGGATTCAAGCTCTGCATACACTTGATTTTGTGCAAAACATATGATATAATGTTGACAAACAGTGATATTTCTGTTTATTCTAAAAATGGCAGGTGAACACAATGAGATTCCAAAGAACTGTAGCTGCTTTTATCGCAGTTGCAACTGCATTAGCACCATTATCTACAAGCAGCATATCTACTTTTATCCCATCGGCTGTAAGTGCTGAGGACAATTCCAAAGGCGCTGCTCTCCCCGAATGGATTCCCTATGATTACGATACTGCTCTGAAATTCCGCAATACATACGGCGCTACACATATTCAGGATGGACTAGTATGCATTGTTTTCAAGGAACAGTATGAAAGCGTCCCAACAGATGTGAACGAGGAGCTACTCAGTTATAAAGTAAAGACGACAGATAATATGATGAAGGAGCTGAAACACAGCATCTACATCTCAAAGGACAGTAATTACGTCTATGAGGCAGTAGTATACTTTGCTCCTCAGAAGCAAGGTGAATTTGAAGTCTATCTTGTGGATCACCGGAGTGGCATCGCAGCTTTTCCTACTGTTTCTCCTCCTTTTTTTACAACTCCTTATTATAAGTTCGTGATAGACGCGGATAAGAATATCACGGAGACAGATATTTTCAGCTGGCTCCCTGACAGTATTACCGAGTACAAGGAATATGTCTCAAAAAAAGGAACGGTTTCTGTGAATGACAATTATGTTGTGTTCTGCCTTGATTCAAGCGCAGGCACACAATACACATGGTTCGAAGACTCACAGGAAAAGCATTCAAACTTTATGGGAGTCAACACAGTAGAGTGCAGTATGGAAACAGAAATTCCCCTTGACGGCGGAGAATTGAATACCATCCAGGCATATCAGGCGACCAAGGACGGAAAATCTAGAATAGTATGGAATTATGCTCCATCATATGACTACGGTGAACCAGAAGTTAAAAAAACTCTAATTGCTGAATGTACTGTTCTTGATGACTCAACGCATATACTTATCGATGATGCATACATACAAGACGCAGAGTTTTCTTTTGCGCATTACAGCTTATATTCGAGCGACCTTACAGCATCCTCATATGAAATTTATAATAAGTTTTCGGATCCCAGGTCGGCTGTTATCGAATCAAAAAAAGAACTTTCAGGCTTCCTTTCTGTTTACCTTAACGAAAAAGCTCTTAATAAGTTCTTATCACAGTACAGCGACAGCTTCTTTGAGAATAATGTACTGCTGCTGAATACATATCTTGATCCGTATAAAGGACGTATCTTCAAGCACGGACTAAACAGTGTATATTATAAGGATGATAAGCTCACAGTGGACTTCACATCTGTTATAAGTGCCAATTTAATGAGGACTTCATACTTTGATATCCTACAGCTGTCAATTCCTAAGAAGGACTATAATGACAACTATGACGTGGTATGGCAATGCGAGGAAATTCTGGATTACGACCTCAAGCGAATCAGTGTTATTGACGAGGACACAGGCGAGTATATCGCCATAGCAACCGATAACGTCCTTGACATGTTTGGGAACAGTATGAAGTACCTTGAAGGAAGGAATCCTTACTTCTGGGATACAGAATTTGCTACTACCGACTGGCATGAACTCTCTCTAAATGAAAAATTCCTTCCTGATGGCTACGAGCTTTCAACTGGTATCCCCAAGGAAATAAAGAATTACTCATACAACTCCGCTGATATCATTTTCAGAGTGAAAAAGACAAAACCAATTGAGGTAAAATACACAATAGATAAGTTTTCAACAATAACTCCGAGACTCTTCCCTGAGCAACTATCTGAAACAGGGTTCAATAACTATGAGCCGGCAGTTGTAACTTCAATTGAAGAGCTTTCTGGAATACTGTCACTTTATATAACAGAAGAATATCAGAAAAAGTATTTTTCAGCCTATGATGAAATTTTCTTCAATGATAATGTCCTTCTTCTCTATACTTTCGTAGACTCAACTGGCGGAGAAAAGGTAAGAATAAATGACAACAATATCACATCTGATAATATTACTGTCTATTATTCAAAACCTGCAGAAGATTTTCATGTCTGCAATACTGATTATTTTTTCATTTTACAGGCAACTGTTCCTAAAAGCGCATATAACGGACAGAAAACAGCTTGGAAATGCATTGGAGATACTAACGGAGACGGTAATTTTGGAATTGCAGACCTGGTCACATTACAGAAATGGCTCCTTGCTGGCTCAGAGACTAAGCTTTCTGACAAAAAAGCAGCTGATCTCTGCGAAGATAACGTTATAGACACTTTTGACCTTATTGCTATGAGAAAAATGCTTATAGATGTACACAATCTCAATAGCACCAAAAATATGAGATAAACTTTCAGAGTCTACGCAGCAATAAATCTTTCTTTGGCGGTAGTTATACATCGCCAACAATGATAACAAATGCAGATGATCTTCATAGCTATCTCAATTCAGGATATTATGGAGATGCGCTCGATAAATACGATGATGAATGGTTCAGCAGTCATAAGATTATGATGATAAGTATAGGAGAAACAAGCGGCTCTATAAGACACGAAGTGACAGATCTGACCAGCGATTATGTCACTATAAAGCGTATTGTTCCGGAAATCATGACTTGCGACATGGCTGCATGGGATATACTCATTGAATTCGATAAAACTGCGGAAATCAGCGATAATTTCAAAGTTAATCTTACTGAATTACAATTATATTAATTTCTGAAATCAACAAGCCGACTTTATCACTATAATAAAGTCGGCTTGTTCTTGATTCTTAAATATTCAGCATTTACTTTTTTCTAAGATATTTGAATTCATCGGCTACACTCTTTCTATGTTTTGTCGCGCCTCTGAAAAATCTGTAAAAGTATGCGAGAGGTATAAGGAGCTTGCTTTTAGTTACCCATGGGACTGACACTTCAAGTGCACTCATAGGAGGAAAAAAACGATACAAAAGGAACTTGACTTTTGAACCTCTCCCCTTATACTTAACCATATTCTCAATATGATTATTTCTATTTCCATAAGTTCCTGACATAACATAATAATCAAGCAGCTTCTTATCCTCAATGCTCAATTGTTTCATAGAGAAAACTTTAATCGCAAGTTCACGGTTATTACGTTCAAAATCTTCAATGTTGAGCTTCTTTAACTCTGCCTTGATATATTTCCAGTCAAGTAAATTTCCGAATTTTCGTAGGAATATATATGTGTCAACAAGCGAACGAACTCCTGTACCGCCTAATGTAAAATGCTTATATTCATGTGCAAGCATAAACAGGTAAAACTCCTCATTGCTGAAGTGATAACCATATTCATTTATGTCATCTTCCAGCATTCTGCTTTTTATTCCTTTGTAATAATCTGCCATGGGACCGACTTGATACTCCATAAATAATTCGCCATGCATTTCAAAATTATATATTGGCTCTTTAAGATATTCGTCCACGGCTTCACGTTCAGCTTTAAGTTCAAATCCGAACTCTCTCATGATGTCTTTCACATCATCGCGTCTGGAATCGTCAATAAGTATATCATTGTCTGACATCTGCCTCATACCGAGGCTTGGGTACCAATCCTTTAAAATACAGCCTTTAAGCGGCATATACCATATCTTTTCGGCTTCAAATCGTTTAAATATCATCGTCCTTTCAGCATCAAGAAGAATGTTTTTTCTTATAGCTTTTTCTTTAGCCTGCGTAAAATCATTATCCTTTATACCTGATGACTCCAAAGCGTAAGCAACGCAAGCCGATAGTATATGTTTCTGACATACTTCCAAAAGATTTGGAAGATCAAGTGCTTCAACACGCTTCTGCTTAGGTGTCTTGCCATTTATTGCACAAGCTGTCAAATATATCATATCTGATGCATTTTTCCTGAATTCACACTTTTCCACTTTATGCCCCCTGTGATTAAAAAGCTTCAAAAAATAAAATTAATATAGTTAAGTATATCATATCATTGTACATAATACAAGCATATTTGAAAGCTCGGGCAACTGCCCGAGCTTTTATCATTTTTTATACCCATTAGGATTATTCTTCTGCCAGTTCCACGAGTCACGGCACATATCCTCAAGAGTCCTTTCAGTTTTCCAGCCAAGCAATTTCCATGCCTTGTCAGCATTTGCATAAAGCTCGGCAAGATCGCCTTCACGTCTTGCACCGTATACATGATTCACTTTGATATTATTGACCTTTTCAAATGTATCAACTATCTCAGTAACACTGTATGGAGTACCTGTTCCTAAATTAAATATCTCTACGCATTGATTTGCAAGAATATAGTCGATAGCCTTTACATGACCTTTTGCAAGATCAACAACATGGATATAGTCGCGTCTGCATGTACCATCAGGAGTTGGATAGTCCTTGCCGAAGATTGTTAGGCATTCACGCCTGCCAACTGCAACCTGAGATACATAAGGCATAAGATTGTTCGGTATTCCCTGAGGATCTTCACCAATCATACCAGATTCATGAGCTCCAATAGGGTTAAAGTAACGAAGAAGTATTACTGAAAGTTCCTTATCAGCCTTAGCTGCATCCTCAAATATCTGCTCCATCATTGATTTAGTCCAACCATAGGGATTTGTACAAACTCCACGTGGCATTGTTTCAAGATATGGAACAGGATTTGTTTCACCATATACAGTCGCAGAAGAACTGAAAATAATATTTTTCACATCAAACTTCTCCATTGTCTCAAGAAGGGAAAGTGTTGTATCAATATTATTCCTATAGTACATTACAGGCTTATTCACAGACTCTCCTACTGCTTTAAGGCCTGCAAAATGAATTACAGCATCTATCTTATTTTCACTAAAAACTTCTTCAAGCTTTGCATTGTCTTTGATATCAAAGTTATAGAGTTTTACCGACTTGCCTGTTATCTTTTCAACTCTTTTAATTGCCTCAGGCGAGCTGTTAGAGTAGTTGTCTGCAACTACCACATTATAGCCGGCATTTAATAGTTCAACTGCTGTGTGGGAGCCAATATAGCCAGCTCCGCCTGCCAAAAAAACTGTTGCCATTATTTATCTCCTATCAAGATAATGATTGTATCAAAATTTAAAAGTTTTCTCAAGTGTATCCCACTTCTTATCCTTATCACTTAGATTAAGAAGTGTTCCATCCTCAAGAGCATAACCGTCGCTGTCAGCATTTCCTTTATATTCACCAACGACCTCAGGCCATATTATACCTATAGCAGGGTCATTCCATGCAAGACCGCCTTCATCGTTAGGATGATAAAAATCATCACATTTATAGCAGAACTCAGCGAAATCACTGAGTACAAGGAAACCATGTGCAAATCCCTTAGGAATAAGGAACTGCTTCTTATTTTCCTCATTTAGTTCTACGCCATACCATTTGCCATATGTTTTTGAATCTTTTCGAAGATCAACAACAACGTCAAAAACTCTGCCCTTTATAACTCTTACAAGCTTTGTCTGAGGAAACTGCTTCTGAAAATGAAGTCCACGAAGGACACCCTTTGAAGAACCCGATTGATTATCTTGTACAAACACAATATCAATTCCTGCCTCAGCCATATCTCTCTGACTATAAGTCTCAGAAAAATATCCTCTGCTGTCACCGTGAACTGCCGGAGTGATTACACAAAGTCCTTCAATTCCGCCAACATTCTTCTCAACTTTAATCTGTCCCATTTTACTGGATCTCCTTTAAATATCTTGAAAGCGCATCCTGCCATGTAGGAAGTGGCTTAAAACCATTTGCTACAAGCTTTGACTTGTCCAATCTGCTGTTGAAAGGCCTTACAGCCTTTGAAAGGCCATACTCAGCTGTTGTTACAGGAGTCACCTTTGTTGACATTCCTGCTTGTCTGTATATCTCTACTGTAAAGTCATACCATGAGATATATCCGCCCTCATTGGTAGCATGATAGTAGCCATACTTATCCGTCTCTGCCATATCGACAAGAAGTCTTGAAAGGTCGAGAGTATAAGTCGGCGTTCCAATCTGATCAGAAACTACACGTACTTCATCATGAGTCTTGCCCACATTCACCATCGTCTTGATGAAATTCTTTCCATTTACGCCGAATACCCATGCGATACGAACTATGAAATACTTATCGAGTGTATTAGCTACAGCAAGTTCACCATCAAGCTTGGACTGTCCATAGACATTCTGTGGAGCATAATCCTTACAGTCAGGCTGCCAAGGCTCAGTTCCCTGACCATTGAAAACATAGTCAGTAGAAATATATATCATCTTGCAATCAATCTTTTTGCAGACATTAGCGATATTTTTTGTGCCGTCAACGTTGATTGCCTTTACCTTGGGACGATTCTCCTCATCCTCGGCTGCATCAACTGCTGTCCAGGCAGCACAATGAATAACAACATCAGGCTTTATTTCAGATATTGTCTTTTCAACTGCTTCTGCGTTGGTGATATCAAGCTGCACATAGGGATACTTCGTTTCAATCGAAGCAAGAATATCACTACCGACACCTTCATATCCTCTCTTTGCAAGCTCGTCCATTACATCATGTCCAAGCTGTCCGCCAACACCAGTGACAAATACTTTCATTGTTCACACCTCTTTACGGTTTCCGTACCTCTTCTCGTAGTAGTTCTGATACTCGCCGCTTATGATAGTCTCCCACC
>DBYI01000005.1 GCA_002310115.1 Ruminococcus flavefaciens
CCCGGGAAACTAAATCAGTGCCGACACTTAAAGGACTGCAAAGCAGTCCTTTTTTATTACCATAAGATATAGAGCCTTACTCATATATGAGTAAGGCTCTATTAGTATCACCAGATTGTAAACAAATAACCAGCCAGAGGCGATAAAACAATCATTATTAAAGAAAAACTAAGCGATTCTACAGAAGTTAGAGTAGCTCGTTGTTCAGAAGGAAACATTTTCTGAAGCTTTGCATTAGTACGTACTTGCAAGGCATCGTCTCCAAGAGCTGCTATAAAACCGCCGAGCGTCATTATCATGTATCCTTCAGCGTGTTCAAGTCCTATTCCACATAGGACCAAAAAAGTAGTACATGCTAATACTATTTTGTAATTTAATCTCGGAAGCTTTAATATAAGCTTAGAGCCCACAACGCCTCCAAGCTCCATAAAGAGGAGTGCAGGTCCCAGCAAACTGTTTGCGATACCTTTTTCAGGGAGCTTTGCTTGCAGGAAAAATAATAGAAGAATATCCATAGCTCCCACAAAAGAATTGCATAGCATAAGTACTATTGCTTTCCGTACTACTTTAAGGAATTGAAAACTTTCCTTGAAACATTCAAGTATTTTCTCAAAAGTTTTTTTATTATTGGCAGGTGCTTTTAGATTTACCTCAGTAAGTGTTGAAAGTACGATGAACTGTACAATGCAAAAGATAAGGTCAGTAGCATATGCGAGCTTATAACCTATTGTTAAAGCTAATCCCGCACAAAGTGTAGATATACCACTACATATTCTATAAATTATCAGTTGATTAGACTCGTATTTTTCAAACTTGTTTGAAATACGTCCTTTTTTCATCGAATCATATGCAAGTGCGTCACCTGTTCCCGAAGAAAAATTATAGGTTAATGCGTGGAAAACGATGGACAGGCAGACCATAAAAAAGCTGTTGGATTCTATCATTATCAGAGTAGCTATTGTGTACATTGCTGTGCTTACCATTAGCATTTTCTTTCTGCCGAACACATCAGCCATAACTCCAGAGGGAATTTCAAAAATGATACTAGTAATATGGAAGATAGTCTCGGAAATTCCTATTTCCACAAGGCTGAAGCCACGTGAGGCAAGTATCGCCAACCATGCGCCTGTAATAGTCAAGTTGCTTATTATTGATGATAGATACAGCCTTGATAGCTGTTTTCTTATATTAAACATAAAAAATCTCCTTAAACTGAAATTAGTAAGCAGTTAAGGAGATAATGCGCGATATATAGTTGCTTTTTACAGTTTTAAGGAGGAATCTACTTTAACTGGCTAAAGCTAAAAAAAGGCGCACTATCCCCGTCATCGGGAAAACATAGCCTTTTTTCAGTTGTACGTTGGTACTTTTCCAGAACATACTATCCGCCTCTTATGTGTAAAAATTTATGTTTTATTATAGCATGTAATAATAATTTTGTCAAGATAAGGAAATTGCCCCCGAAGGCTGTGCGACCGTCCGGGGGCTGAGTTCCTATATATGGGTATTATGTAGATTTCATGAGCCAAGATCTGAGAAGTCGATATGTCCGTGCTCAGAATCAGGATTCTTATTGAGCATAGACTTAAGCACAGTTATGACAGAAGTATTGATAGGGCCTATTTTTCTTGCAACAGACACCTTGTAATTGAAGCTTATTTTGCCCATTGTCGGAGTTTGTTGTGCCAATGTAAGTCTTTGATAAGCCTCTTTAGCGTCACCAAGAATATCACCTGTTTTCCTTTCAGCGCTTATTACCTGGAGCGCAACAACGAATTCGTCAGAGCCTGTACGGTATATTCTGCTGTTCTTGAAAATTTGATTGAGGATATCAACAGTTCTTACCAACAACCAGTCACCAGTATCGTTTCCGTAACGAGAATTTATATTGCTAAAATTAACGATGTTAAACATTACGAAATAAATAGGGCGCTCTTCGGTTGAATTTGCTCCCTCAAAGTCCATAGAGAATGCGATACGGTTCCTAACATCTGTAAGAACGTCCTTAAACATTGCGGTATAGAGCGACTCCTTTGTCTTGTTGCTTTTTATTATGGTATTAGCAAGTTTCTGATTGATCTTTTCCTGTCTCTTTGTTATAAAGCTGAATAGTATAACAAGACCTACTATCGCAATTCCAAAAATAGCCATATATGTACGCATAAGGCGAGAAAGCGAATACACCTCATCTTTTGTATCGTCAAGCATTAGCAGCCAGTTGTACTTAGGGATATATGTATATGTGGAAATGTACGTTTTGCCATTTTGCTTATACTGGAAACTGCCCTCGGTCTTAGCGTTTGCATCACTGAGCTGTAAGCAAATCTTTTTTATTGACTTGTTGTTTGAAGTACTTCCTATGAGATCTGAATCATTATTGAAGATGTACTTGGTATCCGCAACGTTTACCATAGTGTACATACTTTCTTCGACTCCCTTTATCTTAAGTTCGTTAAGTGTGTTTACAAGCTGATCAGTAAATATGCCAAGACCAACGAGACCTATCGGTTGTCCGCTTTCATCATAGACAGCCTTGTACATGGAAACTATCTGCTTTCCACTGGCAGGAGAGATTATGATACCTGTGTCATATACGTCATTTCCTACCGAAAGCATAGCATCCTGTAGCTGCTTGAGAGGCTCTGGATCTTTACGGGTTATCATTCCAACTACTTCGGGATTTGTATGTGCAAGAACGTGAGTGTTCCATTCACTGACATATATACCTTCAAGGTTTTTTATGTCATTGGAGTAACTTTCAGTGTAAGTCTGTGCTTTAGCTTGCAGGAGCGAGTTTTCTGGATCTTTGAGAAGATTCGTTATCTGTTCGGCTTTGCTGTAATACTGAAGTATTTTTTCGGAATTCTCAACGTAAGTCTGGATAATATGTGCTCTTTCATTTGTGATAGTTTGCATATTATCCATCGAGCTGTTTCTGGTTGTGGAACTGATAGTCTTTGTTACAACAAGTGAAAGAATTATCATAACAACAAGCTCAATGATAAGTATAATACTAATCGTTGATAGCCTTTTACGATCTTTCATAATGACAAAATACCCCCCTTATTTTTAGAACTTCTTAAAGAAGCCAAAACGTCTTTTAGGTGACGGCAGGCTATTGAGAAAATCATCAGTGTCGTCATCTGCAGCTCGAAGAAGATCCTTTACCTTTCCCTTCAGGATATCTCCGCTGGAATTAGCGTTGCTTGCCTCGACTGTTGCCGAGACTTCATGTATTTCTGAGGTGCTTAAAGGATTAATAGGCTCCTCTTCCGCCTCTTCTTTTACTAGTTCAGCTTTTTCTTCTGAAGGCGTAGAAATCGGCTGAATCGGAACAGAGTTGACAGAGTGTACAGGAGCAACTGAAGTGTGTGCGGTATATTGTGTTCGTTGTGTAATTGGCGGTATATTGAAGTTCTGAGGCTCTGGAATTGAGCCCATAGGTGCGGCGAACATACTAACTTCATTTATGCTTATCATTCTGTCGTTCATTAGTATCATGCAGTTTATATTATCGGGAGCAAGCGACAGGATGTATCCCAGGCAGTTATTGCATGGAAGCAGTGGTGTTCTACTCTGAGTGCCTATGAGCAGAAGAGCATGGATGACATTTTCACCTGCAGCCTGCATATTGCGGACTGCATCAACTTCTGCGTGGATGAGAGTGTTCATATCCGAATGGCTTATTCCAGTATATATTCTGCCCGACCCTGATTCTATCGAGCAGACGGTATCAGCAGGAGAAACAAACGCACTTGATTCAAGCAAACTTATTGCTGCTGAATGAGTTGCGTTGAAAATGGCTTCTGTATTCATTTGGCGTCACCTCTAATCGTTTGAAAACAATACCCGTAGTATTTCATTGTATTGTGTATGAAACACATTTTTTATTAGGAACTCTTAAATATTTTCATCTTTGTTATATAAAAATTATACACCGTTTTGATATATTTTTGCAACTGAAAAAATGAAGAAAAGGTGGATATTTATAGTGAGTATTTTGTAAGATATTAACAATAAGCAAAAAACACTTGAAATCAAATGCTAAGAAACAACGTAAAATAGGAGTATATTAATTATGATAATCATAATTAATATATTTATTGCGAGTTCATATTCTTTAAGGATTAATAATTAATAAATTTACGGCAAGTATATCGTTGTTAAAAATATATAAAAATACCATATGTTTTTGTTCAAATGAGCGGAATAAAAAATCAATGTATGAAATCAACCGATAATGTATGGTAATTTTAAAATAAAAAAAGAAAAGTACCACAAAGGTACTTGTATAGTCGGATATTATTTCTGTGAAAAAAATCCCTCTATTTGATTAAAGTGTATTGGTTTAGTAAATAATTCTATTGCTTTCAAAAAACCTTGTTTTAAGGACTAAATTAAGATCGATGAAAGACTGCAAATCAGTCTGGCACATTTTTATAAATCTTTTGATTATTATTGTGCTTCGTTGTAACTTTGCTTTAATATAATTGAAGGATATTTATTGTGAGCAAATATGGCGAAGTATTTAATGTCAATGTGCTTCATGTTGTTCTTAAGTATTCCAGATTCAGTCACTGTAAATGGTAAAATAAGAATGTAGTAAAAATGGCATATAAGTATGTCGGAAAAACTACATTCTTATTTTTCATTTTTTTCAGAAATATGATATACTTTTATCTATAGGAGGTATATCATTATGAATTATCAAAACAGAGTTGATCAACTAAAAGGAGATCTCATGATATTTAAAGCATTGAATTCCAAGCCAAATTTCGCAGCTCTCGGGCGAGAATA
>DBYI01000083.1:0-124204 GCA_002310115.1 Ruminococcus flavefaciens
GAAGCAGTTACAATGGTAGACATGGCGCGCAAGGAAATAATTCCTGCAGTTGCAAAATTCGCTGCTGATACAGCTTCTGCTGTATCCATAAAGAAAAGTGTATCAAAAGTAGCATGCAAGTATGAGACTAGACTCGTGTCAGAACTCTCAGAGCTTATTGATGAGATGGACGCAGCAACTTCAAAGCTTGAAACTGCAATTACTAAGTTCAAAGGTATTACCGAGATAATTGCCGCTTCCGAATTCGTACGCGATACAATGCTTCCAGCAATGGATAAACTCCGCAGCGCAGCAGACAAGGCTGAAACTTTAACAGCTGAAGAATATTATCCATTCCCGACATATGATAAACTCCTCTTCGGTGTCTGAAAAAAACGTAAAGAATATATTGAGAAAGCCGCTTCAATCAATTTTGATTAAAGCGGCTTTCTTTTATTAATATTCAAGCTTTTCAACCGTATAATTCTCAAGTACTTTTAGCATATCTTCTGCGACAGCCTTAGCTCCATCAAGATCGTGCTCAAGATAATTACCACACTCTTTTCGCTCAGAACCTGGGATTTTTCCACTGAAACCTGCTACAAAGCAGAAGCTTTCCTGTACAAGGGCAATTGCCTGTTCATGTGAAACGCTGTTCCTGACAATGAGATAAAAGCCTGTCCGGCAACCCATAGGGCCAACATATATTACACTGTCAGAAAACTTACTGTTTCTGGCATAGGTTGCAAATAAATGTTCAAATGTATGAAGGGCACCGTTGCTAAGATAATCCCCGCCATTAGGCTTTTTCATTCGTATATCGTATGTCACGGCATCTCCGTCTATGCGCGAAACGTACATTCCTTTTTCAAGCTTATCGTGATCTACTGTAAAACTGGCAATTGCTTTCATATTATCATCACTCCTTAGGCATTTTCTTTCTGACATCGTTAAGACGTTCAAGTGCATTTTCAAGAGTTTCATTTTTCTTCGCATAATGCAATCTTATATATCTGTTTTCAGGTTCCTTGAAGAAACTCGAACCCGGAACAGCTCCTACTCCCACATATTCAGCAAGCTTTTCACAGAAAACGAGATCACTCTTGTAGCCGAATTCAGAAATATCAAGAAGTATATAGTAAGCTCCCTGAGGAACAGTATGCTGTATTCCTATATCGTCAAGACCTTTCAGGAATAGATCACGTTTCTCGGTATACTTATCCTGCAGCCATTTGTAATAATCATCTCCGAAGCGAAGTCCTGTAACAGCAGCTTCCTGCAGTGGTGCTGCTGCTCCCACTGTGAGAAAATCGTGCACTTTCTTTACCGTATCAATAATATTAGGCGGAGCTATAACATAACCAAGTCTCCAGCCTGTAATTGAATATGTCTTTGAAAGCGATGAGCATGAGATAGTTCTTTCCCACATGTCAGGCAGACTTGCAAAATAAACGTGACTATATGGTGCATAAACGATATGCTCGTAAACCTCATCAGTGATGATGAATGTATCATACTTCTTTGCGAGATCTGCGATTATCTGAAGCTCTTCACGTGTGAATACCTTTCCGCATGGATTAGAAGGATTGCAGAGTATAAGGGCTTTAGGATGCTGTTTGAAAGCTGCTTCAAGAATATCTGCATCAAAGCTGAACTCAGGCGGTATAAGTGGAACGTAAATTGGTTCAGCGCCTGATAGAATTGTATCTGCACCGTAATTTTCATAAAAAGGCGAGAAAACAATAACCTTATCTCCGGGATTTGTAACAGACATCATTGCCGCCATCATAGCTTCAGTACTTCCGCAGGTAACAACTATCTCGCTGTTCGGGTCAATCTGACGTCCCATAAGACGTGACTGCTTTTCCGCAAGGGCTTCGCGGAAATTCTGAGCTCCCCATGTTATTGAGTACTGGTGGTAATCTTCACGTGTTACTTCTGCAAGCCTGTCAAGTATCTCTTTAGGTGGTTCAAAATCCGGGAATCCCTGTGATAGATTGACTGCGCCGTATTTATTGGAAATTCTCGTCATACGCCTGATGACAGAATCTGTAAAGCCCGCTGTACGATTTGAAAGCTGTGGCATATTTATCCTCCTCATTTTTCATAGTGCAAAATTGCGGGCGAACACTGATTGCCCCTACATTTTATACAATTAATTCCAAATGTAGGGGCGCACATCGTGCGCCCGTATTACAGTTATTATACAACAATTATATATTGTAGTCAATATTTCTTTCATCGATAACACGTCTTGACTTATGTTCTGAACGTGTATCAAGACCGCCGTCAGGATGAACTACTACCCTTGCAGGTTTTACTCCTATACGAGCTTTGAGAGCTGCACTGACTTCTGCTGCAACTGTCTCATCTGTTTTTATATTGTCAGCATTCTTCTCAATTTCTACTGCATATTTGCTAGTGAAATCCTGCTCAAAGATTCGAATAAGATACTCACCAGTGATACCACTCTGTTCACGAATAACTGCCTCAATATCACTTGGAAATACATTAACAGCGGATACAATAAACATATCATCCTTTCTGCCGAGGATATGTATTCTTCCGTGAGTACGTCCGCATTTGCACTTTGTAGTGTCAATACGTCCGATATCTCCAGTCTTGAAACGGATAAGCGGTCTTGCATGCTTACGGAGAGTTGTGAATACAAGCTCACCTGTCTGACCTGGTTCAAGCACTTCGCCTGTATGAATATCAACTGTTTCAACAAGGATATGATTCTCAGCAATGTGAAGTCCATCATGGTATTCGCACTGTGCAGCGCAGGCACCGAAAATATCAGAAAGTCCATAGAAATCGAATACCTCAGCACCCCAGATATCTTCGATGGCTTTTCTTGTAGCATCGATAGATCCACCAAGCTCACCTGCAACTATTATCTTCTTTATATTGAAGTCCTTCTTAGGATCATAGCCAGCCTTGAGGGCTTTTTCACCCAGTTGCCAAGCATATGACGGAGAAGTCCAGATAACTGTTGGCTGATATGTTTTCAGTATGAATAGAAGTCTCTCGCTCGGAAGAGTACCGCCCCAGATACATAAAGCTCCAAGATTCTGTGCGCCTATTACATCAGGTCCGCCAACGTAAAGAGAAAAGTTGAGTGCGTGCACATATCGATCATTTGGTCTCATTCCGATTTGCCAGAACCAACGGCTCTCGGTATCCTGGAACTCATCAAAGTCCTTCTTTGTGAATGGACTCATTGTTGGAACTCCTGTTGATCCTGAAGATGTTGAGATAAATACTACATCCTCCTCCGGAACGGCTGCAAGCTCTCCGAGGAATGAACCTACGCCTTGTGTATCTCGCTGTGTTTTCTTGTTGATAAAAGGAAACTTCTCAAGGTCCTTAAGCGTCTTGATATCTTCAGGCTTTACACCTGCCTCATCGAACGAACGTTTGTAATAAGGAGCGTTGTCATATGCAAACTTCACGATCTCCTTAAGATCCTCAAGCTGTTTCTTCTGCAGTTCCTCACGCGGAAGGGTTTCAAGTTCCTCGTTCCAAAATTTGTTATTAATATCTCTGCTCATTTTATTTATCCTCCATATTCATATATTTCATATCTGTTTGGTATGTTTTAATTATACACCCTCTGTATACTTTTGTCCAATATCAAAGGGTTATTTCGAGTTATAGCCAGAGGCTATATGCTAAGATATTTCTTTATCTCAGAGATGTATATCTCAGCCATTTCGCTGAGTATCACGTTTTTCAATGTGATATAGCCTATTTCCATAATCTCATTCGAGTCATCCTCAAATGGCACTGCAATATAATCTGAACCGTTGAGTTCCTCGCAGATGATTCCTGAACATAGTGTGTAACCGTTCAGTCCTATCATCAGATTAAGCATGGTCGCTCTGTCATTTGCTTTAATGGTACGCTGATAATCGGCTGTGCTGAGAAGTTCCTCCGCAAGATAGAAAGTACTGTTGTCACCCTGCTCAAATGAAAGGCAGGGATAATCTGCAAGCTGGTTAAAAGTTATCTTCTTCTCATTTGCAAGAGGGTGTCCCTTCCATAGATATACAAAGGGACTGCACTTTGTAAGCGTATGAAATTCCAGTCCGTTCGAATGCAAAAGCTTTGTAATAGATTTACGATTAAAATCGTTTAGGTAGATAATACCAATTTCGCTGCGCATAGTAGCAACATCATTTATTACTTCGGCAGTCTTGGTCTCACGTACTGCAAATTCATACTCTGCAGTATCAAATTCCTTGACCATTTCAACGAAAGCCTTTACAGCAAAAGAATAATGCTGAGCAGAGACCCCAAACTTCTTCTTAACGCTGCCCTTACTGATGTATTTTTCAGCAAGTACATCAAACTGTCCTACAACCTGACGTGCATACTGAATGAACTCAGCACCGTCATTTGTAAGAGTAACGCCTCTGCCGCTGCGATTAAAAATTTTAACACCTATCTCCTTTTCAAGTTCCTGCACGGATGATGTCAGTGAAGGCTGTGAAACATATAATTGCTCCGCTGCCTTGTTCATAGAACCTGTAGCCGATATTGCAAGAATGTATTTTAACTGCTGTAAAGTCATATTCGATCTTCCTTCTTTCTTCTTGCGGATAACATCCGTATCATCTAAGCGTATAAACCTGTACTGAAATAGCGGTCACCTCGATCGGGAAATACAGTTACGATATTTCCCTTCGCACCACTTTCTATGAGTTTTAGAACAGCAGCCATAGCCGCTCCTGAGGATGAACCTGCGATAACTCCCTCAGTTTTTGCGAGTATTCGTACAATATTGAACGCTTCTTCGTCGTTTACTTTAATAACTTTGTCCACAAGTGACATATCCATAGTTTCTGCGATAAAATCGTTTCCGATTCCCTCGATATTGTAGTCGGAATGCTCTCCTCCGCCCATTGTTGATCCTACAGGATCGGCAAGTATCCCCTTTGCAGAGGGAACTCTTTCTTTAATGTATCGAAGTATTCCTGTGTATGTACCGCCGCTGCCTGCTCCTGCCACCACGTAATCTATCTTTCCGTCAAGAGCTTCATATATTTCTCTTCCCGTTGTCTCGTAATGGGCAAGCGGATTACTTTGATTCTTGAACTGTTCCAAAGAAATTGAACCAGGTATCTTTGCTTTTATTTCCTCCGCTTTTGCAACAGCTCCCAACATTCCATTTTCTCTGGGAGTATTTATAACTTCCGCACCAAGTGCGCGGAGAAGAGACTGCTTTTCCGCAGAAAACTTCGTGGGAACTACAAATATTATCTTGTAGCCACGATTAAGCGCTGCAAATGCTATTCCAAGGCCTGTATTTCCAGCAGTAGCTTCAACGATAGTACCGCCTTCTCTAAGAAGTCCTTTCTTCTCAGCATCATTTATCATATATAGTCCCGTTCTGTCCTTTACGCTACCCGAGGGATTATAGAGCTCAAGCTTCGCAAAGACGTTCACGCCTTCATTATGTACTATATTTCCAAGCCTTACAAGCGGAGTATCACCGATTAGCGACTGCATTGAATCATAGTATCTCATATATATTATCTCACTTTCTCTCTGATTTTGCAATAGCCTGTTGAATATCTTTCAGAATATCTTCTATATTTTCAATTCCAACAGACAAACGGATTAATCCGTCGGTTATTCCAACCTTCTTTCGTATTTCCGCAGGTATCGAAGCATGGGTCATTGTTGAAGGGTGGCATACCAGAGACTCAACTCCTCCGAGGCTCTCTGCAAGAGAGACAAGTTCCAAGCTCTCAAAGAATGTATTTATATCATAGTTATCATGAAGCTCAAATGATATCATCGCGCCTCCGTTCTTTGCCTGTCTGAGATTTATTTCGTATCCCTGACTGCTTTCAAGTCCCGGATAATAAACATTCTTCACGGCCTTGTTGCCCTCAAGAAATTGAGCAACTTTTTCGGCATTGTAAACGTGCCTGTCCATACGAACTGCAAGGGTCTTGATACCTCTGATAAGCAGGAAAGAATCAAACGGTCCGAGAACTCCGCCGGTTGAATTCTGAATGAATGCTATCTTTTCAGCTAGTTCTTTAGAATTAACAACAGCAAGTCCCGAAACAACATCACTATGACCACCGAGATACTTAGTTGCACTGTGTACTACGATATCAGCTCCTAGTTCAAGTGGTTTCTGTAAATAAGGCGTCATGAACGTGTTGTCAACTATAACCAGAAGTCCATGTCTGTGAGAAACCTCTGCAACTGCCTTTATGTCAGTAACTGTCATGAGAGGATTAGCAGGGCTTTCTATGATAACAGTCTTAACGTCGGAACTTATCTGGCTTTCGTAAACGGCAATATCAGTAGTGTCAGCTATAGTGTAGCTAATATCAAAATGGTCGAAAACCTTGCTAAGCAAACGGAATGTTCCACCATAAACATTACTTGAAATTAGCACCCTATCACCGCTGTGAAGCAGACTGAGAACTGCTGTCAGAGCAGCCATTCCTGAAGCAAATGCAAAACCTGCAACTCCACCCTCAAGTTCTGCTATTAGAGCTTCTAGAGCCTCTCGTGTTGGATTTCCAGTGCGTGAGTACTCATAACCACGCATTTTTCCCAGGCCGTCCTGTTTGTACGTGGATGTTTGATATATTGGGATATTCACAGCACCTGTACGTTCGTCAATTGATATACCTCCGTGGATAAGTGCTGTTTCTGTATTTTTAAAATTACTCATAACCATTCTCCTTTTATTCTGTATATTCAGATATTACATATAATACTATTCATAATCGTAACCCGACGTGTATCTTGCAGATATCAGGCTTACATTTTCAAATGCTTTCAGGCCATCTTCCCTATCTTCAAAGTACTCTCTCTGTATCTTTTCAGGTGGCATATATGTATCTATCTGAAAGCCGAGAGAATACAGCGCACGGGATACTTCATTATAATCATAACCACCGCGCATGACTTCTCCGAGTTCTTCTGTTATCTGTTCTAGCTTTGAAACTCTGTGTGGAAATTCACCTGTTCTCATTGGGTAGTCAAATACAATCTCACTTCCGAGAGCAGAAAGCTCTGCAATTTGATTAATTGTATTGGTAAATACATCAAGTGTAAGATAGTAAGTAACACCGAGAATACTGAAAAACGTCGGTTTATTTATATCAAAACCTGCTGCGAGAAGTTTGTCGCACATTCGCTCCTTTTCAAAATCAACGGAGACATAATGTACATTATCGCGGATATTCCACTCAAGCTCTCTTATTTTTTCAAGTTTGTAGCGTTGAGTATTTGGATGATCTATCTCAAAAACTTCAATGTCAGCATTATTGTTCCGGAACGCAAACGTATCAGAACCTGCACCGCATATAACGTACTGTATTCTGCCCTTTTCCTTTGCGAATTCTGCAAGCCTGCTCTCGTTGAAATGTATCCTTGAAAGCGGTATTGGAGCAAAGTACTCGCTGATTATCTGCTCTGTATCCTCACGCGTGAACTGCTGGGAACCGTCAAGTCCGCTGCTTATAAGCTCATAAATACTGTCATATTCCTCCTTGCCAAGCATATCGTAAGCAAGATAGTCGTCATAAATCTTCTGCCTCGCCCTGTTTGAGTGCCATGCCCTTACAAAGGCACATATTTTAGCGGTAACGCTTTCTCTTTCGTTAACCATATAAACCTCCGAAACATAAAAAATGCGCAGAATGACATTCGCATTCTACGCATAATTGATTTACTCGCTTAAAGTCAGAAGATGACACAACATCGCTGAGCATAAGTATGCAGAATACGGATATCATTTGAATCGTTCATACAACAACACTGCATACAACACATTATATTAGTTCTCATGTTCAGCACTCCTTTTTATCAATTCTCTGTTTTCCTATCGGAACTATATGTATTATAGCATAGTTTGCATATCGTGTCAATAGGCTTTAACTATATTCAGCAATAGTTATAGAATTTTTTTATAATACAAGTGTGTTTTGTGAAAACAGAATCATGTGAGCGATTTCAAGAACGTTTACAAGAACCTTTTGTTTCAGAAAAAATATTTTGGACATTATAAAACACAACTCAAAAATACAAAAAGCCAAAGAACGTTTCAACAAAATCGCTCTTTGGCTTAATCATCTTATATTTTATCATCGTTTCCACCTTAATAACCGGTTCTGCAGCTTATTGAACAGGAATGTTACAGCAATCACCACAAATCCGATAACGAGAAGTCCTGTGATAGTACGTGTATAGTCACCAAAATCAGAGTAGTACTTGACATAATAGCCCATACCGTCACGTGCACCAATCATCTCTGCAGAAGTAAGAAGAATGAATGATACACTCAATCCCTGATTGCAGCCAAGAAAAATCTGTTGTAATGATGCAGGAAGTATTACTCTGAACAACATTTCAGGCTTACTTACATTAAGAACTTTTGCAGAGTCGATAATTTTCTTGTCAACACCCAGAACACCACTCATTGTTCCTGCAAAAACTGGCCAGAATGTTGCAAGAAAGATAACGAAAACGGAAACTGATTTAAATGTTGGAAGAAGTGCGATACCATATGGTATGTAAACTATTGGCGGTATCGAACTGAAAAACTTTGTTATATATGTTGCGGCTCCACCAACTCTTGCGCTCCAGCCTATGAATAATCCGAGAGGAATTGCTACAATTGCCGCAAGCAGAAAACCCTTTACAGTTGTGCCAAGAGAACTGATTATATTTGTTAGAATAGCTGACCTGTCCTCTGTAAACTGATGTATCACCTTTCCTGGTGCAGGAAAAAGTAGATCGTTGAGTACATTATACTTTGCAGTTGAAAGCGACCATACTCCAAGAATAACATATACAAAGCCTGCAATATCAAGAAGGAGTGACACGCCCTCTTCCTTCTTTATAAATGATGAAGCCACAATTACAATGACTTCCAGTCCAACTGCAAAAGCTATAAGAGAACCTGTAAACACATCCTTGGTAGATTTATCAGGTAGTAGCTGTATAAGCAGCAGTGCTATGAACAACAGATGTGTTACACGGAGATATCTTTTTCTGAGGGTCATAATACCACCTCATCTCCGCCGATACGCTCGGCAATGTCACTGTAAAGAAGTGAGAGCAGTCTGTTACGAAACTGACCATACTCGTCAGTCTTTACAAGCTCCTCACGTCTGCGTGGACGATCAAATGGTACGTTTACAACTTCGTTCACTGTACCCGGATGTGCTGTAAGGACTACTATCTTATCAGAAAGAAGTATAGCCTCGTCAATATCGTGAGTTACGAACACAACAGTCTTGCGCTCCTCAGAACCGTCCCCTTCCCATAACTTGAGAAGAAGTTCTTGTAAAATAACGCGATTCTTAGCGTCAATAGCACTGAATGGCTCGTCCATAAGAAGTATCTCTGTATCCATAGCAAGCGCTCTTGCAATAGCAGCTCTCTGCTGCATACCGCCAGACAGTTGCGAAGGGAACTTGTTTCCGAAGCCAGTAAGTCCAACTTTAGTAAGGAACTCATCAGCTATTTTTGCACGTTCACTTCTCTTTACATCATGACGTGACTGTTTTATACCGAACTCGATGTTCTTTTTAGTAGTCATCCACGGGAACAGGGAGTAGTGCTGGAAAACTACTCCTCTTTCTGTACCTGTACCATGAAGCTCCTTGCCGTCAATCTGTACCGAGCCACCTGCGGGAGTATAAAGTCCCTCAAGAACGCTCAGAAGTGTAGACTTTCCACAGCCGCTTGCTCCGATAACACTTACGAACTCTCCTCTCCCCACTCCGAAGGAAACATCGTGTAAGGCGTTGAAGCTTCGCTTGTTTTCAATATAATTAACTGTGAGATCTTTGATCTCAATCTTATTCGTAGTCATCAAAATGCTCCTTTAATGATGCGTATATGTCATCGCTACCCTCAGCAATAATGCTGTCGAGAGCTTTTTTGTAAATGTCTGTGTTATAATGTGGCTCTATGTCAAAATCATCTGTATATCCGAGCTCAACAATAGTATCTTTCAGAGTTATAGTTCCCTTCTTATCGGGATCAGGACTTGAAACACTATAGCCGCCGTAAACCTCTGTATCAATGAAAGCTTCATCAATATCAATGTATTGCTTAACATCCTTGATTGTTTTTTCATGATCGGTCTGTGTAAAATGATAAGCTTTTATGAATGCCCTTTCAAGTGCTGTGAATGTATTTGGATTATCATTGAGTGCACTTGTCTTGGCAACCTGACGGCAGCACGGCTGATTCTCAAGAGCCTTTTCATGAGCACAGTAATATACAACTTTGTAGCCCTGTGATTTAGCAAGAGACGTATAAGGGGAATAAGCTGAAGCAGCGTCGATAGAACTGTTTAGAAGAGCTGCATAAGCATCTTTCTGACTGTCAAAGTAAACGATATTTACTTTATCGCTTCCCTCACCTATCTCGATGCCTGCATTTTTTAGAAGGATCTGAAGCTCTGCATCCTGAACGCTGTTCTTTACAGATGCAACATTCCTTCCCTTGAGTACCTCAACGCCCATTTCATCCTTATCTGCAAATTCAGACTTTATTACATAACCATGACCGTTTGTCATTGCTCCGCCGAACACTGAAATTTCATGTCCCTGGCTTTCGAATGTAAGAGTAGGAACTGAACCGATAAATGCAACGTCAAGCTTGTCAGACTCAAGGCCATTTACAAGTTCTGCAGCACTTGAAAACTGAGTAAGTGTAACTTTAAGTCCCTCTTCCTTAAAATAGCCCTCCTCCTGTGCAACAAATGCGAGAAGATGCGCTGTTGAGTTTAGATAGCCGATATTGATGTCGGTCTTTTCGGGAGTTCCGAGAACTGCTTCTGCGCTGTCACCGCAGCAATCCTCTGGTTCATCCTTGCAGCAGTCTTTGTCTTTGTCCTTGCAGCAATCCTTTTCCTCAGCTTCCTCATCATTGGCAGCATTGAAGGTTGCTTCATTTGTTGTGGAAGCACTGTCCTTTGAATTATCTGAGGAGCTATTGAAAGCTCCGCAGCCTGTGAGCAGCGAAACTGCTACGAATATTGAAATTAATTTAGCCTTGTTATTCATATTTATCACCTTTCAAATTAAAAACTGATTATTTTTACGGACATATCAAATGCAACATCGCATTCGCTCCGAATTAGTGATATTTCTGTAATTTTTCATGTTATTTTCACTCCTGTTTTTCTTTGATGAACTAATCATACCATACCTATAGGTATTTGTCCAATACTCATACTCTATAGTTGCTAATAGAAAAAAACTATTGCATAAATAACATTGATTTTATATATTTCTCGGTCTTCTGGACTACAAACCTCACAATTAGATGTGTGTTGCTACGCTAATACTTTTGCCTCAGATACCAGTTTACTGTAACTTCTTTTTTTATTAACAGCAAGTTAAGCAAATTAAACTGTTTAATATATTTACATTTTCCTGTGGACAAGATTTCTGAACTGTGATATACTTTTTATATAGTAATAAGAACACATCATTGCTTCAGCAAGGACTTAAAAACTAATTATTGAAGAAACATTAATCTAAAAGATATGAGTACCTTATATCAATACCCGACTTATACAATTTATTACACGTATTATTATTATTGATTGGAGGTGAAATCATGATACTATTAGTTACAGCAATGGCTTCTGCTTCATTTGGTTTAATATTTGGCACATTAATCTCTGCAAGCAAGGATAAAAGGTAATTTGAAAGCGATTTTTTTAATACGTGTATTAATATAAACTCTATGGCTGCCTGAAGCTTTGGAGTATTTCAAATGTGCATAACTCGTTACTATTTAGATAGGAATAAAAAAATACAATCCCAATCAAAATTAAACAATCATTATACTGCCGCAGTTTTGTCTGCGGCTTTTTTCTTACTATTAACCTAATATTTAATTTCAATAAGTGTAGATCGTATGATAGTAAAACTGTCTTTTGCTCAAAAAGATTCTTGATATCCTAAAATAACAAATCAAAAAGTATAAAAAAACCAATGTAAAAATGCACAAAATTTTTCTTCACGATTTGTGTATACGCACAAAACTCCAAGCGTACTATTGACTTGGAGTTAACTCTAAGGTATATAATAAATACATATTTATCTGGAGGTGTGATAAAGTGACTATCAAGGAAGTGTGCAGCAAATTCAATGTAAGTCCCGATACTCTTCGTTATTATGAGCGAGTGGGTGTCATCCCTGAAGTTCGCCGAACGTCAGGCGGCATTCGTGATTACAGCGATGACGATATCAAATGGGTGGAGACTGCAACCTGTTTCAGAAGTGCAGGAATGCCCATAGAGCTTCTTATAGAATATGTCAAGCTTTATCAAGAGGGCGATCACACTATTTCTGCCAGATGCGATCTTCTTAAAGAAGCAAGAGAGCGGATTCTTATCGAGCGTAAAAAGTTCGATGATGCTCTTAAAAAAATGGATTATAAAATCAAAGTATATGAAAACGCTGTCGAAACAGGAAAACTTGAATGGAACAAGGATAACAACTGCTGTTGCTGCAATAAATCATAAATCAGGAGTAAAACATGTATATTGAAAAAATCAACTCACCCACTGACATCAAGGCTCTCGACATAGAACAACTTAATACACTGGCCGAAGAAATAAGGAACGGACTTATGAACCGGCTTTCTAAACGTGGAGGCCATTTCGGACCAAATTTCGGATTTGTTGAGGCAACTATTGCCCTGCATTATGTATTTGATTCACCAAAGGACAAATTCGTGTTCGATGTTTCACACCAGTGCTATACTCATAAAATGCTTACAGGACGTAAGAAATCTTTCTTCAGCGATATGCATTTCAGTGATATCTCTGGATATACAAATCCTGAAGAAAGTGAACATGATTTCTTCAACGTTGGTCATACATCAACATCAATCAGTCTAGCCTGCGGACTTGCAAAAGGACGTGACCTCAAAGGTGAGAGCGGCAATGTTGTTGCGATAATCGGTGACGGCTCACTCAGCGGTGGAGAAGCCCTAGAAGGTCTTGATTTCGCCCCGGAGCTTGCAAGCAACTTCATTATTTTAGTTAACGATAACGATATGTCAATAGCTGAAAATCACGGAGGACTATACAAGGATCTGAAAGCTCTACGTGATTCCAAAGGTAAATGTGAATGTAATCTCTTTAAGGCTATGGGACTTGACTACTTTTATGTTGCTGACGGCAATAATATTGCAGAACTAATTTCAGTTTTCAGAAAGGTAAAAGATATAGACCATCCAACAGTAGTACATATAAATACTCTTAAGGGAAAGGGATTTGAACCAGCGGAAACCCACAAAGAGGAATGGCACTGGCATATGCCCTTTGATCCTATAACAGGGAATGATATTTCTACATACGGAGGAGAAAATTACGGTGACATGACTTGCGATTTCCTTTTAAAAAAGATGAAATCAGATAAGAATGTTGTAGCAATTGTTGCGGCAGTTCCAACAAATATCGGTTTCACTCAGGAAAAACGCAAAGCAGCTGGTGAACAATTCATAGACGTTGGCATTGCCGAGGAACACGCTGTAGCTATGGCATCAGGAATTGCAAAAGCAGGCGGAAAGCCCGTTTTTGCAACGCATTCAAGCTTCTTCCAGAGAACATACGATCAGATCTCACAGGACCTTTGCATAAACAACAATTCTGCAACGCTGCTCGTTAATACAGCTTCAGTCTACGGAATGCACGATATAACTCATCTGGGAATATATGATATACCCATGATGTCTAATATACCGAATCTAGTATATCTTGCTCCAACAAACTGTGAAGAATACTTTGCAATGCTCGACTGGAGCATTGAACAGAACATGTATCCTGTAGCTGTAAGGATTCCCTGCAATGGCGTCATACATACGGATAAGCCTGTTAATTCTGATTTCAGTGAACTGAACAGATATAATATAACACAACAGGGCTCAGAAATCGCAATTATCGCTCTTGGAGACTTCTATCAAATTGGCGAGGAGCTAGCAAATCTTATTTCTGATAGAACAGGTAATCCCCCTACCCTAATCAATCCACGTTACATAACCGGAATTGACACTAAAGTTCTAGAACAGCTCAAGAGCAGTCATTCAACTGTAATTACACTTGAAGACGGCATACTTGACGGCGGCTTCGGAGAAAAAATATCCCGTTTCTATGGGCCTTCCGATATGATGGTCTACAACTATGGTCTAAAAAAGGAGTTCCTTGACAGATATACTGTTGAAGACGTTCTGAGGCACAATCACCTCACGCCCGAACAGATATACAACGATATTTTCTAAACGGCCATATACAAAAAGAGACACCAATTGCATTTTGTGTGCTTTTGGCGTCTCTTTTTTATTATTTCTTTTCAATTACTCCGTTTTCAGTAAACTGAAGTATCCTGTCACAGATATCAAGAGCTGCAGGTCGGTGAGTAACTATAACAACAGTTTTATCGGTCATATTACGCAGTTTTTCGAGTACTTTTCTCTCTGTTGCTTCATCAAGAGCACTTGTGGCTTCATCAAGAAGCAGTATCGGACACTCAGAATAAACAGCTCTTGCAATGGCAATACGCTGCATCTGCCCCTCAGAAAGGCCAGTTCCACGTTCACCGAGAAGCGTATCAATTCCGTCATCCAGCTCACCGACAAATTCATCTGCACAAGCTATTTTTAAAGCTTTATAAATTCGCTCGTCATCATGAAGTCCGTTCTTGTCAGCAAAGCAAACCACCTCGCGGATAGTTCCGCTCATAAGCTGATTTCCCTGAGGAACATAAGCAAAAAGTCTGTGAAACTTAGCAGACAGTTCATCTGTATTGCCTATTTTATTAGTTATATAGCGATGTCCTCCGTCAAGTTTGTAAATGCACATTAGCAGTTTGAGAACAGTACTTTTTCCACACCCACTGTGACCAGTAAATGCCACATACTGCCCTTTTTCTACCTTAACACTAATATTTTTCAATACAACAGGCATAGAATCCTTGTTGAGTTTTCTTACACTATCCCCTGATGGATAGTATGCAAACTCTGCGTTTTCAAGTCCAATAGATGAAAAATCGTTACTGTAGTAGTCAAGAATTTCACTGATATCCATAGGTTTCACGTCTGAATCATTGTCGAAATCTTCAATTTCCATTAGACGTTCCGCACTTGCCGTCATAGCATAAAACTTCGGCAGATACCCAGTAATATTGGCAAACGGAGACTGTATTTGTGAAATGAGCTGAGTAATTGCAGTTAAAGTTCCGTAGCTTATAGCACCGGAGAGAATACCATAACCGCAGTAGATTACTCCACCTACATACATTCCCTGCATACCAGTCTGAAAACCGATATTGCAAAAATTAGAGAAACGTACGCGCTTCATGCGAGCTCCCTTATGATCGTTCATTCTACTCAGAGCTTCGTCTTCCGTCTGTTTTTCAGCAGCAAATGAACGTATCATCATAAGACTGCCAAGGCGCTCCTGCAAATATACGCGGAGTTTTCCGTCACGTTCCTGTATATTCTTATGAAGTTTTTTCAGGACCTTCCTGAATCCATATGTTGCAAAAAACAGAACTATCCCAACGGGAATTAATACAAGTGCAAATCTATAGTCAAGAATTATCATCATCGCAATTGCACTGACCATTTTCACTATCATTCCAGCTAGTCCTGGAAGAATCTCAACACAGTTCTGAGCTACGACCATAGTGTCGTTTGTAAGCCTGTTGAGCCACTCTCCCGAATGTACAGCACTGACTGTTCCGAAGTCCTTATTTAGAATATTATTTAAAAGGCGCTGCTTGAATAGATTTTCCAATGACGAACGAGAAAGTTCCTCCAACCAGCGAATCACAGTCCTCATTGCAACTTGTGATAGAACAAGCAGAATTATCAACACAACATTGTAAACAAATCCATTTTTGTTGCCATCGACTGCATTATCCACTATATTCCTTAGCAGAAGAGCATAAAGAACTCCGCTTCCACCAAGAAGAGCATTGACAATCATAAGCCAAAGGATATTCCATTTCTTACTACCTGTAACTGTATAAAGCCATTTTACCGCATTTTTCTTCATGGTTTTATCAGCCTTTTCAGCTTATATTTCATACGTCTAGGAACTATACGAAAAACTGCAAAATCCACACAGAGATGGCTGTAAAAACGATACCAGAATTCGTTTACAGTATGTTTTTTTCCGTTATGAACAAAGCTGGTCATCACTCCGATAATATCGTCATCGGTAATACCATACTCTTTATTAATGCAATTATCACCAAGTATTACATAGTCCTTTTCACGTACTTCGATTACTCTGTGCAGTACGTAACTGCTTGGCGGCCTTCGGTACAGTACAACGTCGTACTTTTTGCAGCGCTTTTTTCCTTTCTTGCGAACTGTAAACAGATCTCTTCCCTGCTTTAGCAACGGAAGCATACTTACACCGACGTTACTGTAGGTCATTTCGCCGTTTTTTTCGAGAAATTCCTCATAAGTGGTCTTATTCATCTATTGCTCCGATTTTTCTGAGCTGATCGATTACTTTCTTTACATCACGTTCCATAGCTTCCTTTGGACCGTCATACTTCTTCTGCAATTTCGCAACTATTTCAGCTTCTGTAGTATCATTTTCAAGGCAGCTTATAATAAAGCCAGCGGTTTCGTTACTACGAACAAGTCCTGAAAATTTGCTTGCTCCCGTGGAAACAAGAAGCTTCTGATTTCCGTCATCATGTGTTATAAAAGCTTTGTTAATTTTCATAAATATCAACCTTTCATACCGTTATATGCGACCTCAGCCGCTTCAATGTTCATATTACAAGTGAGCCTGTAGAGCTCTACATTTACAGCGAGCTCGTCTATTATTCTGAGTGTCTTTGCCATTTGCAATGTTTTCATAGGACGATAGACCTGCTGCAGAAGCATTGCATAAGCATCTGACTTATCAATTCGTACAATACTGTTGGTCTCACCTCGAGTAAGAATGCAAAGAGCTTTCAACGGCACTGACATATTACACCCTAGCTGATGCTTGCCATTATATGGAGTACCATATGCTATAACGCTGTTATCTGTAATTTTTAAAAGCGGCTTGTCGTCGTTGACCATAACAGCCTTATCACCTAGATACTCGCGCCATAATCTTGTATGGGTTGACTTACCTGTACCAGATTTAGCCGTAAACAGGAATCCCTTTCCGTCGACAGCGATAACAGAGCCATGAAAAAGAACTGTATTATAATCAGGCATTTTTTCTGCAATCTTGCGATATACTGCAAGCTCCTCGCGATAGTCGTCTGGCGAATTAAGGGGCTCACGACCTTCACGTTCAGCACATCTAATCTCTCGTTGAGTCTCGAAGTCAATATCCTCTTGTGTTGTGCTGACCGAAAAATCTGCTACCTCATCTGTAGCATAATCTTTACAATATTTATGAACTTTTTCATGCAGTGAGGTAACTTCAATGACCTTATCCGCAATTTTATACTTACCAGTAAACATATTTTCCCCCCTAAAAATTAGATATCAATATTATAACATAAAACACAAAAAAAAGCAACAAAAATCATATAGAAATTCAACCTTATCTTAGAAGTGCTGTTATTCTTGCTGAAAATATGGTAAACCAAAGAACTAATCTGAAAAATTCATCAAAAAAACGCAGACATAAGTATATTATAACACTTATGCCTGCGGTCTTTTTTGTTTATTATTCCTCTTTTACGTCCATATCTATTATTTCCAGATTGCTCGTATCGTAGAGTACCTTTGCGTGATTACTACGTATCAGCTTCTTTTCAATATGATTTCCAGTTACTTTATCGACCTTTTCTCGATAAACTTCACCATTTCTATAAACAATTCCCTTTTCACGTGAAAAAAATACATTTTCAGTACTTATATGATACTTATATCTTTGTGGACGGTCCGCTCTCAACTCTCCGCATAAATATTCTGGAGTTGTATAAATAATGAGCTGATAAGTCCTTTTTGTCGTATTTTTAAAACGATAATCGAGATAATTGTACATTATGGATGTACCTGTACCGAATGGTATTTTCCTCTTAAAATCAGGAAACAGATCAAGCCCATCATGGTGGTGATGCTCAGTTATTGTAAGGTCAGAATGAAGTATCATCCAGTGAATAAGATTTGTCATCTGACACATTCCGCCTCCAATACCCGGCTCAGTATGATCTGCAAATATGGTAAGTCCTTCTTTATATCCCTTCTTTTCAGTAGTATTACCTACAAGATACCAAAAAGAAAAGGTCTCTCCAGGACGGATAATTATCCTATTAATCTTAGGAGCAGCAAGTGAAAGGTTTACAGCTTTATTTTCCTGCAAACGCATGTCGACATTACCAAGCCTTCGCCTAATAAGAGATTTATGTCTCGAAATCACATACGGAAGTTTCTCCTTTTGCTTTGTCTTTGCCAAATGCTTAAAACTGCATAAATTCTTCAAAGACCTCACAAAAATACATTTTTTCTCAGAGATAGCATATGTAAGCGGCGATATCTCACAGAATAGTTTTCGTTTCATTGTTTACACCCTCAAAATAAAAAAATAATATATTAAATTATACCATATATCTTCAAATTATTCAATACTTCGTAAAATTTTAAACATCTCGAAAACTATAAATATTTCGATTATCTGATTACAAAAAACTATAAAGAAATTACATTTTTTCCCTTTCGAATATTTGCCATTTAATATAAAATATGCTATAATATTTTCACGATTATTCGGAGGTCTAACATGAATAGATATAAAAAATTAGCCATCAATACCCTCATTTTCTCACTTGGAAGCTTTGGAGCGAAAATCTTTTCTCTTTTACTCAACAACCTTTATACAAAACATATCAGCCCATCAGGAATTTACACTAAATCCCTTATTGAGACCCTTGTGCTTTTCCTTCTCCCTGTATTTACCTTTTCTATTACAGAAGCAGTTGTACGATACGGCCTAGACAACGAATATGACAAAAAACAGGTATTCTCCACAGCAGGGATAATTACATTAGGCGGACTTGTATTATTATTGCCTGTAACACCGTTTATGCACCTCATACCTGTACTTAAGCCTATAAAGAGCTACACATTTTTGCTATATATCTATGTATTTGCATCAGCTTTGAGAGCGCTGTACTCACATTTTGTAAGGGCTCGCAACATGGT
Organism: Ruminococcus flavefaciens; assembly: GCA_002310115.1. Taxonomy (GTDB): domain Bacteria; phylum Bacillota; class Clostridia; order Oscillospirales; family Ruminococcaceae; genus Ruminococcus; species Ruminococcus flavefaciens_K. Next base: position 19,156 of record DBYI01000083.1, read on the forward strand.
AAAACTTTTCGCAATAGACGGCATATTTGCAACTATCTCCCTTTTTATATTCAACATCATATTTATCTCCAAACTAGGCATGGGTATAAAGGGATTCATGATTTCGATGATACTTTCTGACAGTTGTTCGGCGTTATTCCTGTTTATTGCAGCAAAACTGTATGAATTTACAGATATAAAATGCTTTAATCTGGCTTTTGGAAAAACTATGCTGCGATTTACGCTACCTCTTGTACCAACAACAATAATGTGGACCTTCACAGGCTTTTCTGACCAGATATTCATCGGTAATATGCATAGTGAAAAGTTCAGCCTAGGTCAGGATGCAGCGGGCATTTACGTAGCCGCAACAAAGATTCCGAACCTGATATCTATGGTCTCCACTATTTTCATGCAGGCATGGAATATGTCAGCAATCATGGAAAACAACTCATCTGACAGGGATATATTCTATGAAAAAGTCTATTCTGCATATGAATCTCTTCTTTTTATAAGCTCTGCTGGACTTATTCTGATGATAAAACCAGTTTCTGCAATACTCATAAATTACAGCCGCTACCCAGAAAATAGTACTGCCTACATCTATGCTCCACTACTTATCGCAGCCGCAGTTTTCACATGTCTTAACCTCTTTCTTGCAGGTATTTACACAGCTACAAAGCATACAAAAAACGCTTTTTTCACTATCTTTATCGTTGCAATGGCAAATATTATTCTAAATCTCATACTTATCTCCATTTGGGGTATTCAAGGAGCAGCTTTAGCTACATTTATCAGTTACCTTATCTGTTACTGTATCAGAATGTTCGACGCAAGACGTTATGTTCCATTTAAGTTTTCATTTATAAAAATATCAGTAAATACAATTCTTCTTCTGTTAATGAGCGTGCCAATTATATTTAACTTCGATAAATGGTTAGTTTATGAAATTCCTTTAGCAACCGCTATAGTTTTCCTAAACAATAAAGCCGTTTTTGATACTATCAGAAAGCTACTCGGCAAAGAAACTAAAACAATCTAAAAACCTGAATATATCAAACTATAGACACACAGTACTAGCCTAAACTTTCTAAACCTTACTATTACCTCATTTAATATTGACAAGACTGACATGAAATGATATAATTTTATTAGTAAATGAAGCGTATTTCTGCTGCTTTTACTTCCAAATTAATTATAAGGAGATTGTTGTTTGAAACAAAATAACAGAACTGAGATAGTAGCGTAAACTGGAGGTTTGCGAATACTTTCTCATACAAACCTCCCGTGTTTTGTCAACTATTTCAGGAGGAAAAAATAATGAAAAATAAAGACTATATCATCCGTAGGGAAAACCCAAACGACTACCGCGAGGTTGAAAATCTTGCTCGTGAAGCTTTCTGGAATCTCAGCATGCCCGGATGCTTTGAGCATTACTTCATACATATAATGCGTAACCATGCAGACTTCATCCCTGATCTTGATTACGTTTTAGAAATCGATGGCAAAATTATTGGTAGTGTAATGTACTGCAAATCAAAACTCCGAGATGAAAACGGAAATGAAAAAAAGATAGTTACTATGGGACCGCTTTGTGTACTCCCTGAATATCAGCGCAAAGGCTACGGAAAAGCTTTGCTGGAGTATACATTTAAGATTGCATCCGATATGGGATACGATACCGTTATCAACTTCGGCAATCCCGATAATTATGTTGCAAGAGGCTACAAAAGCTGCAGGAAATATAACGTATGCTTCGAGGGTGACTTATTCCCCGCAGCTCTTCTGGTAAAGGAGCTCAAAGAGAATTCTTTCGACGGCAGAAAATGGTATTACTATCCAAGCGACGTTGACACGCCATGTGATAACGAAGAAGCTGTTGCAAAATTTGACTCACAGTTTCCACCAAAAATCAAAGGCTGGCAGCCAAGTCAGGAAGAATTTTATATTCACAGCCATTCTGTGATTAACAGCGAATGACAAAAGCTGACGCCTCTGAACATATTTCAGAGGCGTCTTTTCTTGTCTAAGGATATAATTTAAAGGAGGACCTTACGTCATGGAACTTGAAGAGGAATATACACGAAACAGGACTTCTATGAAAAAGATTAAGAAACAAGACACTCAATGCCTTATAGTATATGTCGTTAACCTTATGTTATTATTATTCTCTTTCTTTATATTAATTGGATCAGGTAAAAAGCTCTATTTAGCCATCTGTGCTATTATTGTTGGCGCTTCTGTATCGGGTTTTTTCAGCGTTTTTAAAAAGAACTTCCCTCTCTCAATAGTATCCGCCTCCCTTTTTATAGCTGAAGTCATACTATTTATCTCAACCATTGGATTTGAATTACCTGCTGCATTCGGTTTTGGCGTATTAATATATTATTCAGTTATCAATGTACTAAACTGTAAAAAGTACGAATGGCTCATTCAGCAGGACGGATTTCCGATTTTTGAAATAAAGCAGAAAGAATATGAAATGAAAAAGGCTATGTGGGATATAAAGGATCCTTATACAAAGAAAAAAGAAGATATTGAAAAAAGGAACTCCGACTCAGGCGATATGCCGAATATCTGACGTTCCAAAACAGTCTGCATTATCTTCTCATAATATATATTTTGTAATCGTGAGTCCAGTATTCATACGTATTGGACTCTATTTCTTTATATACTATATCAGTTCCCTATCTAAGGAAAAGACTTCGCATTACTGCGAAGTCTTTTCCTCATTGGAGAGAAATTCTATTTATAATGGATGGTCATTTTGTTTTATTGTCCGTAATAGGCGTTTGCACCATGCTTACGGAAAAAGTGTTTGTCGAGAAGCTTCTTTGGCATTTCTTCTGTATCAAGGCGAAGAGTTTTAGTTATCCACGCCATAGCCGAGAGTTCCTCAAGAACTACTGAATTATGGACAGCCTCAAAACAATCGCTGCCCCATACAAATGGTCCATGATTTGCAACAAGTACTGCGGGAATATACTTATAATCTTTGCAGCACTCAACTATAACACGGCCAGTTTCAAGTTCATAATCGCCCATTGACCTCTTCATCAGTCATTTCTCTTGTGAACGGAATCTCGCCATAGAAATAATCACCGTGTGTAGTTCCTAGTGGCGGCATTCCCATACAAGCCTGTGCAAAAGAAGTAGCAAAGCGACTGTGAGTATGTACTACTCTACTTCACATACTCTTTCAAAATTCCTGTATATTTCAAGATGGGTTATAGTATCACTCGATGGTGTAAACTTTCCTTCAACTTTTGTACCATCAAGAGTCAGAACAACAATATCGTCAGCGGACATATTATCATATTCTAATCCGCTTGGCTTTATTGCAACAAGCCCAGTTTCTTGATCGTATTCACTGACATTGCCCCATGTAAATGTGACTAGTCTATGCTTAGGAAGCATAAGATTCGCTTTCAACACGCGCTCCTTAAGCCCCTTAACGTCCATAAATCATATCTCCGATCATAATATCGCGTTCGAGCTTTTCTTTTGTTGTATCCTTGTTGATAACTACAAGCTCGATGCCCATTATTCTTGCAAAATCTCTTACAGTTTCGTCAGAAATATCATAGGAAAGAACTGTATGATGAGCTCCACCTGCAATTATCCAGCACTCAAGACCTTCAAGGAAGGACGGTGCCGGTCTCCACATTGTTCTAGCAACCGGCAGATTCGGCATGGACTGGAACGGTTTCTCACACTCTATATCCTGTTGGATAAGTCTTAGCCTGCCACCAATATCAATAAGTGACAGTACCTTAGCAGAGCCAGCTTTTCCTTCGAAAACTATTCTAGCAGGTGGTTCCTTGCCACCAATACCAAGAGGATGAACTTCTATACGCGGTCTGTCTGCAGCAATTGAGGGGCAAACCTCAAGCATATGTGAACCGAGTATTAGCTTACGCTCATAATCATATGTGTAGTCCTCCATAAAGGAAGTGTTTCCGTCAGGATACATAGCCTTTACAATTGCTGTCATACCAGCAGTTTTCCAGTCACCCTCTGCACCGAAGCCATAGCCCTTGTGCATAAGATGCTGAGTAGCAAGTCCTGGAAGCTGTTGCATTCCATGAAGATCCTCAAATGTATTTGAAAATGCCTTTGCACCCTCGCGAACAAGAATCTTTTCGATGGCGATCTCTTCACGAGCCTGATATCTGATTGTTTCCTCATCAGCTTTATCATAATCGTAAAGTTCTGCGTATTCTTTCATAAGAACATCGATTTCAGCATCTGTAACAGCGTTCATGTACTCAACAAGATCGCCTACAGCAAATGTATTAACCTGCCATCCAAGCTTGAGCTGAGCTTCAATCTTATCGCCTTCAGTAACTGCCACTTCTCTCATATTGTCTCCGAAACGAACTATTTTAAGACTCTTGCTGAACATTACACCTACTGCGGCACGCTGCCATTCGGCTATCTTAGCCTGAACTTCTGGATCTTTCCAGTATCCAGCAACCACTGCTCTAGGCATGCGCAGCCGAGCCCCAATGAAGCCATGCTCCCTGTCGCCGTGCGCCGACTGGTGCAGATTCATGTAAGCCATGTCTATAGCCTCATTGGGAATAGTCTCGTTAAACTGCGTATGAAAGTGAAGCCAAGGCTTTTGTAAGATTGCAAGACCATTTATCCACATCTTTGAAGGTGAAAAGGTGTGGCAGAATGTAATTATACCAGCGCATTCATCATCGAAGTTAGCCTCCTTAACAATACGCTCTATCTCAGACTCTTTCTTCACAGTGAGCTTATACTCAACAGGGAAAGGAAGCTTTAGTCCATCAACTATTTTCTTTGAATCCTCTTCAACCTGTCTAATTGTTTCCTCACCATACAGGAACTGAGAACCCGTAATAAACCAGAATTTCATTTTTATCTTTCCTTTCTATCATTGGGATGTAGCCGCTCTCACAGCTGAAAGTCCCGAAATATATTTAGTCATATATGCATTTATACCATTGATATCTTCTTTTTTCGGAGCTACTGTACTGCCTTCCATATTAGCAAATACACGGCTGCTAAGATAAGTCTCGAGACTCTCACCGTTTCTCATGTTAACCATATACGCAGCAAGTAAAGCTATACCCCATGCTCCGCCCTCACCTGCAGTCTTCATCAGCGTCACATTTGAACCTAGCGCGGCTGCAAGGAAATTTTGACTTGGGAAAGGCGTTTTAAAAAAGCCGCCATGAGCGTATATACGCTCAAGCTTAACATGCTCCTGCTCGGTAAGTATATCCATACCTGCCTTTAAAGAAGCAACACAAGAATAAACCAGACTTCTTGCAAGATTTTTTATACTGAAATCCGAATCCGGACTTCTCATAAGTAACGGTTTGCCGTCCTTAATGCCTGTAACAGGCTCACCAGCATAGTAGTTATATGAAACTATACCGTCGCAATCTGCATTTCCCTCTGCTGCAAGTGAATACATTGTATCATAGAGCTTACCCTTTGGTATATCCAGTCCGAACTCCTTGAGAAGTCCTCCGAACATATTAAACCAAGCGTCAAGGTCAGATGTACAGCTGTTGCAGTGTACCATTGCAACAGGCGCACCACACGGGGTAGTAACAATATCTATCTCACGATGTACAGCCGAAAGGTTCCTTTCAAGAACTATCATTGAGAATATAGAAGTTCCTGCTGAAACATTTCCTGTTTTCGGAGTTATACTGTTAGTAGCAATCATTCCGGTCTGAGCGTCACCTTCAGGCGGACAGAAAGGTACTCCGGCTTTGAAAATACCTGACGGATCAAGTAGTCTTGCCCCTTCTTCCGTAAGTTTTCCTGCACAATCTCCTGCGGGAACAATATGAGGTAACAGACTGATAAGTCCTTTTCGAAGTTCTGAACCTGCTGCAAGCTTGTCAAACTTTGCGACCATATCCATGTCGTAATTACAGGTAATCGGATCTATCGGAAAGATTCCAGAAGCATCTCCTGCACCGATAGCCTTTTCACCCGTAAGCAGATAGTGTACATACCCTGCAAGTGTAGTTATAAAAGCGAGTCGTCCTATATGCGGTTCTTTATTGATCAAAGCCTGATATAGGTGGGCTATGCTCCAGCGCTGTGGTATATTGAATGAAAATACCTCAGTCAGCTTGTCTGCTGCCTCCTCTGTCATGGTATTACGCCATGTCCTGAATGGTACAAGCTGCTGATCATTATCATCAAATGCAAGATATCCATGCATCATTGCTGATATGCCGATACCTGCAGCTTTTTCTAGTCTGACACTATAAGTTTTTTCAACATTCTTCATAAGATCTGCAAAGCATTCCTGAAGACCTGTTTTAACATTTTGAAGAGAGTAAGTCCACACTCCGTCAAGCAGTTCGTTCTGCCAGTCGTGTATTCCTGCAGCAAGCGGCGTATGATCTTCTCCTATAAGCACTGCCTTAATACGAGTTGAACCGAACTCTATTCCTATTACAGTTTTTCCGTTTTGTATCTGTTCTGCACTGCTCATGTTTTAACTCCTTTTGCTTCTGCAGGCTTATCCGCAGAAAGATTTGCTTTCTTGCGGCGCGCTATTATTATACTCTGGACAACAAGGAAAATACAAAGCATTGAAGCGTTTGTAATACCTGTCCACCACGCCTCATCAAGGCCTGCTGATGATACTATATTCTGTATGAGAGCAAGTGAAAGTACGCCGAAAAATGTTCCTATAATATTTCCGACGCCGCCCGTAAGCATCGTTCCTCCGATGATGGAAGAAGCTATGGCATTCATCTCCGCACCAGTTGCATGAGATGCTGAGCCAGATCCTGCGTGCATAAAATAAACAAATCCACCGATTCCGCCTAAAATTCCGCACATGAGATATGCAAGAAATGTAGTTCTCTTCACATTTATTCCAAGCATAAGTGCGCTTTGTTTGTTACCGCCAACTGCATAGAAACTTCTTCCTGTCTTTGTCCATTTAAGGAAGAGAAATAGAGCAGCAACTATAACAAGTGCTACAATAACGCCAATCTCTATATAAGCGTCAATATAAACACCTCTTTTGTTTACAGATCCCATACCAGGAATTATAATTCTTGTTTCCTTGAGCTTTACAAATGCTTCGTTTTGAACATTGAACGGATTTGTATTTACAATCGTAGTCATACCTCTTGCAAAGAACATTCCGGCAAGAGTAACTATAAACGGTTGAATGTCAAGATAAGCTACAAGGAATCCCTGTATAAGACCAAACGCAAGTCCGATACCAAGCGATATCATTATTGCACCAAAAACGCTTCCACTGTGGTGATCAAGATACACAGCCGAACACATACTTACAAGTGCTGTCATTCCACCAAGTGAGATGTCAATTCCGCCTGTTATCATTACCAGCGTCATTCCACAGGCAAGTATTATCAAGGCAGCATTTGCATTTAACATATTAAAAAATGTCTGAGCTTTGAGGAAGCCTGCACCAAGTCCGAATATCGCAAATAAATACATGATTATAAATACGATTATCGTAATGGACATAAGCAAATTAGTATCTGATATTCCTCCAAGCAGACGACGGCGTTTTGCGCCGACATTCATATCTGTTTGCGGCATAAATCATTCCTCCGTTCTGCGCCGATGTTATCAGGTACTACTCCCCGCTTTTGCAGGGGCACGCAGCTTTTTGAAAAACGCTGCGATCTTTTCTCTTACTATCGGTGCACTAAGTATAACAAGAACAATAACTACTACTGCTTTGTATGCAGGAAGTGCATCCGACTGTACCTGAAGCTTGTAAAGCGTTGTGGTAAGGAACTGAATAACATATGCTCCGAGCACTGAAGCAGAAATGTTGAATTTACCTCCGCCAAGTGAGTTACCTCCAAGAGCTACTGCAAGGATAGCATCCATTTCAATATCCTTCGCAATTACTGAATAGTTTATTGTACCTATTCTTGCCACCTTTATGAAACCAACAACTGCAACACAGAGTCCGAGGATTACATAAGTGACAAACTTTATAAGAGCTGGATTAAGTCCGTTCAGACGCGAAGTCTTCTCGTTGATACCAACAGACTGAACATATAACCTAAGATTCGTGAATTTCATAACAAGCCATATGACAATAAAGCATAGTACTGCTATGAATACTGGTGTCTGCACAGGAATTCCTGGGAAAACAGTTCCGAAATTCAAGAAAGTCTTATCACTTACTACAGGAAGCTCATTATTGTTTATCCACGCAGCTATTGAACGACCCGCAGTAAAAAGGATAAGCGTTGCAACCATTGGCTGTATCTTGAAAATTGATACAAGTGCTCCATTAAAAGCACCGAAAGCCATTGCAACAAGACAGCTTACAAGAAATGCAACTATAATCGGAGCCTGCAAGCTTTCAGGACGAGAATTCGTACCGCAAAGCACTCGTAGTATCACGCTTCCGCTAATAGCTATCGCAGCACCGACACTGATATCCTGTCCACGTGAAGAAGCTGTTACAAGAGTCATGCCGATAGCTAGTATGGCAAGCTCTGAGCCGTAGTCAATAATTGAAATGAGATTTCCTGAAAGAATAGGATTTCCATCGTTATTGTGCCCAAGAGTTATCTTGAAGAACGACGGGTCAACTATAAAGTTGAAAATAGCAAGTATTATCAGAGCAGCGATCGGTATAAAAATCTGTTTTCTGATAATGGCTGTCAGAATCGATGTTTTCTGAGCCGTTTTAACATCTGATGCCATTACCGATCACCTCCCGCTATAGTATTCATGATAGTATTCTGAGTAAGTTCGTCACCAGTAAGTTCGCCTACAAGCTTACGATCACGCATAACGAGAAGCCTTGAACAAGTACGTAACATCTCGTCCGTCTCAGATGAGATAAAAGTAATGCTCATGCCTTCGGAAGCAAGTTTGAGAACGAGCTTCTGAATATCTACCTTTGTTCCAACATCTATTCCACGGGTAGGTTCATCAAGAATAAGGTATTCTGGATTAGTAAGCAACCAACGTCCGAGGATAACCTTCTGCTGATTACCACCAGAAAGAGACTTTATAGGTGTATTCACAGAAGCAGTCTTGATATCAAGCAGCTTTATATACTCCTCTGCAAATTTTACAGCTTCAGCCTTGGAAAATGGCTTAAAGAATCCTTTTTTCACCTGTAATGCAAGTATGATATTGTCCTTTACAGATAAATCACCAACTATTCCGTCCCTCTTACGGTCTTCAGGAAGATAAGCTATACCGTTCTTCATGGCATCAATTGGCTTATTAATCTTAACTTCCTTGCCATTAACTTTTACCTTGCCACCTGTTACCTTGTCAGCACCGAATATAGCTCTTACACACTCGCTTCTTCCCGAACCGAGCAGTCCGGTAAAACCATTTACCTCGCCTTTGCGTATATTAAAATTGAACGGCTTAATACCCTCGGAACTGCAAAGTTCCTCGGCTTCATATACATAACCTTTGTTTTCCTTGCTGAACGGCGGTGCATCGTTCTTGATATCAGCCATATCATCAAGCTCTTTACCAAGCATTTTCGATACAAGCTGTATACGTGGAAGCTTTTCTATCTCATACTCACCAACGAGCTGTCCATCGCGAAGCACGGTAATCCTGTCGCATACCTCATAAACCTGGTCAAGGAAATGAGTAACAAAGATTATTCCGACGCCTCGTTCTTTCAGTTGTCTCATTAGTTTGAAGAGCTTTGCGACCTCCGATTCGTCTAGAGATGAAGTCGGCTCATCAAGTATGAGTACACTGCACTCCATATCAACAGCCCTAGCAATTGCAACCATTTGTTGTACAGCTATGGAGCAGCTTGCAAGCTGCTGTGTAGGTTTTACGCCTATTCCCAGTGAATCAAGCAGTTCTCCTGCCTTTTTATTCATGCTTCGCCATTTCACAAGCTGACTTTTACCTCTGCCTAGAAAAATATTCTCGGCTACCGAAAGATTTGGACACAGTGATATTTCCTGATATACTGTGCTAATGCCTAAATTCTGAGCTTCCTGTGGCGAATGTATCTGAACCGGACCATTTTGTCCCTTGATAAAGATATCTCCGCTATCCTTAATGTATACACCCGTAAGAACTTTTATGAGTGTGGATTTTCCTGCGCCGTTTTCGCCCATAAGAGCATGTATCTCACCACTTCGCAAAGTAAAATCAACATTTGAAAGAGCTTTTACACCAGGAAAGGTCTTGTATATCCCTCGCATCTCCAGCAATGATTTCTCCTGCATTGCTTTGCCTCCTAAGTGATTTTTCATAATGTTCTGTATTATAAATACGTATTAATTTTTAAAATTAGTGCGGTGACATTAAGCATTCACGGATGCGTCACCGCACTTGATTTAATTATTCAGTGTCCTGTAACACTATAATTTAGATACCGTACTGCTCAACATCAGCATCAGTAATAGTCTTTGCGTCAAAGCCCTTTTCGTCCATAATGATAGTCTTCTGAGAGAGTGTCTCGCCATTTTCGAGCTTATCAATTATATCCTTGATATATGATGCCTGGAAAGGATTACACTGTCCATCATAATTCCAATTGCCGTCCTTGAGCTCCTTAAGTGCCCACTTGTTGCAGTCGAAGCCTATAACGACTACATCCTTGTCAACACCATGAGAAATATTTGCTTTATCTAAAGCAGCAACTGCACCCATTGCCATATCATCGTTCTCTGCATAGATAACATTGAATGATTTACCAGCATCAATAACTGACTGAACGATTTGCTGCGCCTTTTCAGCATTCCATTCAGCAGTCTGCTGTGCAACAATGTTCCAGCCAAGTTCCTTGGCAGTATCATCGAGAGCACCAGAACGTCCCTTCTGAGCAGCAGATCCCATTACACCCTGAAGATGAATAATATCATATGCCTTGAGATCCTGTGACTTGAGCCAATCAACAGCCTGTTCGCCTTCCTTTGCCATGTCAGAAACTATTGAAGCTTCATAGAGGCTCTCGTCAGCATCAATAGTACGGTCGAATAGTATAACTCTTACGCCTGCAGCCTGTGCATCCTTTAAAACTGAATCCCAACCTGCAGTATCAGCTGCTGAAAGAAGAAGATAATCAACTTCATCCTGAATAAACTTCTGAGCCGCATTGATCTGCTCCTCATTCTTAAGACTGTAAGTAAAGGAAGCATCAAAACCGTTTTCCTTGGTAAATGTTGCCTTAAGGTCATTAACATTAGCTGTACGGTAGCCTGACTCGTTCGGATCGTTATTGATAATGCCTACTTTAATCAATCCGTCCGACTTATTGTCATCGGCACTGTTGTCATCGGCCTTGTTGTCATCATCATTTGCTGTGTCCGCACTTGTAGTTTTGGGAGCCTGTGTTGTGTCAGTTTTGTCTGTTGAGCTACTTGTACTGCCACAGCCAGCGAACATTGTACCACAAAGAATCATACTTGCCGCCATTGCTAAAATTTTTTTCATTTTCATAATCAAAATTCCTCCATCCGAATTTATTATCCCATTAACGAACAATCCGTTAACTTGTACTTACATTATAATCAATTTGTACTTACATTGATACCAAAAATGTTACACTAAATGTTTATTATTTTTTGGATATACATTCTGTTTTGATTTCAGGGGCATATATTCGCACTATTCTGGAACTGTCTTGGAGTCTGCCCGGTATACTTCTTGAAAATCTGGCTAAAGTACCTGTAGTCGCGAAATCCCACGTCATATGCTATCTCGTAAATCATCTTTGACGTACAGCAGAGAAGCTCCCTTGCACGCGCTATTCTAGCAACAGCAATATATTCGGACAAATTTTGTCCGTACTCCTTCTTAAACTGTGCACTGAGATAAGAGGGGCTCAGCCCAACAGCCTCTGCTACTAGCAGAAGGGAAAGCTCGTCGTTCATGTAGTTCTTGTCTATGTAGTCCCTTGCCTTTGCAACTATGCTTCTGCTACTCTCTTTTGCCGATTCTACGCGCCACATTATACAATCGTGGATTATCTTATGCAAGAACTTCATAGTATCGTCCTCTGTCATGAGCTCGGTACCTATATCATCAGCAGTACCAAAATGTCCAAAGAACTTTTCATTGCTCACACCTATCTTCCGAGCAAATGTATGTGCTGCAACATATATGTCCATACATACGTACAATCTTATCATAAGCGACTTTATCCTTGTATACTCAACTTCACTCAATATATTGTCAAGCATTTCGTCACAGTTTTCAAGGCAGCCGCTTTGCAGAAGATCCTCGATCTTCTTAATATCAAGACGTTTAACATCCTGAGCCATATCTTTTTTATCATTCATAATAATACCCCTCACGCTCCATTAAAACTGTCTTTTCTTTATATAACTCAGAGCTTTTTGACAGACTCCCTTATTTTTAACTCGGGAGTAAATATGATGTCTTCATTTTCGTCGGTAAAAGTATTTATTTTGTCTATAAGCTTCTCCGCAACAGCTTCGCCAAGCTTTCTCTGCGGATGAATTACTGTTGTAAGCGGAACATCGCATATCGAAGCATATTTTGAATCATCAGCACCTACAATTGAAAGATCTTCGGGTACATTTATGTCATGCACCTTACAGAATTGTAGCAGTTTGATAGCGATGTTGTCATTATAACATACAACAGCAGTTATCTCGCTTAGGAACTCCAGCAAATGGTTTCCACCTGATGTAAAAATAAAGTTCTTATCAGTAGTTGCAAACCACATGACATTTTCTTCTGCGTTTTTTAGCCCGTGTGCTATACAACTCTTAATAAAGCCGCTGTAACGCTTATGCCCCTGTATATCATCGAGTGCAAACAATCCAGCTATCTTTGTGTGACCGCATTCAAATAAGTAATCTGTTGCTATTCTGCCTACCGCTTCGTCATCCATAGCAACACAGGGATACTCCGACCACGGATAGTTGGCATTAAAGAAAACAACTGGAATATTATTTCTTCTAAGCTGGTCGTAAAGTGCCATATTCGGATTTGGAAGCGCGCTCTTGGATGGCTCTACGATAAGCCCCTGAACTCCACCTGATATCATGCTCTGTAAAGCCTGCTGTTCCTCAGCTACTTTATTATGTGTTATCGCAAGCTGCATGGAGTAGCCCGAATCGTTAAGCACACTTTCGATGCCTGTTACTATCTGCGGAAAAATGTAATCCGTAAAATACGTAGAAATTACGCCTATGTTTCTCGTCTGGACCGAAGAAGTCGGAATACTCTGCGCATATCCTCCTGATACAAACGCTCCACTGCCTCTGACACGACAGATCACGTTTTCGTTCTCAAGACACATAAGTGCTTGACGTACGGTCTGTCTACTGACGCCATGTATTTCACAAAGCTCCTTTTCAGTTAGAAAACGGTCTCTTGGTCTAAGTCCTTTAGAAGTTATATAGTTCTTAGCCCATTCCACAATCGTCAAATATTTATAATCTTCCATAATATCCTCCCACAACCAAAAACAATCGGCTTTTTTTCATAATACCATACAAATCTTAATTTGTAAATACAACTTCACGATGCAGAACACAAAATTGTATGCACACACAAAAATACTTTCTCCTGATTGTGCATTACAACAAATTTATATTATATTATCGTCAATACATCTTTTGATAATTAAAAGAATTTGTATTGTCAATATTTAAATTGTTCCATTCCATAATAAAATATTAATAAAATATCAATTGAATGTTGTATTAATGTATGATATAATACTATATAAGCTCAAACATCCTTTAACAGAATGCGAGGTATCAATATGAATTTTAAACAATTACTTGATTCATTCGATTCCGTAACCTGCATAATGTCAGTTGAAAAGAAACCTGACGGAAGTTATGGCGATATAAGAATAGTTGATGGTAACCAAATGTATATCGACTCAATAGAACGTAATGATGACACCAATACAGACATAGCAAAGGAAAAAGTATTCGTACCGAACTCTCTTTATACCAAGTACTTTCCTTTTGATCTGAATTTCGAGGATTTCTGCTATCGTTCTGCTATTAAAAAAGAGGTACTGCATACTTATGTACACCCTGAGAGATTTGATATATGGTTCAATCTTTTCTTCACGCCAATAAAAAGTGATGATGAAAATATAGGATATTGTGCATATACATACACAATAACGCTAAATGCTGATTCCAAGCTTATGTCTGATATTTCGCTTGAAACAGCTTCAAATGTGCTTCAGGCATGTCTAAAGCTATACAGCGGTTCAGATTTTCAGACTTCTATTAACGAAGTCACAACTCATATTCGTCAGCTCTGCCACGCTAACCGATGCTGCATACTGCTCACTGATTTCAATGCAGGTATGTGCAGACTTTTAAGTGAAGATCATGTTGTTGAAGGTACACAGGGACCGATAACAAGCATAATTACTCCCGAGTTTTTTGATATTGTACAGACATGGCCTTCAACTATCGACGGCAGTAACCTCCTTATGATAAAAAGTGAAAAAGATATGGAGGCTCTCAAATCCCGCAATCCAGCATGGTATGAATCTCTTAAGCAATATGACACAAAAACTCTCGTACTTTTTCCTCTCAACTACAACGGAGAAACCAAAGGCTATATCTGGGTAACTGAATTCGATGCCAATGACGCACTAAAGATACGTGAAACACTTGAGCTCACAACTTACTTTATATCATACGCTATTGCAAACTATCAGCTTCTGAACCGTCTTGAGATAATGAGTACTCTTGATCTCCTTACGGGCGTTAAAAATCGTAATGCCATGAATAATCGCGTAAATGCTCTTGTTGACGGCAAAGAAAACTATCCCGAAAACCTCCGTATTGTATTTGCTGATCTTAACGGTCTAAAACAAGTCAATGATACAAGTGGCCATATTGCTGGAGATCTCCTAATCAAAAATGCCGCTTTTATCTTACAGGAGACATTTATAGGAAATGACGTTTACCGCGCAGGCGGCGACGAGTTTGCTGTTTTTGTTGTAGGAATGAGCGACGATGAATTTGAAAATAAAATTGCCAAACTAAAGAGCTATTCAGAAAGTCCCGAAGGTGTTAGCTTTGCAGTAGGTTACTGCAACGATGAAGGCAGACATGATGTAAGATACGCGATGTCTACTGCCGATGAAAAAATGTATGCAGACAAAGAGGAATACTATAAGCGCTATCCAGAGCGCAGGCACAAATAAAACAACGTCCCGAAGCAGATCAGCTTCGGGACATTTTTATGCAAAATTTCCACCAAAAATGCAAATGTTCCCTTTGACATATCAAACATAAAATGGTATAATAATGTTATTAAGACATATTATGATAGTATAATTATGTTATTGAGACATATCACGGAGGTGACACTTATCTATTTTCATACTAAACTATCTCTGCTGTTCGCGACAGTATCTGCAGCTTTTATAATGCATTATACAAATACATACGCCTACGGGATAGCAGAGGACTTCTCAGCAACTATTCCACTTACTTCCGAAAAAGGAATTATAACACTTGATAACGGTGAGCAATGGTTCAAAGCTACAGAACTCGAAGACGGCAGGAGTTATCTTATCAGTGCAAAGAACTCTAATGGCAATAACGTACTTCTTACTGCCGATGATAAAAAAAGTGCAGAATACATATGGCGTTTCTACGAAGATAAAATGGTTACAAGCAAGGCGAATCATCGCAATCATCTCTATTCTGACACACATTATCTTGGTTGCCACGAAAACGATCTGTACCTATATCAGGACTGGTGGACCGAAGGCGATCAAACCTGGAATTATGTCGACGGTAAATTCTATTACATTGACAACGGCAAAAAGACTTACCTTACATATTCCGAAAGTTCGACATCACCTTTTGGCTGTACTGACAATGTGGATGATGCTGCCGATATCGAACTTTATACTCGCGGAGAAGAACTTGCTCGCTGTATAAAAACTCAGCCTTGTGCCCAGAGTTTCGTAATTGAAGGCAGCGGCTATCCTGCTCCTGAATTCACAGTAGAGCTTATCAACGATTCCATTGTCGTCGACAACATAAAATGGTTCTCTGATGGCGTAGAATCTGAAACCGGTGTACTCAGCTTCACTAACAATGATCTTGCAAATTTACCGACTGGAATTCATCATGTAAGCTGTATTGTCGAAGCTCACGACAGTGATAATCACTATTACCGTGAAAAATCACAGGAAGCACTTTTTGTCGTTACAAAAGGTGTAGTTCCAGATTCTGTTATTACATTTTCCGATATACATGAACAATACGACCTTATAAGCAAAGCTATTGAAAACGTTCTAGAAAACACAGGCGGATATATACCGTCACTTATTATATGTACAGGTGATATGATAAACGGTCCGACTATGGACTACGATACAATGATAAACACCTATGCGCCAAAAATAAAACCTTATCTTGGCGGACTTGATACCGTTTATGTGGCAGGAAACCACGACTCCTCAAAAGCAGTTTCAGAACTGTCATTAAAAGCAGATCTCGGTGCTGACAGTAGCTTTTCAGAAGGTTGCGGAGTAATTTTCGACGGAAACTCAGACAGTGTAGCCACCAACGGTAAAGGCAGTATTGACGCAAAAAATATTATTGTTTATGGCATAAACTACGAAGCGCTTAAGAGCTCTCCCCAAGCGCTACAAGATTACGACAATATAAAAAGTCAGCTTGAAAACTTCCTTAATGAAAAAGCAAAGAATTATAAAGGTGAGATAATTATTATTTCCTCTCACGCTGGGCTACATGCACTTGGCGTTCAGCCTCAATGCGGCAGCCGTATGGGCGCATGGTCTGGCGGAACTGATTATAATATCATAAATTCTTACGAAATTGCAAACCTTATAAACTCTTACGTGAAGAAGTATGATATGAACATCCTTTATCTTTTCGGCCATGACCATTCACAAGGCGAATATGAGTTTATACTAACTGAGGGTGATACTCTCATTTGTCCTACAAATTCAGAAAAATATCAAACAAATACTCTAGAACTCGCGTTTACTTATGCTCATTCAGGCTATCTTTCTACATCCATAGGAACCGCAGACGCTCACTTCAGCTTTATTTACCGAAACGGTAATAACCTTGAATATGAGCTGTTCCAGGCTGGCTCTTCACAATACGTAAAACATACGGAAATTCCGCTAAAAAGTTTAAAACTCCTTAATTTAAATAGTCCTGTTTCAACTTCAAAAGCTAATAAAATTAATGGAAACAGTCCAAAAACATCCGGAAGATTCAACATTACACCGTTTCTTGTTATTTCTCTGGTAATGGTAATAATAAGCCGGAAGCACAGAAAATAACTTACATAGCATATATTAATCGCCCGAAAGCAAAGCATCAACATCTCTTTGCTTTCGGGCGATTTTTTATAATTCAATTATGTTTGTCGCTACTTTCTGACGAAAACACGTATCATGTTCAACAAAAAGCATTGTAGGCTTATATTCTAGCAACAGCTTCTCTTTTTGCATACGTGAAAAAACATCTATGTAGTTCAGGGACTCGTCCCAGATAAAATGCGATCTCTCAAAATCCAGCTATCTTAGAATCGTGCAGAACATACTGAGTTCAATTCCTTTTGTAAAGCAGAAGTACTGAATACTTTCTCTCAGCATAGAAGTATCCTGATCCACATAGAAAATAACAAAACCAGAAGCTACATTACAAATACCATTTCCATCTATATTATGCGCTTTTTCAGCATCACCGCCTTTGCTAGGATATTCTTGATCAAAGTAGTTTTTTTCCCATAAATCGGTTAGCCGCTATCTGTTAATTATAACAAATAATCTTGACATATGAAGTGCAATAATATATAATAATATTACAAAGCAGATAGATAAAGGGAGGGATTATCATGTACAAAAATTATAAGAAGATCATTGCAGGATTTCTGGCAGCTGCTATGATTGCACCAACCACTGCCGGTATGACTGATATGCAGAGCACACACGCTTATGAGGTTTTGGGAGAGACCACTTTCGATCATAAGATTCTTCCATGGCATACTGTGGAAGCAAGCCCTGCAAAGCAGTATTTTGAGCTATCTGAAGGAGCTGTCCGCATTCTCATCCAAGTGCCCGAAGGTGCTGATAAAGAAAAATGGGATCTACAGTTCAGGCACAGAAACCTTAGCTTCCAAAGAGGACATGAGTACAAGGTCAGCTTCAAGGCAAAGAGCAACAGAAATGGCTTTGAGCTTTGCTCAAAGATTGGAAACATAAAGGGTGACGAAGAATACTTCGAACTTGACGGTGAAACCAATGCTATGCATATGGGACCTCATATGGGAGGTCAATGGTATATGTCAGCTGTAAAGCTCACTACAGAATGGCAGACGTTTGAGGGAATATTTAAGCCTACAAAGGATCTTGAAGCCGTTGAGTGGTGCTTCCAGTATGCAAAAGGCACAAAGTATCAGGGCAACGCTATGGCAGGCGATGAACTCTGGTTCGATGATATGTCCATTGAAGACCTGACAGATGACATATTAACTCCGCATACACTTAAATTCGGCTATACATCTCGAGGATACAGCGGTCTGGCAAATAATTATATCTCTGTCAATCAGCTCGGATACTATCAGGGACTTGAAAAAATCGCAACACTCGGCGACAATAAAGGCGATATCGTCTTTGATATGCCGACAATAGAGCTTGAAGAAGATCAGGGCTATGAATATGAGATCGTAAGAACGTCAGATGATACTGTCGCTTATTTGGGCAAATCAGGAAGGGTCAGAAAGGATATTGACTCGGGCGACAACATCTGCAGGATAGATTTTACCGAGTTCAATGAAACGGGTGAATACTACATTCGCATTAAAGGCAAGGAATGGAGATCGTTCCCCTTCAGGATAGGAAATGATATATACAGTAACAGCGAAAACGACCTGCTGACCAATACACTGAATTATTTCTATCAGAACCGCGGTGGCACTAAGATCGAGTCAAATTATATCACGTCAGGTGTAAAATCTGAACTTGCACATAATTACGACAGAGACGAAGCCGTTGGTTTTGTCCAGAAAAGCTGGCAAACAGTCAATTCAGAAAATGTGGAAATAGCAGAGCAGAACAGCTCTTCAAGGATCAACACAAGCGGTGGCTGGTTCTCGGGAACTAATTTCGATAAGAGCATGACAGAGAGCTGTATCGCACTCTGGACTCTGCAAAATCTTTATGAGCGTGCGGCACTTATCGAAACAAGCGCTA
Organism: Ruminococcus flavefaciens; assembly: GCA_002310115.1. Classification (GTDB taxonomy): domain Bacteria; phylum Bacillota; class Clostridia; order Oscillospirales; family Ruminococcaceae; genus Ruminococcus; species Ruminococcus flavefaciens_K. Next base: position 38,324 of record DBYI01000083.1, read on the forward strand.
AAAAATTCGCTGACGGTTCGGGTACAGTCGTTATACCCGAAACTGGCAACAAGATACCAGATATACTCGACGAATGCAGATACGAGCTAGACTATATGTCTAAGATGAAGGTACAGCCTGAGGAAGAAACATGGGGCAAATATGCAGGTATGTACTATCACGGCATAAATGGAGTGGAGTTTGAAGCTCTACCCAAGAATTATGAACACGAGTACCATTCATGTTACAGAGTTCAGCCCCCTACATTTGCAGCTACTCTTAATTACGCTGCCTGTGCGGCACAGGGTGCAAGACTCTGGGAAGCATATGACAAGGAGTACGCAGCAGAGCTCCTGAAAAACGCAAAAGAAGCATATCAGGCTTACCAGACAAACTTTTACCAGGCATCTCTTAATGAAGAAAGCAAAGCTGCTTCACTGTATGCTCCTTCATCTGTGAAAAAAACAGGTCCGTCGGGGGACATATATATAGAGGACGATGCATACTGGGCAGCATGTGAACTCTATATCACCGCAAAGGAAATGAATGACCCCGACGCTGAGAGCTATTTAAATGACCTTTCAGAATATCCTAACGCATTCAAGGTTAAGTCCAGAAGCGGTATGGATACCGATGTAGCGGGAGAGCCATCATTTACACTGTTCAGCAGCGACGGAACAGCTTCCGCAGGTTCAATGTCAATGCTTCTCAATAAATACTTGTTCTCCGATGAACAGTACAAAAAACTGAGCGACTCTGTCATCCAAACGGCAACTGACTACATCCATGAAGAGGATTATCAGGGCTACGGTATCCCCTATAAGTATGACGGTCCCGGATTTGTGGAATACTCGGGAGACCTTTATGACATTGTTTATCGTGGCTTTGAGTCTGAATCAAACCAGCGCGCTGTAAACAATATGCTGGCTATGGCTTATGCCTACGACCTTACAGGTGATAACAAATACCTGAACGGTGTGGCAACTGGATTAAATTATATCTTCGGCAACAATCCGCTGTCGTTCTCCTATGTAACGGGCTATGGCTCATATCATGCAAAGAATCCGTCTCATAGATACTGGCAGAACGAGTTTGATCCTACTCTGCCGCAAGCTCCTGACGGCGTACTGGTAAGCGGTCCTAATGGAATGCCTCTGGATATGTATATGAAGTCGCTCGGATTTGATGACATCAGACCTGCAAATGCTCCTTCTGAGAGATACTATGCAGATTCTATAGAGGAGTGGTCTACGAATGGGGCTTCTCTCGGCAGCAATGCTTCACTTGCATGGCTTATTTCATTCATGCAGGACGAAGCGCCAGATACAGTTGTACAGCCGAATGCTACAGGCGATGTAAACTCTGACGGTGAATTCAATATGGCAGATATGGTACTGCTGAGAAAGTGGCTGCTAGCTGTTCCGGATACAAAGCTTGCAAACTGGAAGGCTGCTGACTTCAGCAAAGACTGCAAGCTTGACATATTCGATCTGTGTCTTATGAAAGACGAGATCATAAAAAGGAATATCATATCTTATGTTGAACCTGATATGAGGCTTGAATACGGTATGCCGTGTACTGTTGACTGGGACGGTCTGGAACTGTATCAGGGCCCTGATGAAAGCTATGGTGTCATCACTGTTGTCCCTAATAATGCGCACATAAATGAAATGGGCTATCAGGAGGGCAACAATGACTGGATGTTTACTGTATTCAATGGTCAGTATGGCTGGATACAAACAAAAATAAACGGTCATAGTACTGTATTTTTTACCGCAATGGGTGCAAAGCCTGTTATCTATCTCTACCCCGAGGAGGAGACTGATGTTCATGTTGAGCTTGAGCTTACGGAATCCGAACTCTACACGACCTATCCGAAATATAACAACGGCTGGAACGTGACTGCATATCCTGACGGTACGATACTGAACAAGGCTGACGGTACACACCATAAGTATCTCTTCTGGGACAGCGCAAACTGCCGTACAAGATATGATTACTCAAATGGATTCTGCGTTGCAGGCTGTGATACGGAAAACTTCCTGAGAGAAAAGCTCACATATATTGGCCTAACTGAGGAAGAAATGAACGAGTTTATTGTATACTGGCTGCCTTTAATGGAGCATAACAAGTACAATCTGATTACTTTCCAGGGAGATGCATATACTGATTCTGCGAAGCTGGATATAACTCCAACTCCTGACAGCCTGCTTCGTTTATTCATGGTGTATGTTCCCCTTGAAGAGGCAGTGGAGATCGAACCTCAGCAGCTTGCGACCTTTGAAAGAAAAGGCTTCACAGTTGTTGAATGGGGTGGCAGCAAGATCAAGTCGTAAACATATCAGAAAAATGAATATAAACAAATAATTCGCTCGTATTTTGATATCAATCAAAATACGAGCGAATCTCTTTATATTACTGCCACACTATCAATGCTGAAACGTAAATATAAGTCCCCGCTTCCGCATAATGTCACTAAGCTTAAAAAAGTAAAATAATCACAGGAATTAAAGTGTCGGGCAAAATTTTTATAATTCTATTATCTTTGTGGCAATTTTCTCCCGAAAACATGTATCATGTTCAACAAAAAGCATTGTTGGCTTATATTCTAGCAAAAGCTTCTCTATTTGCATACGAGAAAAAACATCTATGTAGTTCAGTGGCTCGTCCCAGATATAAAGATGTGCGGGAGTCAGCAGGCTTGTAGCAATCAGAATCTTCTTTTTTTGTCCCTCAGAGAGATCTGTAAGCGGCTTAGTAAACTGCGATCGCTCAAAATCCAGCTGTCTTAGAATAGTGCAGAACATACTGAGATCAATTCCTTTTGTAAAGCAGAAGTTCTGAATACTTCCTCTCAGCATCGAAGTATCCTGATCCACATAGGAAATAACAAGTCCAGATGCTACATTGCAGATACCGTTTTCATCTATATTATTAGCTTTTCCAGTATCCCCTGCCTTTGCTAGGATATTCTTTATCAAAGTAGTTTTTCCACAGCCATTTCCCCCGTTGAGAGCAACACGGTCCCCTCTTTTCAACTCAAAAGAAAGTCCGGAAAAAACATCGATTTCAGCTTCTTTATATCGCAGACTAAGATCCCTAACGTTAATAAGGGAGTTGCTATGATGGACAAGCTGAATGAGCTTAAGTTCGGGAGTCCTCTCAATATCGCTGAGAAGACCCTCCCTTTCCTCAATCTCCCTGCCTATACGCTTTTCAATATTTTTCACTCTGCTTTGCATTTTCTTAGTCTTGGCACCGATAAAGGAACGTGTGCTTATGCACCTATCATTCTCCTTAACAGGGTCGAAACCTATCTTTGTCCGCTCATTCTTATCAGCCCAGTCAGATGTTCTTTTTGCGGCCTGTTTCAGCTTTTTTATCTCCTTCTTGTGCTTCTCGTTTTCAGCCATAGCGAACTGATCTTTACGCTGTTTATTCTCCCACCAGCTTGAGAAATTACCATTCTGAACTTCAATAGTTTTTCTGTTCAGTACCAGTACATGGTCAATACATGCATCAAGAAGTTCGCGGTCATGAGAAACAAGTATAAATCCACTTTTTGAAGCAAGATACTTTTTTACGATTTCTCTCGCATCACGATCAAGATGATTCGTTGGCTCGTCTATCAGCAAAAACTCGTTATCACCAGAAAATAGAACTGCTAGCAGCACTTTAGTACGCTCTCCGTGACTTAAAGTATGGAACGGCCTGTATAGCAGTTCTGCTGTCTCATTAAGCTGACTGAGCTCACAAATAACCCGCCATTCCTCACAATTTTGCTTTATGTCCCCAATGAATTCCGAAGCCGTTTTTTCCATCAGGTCTGAAGTCAGTTGATAAGGAAAATACTCAAATACTGAAGAACTATCAATTGAACCACTATAATGATAACTTCCCATAAGAAGATTAAGGAAAGTTGTCTTTCCCTTTCCGTTACGCCCGATAAAACCAAGTTTCCAGGCGGTATCTATCGAAAACGATACATTTTCAAAAACATTGTCTATGCTTCCGTCATATCCGAATGAAAGGGAATTAACACTTATCTGTGACATATTTACTCCTCCTCCCGAGGTCCGAAAAAAGGACCCTTTGCTGCCAAAAGATCCCATTACGAACTTATAACCTCATGAAAAGAGAGATGACAAAACAATAAAGGCGTCATCTGAAAATATATAAAAGCAAAAAGAGGTTATGAGATCATAATCCACTTTTGGCAACATGATAAGACAGTATGTCTGAAATCACACTGTCAGATTAATATTCATGTGTTCAAAAGTGAATTATCTTTTCATCCTCACACCTCTTTCGTGATATCTTAAAATTATTATAACACAGTCTTTTTTTCTTGTCAAGAAAAAATGCCACAGAGACAAACTGCGGCATTTCCTCTAAATCAACATCCCCAGAACTTATACATCTCGAATACCAATATAGCCGAAGCAGTAATGACATTGCCTGCAATACTGAAAATATAGCAGATCTTTCCAAATTTTGAAGTTTTCCTTTTGACAAAGAAAACTATTCCTGCGCAAACAGCTAGTGCACATAATGCAAAACATATCATCTGTGTTACCCCAACAATAATACCAACAGCCTTTGTAGGACCATATTCAGTAAAAGCAAGCAGTAACACTATCGCAAAAATAGAAGCTACCTTTGCTACCTGAGCACATGTGAGTATGTGATTGCCCTTATATGAACCTATTATTTTCGCTTTAATAAGCTTTCTCCTTGCAAGAAGAACGAATATCGCTGATATTCCTATAATGAAAAATGCTGTCAATAAGCATATCTTAGATACGTACATTTTTGTTGGGATATACTCAACAGCACCTGCTCTTATGCCCTCAGTTCCGTCCGAATATCTACTTCTGCCCAGGATTGTCACTCTGTCGGTATAATCCTCTATATATGAATACTTGTAAACATCGTTTCCTATATCAGTTATTCCGTCTATTTTTTCTAAATCAACAGACGAAAGAAAGCTATAAAAACAGGCTATACCTTTTAAAGGTGATCTTGAAGGTGTATATTCACCCTTAAACTCAACTTTTGTTTCATTTGTAACAGAAAGGTTATCACCTGAATAATACCCGAAAACATACTCTGGTATATAGCTTGTAAGAACATTCCTGTCTGAAGCTGTTGTGAGCATAACGATTCCAACCTTAGAATCAGGATCAAACATCATATTAGCAACTCCCGACCTTGTGCCGCCATCGTGTCCGTACACTCTGACAGCATAATCATTAGGCCAGAAGCCATAGCTGCAGCTTGGTATATCCGATTTTCCATAAAAAGCCGAGCCAGAGAACAGCTTTTCCTGAGTTTCAGCCTTTTCAAAGAGTGGATGGTCGTCATCAACTAATGCCTGTGCATACTTTGTAAGGTCACCAATAGTTCCCGTAGCAGCTCCTGCTGGATACATCGGAATATAATACAGCTGGTCGCCTTTGGAATCCCATATTGGCACAAGCATAGGCATTTCGTATGATCTCAGTTTTTCACGCTGTTCTCTTACCCACATATTATCCCTATGATTTGCAGATACCGCTGTATGTTCCATACCGAGAGGTTTAAGAATATTATCATGAACATATTGGGTGTAATCAATACCACTGACCCTCTGAACGATAAGCCCTGCAAGAGCAGCTCCCCAGTTAGAATATGACGATACCTCTCCTGGGCGGAATGTCTGCGCGGGCTCGCAACTTCTCAACGCTTCCTCAAGCGATTTAATATCTTCCTCATTACTTACAAACAGATCATAAATACCTTCGCACCAGCCGCCCTGATGATTCATAAGGTCAGTGACAGTGATAGGCTCATCATATTTAAGATTCTTGAAAAAGTTATCGGGAAGATATGTGCGTATATCAGCGTCAAGATCTATTTTCCCCTGCTCCCACAACTGCATTATGCTGACCCATATCATAGTCTTTGATATGCTTCCCCACTCGAATACTGCATTTTCATCGTTTTTGATGTCATCTTCAATATTTATGTATCCCTCATATTGAGTATAAAGGACTTCATCACCGTGAAAAACTATTACTGAAGTCGGAGGCTTTTTATTACTACCATCTATGCCGGTAAGATTGGCTATAATGTCCGTTTTTTTCACAAAGTTGTTTACTGATACTCCAGATGGCAGTTTGAACTCTTTCTCCTCAGCTGCAAAAGAAGTTCCCGAAACAACTATTCCAGATGCAAGCATAACGGCTGCTATCCTGGTTATCATTTTTTTGAATAATTTCATTCTCTCCCCTCCTTATAGTTCTCGTTTTTCATAATCCACAACAGCACAGACAGCCCTATATACTACAAAGCCGTAGCCTATGACAACGAGCAACAGCATAGCCAGTAACCCATTGAAAGGCTTTGAAAGACCACTTAATACAGAAAAAACAACACTGATTATTGGAAAAACTACTTTTTTTAAAGGTGTGAACACTATAACAGAACATAAAACTCCAAAGCCAATATAACCTCCAATCAACTTTAGAACAGCCTTCAAGGTTGCATTCTTCTTTTGCTTATAACCATTCTTATAATATTTTCTAAGACTTGATGACATTATCATAAGCGACAGCATAAATATGATTCCAAAAATTACTCTAGCCACTGTTTTGTTAATAAAAGGAGAAATGGCAACATCTATTAATTTGCTATCTTGCTCATAAGCTCCATCGGTCCAAACTGTTTCGTAAAAATCCATATCACTTGTTAAAGTCATTATGACAAATGCCGTTATCCCTATTATTGTGGTTATAAGCGTAAGAAGAGTAAATCTTGCGATTACAACACTTTTTCTATCCGCAGGGACAACTCCGAAAGTCTTTCTATAGCCTTTGACGTCTTCATTGTTCAATATCAATGAGCACGAAATAATTGAAACTATCAAAACAATCAATGATACAAATGCTCCTGCAAATATGAATGCAATACCTAATATTATAATAAATACAACAAGTAATTTGAAGCTAACATCCTTTTTTCCCTTAAATGCCATAAGGTCTATACGCATAAGATCTATTATCCTTTTCATAAAACCACTTCCTATACTTCGTAGTCTGCTGTCTTTTTCAATGTGATATGACAAAACAATATACCCAAAGCCACTGCTGCGGCGTTAAGAGTTATTCCCCATATCCATGTCCCAACGTCGGTCGACGGAAATAGCCACTCATTATACGGTGGAATTATACCTCTGGTAACAAGAATAATACTTACAATAAATACGAGTATTGCTAATGAGAAGGTCAGCAATACATTTCTTATATCATGCTGATGTTTTTCTATATCCGATCTCATAGCGATGAATGCTATCTGAACTATCAGCAGAACCGATACAAAGATAACAAGATGAACAAATTTAAACTCTACACCATTTTCAAAATATATTCTGTCAGCTTCATGTATTTCTTTACAAAACACTTCAAAATTCCGCGGAAAAATCTCATAAAGCTTAGATAATTTGTTTATACCCATAAGGATAAGCGTAATTGTCTCACTAGCAACTACTCCAAGCATATACTCGGCAAATTCAGCCCTTACAAATGCAGCTCTGCTCACTGGAAGTATCCCTTGTACTCTTCGGTATTCGGGCTTTTGTGTTGCAGCCATCGAAGGCGCAAAAAAACCTACACATGCAATAATAAGAAAAATGTTGAACATAGGGTTGAATACTCCAAAAACAGCAAGTAAGAGACTAATAATGAGCATTCCACAAAAGAAAGGCAGCGCAGAATTTCGCGAGGTAATATAATCAAACCTTATCAGTTTTACTATCTCTTTCACGGCGATCCTCCTTTGCAATATAAACCAGTATCTCGTCAATACTTGCCTTTTCCGTTTCAAGTTCATCGGAGAGCATTTCTGCATTCTCCGATTTCATCATCGCATCGAAGCCATTGCGGTATCCGTGGAAGCCTATAAGTTTTTCCTTAACGCCTGAAGGTATATCCTCCTCCGCGCCCTTTACAACAACATATCCTTCTGTAAGTTCGTCCTTCGTACCCGTATACCACACCTTACCATTATGAAGTATAGTTACATAATCAGCTATACGTTCTACATCTGAGGTGATATGAGTTGAGAAAAGAACACTTCTTTTTTCATCCTCAATATACTCAGCAAGTATGTCAAGAAGCTCATCACGAGCAACTGGATCAAGACCGCTGGTAGGCTCGTCAAGTATCATAAACTCAGCATTATGTGAAAGTGCAACCGCTATCATAAGCTTCATTTTCATTCCCTTAGAAAAATTACCTACAGACTTGTCAGTAGGAAGTCCAAACTTCTTTATCCTTGCGGCATACTCATCACTGTTCCATTCCTTATAAAAAGGCTTAAACTGCTGTTCAATCTGTTTAACATTAAGATTATCAGAGATATAAAGGCTGTCAAAAACTACGCCTAACTTTTCCTTTATAGCAATCGTATCTTTAACACTGTCAAGTCCGAAAACACTTATCTTGCCACTATCAATCTTTGCCATATCCAGTATAGAACGGATAGTCGTAGTCTTTCCGGAACCGTTCTCTCCGACAAAGCCCATAATAAATCCCCTGGGAAGCGAAAAACTTACATCTTTCAACGCAAATCCATCATAAGCTTTATTAAGTCCTTTGATTTCAAGAATATTCTCCATATCTCATTCCTCCATAAACTTTTTAAGAGCGCCTATTATCTCCTTATCGGAAAGTCCTGCATTTCTTCCGGTAACAATCACCTTTTCCATAGCTTCTTCCATTTCACATAGCATCCGCTCACGGAGAAGATCATTATTACGCGGTGCAACGAAGAATCCCTTTCCTGTAACAGATATTATATAACCTTCCTCAGCCAGGTCGTTATAGACTCTCGTTGTAGTTATCGCACTTATCTTGAGGTCGCGAGCAAGCTGCCTTATGGACGGAAGCTGTTCATTCTCCTCGGTCTTTCCCTCAAGTATCTGAGTTTTTATCTGTTCCTCAATCTGCTCGTAAATAGGAACATCAGATTTGTTTTTTATTATTATCTTCATAAAATGCCTCTTTCTACAGCTGCATATACCGTATATATCTGTACTTATCTGTACTTATTCTCACATATACAGTATAGCACCTGTTTTTATATTTGTCAATACCCATTTTGATATTTTCAAAATAGCAAAAAGCTTCAAATAATAAAACCTCCGAAAAATCGGATAATGGATTAATCTTGCTTTTGATGATATTACCTTATTTTCGCACACTAAACTCTTCAATCAGATGTGTATATCTGATTAGCTGCGCCTTAATTATTTTATTTTTTTGCTATACCCTTTTTGCAAAATTCACATTATTTACATAGAAAATATACCTGTAAGTTTTTGTCTCTAACATCTTTTAATTCATTTAATGACATTAAGCTTTAAAGCGACTTGGTAATCTTTCTCTAATTTGATGAACATTCTGTAAACTTTTTGTAATATTGTTTTACAAATCAACATTGTGTGATATTATTCGATTAGATAAATTTATAATTAGTCTCTCCTCAATAAGCCCATATTTTCAAGGGTTCTCTGTCAAACCATACGGCAGCCCGAAATTCAGCAGAAACTGAATAAGGCGCAAAAGCATCGCCGCAAGGCGGTCGATGTTCATTGCAATGATGCTGAGAACAATCGATGCTTTTGTGGTATCTTCTCTTTTCGTAAGCAGCAGACCGAGACCGAATTTCCGTTTTGCGAGACTGAATTTCCGCTCAACTTCAATTCGATCAGTATTGTCCTGATATGCGATCTTCTTGTCGGCTTTGCTGTCGGCATTTTTCTTCGGTCTTCCGAGTTTTTTACCGGAAAGTCGAATGCCGAGACTGCTGCAGAAAGAAAGTTTGTCACGATTGCGATAGATCTGATCGACAAGAACACGCTCCGGATAATGTCCTGTGCGTTCTTTGTAATTTGCAATCGCTGTCTTCAAAACGGCAGACTCATTGTAGGCATCGAAAGAAAGCTTTTCAATTCTGCACATTCCGTTTTCGTCCACTGACAGATCCAGCTTCGCTCCGAACTCGACCGGAGATTTTGCCTTGCCTCTGACGATCGGACGGATATACGACTGGCTGATGCTGACAATTCTGTTTCCAACGGAATGCGTGTGGTTGTCAAACATATACTGCTACTGCGAATAAACCGTTTCCAGAATGTCGAGCAAATGTGCGTCGGATTCTGAAAGGACAACGCCGTTGTTTTCAAGCAGATTCGCGATATATCCAAGATTGCGGCGAACATATTGCAGCTGCTTTTTGATTGCTTTTCTGATCTTTTTTGCGCCGCGTTTTCTGCATTTTGCGAGAGCAAGATAATCATTTCTCGCCTTTTGACGGTACATTCTGGGTCTGTAAAAACCATATTCCTCACTGATCCGGCAGATCATATCTTCGAGCTTTTCCTGTGCTTCATTCAGCAGTTCGATGTCCTGCGGGTACTTGATATTCTGCGGAGCACAGGTCGCATCAAGGATCAGTGTTCCGGCGTTTTCAGATTCATTGGTTTCGTCCTGATGATCAGAAGTATCAGAGTTTGCATTTCCATCATGGTCGTCATCATCGCTGTCATCATCGTTTTTCTGTGCATTGTATTCGATGATCATTTCGTTAATCTCGTTCAGCACATCTTCAGAAAGACGCTTTCTGAATTCAACCAACAGCGACGGCACAAACGGGATCTTGTCCTCGTATCCGGGCAGACCGATGAAATACTGATAGTACGGGTTTTCTCTGATCTGTTCAACCAGTTCCTCATCGGGATAGTGATATTGCTTCTGGATCAAAAGAGAACCGAGTGCCATCCGAAGCGGCTTTGCAGGCATACCGGTATAGCTCGGAAACAGTTTTGCATATTCAGCTTCAATTGTTTCCCATGGAATCATCTCTGCTTTTTTGACCCAGCGGTTATCCGGATTCATTTGCAGCCCCAGCGGCTGATTGAAATCTGTGAATGATATCTGCTTTTCTCTCTTAAATTTATACATGGCATCCTCCAAAGTACAAGCTTTTTCCTCGTTTTCACCCTTTTTCCTTGCACTTCTATTAGACCATGTTTTATCGCTTTTGTCGATACTACGCGGGTTTTATTTGGCTTGAGGAGAGACTAAGTATTATGACATTAAAAAACAGTCGTAAGGATCATACTCTTACGACTGTTTCATTTTTAATAAGCTTATTTTTTATGATACTTTCGCATTTACTTCGCTGCCGCCCCACTCAACGACCGTAAAGCCCTTTCTTTCAAAGGTCTCAAGCTGCTGAGGTTCGATATCCATTGCATTTTCAAGCGGTATATAAGTCATGAATATACGGAGCATACTGTCGGGCTTCGGAGTAATATTCAGCTTTGCTGCGTCTGTATAGATGTCTCCCTGGAAGGAAATGAGATTATACTCATTATACTCCATTTTTGGCAGCCAGTACACTATGAATTCATTCATTTCTTCTTCGGTAAGTCCCATATAAGTGAGCTTCTCTTTGAGGAAGCTTTCGGTATCGCTGCCCGCAACACAGAATCCCTTTGAGAAATCAAATACTGTGCTTGCGTTCACGCTGTCCCAGAAGAGGTATTTATGATGCGTACCGTCTGCCTTGTTGAGAAGCGAGCCGTCGGGATAAGCCGTTACGTCCCAGCCGTTGTTATACTTCGGATAAGTTGTTGCAAGCTCTGTTCCCGTGAGTTCAAGCTCAACATGAACATCGGTCTCCTGTTCGGGATAAAGGTAGATAACAGGCTTGCCGAACTGATCGCTGAAGTGAAGTGACTCTGTTATTGGTACCCAGCCGTAATTACCTTTATATTCAGTAAATATCCAATCGCTATTGTCGGGATTATTGCCGTATTCATAAAGCTGTGTATTCTTCGGTATCGAAGCGATACATTCATAGCTTTCATCGGGACCCCTGTATAATTTCAGTTCATCATAGGCATACATCGGATATCCGAATCCTGTATTCTCATCAGGTTCAACATAGCCTTTGGCTTTTCCTTCGGCGATCACCTTTCTCATCAGACCGAGATCATATATATCCCATTTGCCGTCGCCATTTACGTCATAATCAGTACCTGCCTTGATATCCGTTTCCTTGCCGAGAAGGAAATCCGACAGCTTGCTGATATCATCATCAGTATAGGCGGGGATAAGATTCTTGACTCTCCTTGCACTTACAGAATTCACAACTGCCGAGCCTTCATTGCGAAGAACATCCAGCGAGAAATATGCGTCAAACATATCGTATGTTTCCACGCCGAGTCCGTTCAGCTTTCTGACGATATCTGCCGCGTCAAAGCCGCCTTCATAACGTGTAAAGCCGTCGGGAACATCCTCGGCGTCAACAGCTTCGAGCTGTTTCTGACGCTTGACGATCACAAAGGATAAGTTGTCCTTTGCGACTTCGGGGTAATACGCAATAACATCGTATTTAACGCCTTTTGATTCAATAGTTCCAAGCTCCTCGGGATCACGGAAGGCACCGTATACAAATTCAGATGCGGGCTCTCCGTCCCATTTATCCGCGATCATGATATCACAGCCGTAATACTCGTCATAGCCCGCTTCACCCGAAAGGCCTCTTGGATTTATGCATTCCACAAATCCGCCGAGCACCCATTTCGGGTCTTTCTTCTCGGAAGCAGTTTCGCCCATATCTATATTGTAATCAACTCTGAGGCCTTCATCAAAATTACAGCCGCTTGAATCGTCATCCTTACGGATATGTGTCATTCCGATCCTGAAGCTGCGTGCATACTCGATATCATACGACGAATACGCAGGCGTCTGATACTGCTCCCATGCGTAGTTTATTTTATCTTCCGCATAGCCTTTCATTGTCATAGTGTCACTGCTGATACTATATTCCAGACCCTTCACATAAACTGATCTGTTAAATTCACCGAGTTCTACTCTTCTTGTCTCCTTTTCATACTCGCCATCGTCCACGATCGGGAACGGCAGGAAAACGTAGAGCATTTTGAGGTCAGCGCTGCCCTTTGAGACACCGCCGTTTACTTGAGCAACAAGAACATCGGGACGTCCCAGCACAACGCCGAGATCATGTACATAGTTCATATAAGACTTAAGGTCATGCTTAACACTGACCGTACCCGCCAAGCCGTTTTCCTCTGCGTCCTTTCTTACGAAGTAATATCTCTGCTTAAACTGACCCTTGCCTGTTCCGAGCATACCGAATGAAGCATCGTAAACATCGTAATCAATACCCTCGGCACTGAATTCTCCCATATTTTCAGCATATTCCGAAGGCTTCCAGCCCTTGCTGCACGCATCAACGATATACATTTCGGTATAAACGTAATATTCGGGCAGTTCAATGGCGTCAAGCTTTGCCAGTGTGCTTACCGCGAAAGAACCTTCAACATCAAAATCCATATTATACTCTATGGACGAGTCCGCCACAGCCTTGTAGGACTGATATTGGGCGTACTGCTTTCCGCGCTCGAAAGTGGGATCGTTATTGTATTTGTTTTCTCTTGCGTCCCATTCAGCCTTGAACAATGCATTGGATATGACGTCCATATAAGAGTTTTCATATCTGCTGTTTATGCCGTAGTAATAACCCGTGCGAACTCCGTAATCATAATTGGTAACTGTCAGCGTCTCATCTTCGTCCTCATACTTGTCGGGAGCTATGGCAGGATCTGCTTCGATATCTATATCATACGTATATACATTGGCTTCGCCCTTGGAATATGCGCTCTCAAGGAATATTCCCACATCGGTTATCTCGCCGATGTAAATTCCTGCATCAGATATCGCTTCGATCTTATCCGAAATACTTATCCTCCGCTGATCCTCGATATCGTTATTGATGGAAAGCGGCTCATTCCTGCGGCAGATGACAGTCCTTCCGTTATTATCATCATTATCCTTCGAATAGATCGTATAAGAAACGCTTTTTGATTCGCCTTTGACCCTGACACCGAATTCAACATCATTGAATACTTCTTCGGAATCAACACTGCCTATCTTACTGTACTTACCATCCTTTTCAATAATGCTCTTTCCGTCTGCCGAATCGTCGATCTCAAGGATGTCGATAACGTCGCCCTGGGTATTATGAAGTCTTATTCCCAGTCTTACATAGCCCTTTTCCTTATCGGTGTAGCCATCCGTATCGATCCTTTTCCAGTACTTGTAGCTGAAGTCTCCAAAGGATGTGTACATTACAGGATAATCGAACTTCAGACCTCTTGAAGCTGAAAAGTCCTCATCATTGTCCCATTTGCAGTTAAAGCATCCTCCCGGCTCCAATGAAAAATCAGGCTGACTGTCCTTGTCGTTATTGACCATCTCAAAGTAATAACCCTTGTCGATACCGCTGCAGTTATGGTCGATAATGATATCGGCATTTGCTTTCTGAAGCGGTATTCCCGAAATACACAATGCCGCGGAAACAACAGCGGATAAAAAGCTCTTTGTGCACTTATTCATAAAAAAGTCCCTCCCTGGCAGCCTTAAAGGCCGCCGTAATATTATACAAATTATACATCATTTGTTCAAGAAAATCAAGTATAATATTGCGATTTCATGTCATAAACTTACCAAATCATAAGCGAACCGAAAAAAACAGACACCTCAGCTCACGGTATTCAACGGTTCGGTTTTGATACATAAAGTATCATTCGGCGTTATGCATCATGCGCGGAAGGTGTTTTTGTAAGAAACGACTATTTCTGTTTTTTACAGCGGCTGATAATAAAAAATGCACATTCTTACATGGAGATAGTGCTATAATTAGTGTATCATCAATAACCGACGTAAGGCAGTTATCGCCCCAAACTTTGTTCGGGGAGCGCAAATTCCTCAAAAAACAAAGAATTTGCGCGGCACACTAATTTATGTCAAGCTCATTTTGCCCCAAAGGGCAAAACAAGATGCAAGAAAAAGTGGAATACCATTATTTTTTCTTGCACCTTGGCAACTAAAAATTGGCTTTATAACTCGAAAAAAAGCCAATTTTTAGTTGTTGAGCAGACATTAATTAAGGAGGTTCTTTATATGAAGACTAATTTAAAAAAAGCTCTAACATTTTCCATTGCATTTGCAATTGTAGCAAATTACGCAATAAGCCCATTAACAAACTTTGACGTACTTACTATAAAAGCCGCAGATGATAATTTGCAAGTAAGCGAAATCAATGACGCTTTTACCTCTTCATCTTCAATTACTTTAGAAGATGTCAAAGCTATCCAAGCATTTTGTTCAGCATCTGATTATGTCGGTCCTGGAAATGTTATCGATTTGAACAATGATTGTCGTGTTGATATTTTCGATTTAATCATTGCAAGACGTTAACTTATTAAAAATGCATTACCGTCATTAATTGATTTTTCAGCGGATGTATACTAAAATGGTATAATACAAAAGTGCTCCATTTCAAGTACAGAAACTAAATAATAACTCTGCCCGCATAGGCAGCAGAGCATACGAATTCATTCTTATTATGCTTCTGCTATCTACACGGGCATTTTTTATATCAAATTTTATGAATACTAATTTTGCAATAATTGCATTGTCGCTGATCAAATCTGGCGTTAGAGCTTTTGTATCCAACTTCTATTTTAGTTTAATAACATCATAAAAATCGGAGGTATATTTAGTATTAAAAAACAATCACTTGAACATTTTTTCGTAATACTCAGGCGTATTATCAGATCCCATACCATTCATTTCAACAATACACATAAGATCATCGTCAAGCTTTCTGACATAGAAGTATTCATACTGCTTTTCTCCATCATATTCTATTCTGACAACTTCACGCAGGTACTCATCTTCTCCAAGTTTTGCTTTTGTTCTTTCCTCGAATGTAAGCTTAACATCGTCATCACCTACTAAGCCTTCCAGAAAAGCCTTAAAATCGTCCAGATATTTTTCCTCAGTGTAATCGCTTTCTTCAGGAACACCGAGCTTTGTATTCAAGAACGAGAATGCTATACTGTCATTATCTGTGTAATAATAGCCGTCCCATGCTCTTGCGCTTTCGCGTTTTTCATCCTTTTCTTCAGAGCACTGATATAAAATGCTGCTCTTTACAGTTTGCATCTGACCATCAGGTATAGCCTCAAAGCCATCAGGAATGCTCATATTTATATTTGCATACTCGTTTGTATATACACTATCCTTGAAGATTCCCTTAGTATAATTTGTCCCCTCTGTAGGGTCTATCTCAGGCTCCTTCTCATAAGTTTCAGAACCTCCAACAGGAACAGGCTCCTTACGGGGAATGAATCCTTCACCATAATTCAATCCGAATCCTTTTTCAAGCCAGCATTCATCAGTACCGATCTGTTTTACAGAATTGTACCAAGGAGAAGGCAGCTTACCGGTGAAATCAGCACATCCACAGAGGACGTCAGAAATACCCTTACCCTCAGATCCCGGAAGGTAGCACATGACAACACTGTCCCAATTATTATAGTCTCCTTCGTCAATAATTACATTTCTGCCTGCAATTATACAGGTAACAATCGGCTTTCCAAGTTCCTTGGCTTCGTTCATGGACATGCGGTTTTTTTCAAGACCAAGATCACCGCAGAGCTCAAGATCCTCTGTATCACCATTCCACTCAGAGTATACCTGCTCACCCACAACATTCAAAACCACATCAGCATTTTTTGCTTCTTCGGGATTAGTAATTACTTTGATACCGTAATCATCTGCATATGTCTTGAAAGCTTCAAGAACAGTAGTAACGCCAGGAATTTTCTTTGTATAGCTTACTGCCCAGTCTAGAGTCCAGCCGCCGCATTGCACGCTTGCGTCATCTGAAGCAGGTCCTATAATATAAACGGATGCCCCCTCTTTGAGCGGAAGTACATCGTTTTCATTCTTGATAAGAACAAGGCTTTCTTCCACCATTTTCTCAGCAATGTCTCTGTATTCCTGTGAACCTACATCATTCTGTTTGGTTTCATACTTCTCAAAGAACGGATCGTCGAATATACCATTTTCCATTTTAACCTTAATTATACGTCTTACAGCATCATCAATGCGTTCCTCTGTAATTGTACCTTCTTTTACAGCATTGATTATGATTTCTCTTGCATCATCAAATTTCTCAGGTTCCATAAGCATATCGATACCAGCATTTATTGCAGCAACTACCTGCTCATCGAAAGTCTTATTAGGAATATGGTGAATGGATTCCCAGTCGCTGACAATGAATCCTTCGAAGCCCATTTCTTCCTTGAGTTTCATGATGTATTTCTTGTTTTCATGCATTTTTACACCATTGAGCATACAATGACTTATCATAATCGTCTGCGTGCCTGCGTCTATCATATCCTGGTAAACTTTGAGAAGCTTGTCTATCTCTTCGTCACTAAGATTAGCCTCGCCTCTGTCAATAAGGAAGCCTTCCTCGCCTTTTCCGTACTCAGCGCTTCCCTCTGCAAAGAAGTGCTTTGCACATGAGATGCCGCCGCCAGCAATATATCCCTTTATGTAAGCTGAACCAAGGTTAGAGATTATGTCCAGGTCTGAACTGTAACACTCATATGTACGTCCCCAACGAGGGTCACCAGACTGAGTTACAACAGGGAAGAAATTCCAAGGAATATGGCAGATTCTCGCTTCGTCAGCAACAGCCATTCCCATCTTGTATGTAAGTTCAGGGTCGTTTGCAGCTCCGACACCGATATTATGTGGGAATATTACTGAATTGAGACAGTAACCTACACCATGGGAATGATCGCTTCCATAAACGAAAGGAATCCCCGCCTCTGAATGGACAGCCCCCTGCTGCAGGTCGTTTATAATATCCTGCCATTCATCAGCAGTTCTTTCCGAACCTGTATCCTCGCCGAGAACACTACCATAATCGTTCTCCTTCATTATGGCCTCAGGCTCCATTTCCACGGTATAAATAGCTGGCTGAACCATCTGAGATGCCTTCTGCTCAAGAGTGAGTTGTGCAACAATCTCTTCCGGAGCCATTGAAGCATACTTTTCATACTTTAATGTACCGTCTTCGTTTACAACCTCCTGTGCTACGGTCGTTGTTTCGGTCTTATCGTCAGTCTTCGTTTTTTCTGCACAAGAAATTGACGATAAAAGTAATGCAATAGGTAGTAACAGTGATAATGCTTTTTTCATGACTTTCTCCTTTTGATTTCATATTATTCTACGTATAAAGCTTTGGTCAAAATTTAAACGTTATTGCCATTATATCACAGAATACGCAACAGGTCAACAAACAAAAGGTGAAAATCATTTACAAAATGTTTACAATTACAGCCGCACATTTCAGCTATATTAAACGTTATGTTATAAAATAAATTACTTCTGTGCTCTGGTTATCAATGTTAATTCCTAGGAGGTATACTTATGAATTTCAAAAAGATAATTGCTGGTGCCGCTGCATTAACTCTTGCAATACCAGCTATTTCTGCATCATTGACTTCTAATGCCACACCACCTATAGACAGTAACAATATCGTATCGGGTGATGCTAATATTGACTATGTTTTCAATCTTTCTGATATTGTATTGTTCCAACGCTGGCTAAAAGGTGATAAAGGCTTATTCACACCTCACAACGAACCCGGACCAGGTGCAGACGCAAACAATGATGGCAAATTTGACGTATTTGATCTTGTCACAATGAGAAAATTGCTTATCAGCAATATCGCTTCTGCTCCCGAACCGAGCTTTGCACCGAAAGCACAAAATCTTTGTGCCGGAATCAAAAGTTCTCCCGGTACGTCAGGCACAGCTTTGACGGACGCAAACAATGATCTTGAGTTCATTAATAGCCAAACCAAGTTCACAATTGATCTTTTCAAAGCTACATACAATGAAAACAAAGGTCAAAATGACCTTATCTCACCATATTCTGTAGTACAGGCTCTCGGCATGACCGCCAACGGTGCAAACGGAAAAACTCTCGAAGAAATGGAAAAAGTTCTTGGTGACGGTATAGATATCACAAGTCTAAACCGTTATTTACGCGGCCAGCGTGAAAGTACCGTAAATACAAGTGAATGGGCTAAGTGGTCATTCAGTACAGCTAATTCTATATGGGCAATAAGCGACAGAACCAAAATTCAGGTGCTTCCAAGCTTTATACAGAATTGTGTGGACTACTATGATTCCGAATTCTACATTGCTCTATTTGATGAATCCACAGTCAATGACATAAACAACTGGGTAAACGAAAAAACTAATAAGATGATACCCAGTATACTTGACCATATTGAACCTGACGATGTAATGTACCTAATTAATGCAGTTGCATTTGAGGCCAAATGGGACGAACCGTACGAGAAATACATGGTCAATAATGGCAAGTTTACCGCAGCAGACGGAACTGAACAGGATGCAGAAATGATGTCTAGCTATGAGCAGTATATCAGTGATGATAATACACAGGGCATCATTAAGGAATACAGCGGCAGGAAATACGCTTTTGCAGCACTTCTTCCCGACGAAAGCATCTCTATAGACAAATACATAGATGAGATAACTTCAGAAAAGCTCAATTCTCTCCTCAAACAAAGAACTATGACCTATGAAAAAGCAGACACAAAGCTTCCGAAATTCAAATTCGAATATGAAAACGAGCTCAATGACGAACTTATTGATATGGGTATGCCGACAGCCTTTACATATGGGGCTGATTTTTCGAATATGTCAGCTATAGCTGATAACATTCCTATTCACATCGGATATGTTAAGCACAAAACATTTATCGATCTCGACGAAAACGGTACTAAGGCAGCAGCAGCGACTATAGTTGCGATGAAAAATGAATCAGCTATAGCAATGCCTGAAAAAGAGATTGTTTTCGACAGACCCTTCGTATTCTGCATATTTGATACAGAGACTAATATTCCGATATTTATAGGAGCACTTAATTCATTAAGTTAATTTTAAGAATTTTTTAAGATTTGTTTGCTATAGTTTATGTGTAAAAGCCGTATCTGCACATTAACGGCGCAAACGATTTCCTAATGTAAGGGGAAACACTCAGGTACCGTATCTTTATGATACGGTTTTCCTGTATATACAGAAGTTTACTAAAAAACTTAAAAAGCTTAAAAAATATAATATATCTTCTCGTTTTAGTTGCTTTATTCATTATTATATGTTATAATAAAATTTAAGATTTCCGAGAAGAAGGAGGCGTGCCCGTGTCAGTTGATATCAATGATCAGTATGACAAAATATACCGCTACTGCTTTCTACGCGTAAGGCACAAGGAGACCGCCGAGGATTTAACTCAGGAAACCTTTCTCCGCTACCTCGAACACCCACATTACAACAGCGTTGATAAGACTTTGCAGCTTCTATACACAATCGCAGGCAATCTCTGTTTCGATGAATTCCGCAAGAAGAAAACCACAGAGCTTACAGATACTGAGGTATCAGCCGATGACGTCGAAGAGAACGTTCTTTCGGGAGTTGACCTGAAGCAAGCTCTGAACAGACTCTCTGCTGAAGACAGAGAGATAATACTTCTGCGCTTTGTAAACGAAGTGCCCGTAAATGTTATAGCAAAGCTGTACAACATATCTCGCTTTGCACTTAGCCGCAGAATAAAACGTATTCTTGCAACGCTGCATGAATATATGGGAAGGGAGGAGCTTATATGACAGATAAAGAGAAAAATGCTCTTAAGGAAGCCTTCGGCTTTGAAGACCCCGACAAAAAAAATGAGTTCGTTCAAGAATTCGTGAAACTTGAAAACTACAATAATAAGAAGTCATTATTTCCTTTTATTATAAAATTTGCTGCTGCGGCTGCTATGATGACAGCCGTTATCGGAACTGCTATTATGATGCCGAAAGATATAAAACAACCAGGCAACGACAACCTAATAACCGTAACTACTGAAGAAGCTACTACTGCAAAAAAAGCGAATAATGCAACGGCATCAACAACTATTATTATTACGACTAAAATAAAAACAACATTAACGACCACCGTTTCCTCCACAAGAACTGCAAAAGCTACTGCATCGGATAAAACAACTGCTATTACTATAACCCAAGCTGCAACGACTGCCGTTACTGCTTCACAAAGTACAACTACTGCAGTCAGAAACGAATCCGAACGGCAAACCACTAAAGATAACGAGCTGCCAACAAATGAATCCAACGAACGGCAAGAGGAAAGTAATTCTGCCGACGTACAATACCGTGATTTGACAGTATCGGTCGACAAGAATTATCCTCTTCGAGAAAAGACTATCACTGAAAAACAATATTCGAATATTGGTTCTAATAGTCCGGTAACTTCTGGCGAGCCTTCCTCTGATGAAACGTTTCAGCCAAAAGATGGCTGGAAAAACGGTATAAATATAGACATATCAGAAATGTATAAAAATTCCTGTGCTGTAGTACTTGCAAATCTTGACGAAATAGTGTATACTTCTATAGGCGGCAAAGCTTTCACAGCAGAAAATATCACCGTAAGTCAAGTTTACAAGGGCGATATCCAGGTAAACGACAGAATCACAGTATTTTTCACAGGCGGTTTCATACCTGCCGAAGAATACTCCCAGCTATACGGATTTCCGCCAATGCATAATCAGGATGAATACTCTGTAAAAATCCAAGGCGAAAGCGGCGGCAATCAGGAACAAGGACGCTCCTATGTTTTCTTCTTGAAAGAAAACAGCGGATCAATTCCCAACGGAGCTTATGAGCCAACCAATATGGGCAATATATCCGCTTTTGAATTACAGCAGGACTTTTACAGATCTGTCGGCGATGTGAACTTGATGATTACTATCTCTCAACTTGAAAGCGGTTTCTGATTAATTTTGGACAAATACAATTTTCGGATATTTCAAAAAATAATTTATATTTTTTTGTCACATTTTTCTTTCCCGATTCGTATATTAATATGGAAACGTTAATAAATGAAAGGAAGTCTTTTTATGAAACATCACAAGCTTCTGGGCTTACTGCTTGCTGCAGCAATATCTGCAGGAAATATTCTGCCCGTATCTGCAAGCGCTGCCGTCACAGGTGACATAAACGGCGACGGTTCAGCTGATTCTACAGACCTGTCCTTACTACAGGGCTATGTTCTAGGTAATTCTGAACTTAGCCAGGCACAGGCAAAAACCGCTGATCTCAACGGTGATGGAAAAACAGACGTATATGACGTTATAAAACTGAGAAAAACTATACTTGCATCCGATAGAACAATAAAGTTTACTGCCGTTACTGATAAAATTACCACAGGCTACACAGACGCTTTCAAAAAACTTAGTGCCAATGATGGTGGAAGTGCAGTTACCTCTTCAACAGAACTGAAATCTGCACTATCTCCCTATCTGAGCGAATCTCTTGTAAATAATTACCTCACAAAATACAATGACACATTTTTTGCTCAGTCTGTACTTCTTGTAAAGCCAGTATTTCTGACTTCTTCAAACTATCAGAAGAAAAAGATATACACTACGGCCGAGTGCGGCTGCAGCTCCAGCTATGCCGGAACCTACACCACAAAAAATGTTACCTCATATCTGAATATAAGAGTCAGTCACTCTGCAGCTTCCGAATCCATAGGCAGAATACCGCCAAACGCTATTATTCCTGTAAGTTATGGAAACGGGCAGTGGGCACACGTTACATATGATGGTATCTCGGGCTATGCAAATATGGATTATATGCAGAAAGTTTCTGAACCAGCACCGTCCTATGAGTTCATACCCGATATAAAAGTTGATTCTGTTAAGTATTCAGCCGGAAAGCTCAATATCGCTGCAAGCGAGTTCAAGTCAACATCCACCGACTTCGCTCCAGCAATACTGATACAGACTACTGTTTCAAAGAAAGACTACTACGCAAGCGTAACCACTTGGGCAGTAACGGTAACTCAACCGCCAGAGCTGAAATACGACTATCCGCTTGCAAAAGCTCGTCTTGACGCTGTAGGTTGGGATCTGCAGGCAGCGTTCAAGTCTGCAGCCGCAACAACCTATTACGGACAGAAGCCCGATATGCCACAGACAACAGATTACTCTCTCGAATGGTACGCAGACTATGGCTTCACTAATGGCAAGGGCAACTGCTACGTAATGGCTGCGATGTTCTGCGAAATGGGCAGACTTCTCGGCTACGATGTACATCTTATTTCTGGAAAAGTACCGCTAAAGGATGGGTCTATGGGAGCTCATTCATGGACCGAAGTCAAGATTGGCGATACTACTTATGTTTGTGACCCGGATTTTGCACATGAAACGGGTAACAACGGATATATGATAACATATGGTCAGTCCGGAACATGGAGATATGTAAAAGAATTGGTAATGGACTGATCAAGGAGGAAAAATATGAAAAAAGTAATTGCAACACTCACATTCATTGCAGCACTCACTCTCGCAGGCTGTGGAAATGTAACTCCTTCAGCTGACGTTGAGCCAGCAACCACAACTCAGGCTGCCAAAGTTAAAGTTGAGGATACCACATCAGAAGACAAGATGAAACTCATAGGTGATAAGGCTACAGGTAGTTCTGTATTTATTATCACTGTTGACAACAAAACAGGCAAGAGCATTAAGGGATTCTCCGTAAAGACAGGTTCTGAGGAAAAGTTCCCAAGCAATATGCTTCAGGAGAACGACCCATTCATTAAAAATGAAAGACGTAAACTCTACTACGTTCCTGTCAACAGCGAAGGCTACGCTATCGGTAACAGTGACGCTATCGCAAACGAGGAATATATCATAAAGATAGATTTCAGCGATGACAAGTCAGCAGTACTCCACCAGTTCCCTTTCGGCGACCTTGATAGCTGCGAACTCCATCTTGACAAGGAAGTAGCTTATATAGAGTATACTTCAAAACTCTCCGACCAGAAGGTAAGCACAAAGGAAGCTGAAAACATGATAGCTTCAATGGAAGCTGAACAGGAGCCTACAACTGAAAAGAAAAAGGTTACTGAGCCAGCATATACTCAGCCTGTTTATGAAGAGCCTGTGTATACTCAGCCTCCAACAACACAGTACATTGCTCCTACAACAGAATACATCGAACCTACTACAGTTTACATAGAACCTGACACTCAGGCTCCCGAACCTACTGAGGCTGTTATTGAAACTCCTACAAGTCCAGATGGCGGGTGTATAGCAGGCCAGGGCGGCGGAGCACTCACATGGTAAACGGTCGTGTGCTCTATCTGAGCCGTATAAAAGCATTAGCCTGTATCGCTGTAGTTGTTCTGCACACGTTCTTTACAGCCGCAAATTTTGCGGCTGTTCCATATCAGCTTCGCACTATGTCAGCCGTAAGAAACTGTATGATGTGGGCTGTACCATGTTTTGTTATGGCTTCGGGAGCACTGCT
This sequence comes from Ruminococcus flavefaciens, assembly GCA_002310115.1. GTDB lineage: Bacteria > Bacillota > Clostridia > Oscillospirales > Ruminococcaceae > Ruminococcus > Ruminococcus flavefaciens_K. Next base: position 62,640 of record DBYI01000083.1, read on the forward strand.
TCTAAACAGTAAAAGAGTACTTACACCGAAAAAGTTGTTCGGAAAGTATTTTCTGAGGATGGTATTCGCACTAATCGTATTTTCAGTTCTATTCTCAGTATTTGACGCATTTACAACTGCCCACTATACTCCATTTGAGACTTTGAAGGACACATTCAGCGATATATTCCTTGGAACCGGATGGCCGCATATGTGGTATATCTACCTGATGATGGCAATATATCTACTGCTTCCTTTTTACAAGATCATCTGCGATCATGCTTCAGCTTCACAGATAAAGTATCTGCTGCTGTTATATTCGATATTCCTTTCACTGATACCATTCATCGAAACAATATCGGGGAAAAAGCTTCCTTTTTACATATGTGTTTTCAGCATTTATCCCCTTTACCTTTTCTTTGGACATGCACTTCATACCGGAATCATAAGGCTTCCGAAAAACGCTTCAGGAATAATGTTCCTTATTTGTACAGGTATCACTGCAATGCTTACCGTATATGCAATGTCAGTGGAAAAGAGTTCGCCAGAAGCAAGCAAGAGAATGATATCTTTTCTCAGCGTATATTCGTTTCCAATCTATGCAGCGGCTTCCATAGGAGCTTTTGCTTATATCCGCAAGACAAGGAATTCACCTGTTCCTATTTTCGATACTATTGCTTCAGAACTCGACAACTGTTCATTCGGAATTTATCTGCTCCATATGGCAGTACTTAAATTCATTTTTGCAGTTTTAAAGTTCAACCCTTTCGAACACGGCGGAACAATAACTATAATTGGAATATGCATAATAACTCTTGTAATTTCCTATGCTCTAACAAGACTTCTCAGGCTCGTTCCATGTATTAAAAAGATTATATGACTAAAAGCTCCCTTGTGGGAGCTTTTTACTACACCGAGGTAATAATGAAAAAAATAGATACTAAAAAATACAGTCTTTATATTCCCTTTGCGGAAAGCATTAAAATATGTAAAGTTTTCCCTATTTCAGTCACTAAAAAATACCAAAGCGGTATCATTTATGAATCTGAGAACTGCATTCTTATCCGTCACAAAAACAACTTCACCTATCTCTGTGGCACTCCGAATGATAATGAAATCCACGAGATACATCAGCTTATCCTATCAGAAAAGCTGAAATTTATGTGCAACGATAACTCTTTATGCCAGGAGATTGCAGCCTTGGGCAGAGTAGAGCTTATACCACGTGATATTTACAGCTACCCTGTGAATAATGCTCCGGAAGTACATATTCCTGAATGCTTTTCCCTGAAAAGAATAGACCGTGAGCTTTTTGACAGCATTACAGGCGCAGTTCCACCATCTTTGTACTGGGATAACTATGAACAGTTCAGCCATAATGGCTTGGGAATATGTATAATGCACGAAAAAGAAGCAGCTTCATGGGCATTTTCCTCAGCTGTCAGCGATGAAGAAGTTGATATAGGTATTGAAACTGCCAAATCCTTTCAGAACAGGGGACTAGCATATATGGCAGCTGCCGCTTTAATAAAAGAAATACTCCCTACCCGCCGCCCGACATGGACCTGTCAGCGTTCAAATCTCGGGTCGTCACGTACAGCTGAAAAACTTGGTTTTATCAAGTCAGGTGAATATGTTCTCATACGAAAGCCTTTGAAATTTGAACAATGACTTGTTATGGTTATTAACTCCCGCTTGCCTAGCAACGTCATTTTTAGACAAAAGAAACGCGGCACAGTATACTGATCCGCCTGTATTTCTTTTCTGTAACACCACACTGCCATAAATCATATAATATGGCGAAAGGAGTGGTTTTATGGAAACTGCTGAAGTCGTTGCCGTTTCAGTTGCGGCTCTGCTCATTACTATTGAAATACTTTGCCTTTATCTCTGCTCAAAGCTTAAATGCAAGAACTATCCCATGTGCATCATACTCCCCATATGTAATGAGGACAAAGAGTTCATCGAACGTTTGGAGTGTTTAAGCACACATATTGTAGAAGGTGATCCTCTCATAGGAACTGTACTTCTTGTAGATATCGGTGCAGACGATGAGCAAATACAATTTTGCAGAGAGTTCTGTCAACGATATCATGACGCTGAGTTAATACTTCCAGAAGATATTGAAATATCAATGAAAAAATATTTGCATTTTGAGTGAAAATATGGTATAATGTAAGATGTATTTTTGTGTACAGAGGTGAAAACGGTGGAGCATGAAGTACTTCATATAGAAGGTACTGTGGAAAATGTCCTTTACAAAAACGAAAATAATGGCTATATCGTTCTTGACATTGATGCTGGTGGCGAGCTCATAACCGTTGTTGGAGAACTCGGCGACATTGAAGAGGGTGAAGGTCTTATCCTCGAAGGCAACTATATCACCCATCCACGCTTTGGTACACAGTTCAGTGCGGTTTATTGTGAGAGAAAACTCCCGGAAACTGTTGTTAATATTGAAAAATACCTCGCGTCAGGAGCCGTCAAAGGCATTGGTCCGGGACTTGCTAAAAAGATAGTTAAGTTATTCGGTGATCGTACTCTCGATATTATGGAAAACGCTCCATTCAAACTTGCTGAGATCAAGGGAATTTCCCCGAAAAAGTGTGATGAGATTGCCGCAGAGGCTCAAAAGCTCTTCTGTCTGCGCAATCTAATGTCATTCCTGTCACAGTATGAAATAAAGTCCCGCTTTGCCATGAACACCTACAGGAAGTATGGTTCCGATGCAATGACGCTTTTAAAACTCAATCCATATCTTCTTTGCAGCGAATACATCGATCTTGAATTTTCAAAAGCTGATACTATCGCTCATGATATGCATATTGCCCACAACGACAGCAAGCGTATTATCGCAGGAGTACAATACATACTCCGTGCAAACGGCGGTATAGGTCACACCTGCCTGCCACTTGAAGTTCTTGCAAAAAAGACTCAGGATACTCTCGGCGTATCGGAAAGCGACTTCTACAGTGCTTACAACGCTGCTCTTGACGATGACGAACTCTTCGAGTACATCAAAAATGATATCGAGTTTGTCTATCTTCCTGATTACTTTTACGCTGAAAGCTTCATTTCGGACAGGATACATATACTGAAAGACTTTTCCTCTCCCGAGGATTTTAACTATGACAACTTAATAGACATTGAGGAAGAGGAACATAACATAAAATATGAAAAATTACAGCGACAGGCTATAACCACTGCAGTTTCACGTGGCCTGATGGTGCTTACAGGAGGACCAGGTACAGGTAAGACCACCACTCTCAATGCTATTATTTCAATCTTTGAGAAACGTGGAATGAAAGTACTCCTTGCCGCTCCTACAGGCAGAGCTGCAAAACGTATGTCAGATTTGGCTGGCTGTGAAGCAAAAACAATTCACCGTATGCTTGAAGTAGTGTATGATTCGGGTGACAAGCTTACATTTGCCCATAATGAAAACAATCCCCTTGAATGCGATGTTCTAATTATAGATGAGATGTCAATGGTAGACGTAGTGCTTTTCGAAAAACTGCTACGTGCCGTACGCCTAGGGTGCAAGCTCATAATGGTTGGCGACAGCGATCAGCTCCCATCAGTTGGCGCAGGAAATCTTCTAGGAGATATAATCGACAGTGGAATTGTTCCAGTAACAGAACTAAAAGAGATATTCCGACAGGCTCAGCAGAGTTGTATAGTTACTAACGCCCACAGAATAGTTGCAGGAGAATATCCTGACCTTACACGTAAGGACAGTGATTTTTTCTTCTTCAAGCGTACAGATTATCAGCAGGCTCTTCAACTCATAGTTGATCTTGCAAAAACAAGACTTCCGAAAGCCTACAACTACTCCCCTACTGAGGATATACAAGTGCTTACTCCGTCAAGGAAAGGGATAACTGGTACTGTAGAGCTTAACAAGCTCCTACAGGATCAGCTCAATCCCAGTTCTAAGAATAAGCAGGAGAAAAAAGGCTATGTATACACCTACCGCGAAGGCGACAAGGTCATGCAGACGCGTAACAACTATGACATAACTTGGTCTAAGGACGGTGAACAGGGCGCAGGCATTTTCAACGGTGACATAGGGCGCATAATCAGCATTGACAACAGAAGCTCTCTTGCCGTAATTGACTTTGACGGCAGAAAAGCCACTTATACGTTTGACCTTCTATCCCAGGTAGACCTTGCATATGCAGTCACTGTACATAAAAGTCAAGGATGCGAATTTGAAGCCGTTATACTCCCAATTATGGGAGGTTTCGATAAACTGTATTATAGGAATCTCCTGTATACCGCAGTAACAAGAGCAAAAAAACTTCTCATAATAATCGGAAATGAGGAGAATATATATAAAATGGTAGACAACAACAAGCGCACGCGGCGTTATACCTGCCTGCGCCACATGCTCACAGGGCCTGCAAAAACAAGTTCACCCTTTGAGCAGTAGAAAGGAAGATAAAAATGGCAAATACTGATATCGGAATCGACCTCGGTACTTCAAATATAGTTATGACTATGGGAAACAAGGGTGTTGTACTCAGCGAGCCTTCTGTCATAGCCTACAATACAAGAACAGAAAGAGTTCTTGCGGTCGGTAAGGAGGCCTATGAAATGATAGGCAGAAATCCTGACTATATAGCAGTAAGACGTCCTATCAGTGAGGGTGTAATATCAGACGATGACCTAACTCATAGCATGATACGTGAGTTCATTATAAAGGTCACTGGTAAGCAGCTCATGAAGCCCCGCATCGTTATCTGTATCCCCTCTTTCATAACTGATATTGAAAGCCGCGCAGTTGTTGAAGCTGCAAAGAGTGCAGGATCAAGACAGGTATACCTCATTCAGGAGCCTATCGCAGCCATGATAGGCGCAGGAGTAAACATAACCAAGGCAAAGGGACACATGATAGTAGATATTGGCGGCGGTACTACAGACGTTGCTATTGTTTCTATGAATGGTGTTGTACGTTCCCACACAGTAAAGGTTGCAGGGAACGCTATAGACCGCTCAATAATAAAATATATGCAGAATAAATACAAACTCCTTATCGGAGAAAGAACTGCCGAAAGAGTAAAAATTGAACTTTGCAACCTCTATGATCCAAGCGACGAAGTTACCTACATTGTCAAAGGAAGAAGTCTCCTCAAAGGTTTGCCTGCACAGGTACTTCTTAGTGAAACCGAACTCTTTGAGGCTATAGAGGACGATACATTCGCTATTATGGAAGCTATCAGAAAGGTACTTGAAGAAGCACCACCCGAACTGGTAGGAGATATTTATGACAACGGTCTTCTGCTCACAGGTGGCGGAGCGCTTCTTGGTGGACTTACACAACTCATAAAACGTACTCTCGGCATAAACTGCAACATTGCAAAGGATTCCATAAACTGCGTTGCAAAAGGAACAGGAATGGCGTTTGGAAGAATGACTACCCTGCTTGACGGCTTCGAGGCAGCAACGGTTTACAAGTACCGCTGATTCATATTTTTATAAAAATTAACGAGGGCGGTCCACAATCAGACCGCCCTCCTGTTAATTATAATTCACTAAATAACTCAAAGTGAAGCAACCTTCTCAGCTGCCTCTGTAAGCCACTCGCCCTCGAAAAGTTCAATGGTCCCCTGATCACAAAGCTTTGCAAGCTGTGGATCTATAGGAAGTTTCGCCAAGACTGGAATATCGTACTGTGCAGCTATGTCCTCGATATGGCTCTCGCCGTAAATGCTGTGACGCTTTCCGCAGTCAGGACATTCAAAATAGCTCATATTCTCAATAATACCAAGTATCGGTATATTCATAAGCTTTGCCATTTTAACTGCTTTTTCAACTATCATTGAAACAAGCTCCTGTGGTGAAGTCACGATAACTATACCGTCAACAGGAAGAGACTGGAAAACCGTAAGCGGAACATCTCCTGTTCCGGGAGGCATATCAACCACAAGGCAGTCAATGTCCTTCCAGATAACATCTGTCCAGAATTGTTTTACAACTCCCGCAATAACAGGACCTCTCCATACAACCGGATCGGACTCGTTTTCGAGAAGAAGATTTATAGACATGATGTCAAGCCCCATTTTGGTCTTTACCGGAATAATGCCGAATTCGCAAGCATCAGCCTTCTGATGTATACCAAAAGCCTTAGGTATTGACGGACCTGTAATATCCGCATCCATTATTCCAACGTTCTTGCCAAGTCTCTGCATTGATACAGCAAGCAATGACGAAACGAGGGTCTTACCGACACCGCCCTTGCCGCTGACAACTCCAACCACTTTACCAATATTGCTCATAGCATTTGGCTTTTCAAGAAGGCTCTGTGGCTCTTTTCTGCTACCACAATCGCTTCCACAGCTTGAGCAGTCATGTGTGCATTCGCTCATAAAAACACTCCTTATTGCATAATACATTTATTATACCCTTTTTTATGAAATTAGTCAATAGGATATTGACAAATCAATAACACAGTGATATAATAGGTTAGAGTTGAAAACTAAGATTTAAGAAGCAAAATTCTGATTAATACCTTATGTGTAAATCTCAGCTCTTATATCTGTAATATCTTCGGGGCAGGGTGAGATTCCCTACCGGCAGTAAAGCCTGCGAACCTTTTGGTTGATTCGGTGCAATTCCGAAGCCGACGGTAAAGTCCGGATGAAAGAAGATAAACCGCACTATGTGCAGTATAAGTACCAACGCCCCGATCTACGGGGCTTTTTATGTTTTTTAGAATGTATTAACAGCACACTGTACTATACACTACCTAGTAATTTTCTACTACTACTCACTAAAAATCAGGAGGAACTATGTCTCACGAAGAATTTATGCGCGCAGCCCTTTTAATTGCCCGTAAGGGTATGGGCTTCACTTCTCCAAATCCGCTTGTAGGAGCTGTTATCGTCAAAAAAGGCGAGATAATCGGCAGTGGATACCATAAGAAATACGGTGACCTTCACGCAGAACGCAATGCTTTTGCTGACTGTGAGGCTAAAGGTATCGATTGCAAAGGTTCAGATATGTATGTTACTCTTGAACCATGCTGCCATCACGGAAAACAGCCTCCCTGCACGGATGCAATACTTGCACATGGAATTAAGCGTGTATTCATAGGTTCCTCAGATCCTAATCCCCTCGTTGCAGGTAAAGGAACTCAGATACTCAGAGACAATGGTATAGAAGTTACAGAAGGCGTACTAAAAGACGAATGTGATGCACTAAATGACATTTTCTTTCATTTCATCACAACTGGTCTCCCTTTTGTTACTATGAAATACGCAATGACTCTTGACGGAAAAATCGCCTGTTATACCGGAGAATCCAAATGGATAACAGGTGAAGCAGCAAGGAATCAAGTTCAAATTGAAAGGCTCAGACACAGCGCTATAATGGTAGGCGTCGGAACTGTCATTGCTGACAATCCAATGCTAACCTGCAGACTTGAGGAGGGCAGAAACCCGATACGAATTATATGTGACAGCAGACTTAGAACACCTCTTGACTGTAATATTGTTAAGACTTCAAAAGTGATTCCCACTATCATAGCCACAGTCTCCGAGAACAGAGAAAGCGCAATACGCTTTGAAGAAGCTGGTTGCCGTGTAATAAAGACTGCTCCTAAAAACAATCGTGTTGACCTAAATGAGCTCATGAAGCTTTTGGGCAGTGAAAGGCTGGACAGCATACTTCTTGAGGGAGGCAGCGAACTCAACTGGTCAGCTCTTGAATCTGGAATAGTTAATAAAGTTCAGGCATATATTGCTCCGAAGCTTTTCGGTGGTAGTGGAAAATCTCCGGTCAGCGGTAATGGAGTTCCGACTCCCCTGGAAGCAATAATGCTTGATAACACCAAAATTATCAATATCGGTAACGATATTCTCATAGAAAGCAGGGTGAAGAATGTTCACGGGAATAATTGAAGAAGTTGGCACCGTTAAAACCGTTAAACGATCTGGAACTTCATCATTTATCGAAATAGAAGCCCAAAAGGTTCTGGAGGATATTCATCTGGGAGACAGCATAGCCGTAAATGGTGTATGCCTTACGGTAACTCATTTCGATGGTGGTATTTTTCGTGCTGATGTAATGAATGAAACTCTCAGCCGTTCATCACTAAGACATCTTACGCCTGGAAGCCATGTTAATTTAGAACGAGCCATGGCTTCAAACGGTCGTTTCGGCGGACATATAGTCTCAGGGCATATTGACGGCACAGGTACCGTCTCCGATGTCAGAAACGACGGGATAGCGGTATGGTACACAATTGATACATCTGCAAATCTGCTCCGGTATATCGTTGAAAAGGGCTCTATAGCCATTGATGGCATAAGCCTTACTGTTGCCAAAGTCACGGAGAGCTCCTTCAGCGTTTCGATAATACCGCACACAGCTGCTCAGACTACACTCGGCACAAAGAAAAAGGGCGATATAGTCAACCTTGAAAACGATATAATAGGCAAATACGTTGAAAAACTAATGAGGCCCACCGAAACAGTTTCACAGAGCGGCATTACTATGGACTTTCTCACAAAAAACGGCTTCTAAAGGAGATGTTAAGCATGAACGCAACGAAAGCTATTTTAGCTACAATTTCAACTGCAGCACTTCTTGCAGGCTGTAATAACACCAGCCAAAATATCAAAGTTGATCCGGATGACCAGAAGATAAATGTTGACGGCATAGAGATTGACCTTAATAAAGAAGAAAAGGACTACAAAACTAAACAAATCGAACAATTGGACTACGTCTTTGATACTACAAAGGAAGTTTCTGAGTTTGGAATTAGCGTTGAAAACGGCAGCATGGAGATTGAGTACTCTGGTGATGACAAAATCGGATTCTCCCTTGACTATACTGTATATGCAGACACCGAAGAAATATGTCAGGAAGTTAGAAGCCATCTCAATGCAATAGCTGAGACAACCGGCGACAGGCTTAAAATAAAGCTCGTCGATGATACAACTAAGGAAGATATTACCTCATGGTTACAAAAGAACATTCCAGACTGCCGTATCGATTATGATTTTTATATAACTGTACCTAAATTCATCAGCAGTTTTGATATAAAAGAAAACGCTGGTGATCTCAGACTCAATGAAATAAGTGGGCAGATTAATGGTGATGTTAAAGTTGGAAACATTAACTGTACAGATTTAGAGTTAACTGGGCCGTCTAAAATAAATTGTAATGTCGGCAGCATAATCATGTCAAGCTGTACCTACAAAGCAGATACCGATATCTCTGTCAAATCCGGATATATCTCCTACTGTCTGCCCTTAAATGGATCCGACGGAGCTGATATCAACGTCGGTGTTGACGCAGGTCAAATCAAAGTAACGGGAATAAAGAACTACGAGGTCAAAAACGAAAAGAAGAAAAACGCCTCTCATAGCCTTGATATTGCTGTAGAAAACTGCAATGTCAACTTTAAAGTTGATAGCGGCGAGATAACTATTAATAAGGAGTAATTTTAATGTTCCAGTATAACACTGTTGAAGAAGCCTGTGAGGCTCTGCGAAACGGCGAGATAATACTCGTCACAGATGACGAGGCAAGAGAGAACGAGGGCGATATGATATGCGCAGCTCAGTTTGCTACTACTGAAAATGTAAACTTCATGGCAGCGCACGCCAAAGGTCTCATATGTATGCCGATGAGCGCAAAGATCTGCGACAGACTTCATCTTCCACAGATGGTTGACTACAATACCGATAATCACTGCACTGCTTTCACAGTATCTGTTGATCATGTGGATACGACTACAGGCATTTCTGCCAAGGAGCGCGGATATACCGCCCGTAAGTGCGTGGATAAGGATTCAAAACCCGAGGACTTCCGTCGCCCTGGGCATATGTTCCCGCTGACAGCAAAAAAGAATGGTGTTCTCGAACGTGAGGGACATACTGAAGCAACTGTTGACCTTATGCGGATTGCAGGACTTGAAGAATGTGGTCTCTGCTGCGAGATAATGCGTGAAGACGGTACTATGATGCGTACAGAGGAACTTCAGCAGAAAGCTCTGGAGTGGAATATGAAGTTCATCACCATAAAGGCGCTCAAGGAATACCGAAAAGTACATGATGTTCTGGTAGAATGCGTTGCTAATACAAAGCTTCCAACAAAATACGGCGAGTTCAGAGCTCTTGGCTACGTAAACAAACTCAATGGCGAACACCATGTAGCTCTCGTAAAAGGCGATATTGGTGACGGACAGGATATACTTTGCCGAGTACATTCCGAATGCCTTACAGGTGATGCGTTTGGCTCGCTGAAATGCGACTGCGGACAGCAGTTTGCTGCAGCAATGTCACAGATAGAAAAAGAGGGACGCGGTATACTCCTGTACATGAGACAGGAAGGCAGAGGAATTGGCCTAATCAATAAGCTACGTGCCTACGAATTACAAGACAAGGGCATGGATACACTCGAAGCGAACATTGCTTTAGGCTTCCCAGGAGATATGCGCGAATACTACATCGGAGCGCAGATACTCCGCGACCTTGGCTGCAAAACTCTGAGACTGCTGACCAACAATCCAGACAAGGTATATGGGCTCAGCGGCTTCGGACTCGAAATAAGGGAACGTGTACCAATACAGGTAGACGCTACCGCCTATGACCTGTTCTATCTTAAAACAAAACGAGACAAGATGGGACATATTCTTAATTACTGAGGTGATAATAATGGGTAAATTTATGACTATAATTACAATAATATTGGCAATAATCTGTATCCCGGTTCTATTATACGATATATGCCTGATCCTCTCATGGTCAAAGGCAAAGGAAAAGGCATTTATCGCTAACTTATCTTCAATTATCGTAACAGCGTTCTGTGCGGCAGTCATTATTATTATAGATCTTATAGAAAAAAAGGGAATCGATTTGTTTACTATCGTATTTATCATACTTGAGATACTCCTTCTTCCCTTTGATATTACCTGTCTCTCTCCGGAAGGTATAAGAACTCCTATCTTTGTTGATAACGGTATCTCCCCCGTACAGAACTGGAGCTATGAATACACCGGTGGCACTCTAACAAAGGAAAAACTTGAACTTTTCAGGAATAATCAGAAGTTCAAAAGAGGATTTCATCTCGGCATAAAAAAACCGAAGACAGTAAAGATTCTCGCTGACTGGTATGGTAAGCACGGATACGAGAATCCACTTACAAAATAAAGGAGCTCTGTCATGACTACGTCGAGAATTATCTCAATTGTGGTACTGTGCGTTGTATGTGCAGTTTTTGTTTTGGGAATTATAGGCTTTATAATATTCAAAAGGCGTGTAAGTACCAAAAAAACGGCTATAAAAATAAAAAGGCAGCTAAAAAAGAACGCAACATGGTGGGCTTGCTGCTGGGCAGCATGGCTTGTTATCGGCCTTCTCTCATGGAACAACGCAAGATTAACCCACAATGCTGAAAAAGTAACCAATTATGCTCTGCTATTTGCAGCAGGAATACTCATTACAATTCTATTGCTGCTAGACTTTACCGTAGGGAAATATGCATATATTACCTCACAAAGAGTATATTTCCCAGACAATTTCGGTTTGGCCCGTCAGAAAAAGAATATAATGTACAGGATCACAGGTGACAGACTCAAACTTTGGTTCGGCAATGCCCTAATGCCAAAAGAGTTTGAAGTCATTGAAAAGCATGAGGAGCTCAAAAAGCTCCTTAAAGACTACTATAAGATTAACAAGGTCACCAAGGAATAATGATGAAAGGAAATAATAATATGAAAACTTATGAAGGAAAACTTGTCTCAAAGGACGTAAGAATAGGTATCGTTGTAGCTCGTTTCAACGAGTTTATTACATCAAAGCTTCTCGGAGGTGCTGTTGACACCCTCAAGCGTCACGACATAAGCGAAGGAGCTATCGATATTGCATGGGTACCTGGTGCATTCGAGATACCTTTGATTGCTTCAAAAATGGCAAATTCAGGCAAGTATGATGCAATTATCTGCCTCGGAGCTATCATAAGAGGCAGCACCTCACACTATGATCTTGTATGCAATGAAGCTGCAAAAGGCATTGCACAGGTTTCCCTGCAAACAGGTATTCCCGTAATGTTCGGAGTTATCACTACTGAAAATATTGAACAGGCAATTGAACGAGCTGGCTCAAAGGCAGGAAACAAGGGCAGCGAGTGTGCTGAGGGTGCTATCGAAATGATAAACCTTATCAGAGAAATCGAGGCATAATGACAAATCTTATATTTGACTACGACGGTACTATCCACAACTCTATGCTAACATATGCTCCGGCATTCCGTGATACCATGAAATGGCTCTCTGATAACGGATATATCGCAGCAAAAGAATATACCGACGCGGAAATTAGCTGTTGGTTAGGCTTCAACTCCACAGATATGTGGAATAGTTTTCATCCTGAGCTTGACCTCGAGATACGCGAAAAAGCACGTCTAATGCTGGGAAAGAATATGGCGGAGCGCGTTGACCGCGGTGAAGGAGCCCTTTACGACGGAGCTGAGGAAGTCCTCTCACAGTTAAAAAGCAACGGCAATACTCTTATTTTTATGAGTAATTGCCGTTTTCATTATCTTGAACGCCATAAACGTGTTTTCAGACTTGACCGGTTTTTTGATTATTTTTACTGCTGCGAAGCCTTTGATTTTATACCCAAATATGAAATTTTCAGGAAAATAGCTCCTAATCATACTGGAAACTTCACTATTATCGGTGACCGCTTTCACGATATTGAAACCGCAGTCCGTAACGGACTTACTTCCATAGGCTGTGCTTATGGATTTGGTTCGCGCGAAGAGCTCTCCCAGTCTGATATCATTGTTGAAAACATAAAAGACATACCTGAAGCTGTAAAACGTCTCACTACCTGAAAGGAAGTGATGTTAATGTCATTTTTCCGGTGTATCTCTATTGTTATTGCTTCTGCTTTAACTATTTCCTGCTGTTCCTGTGCTGATATGAATGAAAATGCACCCCGTATCTCCCGATACAGGGACAGAGAAAAAGAATATGAGATCGGGCAGTCTGAATCTGATGACAACGCTGAAGAAACTACAGAATCAGACGAAGAAATGCTTGATTCTGTCGAGCTTGTGGTCAAACACTTTATAGACTATCTAGCAAAGTTAGAGAACGAAGAAAAGATACAGGAAAATATTGATCATCTGCTTAATATGCTGGATGCGATTTACGAAAGTCGTACTCTTGCCTCGGTGGATTTCTACAGTGATTATCTTAATTCTGAAATAAAAGATGCATACCAAAGTACCGAACACATTTATTCCGTGGCTGAGGATCTTGTTTCCTATGCCTTCTACTGTGGAACACAAAGTCAATACAGTGAACTGTTTACTGACATAATTACTCCAGAAGCAGCTGAACTTTACAGTGGTGGTTACTACGACCTTGAAACAGCACGTGCGGAGGCAGAGTCTGCTTATTATGACTCAGCAGAAGACAAAAACAGATACTATGATATAATAGCCGATGATACTATTTCAGCAAATGAAAAGGATCTAAAATGTGCCGAAATACTGATTGACATGCTTTCGGACGAAACACCTGAGACTTTTTATGATAGCTTCTACAGGGATTACACTGGTGAGGATATACTCGGCCTTAAGGATACAATAATCAGTGAAGTGCTACCTACTTACTTTGATCTTCAGGAAGCTTCATACAAAATAGAAAATCATATTCATTACGAAAATGAAGTACTAAACAAAGCTCCATTCGAAGTTATACAGTCTTATGCAAAGTACCTTTCTCCAGAAATCAGTAAAAGCGCAGACCGTCTCATAAACGATGAACTATTTAGAATATGCAACGGTCAAAAAGCTTTAGATATATCATTTACAGACGATCTTCCGACTCAGAACAGCGCTTTCATTTTCATTGGTCAAAAGTCGACGGATGATATATTTATGACTGCAGTACATGAGTTTGGCCACTTTCATGCCTCTTTTTTTGATAATACTCATGCTTACCTAATGAAAAACAACTATGATATTGCAGAAATACAGTCACATGGTATGGAAATGCTGTTCACACAGTTTTTTGATGAGATATATGGTGAAGAAGGCAGTCAGAACGGCGAATATAAAAGGCTGAAAACTCTTGTAAATATGTGTTACTATATATTAAGTGCTTTTTATATAGGTTCATTTGAATACGAACTTGTATCACGCATCGGTGATATCACTCCTGAGGAAGTAGTGAAACTGTTCAATCGTAACTTCAATGACTACAGTATTGGCTATCATCTCAGCGAAATATCCCACCTTTATGAATGCCCTGGATATTACATAAGCTATGCAACTTCTGCCCTCACAAGCCTTCAACTGTTTTTCGATCTGATTAAAGATAAGAACAAAGCTGTCGAAAAGTATGAAAGGATTGCAAAAATCTCATGCTATTCAGGAGAATATACCTTTCGTGAGGCTCTTGAAGAATGTAGCTTCGAGGATGTTCTGAATAAAGAGTACATAAACAAAATTTCTCAGAAAATGAGAGAATACGCTGACGAACTAACATCTAAAATATAGAAGAAGACCTAAAAAATAGCCCCTTAAAAAAACATGGTTGCCCTTCAAATTATTTACTTGAAGAGGCAACCATATTACTTTAAAGGGCTATTTAATTTGCAGGTCTTTTATCATTTTAATAAGGCATTATTGCAAGTAAGTGCGCAGCAATAATGCTCTTTTGCGTCATCGGCGCGTATTATCGCTGAGTTTTTTAAGATATACTCTCATCTTCTTTATTTCTGTTTCTGCGTGATATAAAGATCAAAGCTCCGCCAGCAAATGTTACTACAGCTGCACAAGCAGCAGCGGCTGCTGTACCAACGGAATTATTTCCTGTATTTGGAAGAGTTCCATCTGCATTTTGAGTTGTGCTGCTTGATGTTGAAGCAGCAGATGAAGATGTTGATGAAGCAGTTGTTGTTTCATTGATTGTTGTCGACGATAAAGATGTAGTAGTTGTGGTTGTGGCTGAAGTCGTTGTAGTTGTTGCTGAAGTTGTAGTTGATGAAGAAGTTGTCTCGGCTTTATTGCTATAGAAATCACTGAAGAGAGAACTGAGCTTGCTGAAGTTATAGACTTCAGAATAGTCTTTTGTACCGTCATCGTTTATCTTTACGATATCATAATCAGGCTGAATACCGTTATCAATAGTATCGCCGTCTTTGTTGACAAATTTTTGACCTATTGAAAGTGCGTATACCAGTCCGTCAGGGGTAACATAACGATTTGTGGCACAGGTTCCACCGCCACTTTTTTCGCCTACCAGCATTATTCCTGCATCCTTAGCGAGCGCAGGCATAAGGTTAGCGCACGAGAATGAGTAATTTGAAGTAATGATAGCGAAATTAAGGTCAAGCTTAAGAGCCTTATCCTTTTCATCAAATGACTTGTCAAGATTCTTGTCTACTAAATACTGTGCTGTAACAGACTCATCGCCGCTTCCTGAAATAATTGTGATATTGTCAAGATCATTTATAAGTCCCATCATATATTCCAAAACACCTGTTGAACCACCGATGTTTGTGCCAAGATCAATAACGAAGTTCTTTATTGCAGGATCTTCATTTGCTTTAGTAATGCAATTATAGAATTCAGAAATGAGATCCTGAGGCATTTCTCCGTTTTCATAATAATATGACATCCATTTATCTGATTCATCACTGAACTCCATAAATGAGAAAACAGCTGTATCGCCTTTTACAGCATATATTGAGTAATTAAATTCTTCATATGTATCAGCTGTTTCACACATTTTAGTTAATGCTGTATATGCAGAATTAGCGCTATAATATGCGTTGTCATTTATTGCTCTGTAATTCATTGCATCTTCCAGTCCGGTTAAGGACGCAAACTTTTCACTGACTTTATTGCCATAATCTGTATCAAGGCCGATCATAGTGTTGTAAAAAAAAGTATGTCCGCCGTCCCAGAAATAATTGTTCAAGAGTTCGTAGCCTGCACAGTAATCATATACATCTTCGGAAAGTAGCAGCTCTTTTATCTTTTTTGTGCTGTCACTTGCAGTTGAAAGCATTGTGTCAAAGTTGGTCTCAGCAAGAAGATCATTGTATATAAATCTTCCCGGGAAACCATAGCATGCATCAAAATTAAAACAAAGCTCATTGTAGTTATATTCAACCAGATCCTTTGGACGACCGTTCTTATATTTTTCGGTAAATACTTCTTTATGCGCTTCAGAAGTACCAATAGCTTCTCTTGAATATTTTTTATCGGTAATGCTGTTGAAGAAATATAGGACATCATCAATTAACGCACCCTGATTATAATTAAACTCATAAAAATCACATAATGTCGATACAGGCCACCAAATATCGTTATCATCTCCTCGGAGGTCTATATTATAATCTGCGAAATCTATAGTTTCACTTTCCTTTTCATCTAATTCCGTAATACTCTTGACATATGTATAGAAATTTGAAGTATTGCTATCAATTACATACTGAGGGCAGATGAATTTTACAAAGTCATCCGATGAAACAGTATCCTTATTTACGTCTATTGTACCTGTTACACCAATTGGTACTGTGACCTCATATGTCCCATTATTCTTGTTTGTTATCTGAAGTTCCTGACTTATCCAGCAACTGTAATAATCAGAGAGTTTTATGTATGGGACATTTGGCATATCATTGTAATAACGACATTCGATGTCCTTTAATTTTTCCTCTGAATAGAGATGTGCTGTGATCTTTCCTGTTCTGTACTCAGCGGCATCTGCTGCAAAAGCGTTCATGGCAGTAAATGCGCCTGAGCTTATCAGCAAAGAAAGAGCACTTATTCCTGTGATAGTTTTTTTGATGTTCATGATAATTCTCCTCGATAATTTTTTAACAGGCAGGTACAAAAAACAAAGCATTTTCCTTTGTTTATAAAAAATGCTTTTACGTTTATAAGCCCTTACCCCTATAGTATTATAACATATTTTGCAGTATAAGTCAATAGTTTAAGCTATTGTGCACGCTTTGGGTATTATCCTTGTAATTAATTTTGGGGCCTCTTCTCGAGGCCCCATATTCGTTATTGAAACTTAGTTTTTTACAGTCCCTGTTTTTTCTATTAATTTATTCAGTTCTCAGTGCAACAACAGGGTCTTTTCGTGCTGCAACCCCAGCAGGGATAAGTCCTGCTATAAGCGTAAGCACCATACTTATTACTACAAGTATCACAGCTCCTGCATACGGAACATGTGCGCGTAGATTATCCAATGAAGTTACACTGTGTATCACTGCATTTATTGGTATCGTAAGAAGTACTGAAACTCCTATACCTATAAGTCCTGCTGCAAGCCCCACAAGAAGCGTTTCCGCATTGAACACAGTGCGGACATTCCTCTTTGAAGCACCGATAGCTCTGAGTATACCGATCTCTCGTGTACGCTCAAGGACTGATATATATGTGATTATTCCTATCATAATTGAAGAAACAACAAGTGAAATTCCCACAAAAGCTATAAGAAGATAGGAAATTCCGCTTATAATACCAGTTATTGACGACATAAGAAGTGCCACAACATCTGTATAATGAATAACATCTGCTTCCTTAACCCCATCGTTATAACGCGTTATAGCATCTGCAATCTCGTCCTTGTCTTCAAAACTGCTTGCAAATATTCGAACTATTGACGGGTCTGATTCATCAGCAACTCCAAGGAGCTTGAGAACATCATCATATGTGGAATCGGATATCTCCTCAGGAGTATACTTCTCGAAGATAACTCCATAATTGTCAAGGCTAATCTCAGCTGCGTCGAGCATTTCAGCAAGTTCTGCATTTCCGAGGGAACCGAGTTGCTCCTGTGACATTTTGGCGTACTGTTCTGCTATCTGCTCTCTTATAGCCTGTTCAGCATAACTCTTTATCTCTTCGTCGCTCATCTGACCAACATATGCAGTTATCTGAGAAGCATCAACTCCCAGTTCCGAGGAGTACATTTCCGTTATCTGACTGATAAACTGTTCCCTGTTGAAATCTTTCATTGCTGCTTCAACCTGTGCATCTGCCTGCTTTGGATCTGGCTGAGCTGCCACAAGTCTGAAGATATCAGCCTTTGTATCTGTATCAGCTTTTTTAATGAAAGCCTTTGCAGTTTCGGCTTTTTCTTCGGGAGTTGGCTCAACATAGTCGTCAGTCATAAATTTTTTGCCTGAAACTATATCTGTCTCATGATCGTTAATCTGGGATTTCACTATATCACTGTCATTTGTCTGCTCTATAACATAGTCCGTAAGAAGATACGTATATCCGACATAGCTTTTCAGCATTGGAGCCTTAACGCCCTCGCGTGGACGGATAAATCCGACTATCTTCACCTCAGTACCTATATCATCTGAATTGAAGAGATATTCAAGTCCAGTATCCGTTGCTGTAAGATCATTGAAGCCTTTTCCTACAAGATCTTTCTGATAGTACTCACATGGGAGTATCATTTTGAATTTTTTGTCTGTTATTTCGTCAATGCCCCATTCAACCTGACCGTAATCATTTATCTCCTGATTACTCATAACAGCCTTGAGCTTTTCGTTAAAGCCCTCCTGATCCTTAAGTCCTAGAGCATATACGATAATATCAGGCAACTCGTTGTTTCGTGTAAGAACTATAACCGCTTCGTTATAATTCTCTGGCCAGCTGCCGTTTACAACCTCATATTGTTCCTTGACTATATCATTTACAGGCTCGCCATTCTCACCAGGCAGAAGCTGCTCCATAACATTAAGACCGAAAGCCTGCATTTCCATGTTAGCCATAGGATTATTCATTGATGCAGTCATAATGTCCGACTCGCCCATCCCAAGCGCCTTGCTGTACATATCCATGAAGTCAACCTTGATTATATCACCGGATGGAGACTTTGTAAACACAGGCATCTTGAGATCGTATCCGTAGCTTATGGCGTTTGATTTATCCTTTATAACGCTGTCATTATCAAGAAAGGTCTTGAAATCCTTCATATTGTTTATCTGCTTTGCGGAAGCGTTGAAGGAATTAAACATATCATAGACCTGAGTATTGGCATATACAGTATCATCTCTGAATTCACGACTGTTATACTCCTCCTGCTTGTTCATAAGTGCTTCTATCATACCAGAGGTATCAGTATTCTCACGCATTATCTCAAGCGGATAAGAGGAAAGGGTTTCTTCCTGTATATCATCTATAAGCTCATTGATACCCGTCGAAAGAGCGAGTATCAGAGCAATACCTATTATACCTATTGAACCAGCAAAAGCTGTAAGAATTGTTCTACCTTTCTTAGTCAGAAGATTATTAAGAGAAAGCGATACTGCAGTACCAAATGACATTGAAACTCGCTTTTTCTTTTTTGAATCCTTTTTCTTTGATTTTACAGCATTTTTCTTTTTGTCTTTTTTTACTTTTTCGCCACTATATGGAGAACTGTCGCCTGTTATCTTGCCGTCCTTTATCTTAACGATACGTGTAGCATACTTATCTGCAAGCTCAGGATTATGAGTTACCATAACTACCAGTCTGTCAGCAGCTATCTCCTTAAGAAGTTCCATTACCTGAATTGAAGTTTCAGAGTCGAGAGCTCCAGTAGGCTCATCTGCAAGAAGTATATCAGGATCATTTATAAGCGCACGGGCAATAGCCACACGTTGCATCTGTCCGCCTGACATCTGATTAGGCTTCTTATGGAGCTGGTCTCCAAGTCCGACCTTTTCAAGAGCTTCCTTAGCACGCTTGCGGCGCTCGGACTTTGATATGCCTGATATGGTCAGAGCAAGTTCAACGTTTGAGAGCACCGTTTGGTGCGGTATAAGGTTATAGCTCTGAAAAATGAATCCAATCGAGTGATTTCTGTATGCGTCCCAATCTCTGTCCTTATATTCTTTCGTGGAAACGCCATTGATTATCATGTCCCCCGATGTGTAGTGGTCAAGCCCACCGATAATGTTCAGGAGGGTGGTCTTTCCACAGCCTGAATGTCCGAGAATGGCAACAAACTCGCTTTCACGGAATGTAAGGCTCACTCCGCGCAAAGCAGCAACAGCATTTTCGCCACTGCCGTACTCTTTAACAATTTCTTTCAGTTGAAGCATGTTATCCCCATCTTTCTTTAAAATTTACCCTATCATGTCGTTTGTGATTTAATGTCACAAACCAATTATAGCACTTTGACGAATAATTGTCAATCGAATTTGTAGTAAATTAACAAGGTATTAACGTATTTTTCACAAATGCAAAGGGCGTTGTTTGTTAACAACGCCCAATAAAAAATCTATTATTTCATACCATACTTTATAAGAAGATTCTCTATCTTTGTATGAGGATCGATAATCTTGCTTATAGAAACATCATGATTTATAGCTTCGATGAAATATGCAATATATTTTGATACATCAACCTCGTGGAACCATGGTCTGCTTAGCAACTCTGGAGTTCTATATGTGAGATTCGTACCAAATACACCATCGATAGTACCCTCTTCATAAGCCTTGTCAAACTTTTCAAGGCCATTTGTAAATATAGCATAGGTAGCATAAGCGAATATCCTGCCTGCATTTTTCTTCTTGAGTGCAGAAGCAACATCCAGCATGGACTCACCCGATGAAATGATATCGTCAGCAACGAATATATCTTTTCCTTCAACAGGATTTCCGAGATATTCGTGAGCTACGATAGGATTGCGACCATTAACGATAGTGGAGTAATCTCTTCTCTTGTAAAACATACCCATTTCTACACCAAGTACAGAAGCATAGTACATATTCCTATTGAGAGCACCCTCGTCAGGACTTACGACCATGAACTTTTCCTTATTGAAGTTGATACCCTTTATATCTTTAAGCATAGCCTTGAGCACCTGGTAGGTAGGCATTACATTATCAAAGCCCATTAAAGGTATAGCATTCTGGACTCTTGGATCATGAGCATCGAAGGTAACAATATTCGATACCCCCATAGCTTCAAGTTCTTGGAGAGCGCATGCACAGTCAAGAGATTCACGATAGCTTCTTCTGTGCTGACGTCCACCGTAAAGAGTTGGCATAATGACAGTTATGCGGTGAGCCTTTCCGCTTGCCGCCTGAATTATTCTTTTAAGATCCTGGAAGTGGTCATCTGGAGACATAGCATTCTGCATTCCAAAATAATCGTACTTAATGCTGTAGTTTCCGACATCAACGATAATAAAAAGATCCTTGCCGCGAATAGTAGATTTTATGAAACCTTTTCCGTCGCCTGAAGAAAATCTTGGACACTCGCTCTCAACGAGGAAAGAATCCACATTGATACCGCCTTTTCCTGCCCAGTCAACAAGATAATCATCGATTTTCTTTCCCAGCTCTGTAACGCTGTTCATAGCGATAATGCCAATGGGTGCAACGTTGGAATCACTGCCGAATAAAATTTCACTTGAAGCTGTCATAATACTTTTTTCGTGTGTAAACACACACGATACTCCTTTCGCTTTTTAGTCATTTTCGATCTGATAAGTACTCACTTGCAGAAATACTCAATATAGCGGTCAATATCCCCGCTTATGATCTCTTTCGCAACGTCAGCATGATCGACCTCGTTAACGGCTGTTGTTTTGTTTTCAAGTTCCTTGTAAACCTTGAAGAAATGAGTCATTTCATCAAAAACGTGCTTCGGGAGCTCCTCGATATCCTTGTACATATTGTAATTCGGATCGTCAAACGGTATTGCGATAACTTTATCATCGTGGTGACCGTTATCGAGCATTCTGATAACTCCGATAGGATAACATCTCACCAACGTAAGAGGCATAAGCTGTTCCGAACAGAGCACCAGTACATCAAGGGGGTCATTATCGTCTGAATAAGTCCTTGGAATAAATCCGTAATTTGCAGGATAATGAGTGGAAGTATACAGGATACGGTCCATTTTTATAAGACCTGTTTCCTTATCAAGCTCATACTTGATCTTGCTTCCCTTTCCAATCTCTATCACTGCAATGAAATCATCCGGTGTTATTCTCTTTGGACTGATTTTGTGCCAGATATTCATAAATTTCCTCCAAAGCATATCCGACCATGCACAAAGCACGGATATCAAAAATATTGATAAAGCCATTAAACATGACGTTATCTCCTATAATTTAGTATACCATTTTTTTGGGATTTGTCAATATACGCCTTCATTTTCAGCAATTATTATAAATTATCCTAAAATCATGAAGATTTTTCGTCTTTTCGACTTTGGCCCAAAAGTTTGTATATTTAGCAATATATCATCAAAAACTTCGTTTTATTAATAAAGCATGAATATTGCTAATGAATATTATAATAGAATTCTCTTGCTTTTTGGATAAAAATATAGTAAAATATATATGTATAATTACATCTAGGGTTCTTATAGGGGGAGGAAAATCTTTATGATTGGCTCACGAATCGCAGTAATAATTGAAGAAATAGGTCAAAGCTATCAAAGTGCAATTTTAAGCGGAATAAGCCAAGGTGCACGTGATTTTGGCTTGAACATTGCATCTTTCACCTCATTCAGCGGCGATATGGACAATCCACGTCATGATATGGGCGAATTCAACATTTTTAAGCTGGCAGACTTCAATGAATTCGATGGAGCTATACTTCTCACGAACACATTATCCTATAAACCAGTTGTAAACGACATAATAGAGAGAATCAGAAGAACAGGTATTCCAACTGTAAGCATAGACAACGACATAAAAGATTTTTACTATATTGGCAGTGACAATTTCACAGCGATGCGCTGTATAACCGAGCATATGATAAATGTTCACGGATTTACGAAGTTTGCGTATATCTCTGGTCCCGGAGGAAACCCCGAAAGTTCAGAAAGACTTGCGGCTTTCTGTACAGTTCTTGACGAAAACGGGCTTGATATCTGTGATGATGCTATATTTTACGGAGACTTCCGAACACCCACAGGAAAAATGGCTGTGGAGCACTTTATTGAGACTCTCCCCGAACTGCCACAAGCTATAATATGTGCCAACGATGTTATGGCGGCATCTGCAATCACAACTCTCAGGGCTCACGGTTATAAAGTCCCAGACGATATAGCCGTAACAGGCTTCGACAATACGTACAACGATCACAATTACCTTGTGGAACTTACATCTGTAGACCGCCCTCTCGAGCTTTCAGGAATTCTCGCCTGTCAGATGCTATACAATCATCTTAACAAGATACCGCAGGACAGAAAGCTTCTGCTGAATATGACTCCACATTTTACGGAGAGCTGTGGTTGCTCACATAATGCCCTTTCAGATGTCACTGAGCTCAAAGAACTGAATTTCCGCAATTATTCCAATTTTGAAAATGTTCAGATATATATGACCGTGCTTAATCGAATGTCAACGCAGCTGCTAGCATGCAACAGCTTTGACGACTATATTTGCACCCTGAAAAAGGCCACAATGGAGATATATCCTGATGAGTTTTACTTTTGTCTTTGTGATAACTGGAATATAGAATCGGCTATTGATACCTCCATGAGTCTCGATGGAGTTGATAATTCTGTTCCAATGGTTTATACAGATGAGGTGACTATACCAATTGCCTATGCAAACGGAGAATTTGTCCAGTGTGACAAGCTAAAATCCAGGAAAGTCTTTCCTCCACCTGCTGAAAATGGCAAAGCAGGAAAGCTTTACTACATCACGCCCCTGCATTTCGGCGAACGTTGCCTCGGTTATATGATAATCCGCAGCACACGGCTTGAATTACAGAACATAATGTTTGAAACCTTCGTCATAAACATATGCAACTCTCTAGAAAACATGAGAAAACTCATGTGTCTTGAATACGCAGTGAAGCGTCTTGGAAATCTTTATGTTCAGGATACATTCTCCGGAATTTTCAACCGTAATGGCTTTGTTCACGCAACTAACGACATATATCACGAATGCATTGAAAAACAGCGTAATATCATGCTTATGTTCCTCGATCTCGACGGACTTAAGAACATTAATGACACTTTTGGTCACAATACAGGTGACAAGGCTATATGCTGCATTGCTGACGTGCTTCGTGAATCATGTTGCAGTGATGAGATATTCTGCCGATTCGGCGGCGATGAGTTCATTGTTTTCGGTGCTGATTACACTCAGGAAAGGGCTGATGACCTTACTGCTGTAATTCAAAACAATATAAAACATATCAACGATAGTGCCATATATCCATTCACTCTTAGTGCAAGCGCAGGATTCGTCATTGCAACTCCAAAGATAGGAGAGGATATTTTCTATTTTGTAACTGAAGCTGATAAGATAATGTACAACGAAAAGCGCAAGAAAAAGCACTCTCACTACCTCAAATCATAGTCACAAGCCGCTGCACACCATTGCAGCGGCTAAATTATCGACTTCAAATATTAATAAATTGTAAACTTTCAATTCTATGATAGACTTGCTTTTTATAACATGTTATAATTATATGGTACTCGTGGGCCCGTAGCTCAGTTGGGAGAGCGCTGCGTTCGCAACGCAGAGGCCGAGGGTTCGATCCCCTTCGGGTCCATTAATTCAAGCTCCGACATATCGGAGTTTTTTTAATATATTAAATGACATTAATAAGTTAATCACATTAATATCACTTTTATGCTGAATCTCCCTTGACACAGCCATATATCCATGATATAATAATTATATTAATCTTATCAGGACGGTGAAAAAATGAAAATTGACGAGGTAGGCTACAATCACAGACACAATCGTGATTTCTGTATTAACAGGCCACATGGAACGAAAAGCTGGCTTTTACTGATTATAAAAAATCCTGCACATTTCAAAATTGACAACAAAGACATAAAAACCTCGGCACACTCAATTATTATATACCGAGCTTTTTCGCCTCAGTATTACTATCCTGCCACTGATGAATACTTCGATGACTGGATGCACTTTTTCCCTGATGAAAAAGAGCAGAAAATGATAAACGATCTCAACATTCCTCTTGATCATCCCATTAACATTGCTGATATTACTGATATGTCAGAGATGATAAGAAGCATGTGCTTCGAGCATTACTCGTCTAATCCATATAAACAGCGCTCTATCGACCTATATTTTCAGCTCCTGATGCTGAAAATTTCAGAAAAGGTAAGAAGAATGGCAGCTATCGCCGAAAAGAACGAAAGTGTTTATACAGAAAAACTCATATGGATACGTCAGTCCATTTATCGATGGCCTAACCGTGATTACTCTATCGACGATATGGCAAAAGAACTCTCACTTAGTCGGTCGCGCTTTCAGCATCTGTATACCGAAACATTTGGCGTCAGTGTCAACAAGGATGTTATCACCAGCCGCCTCAACAAAGCAGCTGAGCTATTAAAGACCACAGACCTTTCAGTAAAAGACGTTGGTATTAACGTGGGATACGGAAACACCTCATATTTCGTAAAGCTCTTCGGCAGCTTTTTCGGGAAAACGCCATTGCAATATAAACAGGCTGAAACAAAATAATATACGCCGTCATCGGAAATCTAAGGTATCATGCATTGTGTACCTATATCTTTTCCGCTGACGGCGCTTATTTCATATGCTTTTCTTTTTTATTTCCAAGCCCTGCAAGAACTATTAAAGTAAGAACTACCAAAGCAGCTATAAGAACCGCCGCCCATTTTGCTCCGAACTTTATAGCCGGAAACAGTAGGATTCCCACCACAACCGCGATGTATGTCAGGAAACGCTTGCGAATAAGCTCTTTTTTTCGCTCGTAAGCAATTCTTTCTTCCTTTTCCGTCTCATGTCTGCGTCGTATTTCATCAAGCTCAATTTTTTCTTCTCCTTCAATTTTTTCCTGCTCCTTCATAAAAACCGCATCTCGTACAGCGCTCACAAAACGCTCGTAGAATGTTGAAATCATAAGCTTATCGTCACCGTCTGAAAATTCGACGGCTTTTTTTATGTTATCACCAAGCATGTTACTAAGTTGCTGTTCAAACGCTTCATCATCTGAAAAATCGAAGCCATACCTCATGATGTAATCATCAGCAAAGCTGCTAACGACTTCTTCTATCAGAAGGTCATTTCCACTTCTGCAACCGTTGAAAGCAAGGAATTTCGCAAAATGTGCCTGCCAGCACTTGGGTGCAACATCAATTATCATGTCACTGTATTCCTCTGCTGCTTCAAAGTCCTCGTCCGCGAGAAATATATTCATTCTTCTTATTAATTTTTCAGGAGTTGAACGAGCTGCCGCAGTCTGTCCGTTCTCAACGCTGCCAGTATGTTTCTTTACATTCCTGATAAGTTCCGCAAGAAAGCTCATCTCAGAAACATCCATTACACTATAGTCGGAGAGTTCCGCAGGAACATCACCCTTATCCATATTTTTTATGCATGTTATAACAAGCTTTTCTTCATTCTTTTTGGCAGTGACCGCACATCTGCTCCACTCTCTTCTGAACTTTGAATCTGCGAAGTTTTCCGCTTTCGTGCTAACAACAAGAAGAGTGTTCGCACATTTTATAGCAGCATATACATATGAATCTGTGTCCATTTCTGACTTATCGCCAATAGTTTCCAGAGAATAGAACACTCTCAGCCCTTCTTTTAACAGCTGATCGTATATTTCATCTGCAATAAGTCTGTCATCAGAAGATTCCATGCCCTCCGTACGACAACAGAGATAAATATCATACCTCTCACCCGTACCTACACGTTCCAACATTTCCTTTCTGAGCATTTCAATAGCCGATATTTCACGGCGGTAAAATGCGCTCTGCTCTGAATCAGCAAGACTAAGCGCAGTGCAACAATCCCTGTCATCGTGGAGAGAAATACCGTATGAACGATGACAGACTGGTAGTTTCATGCCAGAAACAGCTTCGTCCTCGTAAAGTATACCGCAGTGGCATAGAACCTTTCCCCAGTAACCCTCAGGTTCGTCTGGAAACGCCTCACAAAGTTGAGAAAAGAGATTCTCAGCACCTTCGAAATCTGTCTTGAAGCGAAGACCGCAGGCTCTATTATATATCTCAGCATATTTTTCGTCATATAGTGTCGGAACGGTCTGCCTCGATCCACAATATTCACATTCGCAAATGCTTTTTCCCTCTGATATATTCAGAAGCTTTCCGCACATTTTACAAACATACCCCACAGACTTCACCTCCATGTTAGTTTTGACATATACGCAAAAAACCCGTTAAATCATAAATATTATATCATAAAAAAGACATGTAAATCAAGTTTTTCCGATTTTTTACAGACTATACACATATTTGGAATTATAATACATAAAAAGTTCCCTCTGCTCATCAGAAATATCAAGGCTTTCTGCAAATCGAAGATGTGCTTCCTGAGAACAACTTCCGAAATCAGAACCGAAAATAAAACGCTCGGGAATTTGCTTTATTGCTTTTACAAGTGACGCCCTTATTTGGGGAAGTATTTCAGGATTATCAGCTACAGATGAAGTGTCAAAGTAAACATTTCTGCAGTCACCAAGAACTTCAAAACATCTTTCAATCTCTGGATAGAAGCAATGACAATACACAAAAATATTATCATTTCTACTTTTTGCAAGTTCTCTCATTCTTTCGGGAGATGCATACTGCGAATTATCCCAGCCCGTGTGAAACAATACAGGTACATGGAATTCAGCTGCAAGGTCATACACGGGAAAAAGAACGCTATCCGTACAGTAAAAGCTTTCATGACCTGTATATATCTTAAGGCCTATGATATCGCCGTTTATAAGAAGATTCCGACAATATCTTAACTGCTCATCAAAGTTGATTAACGGACTAATCCCTGCAACCACCTTAATATGGCTGTCATCGTTGAAAAGCTCTATGCAGTCTCTTACAGAGCCTATTACACTTTCAAGCTCTGAATCTGCAATAATTATACCCATGTCAACTCCGTTTTTACCAATTTCGCGAAGTAAAGCCTGCTTTTTCAATGCGAAATTCGGATAATTGACAGGAAGATGCATATGTGAATCAATAATCATTAACTATACTCCTTTGTTCCATTCTCAAAAATATAAATAAAGAACCGCAGATCACTCTGCGGCAGCTTACAATCATTTATAAAGCAGAGCGATCTCTTTTACAGCACAAAAAGACCGCCTACGCAGTCCATGTACATTAAATTATGATCGTCCGCACTTTCCGACACATACGCTTACTACTTCAGCAGCAGCCGTAACTTCGGGAGTATCACTTCCCTTTTACATTTATTCGCCTGTGGCTATATAATACCACATTTTGTAAAGCAAGTCAAGTTTTTTTCGTTCGTAGCGTGAAAAAAGCTTTCTGCACCTTGCTATTTTGTTTATTATATGTTATACTTATAAATAGACATTTCGAGCATTTTTAACATAACAAGTGAAAAAATAAACTATATCGGCTTGTTTCGGTATTGGTCAACCAATTTCAAAAAACGAAAGGTATAAAAATGAAGTTAAAATACGTATTCTCTTTATTAGCGTCAATCTGTGTGCTTACTGCCTGTGGTAGCAAAAAAGAGGCTGACAATAACCTGAAGACATATGAATCGGTTTCAAAAACAACTATTCTCCAATCCTCGGTGACAACTACAAAACTCACTACCACCTCCACAACCACTACAACTAAAAAGATCGATCCTCCTACTGACCTTATACTTAAAGGCATGGATTCAGTGGAAGTCTATTCTGAAATAAACTTTGACACATTTATTACTGAGAAAAACGTTGATCTCAAGGATGGAAGCGTAATGCTCAACACATCTGAAACTGGTGTTTATGAGGTAGATATTCCCTACACTTACAACGGCGGAGAGTTTACAAAAAGTCTGACTTACGCGGTAGTTGATACCACAGCGCCTACTATTATTAATTCGGGCTGGGATCCAAACCATAAAGTCGGAACTGACTTCAACCTTAACAACTACGTTGGCTTTGCAGACAATTTTGACAAATATCCAGACCTCACTTACACCGGAACCATAGACCCTGACACCGTGGGATCCTATCCTCTTACTGCCACAGTTACAGATAATTCAGGTAATTCCACATCATGGGATCTCACTATAAACGTAGTTGAGGAAGTTCCAAAGGGAGTAGACAACAGTCCACGTGTAAGCTACAGTGACTTTATACAGAATTACCAAGGTGAAAACAAGCGTTTTGGAATTGATGTTTCTGTATGGCAGTCTGATGTTGACTACAATGCAGTTCGTGACGCTGGTTGTAGCTTTGTAATGATACGTGTAGGATATTACTATAGTGAAATAACTCTTGACGATTATTTCAAGCAAAACCTTGAAAACGCCACAGCTGCTGGACTCGATGTAGGAGTTTACTTCTACACCACAGACAATACCATTGATGGAGTCCGCGAGCACGCCCGTTGGATTGCTGAACAGCTTAACGGATACAAGTTGCAGATGCCAGTTGCCTTTGACTGGGAAGAGTTTGCCAACTTCCAGAAGTACGGAATGAGTATAAAGGACATCAATGACATATACGAAGCTTTTGCTGACGAAATAAGAAAATGCGGCTATATACCGATACTTTATAGTAGCAAGAACTTTCTCAACAACATATGGAATGAGCATTCAAAGTCAATAGCTCCAGTATGGCTGGCACACTTTGTTGATTCCACTGATTATACAGGTGAGTATGCAATATGGCAGGCAAGCTCCTCCGGAAATATCCCCGGTATAAACAGCAATGTTGATATGGATATACAGTATATGGATAAGTCCATTTCATAATTTTTCAGTAACCCCAGGACTTAAGTTTATAGCCGCAGT
Organism: Ruminococcus flavefaciens; assembly: GCA_002310115.1. Lineage (GTDB taxonomy): Bacteria > Bacillota > Clostridia > Oscillospirales > Ruminococcaceae > Ruminococcus > Ruminococcus flavefaciens_K. Next base: position 92,356 of record DBYI01000083.1, read on the forward strand.
ATTCTTGTTTAGAATACTGCGGCTATATAATTATCTGTATGTTTCAATGATATTCATTATACTGTTTTTGTAAATATTACCGCCGAGAACTGTTCCATCTGGTTCGAAACATAATGCTCGGATATCATGTGGGTCATCCTCATATGGATTTTTCAATTCCTTCGAATCATCAAAGTACTCGCCGAGAAATTTTATGGCATTACCTTGTGGAAAAATAATGTTTCCGCTGCCAATTATAAAACCTCTGCTCTCAAATCATTCAAGAAGCTTCCTCGTTTTTGTGTTATATGGGTTGTCACTTTCCGTACTGACCAGCCATGCAGGACTAAGTTCTATATGCACCCCAGATGACTTTATGCAATCCGCAAAAAACTCCACAGGTTCAATTGGAATAGTTTCCTGATGAAATGCATCAACGGATAGTAGTAAACGATTAACGCCGCTTTCTGTTATCATATCAGCAACTTCTTTTATTTTACCGCTGTTGCGACTGAAGAAGCCATTCGTAATAAGTTCACGTTCTGGAATACCTGCAAGTGCAGCCGCTCTGTGTATACAACAAACAGTATCAGGATAAAGAAGAGGCTCTCCACCGAAAGTCATAAGAGACTCTATATCATAGTACATGCAAACCTCGGCAATCGCCTTTGCAGCAATATCGCCGTCAATATGTTCGCCTCCGAAATTGTGACTGCCCTCGCTACAATGCTTGCAACGTCCCGTACACCCCATTGTAACAACAAATTCTATTCTTTTAAGATTATTCAAGTATTCGTTCATAATAACTGCTCCTTTGTGATATTTTGATACTTCTTTAAAAATATCGGCGCAGTATGGGAACACTTCTTACTCGGTGTGCCGTTCCCTTTTACTGCACCGAGCAGTTAATTCGTTTTATCATCTATTCATTCCTTCACACTGAGAGAACAATATCCTTGCCGCTGGAAATATATTCTACGGTCTCTATACCACATTTTTCAAAAAGGATGCACGAAGCCTTCACAGCATCCGTACCTGCATACTTGTTATTATAGTATACAACACGCTTTATCCCAGACTGTATTATAGCTTTTGCACACTCATTACATGGAAAAAGCGTAACATAAAGCGTACAACCGCTGAGACTTCCGTTACTGCTATTGAGTATAGCATTAAGCTCCGCGTGGCATACAAATGGGTATTTTGTATCTAGACTTGTATTTCCTTCGCGCTCCCAAGGCATATCATCGTCGTTACATCCTGTGGGCATTCCATTGTAGCCAACAGATACTATCTTATGCTGGTCATTTACAATACAGGCACCAACCTGTGTAGAATTATCCTTACTTCTCTGAGCAGAAAGCATAGCAATACCCATGAAATACTCGTCCCAGCTTATGTAATCATTTCTTTTCAAACTATTCACCTCTTATAATACTAAAATCACGTTATTTGATAATATATAATACCATATTAGTTGAAAAATGTCAATCACAAGATGTAATCGGATGATTCCTATTATTCACGAATAATCGGAGCCAAGGCTTTCTAGTAGTTAACAAGAGCATTTGAGAAGAGAATGAGTTATAAAACACTTTCAACTAATCTCGGTCATTCCCCAATCGCATTAATGCTTGACTGATATATCAATTTTCTTGACAGTCAAAAACATGAATAAATGAATCTGATGGAAGAGCTTCCCGAGATGAACAATATGTCACAGCATAACTCATATAGTAAAAACGATACAGCTATCGTAGTAGACATTTTTATAGCAAAACAACCACTCAGAGAAAATCTCCAAGTGGTTGTTTAGATAATTTTATGTTTGGTTGGGGCAGCGGGATTTGAACCCACGAATGCAGGAGTCAAAGTCCTGTGCCTTACCGCTTGGCTATACCCCAAACACTCACTTAAACATTATAACAAAAATCCTGCAATAAATCAATACCGCAGGATTTATATTTTTATTTTAACTTATATTTTTTACTGCTAATTCTAATTCTAAGGCTATATATCGTATTTTATACTATTTCAATACTTCATGCTTCTGAACTCAAATCTGCTTGAAAAAAGTGAAAGTTATGGAGTGTAGTAGCTTAGCAGCATTTGTTTGCTAATTCGAGCTCTTTCATGCTTCTGAATTCAAATGAAGCCATGATTACCGCAACTACAGCTGCAAGTCCGTCAGCAACAGGCCCCGTATATGTAACACCGAAAATACCGAAAAACATTGGTAACACGATAAGCAGCGGCAGAAAAAACAGTATTTGTCTTGTTAACGAAAGGAAAACGCCTTTTAACGGTTTACCTATTGATGTGAAGAAAGTCGAAGTTATTGGCTGCAGACAGTTGAGCCATGTGAAGAACAACGATATTCTAAAGAACTTTGCTCCGAATTCGTAATATCCTTCACTCGCCTGATCATTAGCAAAGAAGCCAAGTATCTGCCGTGGGAATACCTGGAAGCATACAAAAGCAATCAACGATATGACAAGTCCTGTTTTAAGAGCCATCCAATAAGCGTTTCTTACTCTGCTATAATTCTTTGCACCATAATTGAAACTCTCGATAGGTTGTGTACCCTGTGCAAGTCCGATGACTATAGAGAACACTATCATATTAACCTTCATAATAATACCTGCAACAGCTATAGGATCGTCCGCACCATACTTAGAAAGAGCACCATAGTGCTTGAGAGAGTTATTGAGCACTATCTGAACTACTGCGATGGCAAGCTGATTAAAACATGAAGCCATACCAATGGAGCATATCCTTTTCACTATCCTGAACGACGGTACAAGATGAATTCCCCAAAGCGGCACTGTCTTGTAATGAAAGCAGTATACTATAACTATCATAGCGGAAACAAACTGCCCGACAACAGTTGCTATAGCTGCTCCTCTCATTTCCCAGCCAAGACCAATAACAAAAACAGCATCCAATACCGTATTTATGACCGCACCGGTAATATTGCATATCATGACCATTTTCGGACTGCCATCCGCTCTTACGAGGTGACATCCACCCGTTGTAAGTATCAGAAACGGGAAGCCCAATGCCGTAATCTTTACGTATTCCTCAGCGAAGGGAAGTACCGCATCCGTTGCTCCGAAGCGCCTTAAAAGCGGAGTAAGGAAAACGAGAGTTAAAGCAGAGATAACAACTCCCCCTATCACCAACAGTGAAAGAGAGTTTCCAGCAAAGTACGGAGCTTTTTTCTTGTCTCCCATACCAAGTGTAAGGTTAAAACAAGATGCTCCACCTATTCCAAGAAGAAGAGCAAGCGCCATACACGCAGTTGTAAAAGGAAAAGCTATTGAAGTTGCAGTATTTCCAAGAGTTCCAACAGCTTTACCGATAAAAAGCTGATCTACCATATTATAAAGTGCACCTACAAGCATACCAACGATACTTGGTATAGCAAATTTCAGCATAAGAGACTTTACAGGCGCACTGCCGAGTGGATTATCCGCTTTGTCCTGATGTCCGCCATTCCCCAGCGATTCTACTTCATGAGTTTTTTCATCCATAAAAATTATCCTTCTTTTCCTTTTGTCATCAAACACTTAATAATTATACATCATTAACGCAGAAAAAACAATAGCGGTATAAAAAAATAATATGCCAATTTTGTTTGATACTTTCCGTTAAATATAATGTATTTTCAACAAATAGGATAAGATTTGTTCTTGACAGTATGCCATGTGTGTGATAAAATAAATCTTGTATATACTGTAAATCGTATGGAGTAACAATATGAAAATAATACTTGCTTCCGCTTCCCCCAGACGCCGGGAACTAATGAGATACATAACAGAAGATTTTGAGGCTGTCTCCATGGAATGCGACGAGACTCTTCCAAAGAATATTGATCCAATTAAGGCCTCCGAATACCTCGCCGTGCTCAAAGCAAAGGCAGCTGCTGAAAATTATCCTGACTGTACAGTCATTGGCTGTGATACTACAGTGATCTGTGACGGTGAGATACTTGGCAAACCTCGTGACAGATTGCAGTGTATAAACGATATATCCAAGCTTTCAGGAAAAACTCATCAAGTAATCACAGGATGCTGCATCATAACCGGTGGCAAGGTCAGCTCATTTTCAGATGTAACTGATGTGACATTCAGAAAGCTGACAACTGCCGAAATAGAGGCATACGCAAACACCGATGAGCCATATGACAAAGCCGGAGGCTACGGTATACAAGGACTTGGCTCCAAGCTGATATCTCATATTGACGGAGATTTTTTCAATGTAGTCGGGCTTCCTGTAGGACGTCTCTTTAATGAACTGAAAAAGGCTTGTAACTAAAACATTCATATAAACTAATAATAAGTCAATAAAATCAATAACTATAAAGGAGTATTTATCATGAACTCAACTGCATTTCATTCTGCTGACATTCTTTTACCCAAAGACTGCGACATGCACAAGTGGTCCGTTATTGCATGTGACCAGTACACCAGCGAGCCAGAATACTGGGACGAGGTAAGCACAACTGTCGGCAGCTCTCCATCAACGCTTAATCTTATCCTTCCGGAACTATATCTTGAGCAGGACGGCGTTGAACAGCGTATAGATAATATACACAAGTCTATGGACAAGTATGTTTCTGACGGTATTTTCAAAGAATACAAGGATGCTATGGTATATGTTGAGCGTACTCAAAGCAATGGAATCCTACGTCAGGGCATAGTCGGCGCCATCGACCTTGAAAAATATGATTTCTCAAAAGGCAGCAGTTCAGAAGTAAGAGCTACCGAAGCTACTGTTATTGAGCGTATACCTCCCCGTATCAAGGTTAGGCAGGGTGCTCCTCTTGAGCTTCCACATATCATGATACTCATTGATGACCCCGACTGTACGGTTATTGAGCCTCTTGCAAAGAAAACATCGGACGCTAGCAAGCTCTATGATTTTGAACTCATGCAGAACGGTGGCAGCATAAAAGGCTGGCTGATTGACAAATCCGCACAGGAAACTGTTGACAAGGCTCTCAGTGCTCTTGCAGATCCAGACACATTCTGCAAGAAATACGGACTTTCTGATACACCTGTTCTCCTCTATGCTATGGGCGACGGAAATCACTCTCTTGCTACAGCTAAGGAGTTCTATGAACAGCTCAAAAAAGCCAATCCTGGCAAAGATCTATCAAATCATCCTGCACGCTATGCTCTTGCAGAAATTGTTAATCTCCACAGTGAAGCCCTCAAATTCGAGGCAATTCACCGTCTTGTGTATGATATTGACTGTAACAAGCTCATAAACGAGCTCACAGCTGCACTGGAGCTCTCTGAAACAAGAATTTCAGACCAGTACATTATCTGCTCATGCAATGGCACGGAGAAAAAGCTCTACATTAACCAAAAGTCGTCTAATCTTTCTGTAGGTTCTCTCCAGAATTTCCTCGATAGTTACATAAAGGCAAACGGCGGAAAGATTGACTATATTCACGGTGCTGATACTGTTAAAACTCTAGCTGAGAAACACAGCGGAATCGCTTTCATTCTTCCGGATATGGACAAAGCACAACTCTTCCCTACCGTTATCAAGGACGGAGCTCTCCCAAGAAAGACATTCTCAATGGGACACGCTGAGGACAAGAGATTTTATATAGAAGCACGAAGAATTGTTGAATAATGGAATTGTTAAGTAGAATCGCCGAGCTCCACACCACGGAGCTTGGCGCAATTCGTATAAAGAGAAATTTATCACTTGACTGTGAAGACGTTGTTGCATGGTGTAAAGAACAGCTATGCTCTCCCGAAGCCCTTATCGAACGCAAAGGAAAAAACTGGTACGCAACCGTAAATGGCTGCATCATCACCATTAACGCCTACAGCTATACAATAATAACTGCTCACAAACTACTAAAGGAGTATTGAAATGAATATAAGAAGATTTGAAACAAAAGACGCAGAAGCAGTCTCTTCTTTAATTATAAAGACTTTAAGGATATCAAATATTAAGGACTATACTGCCGAGCTTATGGAAGAAATGGTAAAGTCTCAGCAGCCTCAGAACATCATAGAACGAGCTGGATGGACTCATTTTTATGTAGTTGAGGACGATAATATTATAATAGGCTGTGGCTCCATAGGTCCATTCTGGGGAAAAGAAGATGAAAGTGGTCTGTTCACCATATTTGTACTTCCCGAGTATCAAGGCAAAGGAGTTGGCAGACTTATAATCGAAACTCTAGAGAAGGATGAATACTTTCTGAGAGCAAAACGAATAGAGATACCATCCTCAATAACTGCTTGCCAATTCTACAGAAAGTTCGGTTATGACTACAAGAACGGTGTTGCAGAGCTTGATGATGAGCACCTGTACCGCCTTGAAAAGTTCAGAAAGGTTTGAGAAATAAACATATGTCAGAACGTTTTTCAAGAACACAGCTTCTTTTCGGCGATGAAGCCATGGATATACTTGCAAGCTCTCGCGTTGCCGTTTTCGGCATAGGAGGAGTTGGCGGATACACAGTTGAAGCTCTTGCACGTTCGGGAGTAGGTGCTCTCGACCTCGTCGACGACGACAAGGTTTGCATCACAAACATAAACCGCCAGATAATCGCCTTGAACAGCACTATTGGCATGTATAAGGTAGATGCGGCTGCAGAACGCATACATGAGATAAATCCTGATTGCAATGTGACCTGCCACAGGATGTTCTATATGCCAGATACTGCGGATAAACTAGATTTTTCACAGTATGACTATATTGTAGACGCAATTGATACCGTAACCGGCAAGATAGAAATAATAATGCAGGCAAAAAGCAAGGGGGTTCCCGTTATCAGTTCAATGGGAGCAGGTAACAAACTAGATCCCACAGCATTTGAAGTCTCCGACATATACAAAACCTCCGTATGTCCTCTTGCAAAGGTCATGCGCTATCAGCTCAAGCGCCGCAATGTCAAAAATCTGAAAGTTGTTTACTCAAAAGAACAGCCAATAGTTCCACATGGACACCCGGTTGCAGACGGATCCGGAGAAACAGATATGCGTACAGGCTCTGCAAGGCGGTCAACTCCGGGATCTAATGCATTTGTACCATCTGTCGTTGGGCTAATAATTGCAGGCGAAGTAATAAAAGATCTCACGAGCATGAATAAAAAATAAGCTTCATTATTAATTCTAAGGAAAAGGGAGCTTAAACAATGGAAGAAGACGAAAAAGAACTCACTCCATCTTGGAAAAGATGCGAAGAAAGCATTGCTGCTTCCAAACAAGGCTTTGAAGCAGCATTTTCAGAAAAATCTTTCTACAACAGGCAAACCAGGGACAATTCTCATATTGAAGCTATACTCAAAATTCTCCCTGTAAAAAGTGACATGAGAATACTCGACCTGGGAACTGGCAGCGGATATCTTGCCTTTGCTCTCGCAACAAAATATCCCGACGTGACTGTTATAGGTCTTGATATCGTCGAAAACGCACTAGAACAGAACAAGCTCTCTGCAAGGCGAAACAGGCTGGGCAATATCAGCTTCTTAAGCTATAACGGTACAAGTCTCCCTTTTGAAAATGGAAGCTTTGATATGGTGGTTTCCAGGTACGCACTCCACCATTTTCCAGATATAAGTATGACTCTTTCTGAAGTAAATCGTATTTTAGCTTGTAACGGTTGCTTTTTTGTTTCAGATCCTACACCCAATCCGGATGATATGAATGGATTTATTGATGAATACATGAAAGTAAAGCCTGATGGGCATATCAGATTCCGCAGTTTTTCAGAGTGGAGTACTATTTGCGAAAACTCTGGATTTCAGATTGCCGGTTCATTCAAAAGTTTTATTCGTTTTCCTCGAAAATACGAGGAAATATATGCATCCATAATAAATAGGTACCCGAAAGAGATTGTCAGCGGATATGATATAAAAATCAGAGAAGATGAGATATTTATTACTGAACAGGTAACTAATATACTTTTTCGCAAGGGAATTTAGCAATTACCGTTAAATTCCCTTGACCTTTTCCTTTTTTTGTGTTATGATAATTTGTATTGGAATATTCAAGAAAGAAAGGTAACAAAATGCATTTTAACGAACTGAATTTGTCTGAGGAGCTTATCCGTGCTGTAGAAGAGCTTGGATATACTGAGATGACTGAGATACAGCAGCAGAGCATTCCCTTATTACTTGAGGGACGCGATGTTGTAGGGCGCTCAAACACGGGTACAGGTAAGACCGCCGCTTTCGGCATACCTGCCGTAGAAAGCATAACCGAATCTGACAGGAAGTCTACAGCTATCCTTATTCTTTGCCCCACAAGAGAACTTGCAATGCAGGCAAACGAAGAGATCCGCAAGTTTGCTAAATTCAAGGAGGGTGTAAAATCCTCTGCGATTTATGGCGGAGCCAGCATGGAAAAACAGATACACGAGCTCAAGCGCGGTGCGAATATAGTTATCGGCACTCCAGGACGTGTAATGGACCATATCCGCAGAAGAACACTCAAGCTCGATAGTATCCGCACAGTGATACTTGACGAAGCCGACGAAATGTTAAATATGGGTTTCCGTGAGGATATCGAGTCAATACTTGCAGATGTTCCTGATAACAGGCAGACAGTACTTTTTTCAGCAACAATGCCAAAGGAAATAATGGCAATAACGGAAAAATATCAGACTGATCCAGTACATATAAAGATAAAGACTGCGCAGAAAACAGTTGAACTCATTGAACAATTCTACTTTGAAGTTGCAATGGGACGTAAAACTGATGCATTAAAGCTTCTTCTCGCCGCATACAAACCTGCCTCAGCTATGGTCTTCTGTAATACCAAGGTCATGGTAGATCAGCTCACTGAAGAACTCGTTAAAAGCGGATTCCGTGCAGCTGGGCTTCACGGTGATATGAAACAGATACAACGTACGCAGGTAATGAACAGTTTCAAGAACAAGACTGCGGAAATACTCGTTGCAACTGACGTAGCCGCAAGAGGTATCGATGTAAGCGGAATTGATGCGGTTTTCAACTATGACCTTCCACAGGACAACGAATACTACATACACAGAATAGGAAGAACAGGACGCGCAGGCAGAACAGGTACAGCCTATACCCTTATTAGCGGCAGAAAGCAACTTTATGACCTGAGAGCAATTGAGAAATATACACATGCTGAGATACGTGAAATGCCACTGCCTGAAAAATCCGATATCATAGCTATGAAGAAGGAATCACTAGTCAAGGACATAACTGAAGCTCAGGCCGGCCATAACGCATATGATATTCTTGACAGGCTTGCTTCACAGGGGATAGATTACCGTGAAGCTGCGGCAAGAGTTATTGAAAAGCTTCTGAAAAATGAAACTGAAGCTCTACCTGATCTAGAAAGTGCACGTCCTCTCAAGAAGGGCAGAAACAGTGGTGCAAAGACCGTAAAAATAGTTATAAATGTCGGCAGGAACCGCAGAATAGCCCCTAATTTTATACTCGGTGCCCTTGTTGACGCAACAGGCATGACTGGACGTGATTTTGGCAAAATTGACATTTTCGATGAACACACCACCGTTGAAGTTCCTGAAGCTGAATCTGAATATATAATCGAAAGTACAGACTCAATCAAAATCAATGGAAATAAGGTGGAAGTAAAGCTTTACAAGGGAAGCGACAGTGACAAATTCAGAAACCGCCGCTCAAATGAGAAGCCACATTTTGACCGAAAAAAGAAAGCTTATGGTAACAAAAAAAGAGCGGAGATATTCTCCGATTACATACCTGACCGAAAAAAACGCATGAAAAAAAGACATTAAGGAGTGATCAAAATGAACAGAAATATGAAACCATGGATGAGAGTTATAATCCTTGTTCTTGCCGGAATAATGATAATAGGTGCAGTTGCACTGCCTTTTCTTAGGTAAGAAGCACTATTTTCTGCAAACATAAGTCAACACATTCTATTTCAGGGTGTCCTTTTTGGATACCCTGAATTTTTTATTTAGAGCAGCGGACAGATTATGACATATTCCACGGACTTGTTGCATTATAATAATACTACAGACAGTAGCTCAGGAGGTGTACCGTGGAGACAATATATGTCGATGTGCTCATAGTCCTGAATATCTATGTAAACTTCTTTCTGCTCAGGATAACCGCAGGGATAACGCATTCTCCCCTGCGGACGGGCAGATGTGCAGCGGCCTCTGTCTATGGCAGCCTTTTCTCGCTGACTATACTTCTGCCCGAACTAGGGAATTTTCTCTCGCTCTTAATAAAGCTTGCAGCAGCAATCAGTATAATTGTCCTTGCATTCGGCTTTCACAGTAAGAAAAGGCTTTTTCTAAATACATTCGCTTTCTTCACAGCAAATTTCGTACTCGCCGGAACAGTCTATGGCGTATACAATTTGCTTAAGCCCGAATTCATACATTTCAATAACGCTTGCTTTTACATAGATTTTTCGCTCATTATACTTGTTGTATCTACTGCAGCTTTGTATTTTGCTGTAAGAATTGTACGGATATTTACGGACAAAGATATCGACGGAGATTACAAGGTCTTTATCCGAACTGGAAACAAAATAATATCACTTGCCGGAATTGCAGATACAGGGAATGCTCTTGTGGACTATTTCACGGGCTCTCCCGTGATAATATGCTCCGAAGATAGCTTTTCAGATCTCACTGGCTCTGAACTCAATATCTCACTGCTACCAAAAGGCTTTCGACTGATTCCCTGTACTGCTGTCTCGGGAAAAGGACTTATACCAATATTTCGTCCCGACGAAGTAGTAATTAGCGATGGTTCAAATTCTGGAAGGAAGCCAGTAGACGCTGTCATAGGATTCGGACAATGTAACGGAAAAGCGATTTTCAATCCTAAGCTGCTGAAAATATAGATGAAGGAGAAAAGACATGAACATTATCAGTATCATCAAGAAGTACCTGAAAATAAGATTTACAGGCGATGTTTTCTACGTTAACGGCTCGGATACACTTCCTCCACCACTTACAAGGGAAGAAGAAGCCGATGTCTTTTCGCGGCTTTCTGCTCACGATACAGAAGCCCGAAACTGCCTTATCGAACATAATCTGCGGCTTGTGGTATATATCGCGAAAAAATTTGAATCCACAGGCATTGGAATAGAGGATCTTGTTTCAATAGGCACAATAGGACTCATCAAGGCTGTAAATACATTCTGTCCAACAAAGAATATAAAGCTTGCTACATATGCTTCACGATGTATTGAAAACGAAATACTTATGTTTCTACGTAAATCCTCCCAATATCGCAATGATCTTTCTATAGACGAGCCGCTGAATATCGATTACGACGGCAATGAACTGCTTCTATCTGATATACTAGGAACTGACGATGATATCGTAAACAAAGGCATTGAAAATGAGGCTGAGCGAGATATACTCAGAAACGCCGTTGCGGAGCTCTGTGATCGTGAAAGAGAGATAATGGAAATGCGCTTTGGGCTCATTGACGGAAAAGAAAAGACCCAGAAAGAGGTCGCTGATAGTATAGGTATCTCGCAATCATATATATCAAGGCTTGAAAAAAAGATAATCAAAAAGCTTCGTATCAAGATAGAGAGCATAATTTGAATGCTCATTTGGGTACTATTATATCATTGAAATGTACATATGTAAGCTATGGGAGAACCTTACTCGGAAAGGTTCTCCTTTATTGAGAATAATTCATTTCCGAATATATAACAAAATCAATAAGTCTTTCCAAGTTACAAAGTTACAAATTTGATTTTTTTGCGCTCTGGTGTTGTATAATGAGCAGTTTTGTGATATAATAATAATATCTATATTTTTTCTCATCAGGAGTCATTATATGAAAAAATGGAGTGTCGGAATCCCCGACAAAAAAATCATTTCCGCACTTGTACTTAATTGTGGCGTAAGCTCCCTCGCTGCGGCTGCCCTTGCAGCAAAGGGCTACTCCACCGCAGAATCGGTAATTGAAAGTCTTAATGTAGATGAGCTTTCCGATCCGTTCCTCATTAAGGATATGCAGGAAGCTGCTGACACGATAAACAGCGCTATTGAAAACGGAGAGCGAATATGTATCTACGGCGATTACGACTGTGACGGAATTATCGCCACAATCATTCTATATTCTTATCTTCTCGAAACAGGAGCGGATGTCACCTATTACATACCTGAACGCTCGGAAGGTTACGGGCTCAACCTGAAAGCAACCGAAAGAATTGCTGCTGATGGAGTATCTCTTATAGTCACCGTAGACAACGGTATTTCCGCAATTTCCGAAGCTGAGCATATATACTCACTTGGCATGAAACTAGTTGTGACCGACCACCATCGTCAAGGCGAGCAGCTTCCACGTGCTGAGGCAGTAGTAGATCCTCACAGGCAAGACTGCTTATCTCCTTTCAAGGAAATGTGCGGTGCGGGGATAGCTCTTAAGCTTGTTGCAGCCCTTGATGGAGGCGATTGCACAATGGCTCTCGAACAGTTCGGTGACCTTGCTGCAATAGCTACAATTGCTGATATAGTCAGTCTTAATGGCGAAAATCGCTTCCTTGTTTCATACGGTCTCGAGCTTATAAGCAACTCAGACCGCCCTGCGATAATGGCTCTTAAAGAAGTCTGTGGACTTAAAAACAAGTCTGTAGACACACGCTCTGTCGGATTTGGCTTAGCTCCTAGGATTAATGCTTCGGGACGTTTCGGCTCACCGAAGACGGCGGCGGATCTTCTTCTCTGCGAGAATTATGACGAAGCTATCGATATCGCACGTGAGCTAGACAGGCTGAATAATGTGCGTAAAGATACGGAAAACTCAATTATTTCCGAAATATACTCCATGATAGACAAGTCCCCTGACATTATCAGGAACAGAGTTATCTTCCTTTGCGGAAATGACTGGCACCACGGCGTTATCGGAATTGTTGCCTCCCGTATTGTGGAACAGTTCGGCAAACCATGCTTCATAGCCTCGGAAATTGATGGTGAGATAAGGGGATCTGCTCGTTCCCTCGGAGATTTTTCCATATTCGAAGCACTCAGCGCAGCCTCTGAAGCTCTTGAAAAATTCGGCGGACATCCTGGTGCTGGCGGTTTTACCATAAAATCCGGAATGGAAGACACATTCTGCAATCTTCTTGAAAAATACGCGCTTGAAAGCCATAAAAATATGCCTCTTGCTGAGATTCATGCTGACAGTCCTGTCTCTCCTCAGGAGCTTACCATTGAAAACATAAGAGGGTTAGATGTTCTCGAACCTTTTGGAACCGATAACGAAAAACCTCTTTTCTATATTGAAAATGCCCAGATCATTGACATAGTCCCACTTTCCGAAGGAGTTCATACAAAACTCCGCATAAAAGTAGGCTTCACACAGGCTGACGCCATCATGTTCAGAAAGTCACCATCGGAACTTCCGATTGCAATCGGTGACATCTGTGATTTGATAGTTTCACTTGGAATAAACGAATTCCGCGGCACTGTATCTCCCAGTATATTAATCAGTGACATAAGGCCACATGCCTTCGAGCAAAGCAGGTATTTTGCAGCACAGCGCGCTTTTGAAGCATTTCTGCGCGGTGAGGAACTTCCGAACAACTACTATCCAAGCATGAACCCGTCACGCGATGATGTTGTAAAAATATACAAGGCCATCCCCGATATCGGTATAAATACCGATTCCCTTTATATCAGCCTCAATGATAAGAGTATAAACTATTGTAAATTCTGCGTTTCCATCGAAGCGTTGAGACAACTGGGACTTATAGCTGTTTCCAGCTCTGACTCTAAGATAAACAAGATCAGCGTAAACAAGAAAGCCGATCTGGACTCGGCTCCCGTACTCGTTTCTCTCAGAAGCAAGCTCGGACAAGCCATAGATAAGGAGAATAGATATGACAGATGACATGAATGTATCAAATCTCAAACATCCGGAGAGAGAAATACATATACCTGAATCGGCTCTTCCCAAGGACCCATCCGACTTTCTTAACGATATTCCCGATTTCAAAGACGATTACACCATTGAGAAGATAATACAGAAAATACTTACGGATGATAAGCAATACGATGTCAGCAAGATTATTTCCGCTTATGAGTTTGCTGCGAAGGCACATGAGGGACAGACACGTTCCTCCGGACAGCCTTATATAACACATCCTCTCGCGGTATCATATACTTTGCTGGAACTTGGAATGGATACAGATACTATCTGCGCTGCTCTGCTTCATGACGTAGTAGAAGACACAAATGCAACTCTTGACGATATAAAGAAACGCTTCGGACAGGACGTTGCGCTACTTGTGGACGGAGTTACTAAACTCAGCAAAATTCCTACATCAAGCAAGGAAGAACAGCAGGCTGAGAATATCCGAAAGATACTTCTTGCTATGTCTCAGGATATCCGTGTAATGATAATCAAGCTCAGTGATCGTCTGCACAATATGCGTACACTTAAGTACCGTCCACTTGAAAAGCAAAGAAATACCGCTTTGGAAACCATGAATATTTATGCTCCTATAGCTCACCGTCTTGGTATCAGAGCCATGAAAGAGGAACTTCAGGATCTTGCATTCCATTTCCTTGATCCGTATGCCTATTCAGAAATAGAGAATATCCTTGAAAACAAGAAGGAAGAGCGTGAAGCATTTATCGAGATAATTAAGAGCCGTATTGCTCAGCGCTTTAAGTCCGAGGAATTTGCGCAACCGCCTCAGATAGACGGAAGAGTAAAGAGCATTTACAGCATATATCGTAAAATATTCATAAATCACAAGGATATAGACGAAATATATGATAAATATGCAGTCCGCATCATTGTTACAACTATCGCGGAATGCTACAATGTACTAGGACTTATCCATGATATGTTCAAACCATTGCCTAACCGTTTCAAAGACTATATTTCTACTCCAAAGAACAATATGTACCAGTCACTGCACACCACGGTTCTCGGAAAGGAAGGAATCCCTTTTGAAGTGCAGATACGTACATGGGATATGCATGAAACCGCAGAATATGGTATCGCAGCCCACTGGAAGTATAAAGAAGGCATACAGGGCAAGGATAAAATGGAACATCGTCTTGCATGGGTACGTCAGGTAATAGAAGCTCAGCAGACCTCCGATGACGTTGAAGAGATAGTCCGCATAATAAAGACAGATCTGGACCCTGAGGATATTGTCGTTATGACTCCAAAGGGAATGTCTGTAAGTCTTCCTATCAACTCCACAGTCATTGACTTTGCCTATAGAATACACACACAGATAGGTCACAAAACTACTGGAGCAAAGGTGGATGGAAGAATAGTCCCCCTCGATTATAAGCTTCAGACAGGTCAGATATGCGAGATCATCACCAGTAAGGATCCCGAAAAGGGACCAAACCGTGCATGGCTCAATATAGTTCAGACCAACGAAGCACGTTCAAAGATTCGCTCATGGTTCAAAAAAGAACGCCGCGATGAGAATATCATTGAAGGAAAAACCGAACTGGAACGCGAGTTTAAACGACACAGGATCAACCTCAAAGAAGATCAGTATACCGAGTTCCTTCAGGATGACTTCAAGCGCCATAACTGTGAGACTCTCGAAGACTTCTATGCATCCATCGGATATGGCGGTATTACTCTTTCAAAGATAATGCCGCGTCTTAAAGACAAATACGAGAAACTACACGAAAACGAGGATGAACCGTCGGTAATTCCGCTTATAAAACCCAAGCCAAACGGCAGGAGCAGTATCATACTCGATCAGATTGACGATATGCTCATAAAATTCGCACAATGCTGCAATCCGCTTCCAGGAGATGACATAATAGGCTTTATTACTCGCGGCTATGGTATTTCTGTACACACAACCAGCTGTACAAATTACAAAGCTGCACTTGCAAGAAACAATCCAGAAGAGCTTGAACGCTGGGTTGAGATACAATGGACTGACAACAGTGATACTCAATTGCAGACAAGCTTTGAGGTAACGGCTGTAGACCGTGTAGGTCTTGTTTACGATATTTCTGCAGTACTTCTTGAAGCCCGTGTACCTATCGTTCATTCGGCTTCAAGAGTACTAAAAAACGGAAATGCACTTTTTGAAGGAACTATCGTTATTTCCAGTACAGAGCAGCTTAAGAATCTATTTGATAAGCTCAGAAAGATCAAGGGCGTTATTTCTGTTGAAAGAGCAGCCATTTAAGGAGAATAATTACACATGAAAATACACCATTTACAGCTCGGACCTCTACGTTCCAACTGCTATATAGTTGAGACAGCACCTGGACGCTGCGTTGCAATAGATATCGGAGGTGACAGCAGACTTCTGCTGGAATTCCTGAAAATGAAGAAGCTTCGTCTAGGAAAGATACTCCTCACTCACGGTCATTTTGATCATATAGGCGGTGCTGAAGAAGTACATCAGGCTACTGGAGCTGAAGTCTATATTCATGAGCTTGACGCTCACATGCTTACAAGTGAATCTGCTTCACTTGCAGCAAATATGTCTTTCATCAGTTTCATTCCACTTACTGACTGGACCTGTGTTTTCGGAGATTGCTACATAAATGACGGTGACTGTTCTTTCAGAGTTCTTCATACTCCTGGCCATTCAAGAGGTAGCGTTTGCTATGTTTGTGAGGATGTTATCTTCTCGGGAGATACACTTTTCTGCTGTTCAGTCGGAAGAACGGATTTCCCAGACAGCAGTGAAGCAGCTATGGCTTATTCCCTCAATACCCTATATCACCTTGAGGGCGATTACAAAGTGCTCCCCGGACATAACGAAAGCACGACTCTTGACTACGAGCGTGAAGCCAATCCATACATGAAACAGTTCAGAGGGAAAAATGACAACTGATAATACCAAAATGCCTATAATCCTCATCAGGAACTCCTTCAAATACGAAGTTGAAGCCACAATGAAACTATTTTTCAGTACGGCTCATTATACCTTTGGCAACTCCCGTGAGGATATAAAAGGCAATGAATATGTAATAGCTGAGGTCTCGGAGGATGGAAATACAATTACCGCAGAAGTAAAGCTCAAAGGCAGTGAAGCTGTTTCAAGAAGTCTCCGTACTGATGAATCGTCACTTAATGAACAGGAGCTTTGCAGGCTTATTTTCCATATTCTCTCCGAAAAAACTGGCATCAGACCACCTTGGGGACTTATGACAGGCATACGTCCCGTAAAAAAGGTACTAGAGCTCATGGAACTGGGACTTTCAAAAGACGAGATATTCAAAAGATTGTCTGACAAATATGAAGTTACAGAGAAAAAGCTTCAGCTTGCCTATGATACAGCGGTTAATCAGCTTCCTATCGTTGAAAAAATAGACAGTTCGGCAGTAAGTCTCTATGTTTCCATACCATTCTGCCCTACAAGATGCAGCTACTGTTCGTTTGTTTCTCATTCAATGGACTCAGCTGTGAAACTTATGCCCGAATATGTTTCTGCACTTTGCCGCGAACTTGAAATTCTAGGTGAGATTGTTAAAGAGACCGATACAAAGATAGATACTATCTATTTCGGAGGCGGAACTCCAACATCTCTTTCGGCTGATGACCTGAAAAGTATCATGGAAGCTGTAGAGAAAAATTTTGATATTGGAAAAGTCCGCGAATATAGCGTAGAGGCGGGACGGCCAGATACTATTACCGAGGAAAAGCTTCACGTTATCAAAGAACTTGGCGCAGGTCGCATATCCGTAAATCCGCAGACTCTCAACGACGATGTACTCAAAGTCATCGGCAGAAAGCATTCAGGTGCGGACGCTTTGAAAGCCTTTGAACTTGCCAGAAAAGTTGGATTTACTAATATAAATACTGATCTTATCGCTGGTCTTCCAACAGAGTCAGCAGATAGCTTCCGAAATACTCTCGATAAGATAATAGACCTTTCCCCTGAAAGTATAACGGTACATACTTTGACTATCAAGCGTTCGGCAACGCTTTTTGCAGACGGAAATATGAACTGCTCAAATCCTGCGGCAGAAATGGTAGACTACAGTATTCCTGCGTTGACGTCTCATGGTTACCTGCCATACTATATGTATCGTCAGAAAAACACCGTTGATAACCTCGAAAATGTAGGATACGCCAAAAAAGGCTTTGAAAGCTATTACAATATCTTTATTATGGACGAAACTCAGACTATTCTGGGCGCTGGCTGCGCGGCTTCTACAAAGCTTCTGTACGAAAACAACAGAATAGAACGGATACACAACTATAAATTCCCTTATGAGTACATACGAAGTTTCGATAAACTCATGGAAAAGAAACAGGAGGTCAGGGAATGCCTGAAAAAAATCAAATTTTTAAAACTGAGATAACAGACCTGACCGCCGAAGGAAACGGCGTCTGCCGTGCTGATGGCATGGCAGTTTTTGTGCCTGGAACAGCTATTGGAGATATTGCTGAAATAAAAATAGTCAAGGTGCTTAAAAGCTATGCTTTCGGCATTGTTGAAAAAGTAATCGTACCTTCCCCAGATCGTACCGAAAACGCATGTGCTGTATATAAAAAATGTGGTGGATGCATTTTCAGGCATATTACTTATGAAGCTGAGTGCAGGACAAAAAACAAGCTCGTCCATGACGCTTTTGAACGTATAGGTGGTCTTTCGCCCGAGTATGAAAGCTTTCTTTCAGCTGATTATACAGAGCATTACCGCAATAAGGCTCAGTATCCCATTGCAAGCATAGATGGAAAGGCTGTATGTGGATTTTATGCCCCTAGAAGTCACAGACTCGTTCCTGTGACAGACTGCGCATTGCAGCCCGAGATTTTCAGAAAGATTCTCGAAACTGTACTATCATATATAAACGAAAAGAAACTTCCAGTGTATGACGAATGTAAAAATACTGGTATCATGCGGCATATCTACATACGCAGAGGAGCTCACTCAGGTGAGATAATGGTCTGTCTTGTGGTACGTAAGGACATTTCACGTCAGTTCTCAGCGATCTGCAGAATTCTTACAGAAATGTTCAGTGATATAAAAAGCATAGTCATGAACATTAATCCCGACAAGACGAATGTTATTCTCGGTGACAAGTGTGTTACACTTTGGGGAAGCGATACTATTTCCGATACAATGTGTGGAAATAAGGTTAATATCTCTCCCCTTTCATTCTATCAGGTCAATACATTGCAAGCAGAAAAACTCTACGCAAAGGCACTGGAATACGCATCACCTATGGCAAACGAGACTATTGCCGACCTTTACTGCGGTGCTGGAACAATCGGACTTTCTATGGCTCACAAAGCAACTAAAATAATAGGTGTTGAGATCGTACAACAGGCTGTAGAAAACGCTATTGAGAATGCTGCCTTGAACAACATTCCTAATGCGGAATTTTACTGTGGCGATGCAGGCGAAGTTTTCAGCAATCTTCGAAAAAAAGGTTGCAGTCCTGATATAATCATGGTTGACCCTCCGAGAAAAGGCTGCTCAATTCAAACAATAGATATTATTTCGAAGGCTGCTCCGCGGAAGATAATCATGATATCCTGCAATCCCGCTACGGCCGCTCGTGATGCGAAACTTCTTGCGGATAAAGGGTTCTATGTTAATAAAGTTTGTGGTGTTGATCTTTTTCCTCGAACAGGTCACGTTGAGTGCGTAGTTTTGCTGACAAGGCAAAAATCCTGAAACGCCGATTTATCGCGGATAATTGGCATTTTGCAGTTCAGTAAACAACCAAAATAAGCACTCATTTTCTGTATGCGGGAACACGTAATATCACCTAAAGAGATACAGACAGCATTTCGGCGCACTCGCTAACCAAAACAGTAGTTTTAAGTACTCGATTTTTAGTGCTTAAAACTACTGTTTGTAACTTTTAAGTGTGCAGAAATGCTGTCACTTGTTAAAAAGCCCGAAAAACAGAGCGAAACAGCACTAATCAAAAATTGCGATTGAGAGGTAGGGTTGAGTGCTTAAAAATGTTGTCACACAGAGAGGAGCGATGACGATGGATGAAAAAATGATGCTGGTTGAAAAGTACTACCTGATAAACGAAAACAATGCGTGGTATTCTGACCGAGAGAACTCACACAAACACCTCATTTTCAAAGATGCGTTTTTTGAAAGAACAGATTTGATCGGTCTGCTATTTCGTATTAATAAACTTTGCATGGCAAAGGTCAAGTATTTCCGTTCCAATATTAACAAGTATGAACCGCTGAAATACAACTATCAAACGGGTTTTGTTACAGTTCCGTTGTGGGATTCTGATTTTCTGCGGCATCGTGCATCAGGATATTCTTGATTATCGCTATTTACAGACAATTACTGTTTATGACGATTTCATTGCGCTTTGCAGTGAATTGGAAGCGTTTGAATAACATTAGTTTCTATTCGATTCAGATGCGAATTGTGCTTCCAAAAACAGATCATGAAATGGAGAAAAAGACATTATTGAAGAAAATGGAATGATCAACAATCACTCAGACAAAATGAATGCGTCAGATGGGCTGTGATGATAACGAAGGCATTATCAGAACAACACACGCAGCAACTATCAATACTTGATGTATTGGATCACTGACGATTAAGACGAAGAATATTTATATCCTCTGTATGTTTCTGACCTCACTTTTCAAAGACTTTAAAAATAATTACATAACATATGCAATACTAATTCCAAATATTTATAATGGCGGATATTATCCGCCGGAAAGCAGGTAATAATATGAAAAAAATAATTCTGACACTTTCAGCTATTATGTTTCTTTCAGGCTGTTCCGGAAAAAATACACAGGAAGCCGTTTCAGAGGGAAATGCAACTGCATCAGCTCAGACAGAAACTGCTTCACAGCCCGAAACTACAAAATCTTCAAGAACCGGAATACTTACTTACAAATCTGACGGAAATAACGTCACTTTCATCATGGACGGCAGGGAATGCAATACTGTTCAGGTGGAAAGCGATGCTGACGATTCGTTTAAATTTCATGTTGCCGACTACAATTTTGACGGCTATGATGACATTTTTATTATGACTGATAAGTTTAAGAGTACCGGAGTGTATTATTTATATGTCCCCGAAAAAGAACAGCTTGAAAAGACTGATGCTCTCGCCGTTTCAGACGGAAACAGCCCATTAATGGAAGTTACTGACGATAATCATCTTGAATGTGTAACCGGAATAATGTCTGCTTATGTCCATAATATATATGCGTGGAAAGACAGTTTGATATCTCTAGTAGGGGAAAGAAAGGAATATTATCTCGGAGACGATATTGTATGCGATAACTATGAGATCACAGAGGACGGAATGAAATATCTCGTCAGCCGCGACTATCTGGATTCTTCTGACTATCTGGATTCTTCTGAACATGAGGTCATAAAAACTGAAACAGACCTCGATTATTTCACAGTAAAAGGAAATTCTGTGTTTGTCATGAAAGGAAAAGAAGTCATACAGGAAATAACAGATGTGAATATTATTGAAATGATAGACGAAGTAAAGGCGTATGTGAATGAACATGGAGCTGTAGCACCTGATTTTGAGATACGTGATCCGGAATGCTACCTGCATGTTGATGACTGGGACGGCGACGGACATGATGACCTCGCTATACCTTATGACAATTCTACTACCGGCGAAAGCAATAAATACAAACATTATCACTATATTCCCGAAACCGGTCAGTATATCCTCTGGGACGAACTCAATACCCTCGGTGATCGTGTAGAAAAATATTACAACAATCCGAATATGCTTCATGCTTATTCCGATGATAATAAAAATAATACAAGCGAGTATTATAAATATAAATGGCAGGACGGAAAGCTTGTTCCGTGTGTTCATATTCATAGCAGTAATAAGTATGACCTCAACAGTGTCTATGATGTGTATGAATACGATGAAAACGGAAATGAAGTTTTTATTGAAAGCGGAGACGGCCGTCTTATGAATGATTATATCAGCAGGGAAGAATAATGACTAATCTGTTTATCCATTGCAGGCAGCTGATCCGGCAGTACATGAGTTATACGCTAAGCTGAACAGCCTGTTCACGAATATAAACCAGTATTAAAAAAGAGCCCCGTACCACTAATTCAGTGATACGGGGCTACTCATTTCTATTCAAATACTACTTGCCTTTCATCAGAAATATTCTCAACCTGCCGCTGTTTCATCCTCTGCCAGTAGAAGAAAAAGTATCTTCCTTATTATGAAGTATCTTCCTTTTTTTGATCATTTTTCAAAAACCCTTGACAAACTGTAACGCAATTGCTATAATTGTATACATAGAGGTTATACAATTTAGACTTTCATAGCAGTTGCAAATGTTGTGAAAGCCTTAACCCCAAAGGAGTGTACACCAATTATGAATATAAACATCAGCAACTCATCAGGTGAACCTATCTATTTGCAGATAGCTAACCAGATAAAGACTATGATACTGGAGGGAAAGCTAAAAGAAGGCGAAGCTCTGCCATCTATGCGTATTTTGGCGACAGAACTCCGTATCAGCTTTATGACAACGAAACGCGCCTACGAAGAGCTTGAACGTGACGGCTTTATTGAAAGCTACACAGGCAAAGGCTCATTCGTCAAGGCACAGAATTTAGAGCTCTATCGTGAAGAGCAGATCAAGCGTATCGAAGCCCTGCTTATGGAAGCAAGTGATACTGCTCAAAAGGCAGGCATCACGATGGAAGAGCTTCACGAATTGCTTGACCTTGTAAACGGAGGGGAATAACATGAACGATTACGAAAATGCCATTGAGATCAAGGGCGTTACCAAGAAATATGACGGCTTTACGCTGGATAACATCAGCTTTGATGTGCCGAAGGGTTGTATCATGGGTTTTATCGGACAGAACGGTGCAGGCAAGACCACAACTATCCGCAGTCTGCTGCATATTACGGACATCAACAGCGGCGAGATACGCTTGCTCGGTCTTGACCATATAAAGGACGAAACAGCGATAAAAAAGCGCATAGCGGTAGTCTTTGACGAGCTGCCGTTCCATGATGTTTTCAATGCTAAGGATATGGCAAAGATATTTGAGGGTATGTACCCTGAATGGGATAACTCTGCCTATATGAAGTACATCGAGCGTTTCCAGCTTCCTATGAAAAAGAAGATAGGACAGTTCTCAAAGGGTATGAAAATGAAATTGCAGATAGCATGTGCGCTGTCGCATAATGCCGAGCTGCTTGTCATGGACGAAGCAACAACAGGTCTTGACCCCGTTGTGCGTGACGAGATACTACACATCTTCATGGAGTATCTGCAAAACGACAAGCGCTCTATCCTGATGTCCTCACATATCACCTCAGACCTTGAAAAGATAGCAGATATGGTGACTTTCATCGACAAGGGAAAGATCCTACTGACGAGCTATAAGGACGAAGTGATTGAGAAGCACGGTATTATCAAATGCAGTAAGGACAAGCTGAAAGAAATTGACAATGAGGATATCGTCAGCATACGCACCAATAATTTCGGTGCGGAGGTCATGGTGAATGACCGCGAGAACGCGGGGTATAAGTACCGCGACTGCGTGATAGACCCTGCAAGCCTTGATGATATCATGCTATATTATGTTCACCGTGACGCAAAGGAGTGGTCATAATGAAACTTTACAAATCGCTTATATATCGTGAATTAAAGCTGACTCGTAAGCGCTGTATCCTTATGCTGATACTGTTTCTTCTGCTGTCGCTGCTGATGCTGCTGCCAATAGTGATCGGTGGACTATCAGGAGCTTCGGAAATGGACGAGGATCTGCTTAGTATAGTTTGGCTTGCTTCTGGTGTTGTCGCACTGACAGGCGGTTTCTTGGCTGGCACAAACAACGGCTTGCAGAAAGCGGATATCAATTCGGGGTGGAAGCGGTATTCCTTTATCCTCCCGCCAACTGCGAAACAGCAAGCATTGTCCGATTTGCTGACAAAGCTATGCTATATCCTGTTCTTCGGACTGTTATCAGCGGCTTTTTTAATGGTATGCAACATCGTATCGGGTATCAACATTGCAGTAGAGGGAATTGATCCTATCTGCCGGATGCTGAATATTTATCTTGGAGCTGTCTGTGCGGTGATGCTTGTCGATATTGCATACATCTATATCATTATGTTTGCAAACGATAAAAAACAGTTGAAACTGATAAGCGTAATTGCTTTTGTAGGTGCAGGAGCTGTGTTTAAAGTTTTTGGCTTGTTTCCTGGAATGAATAAAACTGAGAAGCCTGTTGAGAACGGTACTATGATCTCGGAAGAAGCGGTAAACAAATTTGAAGCTTTTTTGTGTTCTTGGAAAACATCGCTTTGCATATTAGCCGTATTTGTTGTTTTATGTGTATTATTCTTCCTTGCGATGTGGAGGTCGCATGAAAGGAGAGAGTCGTAATGACAGGACTTGTTTACAAGGAATGGAAGCAAAACCGCTGGTTTATTCTCTCTATGATACCTTGCGGCTTCGCCCCGCTTCTTGCGCTTCTGCTTTTGCGTGAACAGATAACAAGCGCGGATAATATCGCACTTCGTATCGGTGGACTTATCGCCGGCTTCCTTGCAGCAGGGGCTTTGCAGCTGCTGGTACTGCGCGGTGATGACCACAAGCTGTGGGGGTACTGGATAACCGCAACTGCTGATGGCTACAAAGGATTTCTTCGTGTAAAATATGAGATGATATTCGGAATGATAGTATTGTTTCTGTTTTCACTGCAATTTGTGGATATGGGCTATTGTGCGGTCGCCGCTGATATGAAATCAAAAGATATCGGTTCAATAAGCAGTATCGCTCTTCTGCTCGGTTTTACGCAGATACTCTTTCGTGCGATAGACATTCCGTTCACCTATCGCTTCGGAAGTAAAAAAGGCAGCATCATCAAACTGATCTGTATGGTCACGCTTGCAATTATTCTTGGTGCGGTGCTTATTTTCAGCACAGAACACATAGATCATATAATAGATACCGCAAAAGATCTGTTCAGGGAAAACAGCTCACTGATACTGTCGGTAGGTCTTGTCTTGTGCCTTGCGTTGTACTATCTCTCCTACCGCATCACTTGCAGGCTGTATCTGAAAGGGGTGGAGCAGTATGACAGCTAAAAAAGAAAACGCAAAGCGGCTCGGTATTTTTCTTCTGATCGTTTCCTTGTTTGTTTTGCTTTACTTCGTTTTTATTAAGCCGATGAACGAATCGAACACGGTATTTTTCATCATATATTATTGCCTGTTCTCATTTTCTCCTGCGATAGCAAGCCTTATCACAAGGGCAGTCACAAAAGAAGGCTTCCGTGATATGAAGCTGCATCTGAATCTCAGTGGAAATCTCAAATGGTATCTGCTGGCATTCGGACTTCCACTGATATTCTTCTCAGTGCGAATCCTACTCCCAGTTATCATAAGCGGACACAGTAGCTGGCTCAGAGGCTTCACGTTTCAGAAAGTACTGGCAACCGTGTTCATGCTTGCTTCATTGACAGCCGTGCAGTCCATAGGGCTTCTCGGTGAAGAGCTTGGCTGGCGTGGGTATATGAATCAGAAAATGGAGCCATTGTTCGGAACATTCGTCACCTGCCTTATTGGCGGTATAGTGTGGAGTCTATGGCATCTTCCAATGGATATGGCAGGCTGGCTTGACGGTGAATGTACACTTTCATATTCGCTGATGATGTGCGGCGGAAGATTGCTGTTGCTAACTTGCTTCGGCACATTCCTGATGTGGCTGACGAAAAAGACAGACAGCGTATTTCCAGCGGTTGTGGCTCATTTCATGTTTAATCAGAGTCAAGGTGCTTGGGGTGAACTCCTCGCGCAGGGCAATATCCCCGAAAACGCTGATCTTGGAATGATTTCAAGTGTATTTGAATATGCTACAATGATTTTGCTCGTGGTCGTTTTTATTGGTCTGCTTTTGCGTGAAAAGAAGAAATCTCCCAAAACTGCATAAAACTAACGCAGATGACTATGTAAGCCATCTGCGTTTAATTACGTGGATAGTTTGCAATTCACTTCTCAATAATAACCGATGTCCCGGACTTAAACCGGAACTCGATAAAAACATCGCATATTTTCACATCTTTCAGCAGCTTCCTCACCAGCGTCCCATCAAACTTCGTGATGGTGCGCGGCTGGGAATTAATGAAGTTGCAAAGCGCCTGTATACGGTCCCGGTGCTCAGCTTTGGCAGCTTCGTCCATATTAGTCTGCTCCTGCTGTTCACGCAGCAGAAGAATTTCTTCCACAAGGTCATCATAGTTCTGTCTGCTCTCCGTTCAGTCTATCAGCTCCTGCTGCAACTGATTCATTCTTGCTGTAATGGCTTCTGCCGACTGCGGATTACAAAGATTTATGGCTGTTTTCAGGTTTTCCTTTAGGTGGGACAAATATCCGTCGCTATTCTCGATCATCTCATTTAGCGCATCAACAAACGCCTGCTGCAATAATTCTTCGTGAATGGTTCGGGAATTGCAGACAGTTTTATCCTCCATTCGGGTTTTGCACCGCCATACTATCGACTTCTTTCCGTGGTTATACCAGTGGATTCTCCGGTACTGTGCTCCGCAGCACTCGCAGGTAATTATCTGAGAAAAAGGATTGTTAGCGCTGAAGCCTCTGCGAATGCCGTTCTTATCACGTTCTGACGATCGACGTGCCATTTCTTCCTACACCTTCATGTATATCTCTTTCGGAATAATTGCTTCATGGTCGTCCTCGATGTAGTATTGCGGCAGAACACCGTTATTCTTTCCCCTTTTCTTGTTCAGGAAATCTATGGTATAGGTCTTTTGCAGGAGCGCATCTCCCATATACTTCTCGTTCTCCAATATTTTTCGGACGGTGCTATCATGCCACCTTGGATTGCCTCTTGAAGTCAGAATACCGTCTCGCTCCAATCCTCGTGCTATCTTTTGGCAGCTGAAGCCTTCAAGGTACTCCCGAAAAATACGTTTAATTATCTCTGTTTCTGCAGGATTAATGATCAGATGACCTTCCTCGTCCTTATCATAGCCGAGGAAGTGTTTTGCATTTACCATGACTTTCTCCTGCTGGAAGCGGTACTGGATACCCATTTTCGTATTCTTGCTGAGCGACTCCGATTCCTGCTGCGCGAGTGACGCCATAATGGTTATCAGGACTCCTTCTCGAAGAAAACCGGAATGTTGATCTCCTTCAGCAGACGGATATATTGCAGACAGTCCAAGGTATTTCTGGCAAAGCGGCTTATAGACTTCGTAAATATCATATCTATTTTCCCCAGCTTGCAGTCTTCGATCATAGCATTGAACTGCTCTCTCTTTTTGGTATTGGTAGCGCTGATGCCTTCATCAGCATACACACCGACGAACTCCCACTCCGGATTCGTCTTGATAAATTCCTCATAATGCTGAATCTTCGCCTCGTAGCTGGATGCCTGTTCCTCATTGTCCGTTGACACACGGCAGTACGCCGCCACCCGCAGGCGCTTCACCTCCTCCGTGAGGGCATGAAAAAAGCACCTGTCGGAGCAAGTGCTTTGTGGGTATTCATTTCCAAGTATTACAATTCAATATAGTACGGACATATATTCTCGTAATGCCCATCCTTCATTCTAAATCCCTTCGGGATAACTCCTAATTGCTTAAACCCTATACGTTCATAAAGATGTCTTGCATGAATATTGGTTTCCACTACGGCATTAAACTGTAAGACCAGAAAGCCTAATTCTTTTGCTTTTTGAATACAGTCCTTGACGAGCTTTTCTCCAATATGCTGCCCACGGCAAATGGATGAAACCGCATAACTTGCATTACAAATATGACCGCAACGACCGACATTATTCGGATGAAGGATATAGAGTCCAACGATAGAATCATCTTCATCGACTGCTACACCACAGTAGCTTTGAGAAGCAAAGAACTGGCTTCCGGTATTATCGTCTAACAGATTCTCTTGCGGGAATGCAATACCTTCATCAACTATTTCATTCCAAATAGCAATCATCTGTTCAATATCATTTTTACTATACGCTCTAATTTGCATTATAATACTCTCCATAATCGGTCATAATACAGCGTGGAGGAAAGCTATCCTCTTATCACTCATTATAGCACATAAGAGAGAAAAAGTCAATCAGAAGGAATCGAAGCTACTAAGTCGATGAAGAATATAAAATCCCCCACCACTGAACCAAAGCTTAGTGATACGGGTTACTCATTTAAGCCTCCCTGCTTTTTCTCCATCAAAACTCTTGATATACCGCAGAAAGTATGCTATAATATAAAGGATTATAGAACTAAGGAGGGCTGTCAGATCATGTATTTCTTAATGAATAAGAACAATGTTGTTGCAACATTTGAAAAAAAGCCCGCCACTGCTTTCTCTGATGAAGTCCTGTTTATCGAGGTTGAACGTATTGGAAAACTACCATATGGCTTCGATGACATCAACACATGGCTCGACAGCCGCAAATCCTCAA
The DNA here is from genome assembly GCA_002310115.1 of Ruminococcus flavefaciens. Classification (GTDB taxonomy): domain Bacteria; phylum Bacillota; class Clostridia; order Oscillospirales; family Ruminococcaceae; genus Ruminococcus; species Ruminococcus flavefaciens_K. The sequence goes on from DBYI01000083.1 coordinate 120,707, forward strand.
AACACAATGCCTACCTACAGAAGATCATGCGTCAGATGGGCTGTGATGATAACGAAGGCTTTATCAGGACAACACACGCAGCAACGATCAATGACACGTTCTGGATAAAATCAGACAATGAAAGCCTGACATGGGAACAGGTATCGCTTTACAGCAACCAGTTCACTGAGACGATCTCCCGTCTTGCTTTTGAAGGCGTTGGTCTGTATGTTGCTGATTTCTCGTCCACATCACCGGAGCTTGCCTGTGAAGGCTCCTTTCGTAAGTGCTTCCGAAAGGAAGATAAGCCCGGCAGCTTCGGTTCAGATATCTTCATTTACAAGCGTGGTAACGAATACGGACCGGGCTTGGAGCCATACTGTGAAATGCTGGCATCGGAAATCGCTGCCATTATCAGTCCGGATAATTATGTTCCGTATCACACAGTACTGCTTCATGATAAGCTTGCCGCCAAGTGCAATCTCTTCACTAACGAACAGTACGGTTATGCTTCCTTCTCAAAGCTAATGAAGGCCAAAGGCTTGCAGGATGTTTTCGATTATTTTGAAAGCATCGGCGCATCACAGGCTTTCCGTGAAATGCTCGTAGTGGATTCTCTCTGCTTCAATCAGGACCGACACGCTGGAAACTACGGTGTTCTCTTTGACAATGACACCCTTGAGATCAAAGGAATGGCTCCTGTATTCGACCTGAATCTTTCTATGTTGCCATATGTTTCAATGGCAGACTTCGAAAATATCGCCGACAAGCTGTTTGAATATGCACCAGTTCTTGGTGATGACTTCACCCGTATCGGTCAGATGGCGATGAATGACTCACTTCGTGACCGTGTCAAGACAATCTGCGATTTCTCCTTTAAATTCAGAGGTGATGATACTTTCACTCCGGAACGTATCAATGCTATTGAATCAGTTATCCAAAAGCAGGCAGAAGCGCTTCTCTCCACAGAGGTTCTCCGTACCAGAGATGTTTTCTTCTCCAAGAACGCTATAGAAGAGGATTATTATCAGGAAGAAGTCAGACAGGCTGTCAAGCGATTCCATATTTTCGCTGATGCCGTAGATAACATGGAACTTGGCGAAAATGTTAACAGAAGCGAGTGCGTATCATCAGATACCGTTCAGCTCATTTTCGAGATGAACTCCTACGAACTGACTGTTGATTTTCTGAAACGGAAGTTAAAGATAGCTGACGATCGTCTGAAAGCTGTAGAACCTGATGCATTGCAGAAAGCTGATCCAGCAGTATATGAACTGTATGACAAGCTGAACAGCCAGTTCACAAGTATCAATCAGTATTAAAAATGAGTAACCCCACATCACTTGATGCGGGGTTACTCATTTATAAAAAGACTTTAGTCAGCTTATGTCCAATAACGCTGTCAACCACGATTTCAACGACTTTTATTCCAGTACCGGGATCAAAGTCAGGATTGCTTCACGGGCTTTCTTTTACCTGTTATGCTTTCGACATCCAAAGCATAGACAAGCGTTCTCGGTATCGCCACTGTGCTGAATGGCATATCCTTTCCGTCATGATAATGCGCCATGAGCAGTTTCAGCGCAGGCAGTTTTTCTTCTTCCGGCAGGATACGGATATGGCCTCTGCCGATCACGCTTTCGTATGCCATAGTGCAGTAGCCCTTATCCTCAAAGTATTGCAGCTCACGCTTGCAGTCCATTTCAAATGTCGCTCTGTTGTCCTTCCGGATAAGCCCAACCTTATAGCCTTCCAACGCACTATGAAAATATAGCGTGATCTTATCTCCGTTCACCGCCATACCGAAATTCAGCGGCAGAATGTACGGAAAGCCGTCATCATTCAGAGCCAGCCTGCACACATCGCAGTTTTTCATGATCTCTATGATCTCGCTGAGATCGGTCACTTCACGGTCTTTTCTTCTCATAAGCCGAAAATCCTCATATCATCGTCAACATTCGTAATACCCGCAATGCCGAAACTGTCCACAAGAACCTTTGCCACATTCGGAGACAGTAACGCTGGCAGAGTCGGTCCGAGGTGAATATTCTTCACTCCGAGATACAGCAGAGCAAGGAGTACGATGACTGCTTTCTGCTCATACCATGAGATGTTGTAAACGATAGGCAGATCATTCACATCATCAAGCCCGAATACCTCTTTCAGTTTCAGGGCGATTAGCGCCAAAGAATAAGAATCATTGCACTGTCCTGCATCAAGCACTCTGGGAATACCGCCGATGCCACCAAGATTAAGCTTGTTGTACTTGTACTTCGCACAGCCTGCGGTGAGAATGACCGTATCCTTCGGCAGTTTCTCTGCGAATTCCTGATAGTAGCTTCTGGACTTCGCTCTGCCGTCACAGCCTGCCATGACTACGAATTTGCGGATAGCCCCCGATTTTACAGCTTCTACAACTGTATCGGCAAGTGCAAATACCTGTTCATGGGCAAAACCGCCGATAACAGAGCCTGTTTCGATTTCAGTCGGCGGAGGACATTTTTTAGCCTGTTCGATAATCGATGAAAAGTCCTTGACTTCGCCGTAGAGTGCGTCAATATGCTTACAGCCCGGATAGCCTGCGGCACCTGTTGTCCAAAGCCTGTCCTTGTAGCTGTCCTTCGGCGGAACGATGCAGTTTGTGGTCATCAGCACCGGACCGTTAAAGCTCTCAAATTCCTCATTCTGCTTCCACCACGCATTGCCGTAGTTTCCTGCGAAATGCGGATACTTTTTGAAGAACGGATAATAATGCGCAGGTAGCATTTCCGAGTGCGTATAAACATCAACTCCCGTATCCTTTGTCTGCTCAAGGAGCATTTCAAGGTCTTTCAGATCGTGACCTGAGATCAGTATTGCAGGATTTTTGCGGACACCGATATCAACTGTCGTGATCTCAGGATTGCCGTATGCTGTAGTATTTGCAGCATCAAGGTCAGCCATACCCTGAACGCCGTACTTGCCGACTTCCAGCGTGAGAGCCACAAGGTCATCGACCGACAGACTGTCATCAAGTGTTTTAGCAAGAGCCGACTGTAAGAAAGCATCAAGCTCCTCATCATCATTCAGCAGAGCGTTTGCGTGTTTTGTATATGCCGCAAGTCCTTTCAGACCGTAGGTTATCAGCTCACGCAGAGAGCGTATATCCTCATTCTCTGTTGCAAGTACGCCGACAGTCTTTGCTTTCTCGGTATAGTCCGAACCGTTCCAAAGAGCTGCTTCGGGGAGTGATTCTTTATTCTGCACATGTCCGAGCAATTCTTCTTTGACTGCAAGTGTTTCAGTAACCTTAGCGGTAATGCTGTCAAGATCGAAATTGGCATTGGTGATCGTGATAAACAGGTTCACGCTGATAAGATGATTAACAGTCTTATCGACAGTCTTTCCCTCTGCACGGAGCTGAGTTGTCAACGCAGACAGTCCCTTTGTAACGTACACAAGCAAGTCCTGCATTGCTGCGACCTCAGGCTGTTTACCGCAGACACCGCAAGCAGTACAACCCTTACAGCCTGCTGTTTC
>DBYI01000083.1:124235-125306 GCA_002310115.1 Ruminococcus flavefaciens
GAAATGACTGCAACTTCAAGCGGAATGTCCTTGCCGCTTGCTTCGATTGCTTTTTTTATCGCATACTCCATACCGCCGCAGCACGGCACTGTCATTCTTGTGAGGGTAATACTCTTTATATCGTTATTTCTGAATATCTCCGTCAGCTTTTCAGCGTAATCAACGGCATCGAGCTTCGGACAGCCGATGAGCGTTATCCTGCCTTTGATAAAATCATAGTGGAAGTTTCCGTAGGCGTAAGCTGTGCAATCGGCAGCGATAAGCAGATCAGCACCGTTGAAATAAGGTGTATTTGTGGGCAGGAGCTTTATCTGTATCGGGAACTGTCGCAGACAGCCTGGAACACGAACATCGCTGTCATCTTCTTTTGGCGTAAAGCTCTGCAATGCAGACCCCGGACAAGTGAAACCGCTGCAAGCGGACTTTTTCTGCTTGTTTGCCTGTACCGCCTTTTCGTCATAAGCCGCCGCTTCACGCTCGGTGAAGTGGATAGCGTCCATAGGACAGGCAGGGAGACAGTCACCGAAGCCGTCGCAGAAATCGTCACGCATGAGCTTAGCCTTGCCGTTTACGATAGCGATTGCCCCCTCATGGCAAGCCTTCGCACACAGACCGCAGCCGTTGCATTTTTCTTCGTCTATCTCAATTATTTTCCGTATCATAGCCATACCTCCTTGACTTTCTGTATCCATTATAGTATAATCAAAGGAGAAAGTATGTTGTAATTACAACATTTTGGGAGAAAAATATGGATATTTCAGTTTTGCAAAATTCGATACTGTTCAAGGGCTTTGATGATACCGAAATATCTGAGCTTCTGAAAGCCCTTAATGCAGCCGAAAAGAAATACAATAAAGGTGCGATGATATTTTCATCGGGAGAGATCACCGATAAGCTCTGCTTTGTCACGGCAGGCGGCGTTACTATTGAAAGCAATGATATGTGGGGAAACCGCACGATACTCAACCTTGTAGGTAAGGGACAGTTCTTTGCAGAAAGCTATGCACTCCTGCCCGATGTGCCGATGCTTGTTGATGTATGTGCTGCCGAGGATTGCAGTATCGTGTTTCT
>DBYI01000018.1 GCA_002310115.1 Ruminococcus flavefaciens
CATCATGGAGTTCGGGAGATAGCCCGCCATATATTCACTGAAAATAGTAAGAACTGCAAGAACTTCCGCAGGATCAGTGGTTATAGCTCCGTTTTTCATCATATATCCAAATGGCATAGTTCTGTTTTTGCCCATTTTCTGCACCTCCTCTCCGACACCACTATACCACAAAGGAGCTGTTTTTTCTATTCACCACAACCGACAAAAATACTCCCTGCATTTTAGGCAGAGAGCATAAAAGCTATGATTATTCAGTTCCAAATAGTTTGGGATAATCTCTTTTGCTGTTCACAATATGATAGATATATACTTTTCTGCCAATAATACGGTAAAAACATAAGTATTTTCCGCTGACAAGTCTTCTGTAATTGTCAATGGCAAGCAGCTGTTCCTCGCAGGCTTTTCCTAAATACGGACTGATACGAAGTCTATCAATATCATCAAGTATTTTATCCGTTATACTTTTGGCTGATTTTGCCCCAACGAGTGCAAGATGCATATCTGCAATTTCTTCGAGTTCACGCCATGCAGGCGCAAGTAATTCGATTTCATATTTATACATCGTACTTCTTCGCCAGCCTTTTTCGCGCCTCATCAATGGATACCGTCGGCTCACCTGACAATCTGCTCTGTTCTGCTGCATCAAGCTGTGCTTTCAGTCTAATGAGCTCTTCACGTCTTTCAAACGCATCAATGCTCATAATCACAAGGTCACCCTCTCCGTTTTTTGTAATATAAATAGGTTCCTGCTTCTCATGTGCAAGATTTGAGATCTGCGTATAATCGTTTCTTAAAGTTGTTGATGATTTAATGATCATAGAAATCCCTCCGATCTGTTTATTCTATGATTATTATATCATAATTCTCCAAGAATTTCAAGAGAAAAATCAAATATTTTCTTTGATTATAAGCTCACCCAATATATGGAATTCAAGCTCGCTGTCATTGACAACGAGCTTATCTATTAAAAATACAAAAGCCTGCGGCTCGAATTCGACCATTATATGCTCACGCTTTTCAAAATACGCTATGAGCGTTTCCATGTCGTTCAGCATAGTATTATCAGACTGCGATAATAAACGGATATCCTTATACAGCTTATTGATCCTTACATTTACCTCTGTACTTTGCTCCATATATTTAGCTTCATTAAGAAATCCCTTTGTCCGAAGCGTTGCAATAACTTTCAGTTGTTCCTTTAATTTTAATATGCTTCGGCGCAGTTCAATAATATTGGCGCTGCCGTTCGCATTTTTAGTAATTGCTTCCTGCAGTGATCTATGCATAGGAATGATCAATTCCGAGTAATTAGAGTACAGTATATTGAAAAGCCTTATAAAAGCATCTTTCACGCTGCCCTCTGTTATTTTTCTTGCTTCACACAGGCTTGCGCTGTAATCATGTTTATTGCATATTCAAACACACCATCTACATCTCTGCCTTCGAGTTCTGAGATATTGGTGAACACAAATGCGTACCAGAAGCGGAAAAAATTATCGGTAAGACGATATAGTCCGCGATTATTGTTGGCACGTTCCTTTGTTCCGTCATCTACAGAGAATTCACGCTCTACTATCTGCAATTCTATAAGATTTTTCAGATACACGCTTGTTTTAGATGTATCTTCGATAAGTGATTTGGTGCTTATATCATTAAGCTTTGTATTGCCAAGCGCTACTGCTTCTATAATTGAGTTATATAAAGGCGTTTCTCGCAGTTCCTGTCTCAGAATAAATTCGACTTCACTATACAGAATACAACCCTTTGTAAGGATATTCTTTTTTATATTATCATCAAGCGGTATCGCCGGATCAAATTGTGCCAAATAATGTGGAATACCACCTAAGATAGAATATGCAATGATTTTTTCCTTATCAGTATAATTCGGAAAGAATTGCACAGCATCATAGAAGCCCATCGCCTCCATCTTATAAATTCCTGTTGCTCTGCCATAAAGAGGATTTTTCTCAGCAAGCAATTCCTTTTCAATAAAGCTCATGGCATTGCCGCACAGAATGATCATAACATTCTCGTCCTTAAGCAGTTCGTCCCATAAATTCTGCAGTATTGAAGGAATACTCTCATTATTCTTGCACATATATGGAAATTCATCAATAATGAGTAATTTCTTATTATCGCCATAAGGCAATTCCGTAATATTCCTGAACGCAGTTTCCCAATCAGCGAATTCCTTTACATAGCTGGCAGCAGGTATCTTCTCTCTCAGGAGCTTTTCAGAAAAGCTTCTCAATTGCAGTTTATCCGATATTTCTCTGCATGAATAGAAGATATGCGGTTTATTTTTACAGAATTCACGAAGGGTTTCTGTCTTTCCTACACGTCTTCTGCCGTAAAGAACTATCAGCTGTCCGCCTTTGCTGTTATACTTATCATCAAGAAACTGTAATTCCTGTTTTCTGCCAATAAACATATTATCACCTTGAGCAATCATATCAAATCGTGATTTACTAAATCGTGATTTGATATTATTATACTCTAAAAAAAGGGAAAATCAAGCTCTATAATTTCAAAAATTATGTAAAAAGCTCCACAGCATTGTAAACTGTGGAGCTTTTAATCAAAGTATTGTTCATTACAATTGACTTTTTGACTCGAACTTAAAGTTACTTTTTCAAGCCAAGAAGTTTTTTCTGTATAGCCTGTGCGTCGCCTACTGTAAGTCCGTCACCATTCATATCACCGTTGAGTTTGCCCTGTTCGGTAAGATGATGTTCTGCTGTACCCTCTATGCCATACTTATTAGGATTTGCAAGAGCCTGCATTATCATTACTGCGTCTGCCATATCAACTTCGTTGTCACAATTAACATCACCTTTAAGCGTTGGCTCAAACGTAGTTGTTGTTGTCATTGGATCAATAATA
>DBYI01000015.1 GCA_002310115.1 Ruminococcus flavefaciens
CTTTTGCAGTATTTTGTCTTCTATTACTTAGTCTGTTCAATATGTCAAAGGTCTCACATTGAAAATATATTTTTTATATTTAATCAAGCAGTGCTGATCTTTATACTAATTCAACAGAATTATAATTATATTTTAACATATGCTTTTCCTATGTCAAGAAACAAAGTATTAAATATATAAAAACACATTTTAAAGTGACTTCAAGAGTTCATAGCTGTAAGATTGTTATAACATAAAAGGGATAAACATCAACCATTCTCCTTAAGTATCAAGAAAAGCTCCGCAGCATTGTAAACTGCGAAGCTTTTAATCAAAGTATTGTTCATTACAATTGACTTTTTGACTCGAACTTAAAGTTACTTTTTCAAGCCAAGAAGTTTTTTCTGTATAGCCTGTGCGTCGCCTACTGTAAGTCCGTCACCATTCATATCACCGTTGAGTTTGCCCTGTTCGGTAAGATGATGTTCTGCTGTACCCTCTATGCCATACTTATTAGGATTTGCAAGAGCCTGCATTATCATTACTGCGTCTGCCATATCAACTTCGTTGTCAAAATTAACATCGCCTTTGATACTGAATGCCGCAACATTTAAGGTCAGTGATGAGAGAAAAAAAGAACTGAATATAACAGCGAGTATTGTTGCTATTATTCTCTTTATCATTGTTTTCTCCTGTTCTATTTCAGTATATTTTTAAATTCATTATTCTGCTCGGGTGTAAGCTCTTGCATATTGGCTACATAACCGTTTCCAAGATAGGGCTTATAGTGTATATCTTGTAAAACAGTACCATTATTCAATTTTATAGTGATATAATAATCCTCTCTTGCCGGGGCATTAGGATCAGATTTATATTTTGCCCACGCATCAACTAACCATTGAGGAGAACCTATATGTTCAGGAAGATTACTGTAATCTTCAGGTTGAAGTTGACATAATAGATTGTAAAATGCTTCTATTCTTTCATTATCAATAATAGTGTTTTGAACAGATGTCACCATTCTGAATCCATCAGGTACATTTATATGATATTCAATACTTTGAATGTCATCAGCACTCTGAACATCGAAAAATGATAGTCCTGCTTGAAATCCAGCACTTTGATTAATATTGTCAGCAATGAATATACTGCACTGATTTCCAAGTTTTACAATGATAAATGCTCTGTTTTTCCCTGAAGGGGCATAATAGTAAACGTCTGCACCAACAAGAGAAGGCTCTTGTGATTCAACACTGTTTCCGTGATAATTCAAATCGTTTACTTCCACTATTTTACCAATATATCCGCCAAAATCGGTATTACTAACTTTGCTTGAAATACCATTGTTTTCATAATCATCAAGGTCAAGCTGACGATAAAAGCCGTCATCAGTTCGCACATCAATATGATGATATTCGTCATCACCATAAGCATCATAATCAGGATCATTGGTGGCAATAAATGGACGATAATATGCTTTTTCAGTACTTACGCCACCTTTTAACTCTTGCGAAGTTCCTTGCTGTTGCTGCGTTGATGAAGTTGAACTATCACTTGTGTGTTGTGTCTGGGAATCAGCCTTGCTTGCATCGGTTCCCAATTTGACTGCATCAGTATTTTTTAATGACGTAGTAACTGTTCCTTTGATATCTTCTTGTGGTTTTCCAGTTTGTGAAGCAATTGCTGAATCATTTGTTGTATGTTCGTCTGATTTGTCACTGCTTGTAGTGGCAGGAATGTCTTGATGATTGGAATTCCTATCATCTTTATGAGAATTATCCTGTTCGATGATAGAATGATCCACAATTAAATCAGAGGGCTTATGAGCATTATAGCAAACAATAGAGCCTACCGTAATCACAGCAACGGCAGCGACAGAACCAAATGCATAGATATTTCTCTTTGTGATGACACGGCTTTCTTTCTGATTCTGAATTTCTTCAGACATTGCGCCGTTGATTAAATCATCGTCGATTTTCCCCATTATTTCGAGAAATCTAAGTTCATTCATAATTGTACCCTTCTTTCTGTAAAAAGGCTTTTAGTTTTTTTCTTGTCCGAAAAAGATAAGTAGCAACGGTTTTCTCTTTCATACCATAATGCTCTGCAATTTGAGTCAACGAGTCACCCAACCAATAGCGTCTGATAAACACATTTCGGTGTTTTTCGTCCTGACTTCGCAGAAAGCGGCTGATTGCATCGGCAAGTACGTCATCGGATACGCTCTGATCATAGTCCGAGGGGACTGTTTCAGCAATCTCCTCGATAGGAACGGTAAATTGTGGATTTCTCTTTTCAGCAGAGATAAATTTAAGCCTGTTTATTGCGATATTTCGCACAATACGGCTCATATATGATTTGAAATCGTTAGGATTGTCAGGCGGTATGTTGTTCCATATCTCATAATAGGCAGAATTTACACATTCTTCTATATCTTCACGTTGAGAGAGGATATTGCCAGCCACATAATAGCACAGCTTACCATACTTTCGCTTCATCTCGGTGATTGCCTGTTCATTTCTTTCACGGAACAACTCAATAATTGATGCATCATCCATTGGATATGCCTCCTTCCGTGAGGCGTTTAGGTCCTCTATCTATATAGTCAACTTTTGACATACAAATATTTCACTTATTTATTTTAATTATTTAAATTCACTCATATACAAAACAAGACTCACATAATATGAGTCTTGTTATATATTTTAGTGTAACTAAAATGGATAACAAAATCAATACCTGTGGCATTAAATACAATTCTGTGTCATATAATACATTTTGGTGAAGTTTTACAAGTATATTAAACGTTAAATTATACTTGCGGTTTAACTCAATTATAATTATATAAAAAGCCGACTTTGTATGGCTTCTGTTAGAAACCAACTAAATCGGCTTTGAAATCGTTTGAAAATTCTCTATTCAATTTTTCTCTTTTTGGGGTGAATTATCCGTTTTTTGCTTCTGACAACCTCCAAAGCAACTCTGAAAAGGCTCTCTGGAAGGGTTCGAATCCAATTTTTATGGTTTGGGATCTACTGCTTCACCTTGAAAAATTTTCTCTCTTGGAACAAAAAACTCCCGAAAAATCGGGAGTTTTTTGGGGCGGGATCTAAATCGATTCACCATTTTGGCGCAGTGGGTGGGATTCGAACCCACGTCCCTCAAGGGGCAACATGATTTCGAGCAAATTATAAAACTTCCCATTTGGTCACTTATCGTCTTAAAAATCCACCATTTTATCCCTGATTTTCGAGCATTTTTGCCCCATATTTGGAAATTTGCGAGAAAAGTGCGAGAAAACTGCGAGAAATTTCAGGCGGCTAAAGCAAAAAACGAAAGGAAATAGTGACCATGAACAAGGAAGAAAAACGTCAGTTATTAGAGCAAATGTTAAAGAGATGTCCCGAGATACTCTCACCTATAAAGGCGGCGAGGTGGTCTCCGCTCGGTAAGAATCGAGTCTATGAACTGCTTCACAGCGGAGAGCTTCGCTCCTTCGTCTACCAGGGCGGATATGTTATCAGCAAGGACGACCTTATCAACTACCTCATAGAGCATAGCGAGGACGAGCCTGCGAGGTCGTTCAAGAGAGGTGGCAGCCGTGAGTAATTACAGCTACCTGTACGATGAGTTCCACGAAGTAATATCAGGAGAGCAGCTGCGGCGGATACTTCACGTCAGCAAGCGGAAGTGTGCTTGGCTCCTTCAAAGCGGAGCTATTCCCTGCACCGATAACTGTAATAAGACTCGCCGCTACGCCGTGAAACTTGATGACGTTATCGAATATATAATAGAATCCGAGAAAGCGGCGGAAAGAGTTCAGCCACAGCGACCACCGGAGTTCTTCCGTGAGCAGCTGTCCGATGAGTGGTTCGATGTGCCTGATGTACTCACCATTACTGATGTGTCGTACATAACAGGCTACACTCCCAACGCAGTTGATAACTGGATTTTGAAAGGCAGTTTGCGGTCGGTAATAGTGCAGACCGGTATCATAACCTGCCGCGAATGGCTCATTGACTTCTATTGCAGCGACGGGTATAACATCGCAAAGAAGGTCGATAAGCACAAGAAATTGCTGCAAAGACTATTGATTTAATTATGCCGATGTGATATAATACTATTAACATATACTTGAAGGGAGTATCGATATGTACGAGTATAATGAGCTTGATTCTACTTGTGGTTTAAGTGACGATGAACTTACAAAGCGTTTCCTTGAAGCTGTAAGAATTGATGATGAGATCCGTCGAATAAAAGGTCTTCCCGTTTCAAGGTACGACCATGAAAGGAAAATGACATATATCGAGTATCCTGACGGGAGAAGAGTGTATGCAGAAGAAACCTGAAATAATCGTATTCGCTGGTCCGAATGGAAGCGGCAAAAGCACCATAACCAAAATGGCTAATATCATTGAGCCGTATGTAAATGCTGATGATATAAAAAAAGCTACACTATGCTCGGATATGGAAGCTGCAATCGAAGCCGATAATATCCGTAACTCATTAATTGATGAAAATAAAAGCTTCACATTTGAAACAGTACTATCTACCGATAGGAATCTTAAGCTACTCCAGAAAGCAAAGGATAACGGTTATTTTATACGCTGTATATACATCCTTACCGCCGATCCTAAGATCAATGTCTATAGAGTTGAAATAAGAACCGCTTTCGGAGGTCATAGTGTGCCAAAGGATAAGATAATCAGCAGATATGGCAAAGCTCTTGATTTGATACCAGAATTGCTTAAAGTATGCGATATCTGCCACATTTATGATAATTCAGATATGCCATTCCGCATATTCAAAAAACGAAAAGATGTATATTACTATTGGGAAAACAGTTTTTGGAACAAGGAACAGATATCTAATTTAACAAAAATTGAATTATAATGCAAATGCTCAGGAATACTCCTGAGCATTTTTCATCTTAGTCGGTATCTTGGTCGCCGACTTGGTTGGTCGGTCGAGCGACCAAGTTGATTATAGTGCTTATAATAAATCCGACCTATAATAATCCATCTTTAATCCAATAATCTCAACAAATACTGCGCTGTCTGTGCTTTTATCAGCTTTCCCGATGAATGCCGCAGGAAAGATACTGAAATACAAAATGAGAGAACAGGCGGTAGAAAAGCTGAAACTCCACAAGGCTGACAGTATTGTTACTGCATAAAAAATCTTTTCAAAATCAGTTAGCATATCAGTCTTGTAAAGTTATTCCGGAAGATGGTATGCAGTTTATGGCGAATGTTGACAAAGGCGTATGCACATTCTCGCCTGTTTGCAGCAGTCCTTGTGAGCCAGTACAGATCAAGGTCGAACACGTTAAGCTCGGTTATCTTGACTTGTATTCAAAGGGCGGCAAGCTCCGCCATATCTATATTCCGAAGTCCTTGCAGGCAGAAGCCCTTGCGTGGCTCACCGAAAAGAAACAGGACAGCGGTTTCATCTTCCTCAATCAGCGCGGACAACGTATCACCACAAGAGGCATATCCGGTGAATTGAAGAAGTTTGCCGAGAAGTACGGCATTGATACAAAGGTTGTATATCCGCACTCGTTCCGCCACCGCTTCGCCAAGAGCTTTCTTGACCGCTGTAATGATATAGCGTTTCTTGCCGATCTTATGGGGCATGAGAGCATTGAGACCACACGCATTTACCTCCGCAAGACCGCCACGGAACAGCGTGAAATCGTAGACAATATTATTGATTGGTAAAAAGATAGCGGTCAACCTACACAGGGGGACCGCTATACTATTTCCAGTTATTCTTTTAAAAGTTCCTTGCACAGTGATTCTTTAGTTCTCGATTATTCATCAACCCACTGCATCTCATTTTCGATTTCCCAAAATGTTTTTCCATCCCAGATAGGTGCTTCTTCAAAAGCAAGAATACAGTCAGAAGCAAAAGCTTTTTTAGTTGAAAATATCGTTTCGTCTGTTGTAAGATTGTATACTTCAAGAACGACACATTCTGTATTTCCATCGGGGAATAACTTAGTCTGACAACCATTGAAGAAAAATTTCTCACCATTGTAGATTACATAATGATCTTCATAATGGAGTTTTTCGATGAAATCTCTTGCATTTCCGTCAATCATTATACCACTTCCTTCCTACAAGATACTTTTCATACTTTTTAAACGTTTCATGGTCTAAATAAGCAGCATCAGTTCGCTTGAGGGTACGATCATAGTAGTGAATATGCAGTACGGGTTTACGATTTCCTGTTAAATCTGGCTCAGGGTGATAGGCTATCTCTGCTGTGAGATAGTGCTCATTATCGTATACCCTCATCATATTTAATGTTCCGTCCTTATGTAATTTAACATATACATTACTCGAATGCGCTTCAACCGGTAGATCATGTAAACCAGTTTCAGGTTTCCCGAATAAAACCTTTGCATCATCTACATATCCTACAGTTTCATAGGTATATGGAACATTATTTCCTGCTGCGTATGTACCTCTGCCGCCCATTTCAGCGCACCACCTTCCTTGATGCATGATAGTCAACGGGAATAATATTACCTTCCATTTCCTTGAAAGGCTCGCCTAAGCAGATAATAGCACTCGGCTCAACGGTTTCAATCATTTTGTTATATCCACGAAGGAAAAGTTTCTTCTCATGCTTGCATCCAATCATGCCAACAGCCACAACACAGCCTTTTTCAACTCCGTCATTGCAAAAAGAGTAACTTCTGCTGTCACTCCATGTCATAGTAGGAACTACTTTCAACCCCATACTCTGCCAGTATGCACCTACCCAATGACTATGAGCAACACTTTCAAGCTGTCTCCAATAATTCATATCGTAATAGGTTGAATAATCAGGTGTAAGCAGATATGCATACTGCGAGAGCTTCTCAATACTTCTTTCGGGATTGTTATAAATTCCCGTAAACCGATAATCATCAATAAAGAAATGAACTCCGCAAGCAGTGTTTTCAGGTTTATCGTTCTGCCTTGTGTCTGAATATGCGATAAGACGAACGTTATCAATAGGTATATCCTGTTTTTTTATGAGTGGGATATCCCACTTTCCAGATACAGTGAAATTGTTTCTCATAAATAGAGAATTACTTCTCATTTCTAAAGAAGTCATAGCTTCTCCTTTCTGTCGATTAAATCGACGGTCAATATTATTTGTATGGTTTGCGTATTGACAAGAAAGATCAGCTATGTTATAATTGTGCTTGCAAAGTTGTGTACAATTGTACATAGCCGGAAACGCATAGGCTGATACTGCGCCAACAGTATCAAACGCCTGTGCGTTTTTTCTTGTCATAGTAAGTGTCCATCGGAATCACCCTACCTTTCGATATAATCATCATTTCTTTTTATCCTGCTTGACTCTGTAATCGGCGACTGTTTAGTTACGTGGTATTTTTCCACAATCGCCTTTGATGTTATTCCCTTTGAAGCATCATAAGGGATCATGACTTCACCTGTCAAAGCCTTTGCCTGCCACTCTACGCTTCTGAAAGGCTCAATCTCATCGTCTCCGAATGCACGGGTAGATACTGGCGTAAAGCCTATCCAAAAGAGAAGCACATGACAAATCTCATGACAGATAAAACAAAGAAAAGCATAGTTATCATCATAGCAAGCACCGTTATAGACAGTTTCCTTGATCTGTATCACAAAACCGCCTTCTGGTTTAGGAAAACACTGTGCAAAGACATTGGCAGGCAAATTGCCATCATCAACGATCTCATAATTTGTATCGTCAACAACATCCGGCAGCTTTTCTAAAGCTTGAAGGACAGGAAATGGCTCATCATCAGATTCGCAGCCGAAAATTGCTCTAACAATCTTACTGAACCGTCTTAACGTTGCTCTACTTGTAGGTTTAGTAATATAATCCATTAGTCGTTGTTGCTCCTTTTCAAAAGTTCTAAGATTTTCTGAGCCGTATTCTCGTCGATCTCCCCGAAAGAACGTGCAAATTGCAGAGCAGCATCACGCTGATAAGCAGAAGATCCCGATAAATTCAGCTTTATCTGTGTTTTGGAGTTTTCGATAGCATCTCTGAGTTCAATCTGTTCCTCATCTGTTAGAGCATAATGCTCAACAATAACAGTGAACCACTCTGCCGGAACATTCTTTTTCCCGTTCTCAACAGCAGATAGGAATGGTGTTGATACACCGAGCAGCTTAGCAACATCGCCCATAACCTCGTGGTGTTTCACTCTCAATATACGCATAAATTCGCCAAACTTCGTATAAGCCATAGTGACACCTCCTTCTTTACCAAGTATTATATCACATTCGTTTACCAATTGTCAAGTATTTTTCTTAATCTTTTTTGGGTTAACTAAGCGTTGTATCATCGGGCATACCCTCAAAGCGAGGGTATGCCCGATTTTGATAGCTTATCGCAGTATTTTGTAAGTTCTTCTATCTTTTCAACTATGCGCCTTTGCTCGGAAAGTGGAGGAACAGGAATTAGTACTTTACTAAGAGTACCCAAATAGACTCCGCCTTGTGCAGAGCCTGATGCTTCTAACTGTAGTTTGTTTTGTACTAACTCATCGCCGAGCTTGAAAAGCAGGCTGAGATGAAAAAAGCCTTCGGCAGAGGGTACTGCAAGAAGTACGAGGAATACATCTGTGTGGACGCTGTGGGAGAGCTGATACGTCCCAACTATGTATCAGACCACTTCCCGATAGTGCTCAGGCAGAACGGTCTGCGGAAGATACGCTTCCATGACCTTAGACACAGCTGTGCCAGTCTGCTCCTTGCAAACGGAGTGCAGATGAAGCTGATACAGGAATGGCTCGGTCATAGCGACATAAGTACAACGAGCAACGTGTACAGCCATGTGGACAGCGAGAGCAAGAAAATGAGCGCAGAGGCGATAGCCAAGGCACTCTCAAACGAATTGGCTGAAGCAACAGCCGTATAACATTAACTGAAAGGCACTTGCAGTTTTCTCGCAAAAACAAGTCGGTCATAATGCAAACAACTGCGTTATAATAAAATAGTTCCGCCTCTCGCAAAAGGCGGAACTACGCGGCAAACGCCGAATAAAAATTTGGCGCAGCGAGTGGGATTCGAACCCACGTCCCTCAAGGGGCATCATGATTTCGAGTCATGTCCGTTATGACCACTTCGATATCGCTGCGTATTTAATTTAACAATAAAACTGCGAGAAAACTGCGAGACAGCCAATTTGAAATGCAAATACGAACACGGCTGAAACCACGCAGAACAGGGATAAATCAAAGTGTGGCAAGCTCAGAAACGACTATGTTTCGAGTCATGTCCGTTATGACCACTTCGATACCACTGCATAAAATCACTATAACATTATATCATAAAGAAATAACAAAATCAATAGTAAAGTAAAAAAATAATATTATAACAAAAATAAAGCAAAAATAATATTCTTTTACCCAAAGCACCTTAGAAATTGACAAAACAACTTAAATGCTATAAAATATTTCTAGAAGGACACAGGTTTTCTAATTATAGGATAGGAAGTGAAATATGAGTAATGCTTCAGAAGTTAAGGATATTTTTTTCTCATCAGGAACACTGCTAGGTTACGGAATAACAGTAATGATATATATTTTACTTCCGATACTGACGTTCATGATAATGTTAAGGTACAGAGCCGCAAGGATTTATCCATTTCTTGTGGGAATACTAGTATATTTTCTCTCTACAAAAATGTGTGATCTAAGCGTATGGATGCTGTTCAGTTCAGTTCCAATTGGCGTGAAAGTCATATTATCCACTGAATTCGTTGGAATATTCGAGGAAACAAGTCGCTGGCTCGCTATGAAGTACCCTGTATTCAATATAAATACCAACACCAAAGCTGTATGCTATGGCATCGGTCATGCAGGACTTGAATGCTGGATACGCGGTTTTCAGACACTTAAGCTTATAAATACAGGACAGATGCTTAATAGCCGTGGACTTGCGTATTTTATCAACGGTCTTTCCGCACAAAAAGCTGAGGAACTCACGCTTAAGCTTACTGACTACGCTAACAGGAACTTGTTCATAAGTGTTCTTAATACTGTACATATAACTACAAATTTCGCATTACATATTGCACTTTCAATGCTTATTTATCAAAAGCTAAAAGAAAACAGTTCAGAAAAACGTTGGCTTTTACTTGCAATAGGTCTCCATGTAGCTCATAACGAGATATGTGGTTATGTCTCACTATATCGGAATATGTATTTAACAGAGCTGACTGGTATAGTCTGTGCTGCCACAATAATAATCTTTATACTGCGAAAGATCAACACAAAAAATATAATAGAAGAAATAAAACATCAAAGCAGCACTTGTCAAAGCTAGAGGGAGTGATATATTTTCACTCCCCTTTTTCATTGATTTTATTTGCAATCAGAAACATCCTGCCGCTGAACGGTGGTATATCCATATCAAGAATTTCGCCCGAATAGATGTACTTGGTTCCACCGTCAGTGGTGGAGCCGCTGTAAAGCTGATTATCTGAGTCAAGGAGCAAATTCACAGACAGATTCTTACCAATACTAAGAGAATACTTGAACTGGAACCAGTCCGAGAAGTTAAAAACAGCAAGTATATCACCTTCGGCCGACTTTCTACGTATCGCATAGATACATCGCTCAATACTCTCACAGTCCTCCCATTTGAAATTAGTCGTATCATAATCGTAATGCAAGGCATTATACTTTAGATAGATATGATTAAGAGCCTTTATATACTCACGGAACGAGTCGTGGAGCGGATATTTCAGCATATCCCAATCCTGCTGACGCTTTTCATCCCATTCACGAAGTTGTGCAAACTCACTTCCCATAAAATTCAGCTTCTTACCAGGATGAGCTATCATATACATGTAAAGTGCCCTTGCCTGTGGGAACTTATCATTGTACTGTCCATTCATTTTCTGAGCTACAGTCGCCTTTCCGTGAACAACCTCGTCATGTGACAACGGAAGAATAAACCTCTCATTATAAAAATACAACATTGAAAACGTCAGCTTGTGGTAATCACGGGTGCGGTACATTGGAGCGCTTCGAAAATAATCAAGTGTATCATGCATCCAGCCTAAATCCCACTTGTAGTCAAAGCCAAGGCCGCCTTCACTCACTGCCGCAGTTACAAGCGGATACGCAGATGAATCCTCTGCCGCTATAAAAGCAGTTGGATGCCGTTTTTTCAGACCTATATTCATAGATTTAAGGAAATCTATAGCATTCCTGTTCTCGCCGCGACTCTCATCGCCATTCCAGTATATCATGTTACGAATAGCATCCATGCGAATGCCGTCAAAATGGTAAACGCTTAGCCAGTAATCAGCGGCAGACTGTATAAATGACCGAACTTCACCCTTTGAATGGTTGAAGTTTCGACTCCCCCACTCGTTATAGCCAATATCATCGCTGGGATACTCAAAAAGTTTATTCCCGTCATACTCAGTG
Organism: Ruminococcus flavefaciens; assembly: GCA_002310115.1. GTDB lineage: Bacteria > Bacillota > Clostridia > Oscillospirales > Ruminococcaceae > Ruminococcus > Ruminococcus flavefaciens_K. The sequence continues at coordinate 11,411 of DBYI01000015.1, forward strand.
AGAGCATAATGATCAACTGCAAAATGAACAGGAACAAAGTCCAATATAACGCCTATCCCACGCTTGTGGCACTTATCCACAAGCTCCATAAGCTCATCGGGAGTTCCATACCTGGAAGTAGGAGCAAAAAAGCCCGTACACTGATACCCCCATGATTCGTCACAAGGATGCTCACTCAAAGGCAGAAATTCAATGAAATTATAACCGAACTCACAGACATAGTCTATTAGCTCATCAGCTATTTCGGAATAGCTGTACCATCCATCCTCTTCCTCATCAGAACGTCTTTTCCATGAACCCAGATGAACTTCGTATATATTCATTGGCTTATCTCGACAGTCCGTTCGCTTGTTCAGCCATTCCTCATCAGAAAAGCTGTAGTCACATATGCTTCTGATAACAGAGCAAGTACCTGGACGAAGTTCCATACCGTAGCCACATGGATCACAATGATCCGTAAAGCCAC
>DBYI01000059.1:0-428 GCA_002310115.1 Ruminococcus flavefaciens
ACATAGGTGTAAAAAATTATAAAAACAGTGATTTTACTATTGCATTATCCCCGATTTTGTTGTATCATTAATAGTGTATTGGTAGACTTGGGGTGCTATTGCCTGTGGTCTGCCGCAAGCTTCTTTAATGAAGGAGAGGATTATTCGTGAAACTTGTTTCAGTAGTAGTTCCGTGTTACAATGAACAGGAAGTACTTCCCATGTTCTATGAGGAGATAACAAAAATATCGGCACAGATGTCGAAAGAATTCCCAGAACTCGAATTCGAATACCTGTTCATTAATGACGGATCAAAGGACACAACTCTCAATCTGCTTCGTTCTCTCGCAGAAAAGGACAAGAGAGTAAGATATATTTCTTTTTCGAGGAATTTCGGCAAGGAATCCGGCATGTACGCAGGTCTCAAGAACTCAAAGGGTGATTATATC
>DBYI01000059.1:459-4183 GCA_002310115.1 Ruminococcus flavefaciens
TTCCAAAAATGTACAGCTATGTAAGAAACGGCGAGTACGACTGTGCTACAACGCGCCGCGTGAGCCGTAAAGGCGAATCCAAAGTCCGCTCGTGGTTTGCAAGACTGTTCTACAAGATAATGAACAGGATATCTCAAACCGAGATAGTAGACGGTGCGCAGGATTTCCGCTTCATGACAAGACAGATGGTTGATGCTATCTTAGATATGGCAGAGTACAACAGATTTTCAAAAGGCATATTCAGCTGGGTGGGCTTCAACACCAAATATATAGAGTATGAGAACGTAGAGCGCCCTGCCGGAACTTCTTCCTGGTCTTTCTGGGGACTTTTCAAGTACTCCCTTGAGGGTATCATGGCTTTTTCAACGGCTCCTCTTGCTATAGCCTCTCTACTGGGAATACTAACCTGTGCTTTTGCATTTGTACTCATAGTTGTGACTATAATCAGATCGATATTCGGCTGGCTTGACGCCCCCGACGGGTATCCCACTCTTCTCTGCCTCATATTCCTTTTCAGTGGCTTGCAGCTCTTCTGTGTTGGAATACTGGGACAGTACCTTTCAAANNAAAACATATCTTGAGACGAAAAATCGTCCTATATACATAACCAAAGAGACCGATGATACATACCGCCAGAGTAAAGCAGCAGCTCAAAATTCTCAGTCTCAGCAATCCGCAGAAACTGAAAACAAATAACGGCATTCGGGAGGTGCGGAGGCATTGAATAGGAATATGAGACTTGCTGTCTCCGTATTGTTCATAGTCATAATAATCCTTGCTGTTGCAATAACGCGCTTCTACTCGAAATCCGAAAAAAGCGCCTACAGTGAGAAATCACAGCTAGTCATTGAGGATGTGATTGACACCCGTGACGATAGCCACATTTTCAAGGACAACAAGGGGCTTTTTGGTATTCTTGACAACAGCGGTAGGATCATAGTTTATCCAGAATGGCAGGAGCTTACTTATGCAGGCAGCAGCGGCTGTATAGCTTCAAAGCGTTTTGACAACAAAAGGCTGTACGGCTGTATAGATTATGAGGGCAATATCACCGTTCCGTTCGTGTATTCTGAAATAGTGCTTACAGAAATACGCGGTGTTCAGCTCCTTATCGCAAAGTCTGCTGATATTGGCTCATATGCCATTTATTATGACGATTTCCGTCCCTGTTTTTCAGAAACATGGAAATCATGCTCAGCAGACAGTAACAAGCTTACTCTTCGAACAGATGCAGGAACATACATCTTTTCTACAGAAAATTCAGAGCTTTTGTTCACAAAAGCCACTATAATCGGAACTGTAGGCGATCATATTCCTTACAGCTTTGAGATAACAAACGAGCATCTGCTTGAAACGCTCACGCCAAAGCTTATTGAGGTAATTTCTGCGGATCTCAGCGGTTATCTTGATTATGCATACTCAAAGGGCAGAACTGTCCCCGACGATAAGCTCAATCCGCGGTACAAGAAATTCAGCGCAGTATTCCCTGACGAAAAGGATATCGAGGTCAAGATCACGGGACTCTCAGATTTTCAGGTAAATGACATTAGTTCAAAAGACACGGCAATCACGATAAAAGTTAGACTGAATGTGGGATCAGACGTGAAATACTACGAAAATGGCAGTCCGCGGACTATACACGACGATTATAAAGCCACCATTGAATTTTCGGGCAGTTTTGAAAATGATTTTGGTATAAGCTACGCAAAATTCCAGAGATCAAAGCCCAAATATCCGAAAAGTGTTTCCAATGAACTTCAAGAAAACAGTGAACAGGCAGAATGATCTGCATATAAAGCATAAAGGAGAAAACATCATGTCAAAAAAAGTTGCAGTTATCATGGGAAGCGACAGTGACTTCCCTGTTGTTAAATCAGCTCTCACTGAACTGAAAAAATATGGAGTAGAATTTGAGTGCCGTGTAATGAGTGCTCACAGAACACCTGCAGAAGCCTGTGAATTTGCTTCAAATGCAAGAGCAAACGGCTTTGGTGCAATCATTTGCGCCGCAGGTATGGCCGCTCATCTAGCAGGAGTTGTGGCAGGTCACACAACACTTCCCGTTATCGGTATTCCCATGAAATCAAAGGCGCTCGAGGGAGTTGACGCTCTCCTCGCTACAGTTATGATGCCTCCCGGAGTACCAGTTGCAACAGTAGGCATTGACGGAGCAAAAAACGCAGCTGTTCTCGCAATACAGATGCTTGCTATCGCTGATGAGAAGCTTGCAGATAAACTCGCCGCAGAAAAAAAGGCAATGGCTGATGGCGTTATCGCAAAAGACAAGGCTCTTCAGGAACAGATAGCAGCTCTCTGAGAAACACAAACATTTTTTCACAAGGAGGTAATATCATGACGCCCACCGAAAGAAAAAAACGCTCTGAAAAGATCATTTCAGCAAAGGGCATCGGTATAAATCCGAATCTTCCTTTTACAGAGCCTGCTTCACAGGTAAAGCTCAGAAGCCTTGACGATATCTGCAAACGTGCTGTTGCAGCCTTGCTTTCAACACAGGTCGGATTCGGAAGAAGTGAGCAGAATGACGAGGATGTCAACTATTTCGTTGGTCTCATGGACTACTTTGGCGTGAAGAACTGCCTCAACGCAAAGGAAAGACGCCTAATCGATGGCTCATACGTTCAGCAGGACATAATTGATGTCGTATGGGAATATGAATCCTACTGGGCTCTGGTATGGGCTTTAGGGCTTGTTGACGATATCACCGATGCGGAGAATATCTGTGACTGTCCTTTGGCCGTCCGCCTTGTTTCACAATCCAGCGGCCTTGAGGAGTTCAGAAACAAATGCAATCTCAGAAGTACTGACGAAATAATGGATATGCTGGATCTTTACTATCGGTATCATTGGGCAGTAGTTCAGCACGAAAAAATAGACAGGAAATGTCCCATAGGCGGTCTTAACAGCGATGCTGTTTTTGAGCGCAGGCGAGGTCTCGAATGGCTTGTCTGCGATACCGAGGACTGGAACGATATTTCCCTAGATACATAAAAATGGCTCAATACGATACACTGCTTTTCGACCTTGACGGAACTCTTACAGACTCCACAGAAGGCATACTGAAATGTTTTGAACACGCTATAACGGAACTTGGCTTTGAAGCTCCTAAGGATACAAATAGTATTCTCGGACCACCATTAAGACAGTCATTTGCTGAGTTCTGCGGCATGAATGAACAGCAGGTCGATGAAGCTGTAAGAATATTCCGCGAAAGATACTCTACCGTTGGACTTTTCGAGAACCACGTTTATGATGGGATTCCCGAAATGCTGGAAAAGCTGAAAAGCGGTGATAAACGCCTCATGGTAGCTACCAGTAAACCTCAGGTTTATGCAGTCCGCATATTTGATAAATTCAATCTTTCCAGATACTTTGAATTTGTGGGGGGTGCTGAGCTTGATGGCTCCCGTGACTATAAGGATGAGGTCATAGAGTATGTCCTCGCGCAGGCTGGCATCACCGATAGAAGTACAGTACTCATGATAGGTGATCGCAGACAGGACGTTCTCGGAGCGCATAAAACAGGTATAAAATGTATGGGAATACTCTGGGGCTACGGCTCAGTTGAAGAACTCACACAGTCCGGGGCCGACTATATAGCCAAAACTCCCGGGGAAGCGGCTGATATGCTGCTCAAATAAAACCTACAATTTCCGCAAGGATGCGGAATTGCACATATATCATTTATATAATTCTCAAGGAGGAA
>DBYI01000076.1 GCA_002310115.1 Ruminococcus flavefaciens
GTCATAGCATGACTTTTCCTTAGCTGCGGCAAAATACTATCGAATGATATATTCTTCATCCTCATCACCTTCATATCGAATAATATGACGTAATGATAAGAATGTCGTGACCTTTTTGGTCTATATTATTCTACTATAACAAATATAAAGAATGGTTCATTATCTGCGCTGTCAACAAGTAAAGCCGTATTGTCTTATTGCAGGTAAGATGCAAAAGCAATCCCTGACAGAAAATCAACGTTTGGGCGCAAATTCAATGTACAATTAAGTAGACAGCGACTCCATAACATTATCAGCGGATAAATCTTTGAAACCATCAGCACGCTGAACAGCAAAAGAATACAAATGACAAAATATGGTAAACTACTATTAGACAAAGAATTGAAAGCAAATGATTGGAGGATAGTTCAACAATTAACAAAGCAGACCATACACGCCTGGTCTGCTTTGTTTATTATCAATAAACTAAATGAACATAAGAATTTGCCTATTGACAATTTATCAATATTGTAGTATATTAGTCATATTAATACCGATTGTGATAAATAATCTGTAATTGAGGTGATTCAGTGATGTTTCGTTTTGTTCCTTTTATTTATCCCAAAACACTTGATAGTAAGTATATATGCTGCTTGGATAATGCCGGGGTTCTCCGCTCCAGAAGAGAGCAGCTGGGGTTAACACAGTATCAGGTTGCAGAGATGGCTCATGTTCAGTTCAGCCAGTATCAACGCCTCGAGTCAGGGGAAAGGGACATATCGGGATGCTCATTGAAAGCAGGGCTTGCTATATGTGCTGTGCTTTTGCTAGACCCATTCGAGTTGATAGGTGTGACAGTATCACAACCTGATCCAGGCACAATGAGAGATCTGCCGCCAGTAGATATTGAAGTACCAAACTTTTTCAGGAAAAAAGCCGGAAGGAAACAAATCAGGAGGGATATTATGACAGTATATATCAATTATGAAGACTATTTTATACTAGTTCCATATTGTGTATTGCATAAATTGGGTGATACCCAATATATTCAGATTCAATGGAATATTGCTGAAAGACGTATAGCGATATGCGCAGTGACGGAATATGATGAAGGCGCATTGGACATTCCGGAAACAAATTTTGAAAACTCGATCCTGGCGATTCCAAGAGTATTGGTAGAAGATAATCCTGTTGCCGCTATGAACTGGGGCAGAGAGACGTATGCTGTGGAATCTAGACTGGTTGTAGATATAAATGGTAAAAAGGTTATTCTAATTGACTTAAATACAGCAAAACCGGAAGAAAAACCAATTGATGGAGCTTTATTAACACCAAGATGTCTAATTGATGATTCAGATGATGACTTCGATAATGAGGAAGATTTTGAAAAGGTGTAATGAATGTAAGTTGGGATAGTAAGAACTGTTTCAACAGAATATCAGACATTCAATATTGAACAGGATATAATGATCAGGAAAAACCGCACGGTAGTATCACTGAATGTTCAGTTATATATTTAGCTAAGTTTTCAATTGGTATATTGACATAAGCTTTTCGATTCGGTATAATTCCAAATGAAAAGTAGGGATAATGTTTAGTGAACTTTTCAACAGAAAGGCGTGTATATGGAGATCAGGCGCGATTCTTATCTGAATCAAATCAGGCAACTGGCTTGGGACGGACAGGTAAAGGTCATTACCGGAATAAGACGGTGCGGGAAGTCTTATCTGCTGCGTACTCTGTACAGGAACTATCTGCTGGAGCATGGTGTAGATTCGAGGAACATAATAACTATAGAGATGGACCTTGCGCGGGATATTCGCTTCAGGAACCCGCTGGAGCTTGCTGCGCATGTGCGAAGCATGGTAGAAAATAAAAGTGAGAAATACTATCTCTTTATAGACGAGATACAGATGTCCGACGAGGTAAACAACCCATACAATCCTGACGGAAAGAAGATCAGCTTCTATGATGCGCTCAATGACCTGAAGGAACTTGGCAATCTGGATATATATGTGACCGGAAGCAATTCAAAGATGCTTTCGAGCGATATACTCACCGAGTTCAGAGGCCGCAGCGATGAGATACGCGTTCATCCGCTTTCGTTCGCAGAATACTATTCTGCCGTGGGCGGAGATATGTCAGAGGCGTTTGAGGACTACGCCTTTTACGGAGGCATGCCTCTGATCCTGTCCAGGCCGGATGACGAATCCAAGATGACTTATCTGAAATCTTTGTTTTCAGAGGTATACATAAAGGATATAGTCGAGCGAAAAAAGATAAAGCGTGTAGATGTGCTTTCAGGCATACTGGACTTGCTTTGCTCTTCTGTGGGTTCGCTGACCAATCCCAATAACGTATCCAACTCCATAAACTCAGTTCAGAAGTTGAAGGGCGAAAACCGCGTGTCGCAAAACACTGTCGCAGCTTACATGGACCACCTGGAAGACGCCTTCCTGTTCAGTGAATGCAAACGGTATGACGTCAAGGGCAAGTCATACTTTGACTTTCCCAATAAATACTATTGCGAGGACGTCGGACTGAGAAACGCGCGCATCGGTTTCCGCCAGCAAGAACTGACGCATATCATGGAGAATATCGTATACAATGAGCTGGCGATACGCCGATGTTCGGTGGATATTGGGTTAGTATATTCGTTGGAAAGAAGCAAAGCTGGCAATCCGATGCAGGCTCCTAGGGAGATCGATTTCATCGCGACCAAGGGCGGGAAAAAAGTATACATACAGTCGGCTTATGCGATGGAAACGAATGAAAAAATCATGTCGGAAGTAAAACCGCTTTCGCTCACAGGCGATTCTTTCCCCAAGATAATAGTCAGGCATGATATCCGCAGGCGGTGGTATGACGAAAACGGTGTGTTAAACATCAACATCATAGATTTTTTGCTTGACAAAGAACTGATTTGAAATTGATTTATTACTAACAAGGGTAAAGTTCAGTTAATGATAACGAGGCAAAGAACAGGGCAGAGGGATTGGCAGAATAGGGACAAGTGGCGGAGAGGAAATATCCTCTCCGTTGATGTTTTATTCCGAGATTTTTATAAGTCTATACTTCCAGTTTGTTATTGTAGATCTACACTGCGCGAAAGTGATAACTCTTCTCGCCTTCAGCACAGCGTAGATTTTCTTTATGTTTGCTGTGTAGTTGTCACTTGTGCCTATGCTTACACGGTTGTCTTATTAAATGCATGATACAAAAGTTTATTATGCAGATTATGTGTACTACGCAGCATAACAATATATTCCAGGTCGCACAAGTATATGCAGTTCATGCGCTTTATGCTGTAATTCGTGACTGAATGAACAATATCTACAGCAATACTGTATAATGCAGCTGGAAAGAAAGCCCAGAATGAATAGCTGGGAAGCAGTACCGAATAATACGGTTGGTTATTGGA
>DBYI01000012.1 GCA_002310115.1 Ruminococcus flavefaciens
GATCACCCTGTATCGATAAGGCAACTTTAAGCAACGGAAGAATTTCATGTAATGGTTCACAGAATGGTGTAAGCCAGATTGAGAATCTCAACGCATATGAGACTGTACAGGCTGAGACAATGTCCAACCAGTCTAAGAACATAAGCATAAGCGGTGTCGGCAACACAACTGTTAAGGCTAAGAAGGGCGATTGGATCAAGGTCAGCGGCGTTGACCTTAGCAATGGCGTATCTTCTATCACAGTCAAGGGCAGCGGCAACGCAGTAGTTAAGTTCTGTGTAGGTTCTACTACAGGTACTTGCATCGGTTACGGTGAGCTCAACGGCAGTGAGAACGAACTCGCAGCTGTAGAGAATAATGTAACAGGCGTTAAGGATATCTACATGATATTCAGCGGCGATTGCGAATTCGATTACTGGAAGCTCGCATAATTGCAAACAATTAAGGAGCTCAGCTCCGAACCCTTCAGGTTTTATCGCTAACGTTAGCGTTAGCTTTTACAGTTAATCAATGTCATAATTCTTTTCGAAGTTGATCTGTGCGGTGCATCTGCACAACGCGCCGCACAGATTAATATAATTCAAAAACTGAATTGTAAGGGACAAATCAGAACAGGAAAACCGTACTTGAGCAGTACGGCTTTCTTGTTTTAAGTTGATAAGTCTACTATTATAAAGTTGCAAGTAAGAAAGCAGCCTTAAAGCGTCGAAAATACGTCGTTTGAAGGCTGCTCTTATTATTTTTTAAGAGCAGTTGTTTTTAATTTAACGCTGTTTACTTAGTTTGTTACATCACATTTTCACAATATAAAACATATTAGCCCCGAACACCCCTCGTTTATAACCCTTTCGAGAGTTTCCTGCAACTTCATCCGTGCATCAACAGGCATTTTGAACAGTTTACTATGAAGGCCCTCGTTAACCAGCTCATGAAGGGACTTTCCGAAAATATTACTCTCCCATATCTTCTTAGGATCATCATCAAAACCATCCAGTAAGTACATTACAAGTTCCTCTGACTGACGCTCTGTACCAACAATAGGACTGATAGTCGTGTTGATATTGGCTTTCATTAGATGAATAGATGGGGCAGAAGCTTTGAGTTTCACACCGTATTTTCCCCCCTGACGGATAATTTTAGGCTCCTCAAGAGACATCTCTTCAAGCTCAGGCATTACTATTCCGTAGCCTGTAGCCTCCACCTCTGCAAGGGCAGGCTCGATACGCTTGTACTTTCGTCGTATGTCGTTAAGCTCTGACAAAAGAGGAATAAGATCACTTTCGCTCTCTATCTCAATTCCCGTAGTTTCTCCAAGTATCCGGTAAAAAAGACTATTGTCAAGCTCTGCAGTAATAGTGACAGCCCCTTTTCCAAGATCGATACCACTTATCTCCGCCTTTACAACATCGGTGCACTTGGCGATTACCGCTGTCGCGTCCTCTGCTTCACGAACTAGCCGTATATCCTTCGTCGCATTCCGTATGCAATCCAGTATCTCGGATTTAAGCCAATGCCCCTTTCCAAGTGTATTTATCCATCGCGCCGTGCGGATATTTATCTCCTTTATAGGAAAGGAAAAAAGTATCTCCCTCATTATTCCACGAATATCGTTGTCGTTCAATTCAAGACAGTTAACAGGAACTACCTTTGCGTCGTAACGTTCTGTAAGCTGAGCCGCAAGAGTTCTCGCCTCCAACGAATCAGGGGCAACTGTATTTAGTATAACCACAAATGGCTTTCCTAGCTCCTTGAGCTCGCGAATAACTCGCTCTTCACACTCCTCGTACTCCTGTCTCGGTATATCAGTCACAGATCCGTCAGTAGTAATAACCAGTCCAATAGTGGAGTGATCTGTTATGACCTTCTGTGTACCTATCTCCGCTGCCATATTAAATGGGATCTCTTCATCGAACCACGATGTCATAACCATACGTGGCTGTTCATTCTCGATATATCCGAGAGAACTGGGAACTATATAGCCAACGCAATCTATGAGCCGCACGTTGAACGAAGCTTCGTTCCCTAAGTCAATACTCACAGCTTCCTCTGGAATAAACTTCGGTTCAGTAGTCATAATTGTCTTGCCTGCTGCAGACTGAGGCAACTCATCAAGAGCCCTTTCGCGTTTGAACTCACTATTTATATTGGGTATTACCAGCGATTCCATGAAGCGCTTGATAAAGGTAGATTTTCCCGTTCGTACAGGTCCGACCACACCTATGTATATATCGCCGCCTGTACGCTCGGCAATATCACTATATATATCTTTAGCCATATAATACTCCTTTTATCAGAACTAAAATCAAAGCTCTAAGACCTGAAAGCTGAAATTATTATTTCTCATTCCTTAGCTCTAATATTTTATGATACAATTGGAATCAACAACATACCTCCACTTTCAAGTCTCTCACCTGTTAACTCGTTTTCTTCCATCACTGCAGAAACGCTAGTACTGTAGCGTTTAGCGATGTCCCATACACTTTCATTTTCTGTGCCGTAATAGAGCTTTATTGCGTAATCACCGTCCCGCTCTTTTCGAGAACTGTCATCAACTAATATATCAGTCACCGCTTTTATTGAGTCGGAACTGTACACAGCCAGCTTTACGGCCATATCTGCCTTTGCAGTAAGTATTCCCTCTGCAGAGATATCAAAGGAAGTTTCACTGACTCTTACTTCAGCAGTGACAGCCGAACCATCAATATTGCTTGGAAGAACAATGGTTTCTTCAAAAGCCTCATCCCTATCTGGCATTATCATACCTCCAGTTCTGTCCTTTGCCGCCATAGAATAGACCAACATACCGCTTATGACCACGGATCGCCCATCTTCACCGATATGTGCATTGATATTCTTTGGTTCACTCCACATAGCATAGATATTCTGTGGGACATCATCCCCTATCGCAAGTCGCACACTGTGACGAAAGTTCTCATTGTAGATCATAGGTATCTGCTCGGCTTTTATATCCGAAATCTCAACATTACATGGGTACAATGTTGAAAAAGCATCCTCTGCTATCATAACAGTAGCCGTTCTAACTGCATGGCAGCACAACCTCAACTCCATCTCACATCGCAAAACACGATTATCGCCGTCTCTTCCGCCTGTTATGCTTATATCGCAGCTGATCACCTCAGGGACAACAGTACAATCGAAGCTATCATCAAGCCCATCAACATCAATTATCTGACTATACCCAAGTGAAAAGCTCATAGGCTCCACCGTCATGCCATCGCTGTTTTCTCCTGCGTAAAGAAGCTCTACATCTGCCTCCCCCTTTGCCAGGAGCTTGCCAGAAATAAGCTTTGTCTCACAGTCTGCGGTGCTACATCGACAGTTTATTATTCCAGATATATCTGGCTGAGCTGCCGTAAGCTCTATCTCCTCCTCGATATGCACGTTTTTTACAGCGTTCAGCCTCTGTGCAGCATACTTCACAGGAACTTTTTTCAGCTGTATATTTAGCCCCTTTCCATCAGAAATAACTTCCTGCTGATGCTCGCCTGCAACGCTTATTTTTATGGAAACAACTCCTCGCAAGTCGATACGTCGCTTGTTAACTGCTCGAAAGTTCACATTACCTGTCTTTGCTACTATTCTCACCTCAGACGAACTAACACTTTTTCCAAGTTCCACAGTACGTGTAAAACTCCGCTGCTGATTCACTGACTGTACTACGCTTCCGTCCTCTCCACAGTAGAGTATGTGTATATCGCATCTTAATTCATATGTGAGCTTATCATCACTTACTGCCCATTCAGTAATAACAGGGGAAGCCTCGCAACGCACGAGTCTAAAGATATCAGGACAGTAATCGGGGAGAATATAATCAAGCTCGACAGGCTGTTCCTGCAATCCGTCATAGATCATCTCTGCCGCAGGAACTGTCTCTTTTGTAAGTTTCAGATCCATAAATGGTCAACCTCCTTGAAGTTTGGTTTATGTAATAATATTCAGAAAAACTATTATTTAGAACAGGCTGTTTGACAACCAGTTATGATAAAATTCATTACAAATTTACAAAGTCAGGTATAGACAAAATAGACAAAATATGCTATAATAATTGTGAACTACATAAAAAAGCAGCATTAAAAAAACAGACTGCTTTTATTCTGCCCGAAAAACTAGGGCAAGAAAGGATAAAATATGCTTCACGAGAAATCATGCGGCGCGATTGTCTACAGGAAATACCACGGCAATACGGAAATCCTGCTGATAAAGCATATCAACAGCGGTCACTGGTCCTTTCCGAAAGGACACGTAGAGAAGGGTGAAACCGAAATTGAGACTGCTCGTCGTGAGATAATGGAAGAGACCTCGATCGACGTAATTATTGACCCGACATTTAGAGAAACAGTAACGTATTCTCCTAAAAAGGATACCGTAAAAGTAGTCGTTTACTTCCTTGCGAAGGCGAAAAACGTAGATTTTTCACCTCAGGAAGGCGAGATTGCAGAGATACGCTGGGTAGATATATCCTATGCGGCGAATATACTGTCCTATGAGAATGACCGAACTATTGTTGCCAAGGCTAAGGCGGCTATAAAAGAAAACCACTAAAAAAATCCCTCACATGATGTGAGGGATTTTTTGAACCTTTAGCCTAAAATGGCGCTTTCTGATCACATTTTTCAATTTAAAATTTAAAGAGAAACAGGCAATCCGTTTATCTCTATAGTGGGATCATCGATATCAATAAGTAAACACCTTCTGCCGTCGACCACACTGGTACGCACCTTATCTGCTGCAGATGGCTTTATATTCACGGTGATACCAGGTGAAGTTAGGACAGTCTTGTTTTCCACAAGGTTAGCAGCCGTAAGAGGCACAGCTCCACATACCTTTTCGTAAACAGGTTCCACCATATTCACTCGCTCCTCAGGAAGCCCCACATCAACAAGTATATCCTTAAGCCTTATGTTATCGATAACAACCCTGTCTGTATCATCCTTGTTTTCTTCAACAACCTCCTGTATCTTCTCGTTAACAGTCTTTATGAGCATATAATCCAGATCATCGCCCACAACATTCTTGAGAATGCTCTGGAAGCTATTCTTCTCACTCTCAGCTGACATCACGAAACTACATCCCAGCACGTTTTCTACAACTGAAACATTAGGCGACTTCACATTCTTTGTGTAGTACATAACGTGATTTATATCAGAACTTCTGTTGCTGAAAACAGGATATAAAAAACCATCTGATGGAGCTTTGCTTATAATGAGTTCAGTATTCACCTTTTTTGTTATCTCGTTACCCACGCTGTCGAATATAAAACCGTCCTTGCTTGTATTTACTGGACAGATTGCCGTAAGAATATATCGGTATATCTCGTCTTCACCATCAGAAAACTCATCGTTCTTATCTTTTTTGCGGATAGTATATGTACAATAGGAAGTTATCACCGCAAAAGGACCTGTATACGCAATATTATTAGCTATATGATTGAGAAATTCCTCACAGGCTATATCGTCTTTAAGTTCGGAGGTAAGAAGGGTATATAGAATATTCTGCGGCTGCCCCTCATCGTAGGCTTCGTTTGGGAACTCATACTCCACAAAAGCTTTGCCCACGTTTGTATTGAGTACCTTTTTCAGTGTCTCATCATAAACATCATGCTCCTCAACAGGCATAGTAAGGCAAGAACTGACATTATGATATCTCACGTTCTTATCCGCATCAATAAATGCAGTAAGAACTCGTTCCATTATAAAAAAACCACTTTTATCAGAGAAATTCTTCTTTATTTCCGCTGTTTCCTTTTTGTTCATTTTATTTTTCCTTTCTGTTATCTGTAACTGACACGTAGTGAACTCTCCCCTACCTAAAGAGGAAGGGGCTTCATTAGAAGAATGGTATTTAAGTTTCCACCTAAAAATC
>DBYI01000030.1 GCA_002310115.1 Ruminococcus flavefaciens
ATGCAAGACAGTATGCTCCTAAGGATACAAAGCTCTATCTTAACGACTATAATGAATATATGAGCGCTAAGACACAGGATCTTTGTAACATGGCTAAGACAGTCATGAAGGAAGGTGACTATATCGATGGTATCGGTATGCAGGCTCACCTTGATTCAAGATATCCTTCTGCAAGCGAGTTTGAGACAGCTGTAAAACAGTTTGAGGCACTCGGACTTGACGTTCAGATCACAGAGCTCGATATCACAAACAGCACAGGTTCTAATGGACAGCTTTATCCTCAGATCTTTGAGGTAGCTATGAAGCACGCTAAGAACATCTCATGTGTAACCCTATGGGGTACAACAGATGAGAGAAGCTGGAGAGCTAATCAGAACGGTGGTTCACCACTTCCATTCAGCAACTATCAGCCTAAGTCATTCTACAATAATATTTTAGCACTTGCTGATAAGATAGATCCTCCTACACCAGCAGCTGCTACAACAACTACTACAACCACTACAACAACAACTAAGGCAACAACTACTACAACCACTACAACTGTTAAGGCAGTTGACCATAAGGAAGAACTCAATGCAAAGGTATCAAAGTGGGGCGACGCTAATGGCGACGGTTCAATTGATATGGCTGATGCTGTTGCTATCATGCAGGCACTAGCAAATCCGGATAAGTATAAGCTCTCAGATCAGGGTAAGTTAAATGCAGACGTTTATGAGGCAGGCGACGGTATTACATCAAACGATGCTGCTTCTATTCAGAAGTTCCTTTTACGTCTTATCAATTCTCTTCCTGAAAGCTATTCTTCAAATTTAGCATCAACTGTAAATACGACTAAGACAACAACTACTATAGTTACAACAAAGGCTACAACAACAACTACTGCTGCCGCTGTAAACACTGGTGGCCAGGGCGGCTTTGATATGAGCCAATTCGGCGGCCAGGGCGGCTTTGATATGAGCCAGTTCGGCGGTCAGGGTGGCTTTGATATGAGCCAGTTCGGCGGTCAGGGTGGCTTTGATATGAGTCAGTTCGGTGGTCAAGGCGGCTTTGACATGAGTCAGTTTGGCGGTCAGGGTGGCTTTGATATGAGCCAGTTCGGCGGCCAGGGTGGCTTTGATATGAGTCAGTTTGGTGGCCAGGGTGGCTTTGATATGAGCCAGTTCGGTGGTCAGAACGGTGGTCAGACTTGGAACGACGGCAATGCAGGTCAGCAAACAGGCGGTAATGGCGGTGCTCAGGTTCAGTCAGGAAAGAAGCTTTGCGCTATTTCATTCGACGATGGTGCAAGTGCTCAGAGCACATCTGATCCTGGTTACAGAATCATCAACGCTCTTATCAAGAACAACATGACAGCTACATTCTTTAACGTAGGCAGCTGGATTAAGACAAATCAGCAGATACAGTATGAGTATGAGAATGGCATGGAAGTTGCTAACCACACTCAGACACATCCACACCTCGGTTCAATGGGTTCATCACAGATCAGAAGCGAGTGGGAGCAGTGCAACAGCAAGCTCAAGAGCATTATCGGTACTGAGCCTTCACACCTCATGAGACTTCCATATCTCGAGAGCAACGGAACTGTTCAGTCAGCTCTTAACGATGTACCGCTTATCAGCTGTGCAATCGACACTCAGGACTGGAACAATGCTTCAAAGGATCAGATCGTAAATACTATCAAGCAGGCTGCACAGAACGGTTCACTTGAGGGTGCAATCGTACTCTGCCACGAGAACTATGCTACAACAGCAGCAGCTATGGAAGAAGTTCTTCCTTGGCTCGCACAGAATGGTTACCAGAACGTAAACATCTCTGATATGGCAAAGGCTCACGGCAAGACACTTGCAGGCGGTCAGGTTCATACAAGAGCATAATCAAATACGAGAGTATTAAAAAACTATGTGCCGGTCGCAGAATCGGTGATCGGCACCTTAATTAAGATTTCTCCAAATTTTAATATCCCCTGAAAGGCAGTCGGTGAAAATCGGCTGTCTTTTTGTTACGGGAATTACAAAAGGCAGCTAATAATAGTCTGGACAAAGGTATTTAATATCAATGTAGTAAACACAAAAAGGAATATGTGTAACTGTGATGGATGAAGTGTTGCAGAGATTCGTTCATGATTTAGAATAGATTTCATATATTACAAGAAAAATATCATACTTCATTATCATATGATATGTGGATTTTTCACAGTTCTTAATTGACTTTTTCTTCCATTCGATTGAATTATATGTATCAGTTACATACCTTTTAATGTTTAAAGTCGCACAGTATTATAAAAAATTTTTAAATACTGTGCGAGAATTACCAATTTCATGCGTCTAATTAATGTAATGGTTTTGTAACAGAAATGTCAAGTATAATTTGAGTATAAAAAGCAGCTAATATATAGTTGATATTGCAAGGGTGTAAGATAATATTATGATAAAAAGGAGGGACATTCAGATATTTTCTGAATATAGTAATTGGAGGATTACCATTCAATTCAGAGATAATCACATTCTTTATATTCCAGCAATTGTTATATACAAAATAACACTATTTATCTAACAAGGAGAAAAAACATGGAAAGAAAATTATTCACTAAAAACAATTCATCAGTTTCAATCAAAGAATCACAATTAAGGAGTGGATTTATTATGAAAACAAACAGAATAAAAAAGACTGTTTTAGCTGTAACACTTGCAGCTTCAATGGCAATTCCAACAGCAACCTTATCTACAGCCATGACAGCACAAGCTGCTTCAAACGTACCATTCTGTGCTGACACAGATAATAATGGTGCTGTCAACATTCAGGAAGATCAGATCTATGTAAGCAGATCATATTATGAAGCTAGATCAAATACTATTTCAACAGAAATTACACATGAAGTGAATGATTTATACTTAGACGATGCTCTTTTTGTAAAATCTAAAGATAATATTACACTACAACCTCTTGCAAGGTATGTTCTGAGTTTTATTGTTTCAGGTGATAATTTATCTGAATCAGATTTGAAGGGGATGAAACTTACCTTTGTATTTCTGACAAAGGATAATAAAAAAATAATGAAAATTGAGCCTTCAAAATTGGAAGCAAGAGGGAAAGATAGTTATTATGTATCATATGATTTTACCGCTTACGGAGAATCTGTATATTTCTATTCAAGCTATATAGAGAACCTTAATCTTAATTGTTCAAGCGCATCACTTACTTCAACTTTGGATAATGATGACTATTATCTGATAGAGGCAAGACCAGCTGATGGAGAGAAACTTTTTATTAGAATTAAAATTGATGAATCAATTAGCTGGAATAAAATGGAAGAATGGGCAAAGCGAAACTGTATTTATGCAAACAGTCTTAGTGCGACTACGGGTGTAAAGCTTGATACTCTTTATATGGACTTTGATTATTCTGATTGTCCATACCATGCGATTAGTAATAATAAGAAAATAAATGGAAATCTAGATAAATATGGTTATGTTGCTTTTAACGAATATGCATCTCAGGATGTAAGAGATCAGATTGCATTGGGCAGAAATTCGATAACATGGGTTGAAATGCATGAAATGGCTCATTCTTACGCATGTTATACGTCATCAAACTTTGAAAAAAACTATCTGTTCTGGAATAGTAATGGTACATTTGATGAGTACCTTACAAATGCAAGGGGAATAACTGCAATACAAAACTGCGACAACCTTCGCAATACAGAGATAGTATTTGAAACAGTTGGTTATTCCGGAAAATATAATACTATGGCTAATGATGTTTATACCCACAATCTAAATGACTATAAGTTCGAATTTGCATCTGATCTTTCCTATTTCCCCTGGGAGCAACTAGAAGAATATTTTGCAGCAACATCAGACAATGATCCTGATTTGATTGAAAGTAAATTAGTTGCCAAAAAGATAAATGAGTTCATAGGTATGGATGTTCCATTATCTAAAAATTATCTCAAATTTTCCAATACAATAAGGAAACTTATGAAATTAAATAATAATGGCGTTTACGACGAAAGTAAATTCAATAGATTCATGATAGAATATTTCTCTAAGGATCTCATAAAAGGACTCGTTAAAGAACTGAAATTTGATCAGGAAAAAGTATAAATCTAGACAGAAAAAAGGCGTATACTCGTTTTTGATGAGTATACGCCTTATTTTTATTTATAATGGCTTATAGTTACAATAAGCCGCAGTCTTGAAATAATTCAAATGGCGGTTATTAACTATATAATATGCAGATGGATAGTAAAAGAAGAAATTTCTTTATCATCTAGAAAAACATTACATTTTTATTGAAGGACCATTTTTAGTTTGTAAAGCAGGAAGTCCATCAATACGGATCTTCTGTATTCATATTGACAGGTTCTTTTAATCAGAATGTTTTCTACCGTTACTTACTCAACTCTTTGATTGCTGCTTCTACAGATTTTATAAGCATGGGTCTCCTCATCTCACCAACCTTGTTGTCAAACTCGTTTCCATTCGGTTCACCATACAACAGGCTATCGGCATCAACTGTTTTTAGCCATTTAAGGGCAGCATGTAAGCCTTTGAGGTCATATATGTCGAATCCTTTTGATTCAATGAATGTCATGTTAATGTCTTGTTGTGTGTTCATAATATAGTTCCCCCTGTTATATAATATATATCCATTATAGCACATAAATACTTAAACATTCAATTGTAATATTACATGAAAATATCAATTTATATTTGGTTGCTGCCGGAATTAACCGTTTATCGGGCTGTTTCCGTAATACTTAATTAACATCGCAACTTTTCCTAAATGTACTGAATAACCCATTATTTTTTTATCACTTATTCGATAAATAGGGAGACGTGAGTTCTTGAAGACAGATACCTCTCCATTAACAAAATCTGCATCCAGGTCAATTATAACAAGGTCTCCAGTATCTATGCCATAATTAGGAAAAACAAGGTGTTTCTCTGCGATAAATACTGCAGGATTCTTTATGTTTTTCGGCATTAATTCTCTCGGTATATTAATGTTGAACATGTATACCTCCGTTTTATGCGGATTCAGAGATATGGCTTACAAGATCGCCGCTGATGTCTTTAATATTATCTATGTCAAGTTCCATATATCTTTGACTGGTTCCTGAAGTTTTGTATATAACAATCTTACGTTTTACAGCATCAATCTTCCTGACGCGTTCAGTCATGTTGACATATGATCCTCCTTGCTTCATTCTTTCATTTAAAAAGTATGAAAATGTCAGTATGGGGTGATGTCCACTTTCAAGTTCATCAGCAATAAGGTTTATTTTCTGATTCAATATCTCCATCTCCGTTCTTAAGTATTGGGGCTCATCTACAATATGTACTTTTTGCTGATTATAATTAGTACCGATCAAGAGCAGTAATCGACGAAAACTAGGTTTGGATTATGGGTCCGATACAGAATAACGTGTTAGTATTTGTTTTCCTTTAATATATTATTGTTCAGTGGTATGTGTTGTATAATTCTTTGTAATGAGCTTCTATTATAACAAATCGTTAATGTAAGCTTTTTTGTGACAACATATTTCCATAAAAGTTAATAATTCCTTCGTTGGAGAACTAAAATCTACATTCCAAATTATGGCGATTTGCGTTTTTTCGACACAGGGAAAATTTTAAACATGAAAGCCTGGGACATACGCAAATAGAAGAAAAATCAAATTATTTCCAAAAAAATATTGAGCAGAAACATTATTAACTGTGATTAAGGAACATTTGAATATTACAAGGTCTCCTGACCGTTTTTAGTGGTTACTGTGACATATGTCATTTCTAATGTTACATATGTCACGCATAAAGTGACAAATAGCATCTTAACAATAATGAAGAATCGAGTATAATAAAATCATAGGGTTGCGCAACACCTGAAAAACAAAATGAAAAAAACAAAATTGAACATTACAAAAATATAAGGAGTGAATACTATGATTACTAAATTATTAACCCCACCATCAGCAATAAATCCATTCGCTTTGGCAGAGGCAGTTTCTGAAAAGCCTGTTACATGGGCTACTGATATTAAAGAACGCCAAAAACAGTTATGTGACATTTTAGGTTTTGAGGAAGATGCTCTTTATGATGAAGATAATCCGGTGCTTTTCCGAAAATCTTTCAAACTTCAGAACAAGCAATCTATTCCAGTTCAACTTACAGATACAGATAGAAAACAACTGATTTCCGATTATCTCAATAAAAAGTCCATCAACAAATCGAAGGTTTCTCAGCGCAGCAGTAAAGAGTTGCTTAAGAGTAAAGAAGCAGTACTGAAGTGTGAACGCATTATTAAAGCGCTTGAGCAAACTCCTCAAGACAATCCTAATGAAAAATGGATGCCAGATAACGTTAAATGGAATGCCAAGGGTGTCTTTTTCAACGCTGCGCCTGAAGGTGTAGATCCATATCAGGGAATTCTTGGTGACTGCTACTTTATTGCAGCACTTGCTTCTATTGCATGGGCAAAGCCATATGAAATTGTTAATCGTGCCTCTATCTGGCAGTGTGATGCCGTTAGTGATAATCAAGGAAATGTCTCTCATATGATTAATTTCTACAGCAATCCCAATAACAGTAATCAGTTTAATAGCCTAACACGTATTGAAGTATCTGATTTGATTCCAGTTAATAAATCTAATGGTAACTATATTTATGCAAGGTCTGCAGATCTAAATGAAACTTGGCCAGCAGTTTATGAAAAAGCATATGCTAAGTGGAGAACAAAAAACAATACCGATTATCCTAATTATATGCCGATTGCACATGGTTGGGTACAAGACGCAATGGGACAGCTAATCGGCGGAACAACCACGACGGTTCTGCATTCGAATGTTAAGGATCCGAAGGAAATCCTAAAAATGATTCAGGAGAACTGCGCAACGTACAGTGCAGTGAATATTTGGGGACGTGATGGACATTCTAAGCGTGTTAAAAATCCAATGGGAGCTAATTCCTGGGGCGGACGTCTTTCAAGTGCAGAATATCAGAAGTATAATCTCTCACCAAGTCATTGCTATTCCATTCTCGGTTGGGATTATGATGAGGAAACAAAAAAATACTATGTTGTTCTTCGAAATCCATGGGGACATAATCCGGTAGTTAAGGACGTGAAGCAAGGTGAATGGAAGGTACTCTCCAATCACTCTGGATATGGTTCTTATGTTCCTTTGAATCTTGATGATCCGACAGGTAAAACACTTTGGTCCGGAGTGTTTGCAATGGAATTGTCATCTTACGTCAAAGCATTTTACAGTACTGCTGTTGTAAAGTGAATCTAAACTTATCCAAATAGAGAATTACCTGAATATTTCACCAAAGCTGAACATTCTCAGCCAATAGATTTGAACATTTGAATCGCAGTGAATTAAAAGTAACATTGGCGAAGTTGATAATTGAAGTCGTTCATCTTGCGTGTTTAGAACCACAATATTCTAAGGGAGGATATACTATTACAAATAGTAGGGAAAAATTGAAATTGAATATCGGTAAACAGACAGCCTACTGGTTAACTTTCTGAATTACAAGTGAAATTGTAATAAGGAGATTTACTCAGCGGGCTGTTTTTGCCCCTGAAAGAAAAATGATGCTGTTTTCATCATAACAGGCAAATGTATATTTAGGGCAGTAATATAAATGATAATATCATAGTTATAAATATATCGGACGGACGAATTTACAATTATAGTCTGCTCGCTGAGAAACGTTACACTATTAATTTGAAATGCGTTATTATAAATGATGACATTAATGTATAATGATTTTGGATAAGCAAGTATTATTAGTAAATATCTTGAGTTTACATATAGCAAAAAAAGTCTTGACTATCAGCGTAATATTTGATAAAAATAAAAATTGACATGTTTTTGGATATTCTTATAAGACGGCAACAGATACTATGCTATATGGCTTGAGAAATGGATATTTCGACGTAATATTTTATTTAATCTTGTGATTCAGGAGGAATTAAAATGGAAAGTAAAACACTCAATTCAAATGGTGGGGGAGCTGTAAAACAGAGAGAATCTAACCTTGAGCTTTTTCGCATAATCACTATGCTGCTTATTGTTGCGCACCATTATGTTGTGAATTCAGGGCTGATGGCGCTCGATGGTCCGATATACGCTTCTCCGGCATCTAAGAACTCTTTGTTTCTTGTGTTATTCGGAGCGTGGGGTAAGATTGGAATAAATTGCTTTGTGATGATAACCGGATATTTTATGTGCAAGTCCAATATTCCGCCAAAAAATTTGTGAAGCTAGTAGGTGAATGGTTGTTTTACCGATACGTAATTCATCTTGTATTCGTAATAGCAGGATATGAAAAGTTGACTTCTAGAAGCATAATTGAGATAATTGTTCCTATAACAAAGATAGAGCAGAACTTTACAAGCTGTTTCGTGATATTCTGGTTATTTATTCCATTTCTTAATAAGCTGATTTCAATACTTAACGAAAGACAGCATATATATCTGCTTATGCTCACTGGTTTTACATATATACTATTCGGAACAGCTCATAGAGTGGCTATGAACTATGTCACATGGTTTATGGTAATATATATCATCTCTGCTTATATTAGGATTTATCCGAAGAAATGGATGAACAATAATCTTATTTGTGGAGTTATGTTACTGGTTTCAGTCGGATTATCTGCTGCAAGTGTGGTAGTATGTGCAAAAACAGGACATTCTGCACATGCGTTTGTAACTGATTCAAATACATTTTTAGCTGTAGCGGTAGGTGTATTCGCATTCTTGTTTTTCAAAAATTTACGCATTCCTTACAGCAGAGTTATTAACACGATTGCGGCGTCAACATTTGGTGTATTCTGCATACATGCACATAGCGAAACGATGAGACAGTGGTTATGGAAGGATACACTTGATAATGTAGGACATTATGGCGATAAGCTTATGCCGCTTTACGCCGTTGGATGTGTGTTAGGTATTTTTGCAGTATGTGTTATTATTGATATTTTAAGAATAAACCTTATAGAGAAGCCTTTATCATTTTTAGGTGGGAGATCTTTACAAAAGGACGTATTTGTGAGAATTCATGACTCAAAAGTATTAACCCCAATTTCTTATAAACGCATCAATCAGCATAACTGTAACACTATAATTTACAAAAAAACAGAGAAATACAAAATAAAATAAAAGGCAATATCATCATTTAATACAAAAATACAGAGAAATGGGAAAAATACGTACTATTATATATTGACTGTATGTATAGGCGAATATATAATGGTCTTATATTATTAGAATCGCTTTGTGCAATTTATTGTTAAAAGGAGTGATGAATTATGTTTAAACGTATCGTCGCCGGTGTGCTAAGTACTGTTATATGCTCATCGGCAATCACTTCCGGTGCTTCAAGTCCGGCTGCTTGGGGTGCTGTGTCTGATATCGGACATAGCTCGGAAGCTGATTACAAAGAAATGGCTGCTTCTATTGATTATACTGACAATCATCTTAGTGTAACAGCAAATGAGAATGTAAACAAGATGCAAATGTCAGACATTGATGCAAGCGGTATTGAGAGCATGGTCTCATCTATGTTCTCTCCTAAAGTCAAAGCAGACGAAAGCAGCGAAAATACCAATGTAAAACCGATCATACATGTTCTCCCTGATGATGAGGAAATATGTGAATCTGTTGAACTTGGTGAAAACATAAAAGGTGATATTTACAGCAATGGATTACTTCATATTTACGGATACGGTGATATGAAGGATTTTTCAAATAGTCCATTTGTAAATGCAGCAGGTGTAACACAAATCCTGTTTGAAGATACTGATGCTGAAAAAGGACTTGTTATAAACAATCTCGGTAAGTGTGTATTCAGAGGAATGATCTCCCTGAATTCAGCATCATATGGTGATATTTCAAAGGCTGTAGAGAATGAGATTGTGCTTCCTGAGAATATTATACGTATCGGTTCATATGCGTTCTCGGATTGTTCCGCAATTACTGATATACAATTTGGCAGTAAGGTTGAAACAATAGATGAATTTGCTTTCCAGAACTGTACCGGTCTAAAGAAGCTGATTGTTCCTTCGTCAGTGAAATCAATGGGAAGTCAGATATTCAATGGCTGTACTGCTCTTAAGGAACTGACACTTCCATATGCAGCAACTTCAAAGGAAGTAGCTGACAGCGGAAATACAAATGCTTACACTTCTGTTGCTGATCTGTTCATTTATGCATGGTTAAGCTCTGATAACAGAGAAATGGATTTTTCAGACTATGCTATTGAGAAGATTACAATAACAGGCGGAGAACTCGTTCCTGCATATGCTTTCTCAAATATGAAAGGTCTCAAGGAGATCGATCTTAGCGAAACAAATATAACATCCATAGGTGATTATGCTTTCTGGAACTGTACTGATCTAGAAAGTGTAAAGATTCCGAATACAGTTACATCTCTCGGAAGTTATTCCTACGTAGGAAATCCGATTAAGCAGCTTCCTGATAACGGCAGTATAACTACTGTCGGCAGCTGTGTATTTGCATCATGCCAGAACCTCGGCGAATTCACAATTCCAGAATCATATGAAAGTCTAGGAGAATATGCGTTCCAGAATTGTAAAGGAATAAAGAAGCTTGTAATTCCTCCAAATATTATATCAATGGGAGGACAGATATTCAATGGCTGTACAGAGCTGATTGATCTGACGTTACCATATGCAGCAACTTCAAAGGCAGTAGCTGATAGCGGAAACAGCAATGCATATACTTCTGTTGCTGATCTGTTTATGTATGATTGGATTAGCTCAGATAACAGCGGAATGGATTTCTCTGATTATGCTATAGAGAAGATAACAATAACAGGTGGAGAAATAGTACCTGACTATGCATTTTCAGGAATGACAACAGTCAAGGAGATAGATCTCAGCAGTTCAAAGGCGTCTTCTTTGAGAAGTTATGTATTCAATAACTGTACTTCACTTGAGA
>DBYI01000040.1 GCA_002310115.1 Ruminococcus flavefaciens
CCATATTAGTCCATTTTTCTCTTCCTTATCTCATTTATACTTGATATTCTATAAAATCAGCCCCTGTTCATTGAACAAACAGAGGCTTTTTTGACAAGCTGAAAGCTCCTCCCAAATGGGAGGAGCTTTATACCAACTTATTTAAGAATTACAATTCTCAATTAGTCATCAGTCTTTGGAATCTTTGTCTCAGCAGCTGAAACAGCAACAGAAAGCTCGTCAGGAGAAGATGCACTGTATGACTTATAGTTATCAACTGTAACAACACCAGCAGGATATGTACCTGTGTACTTAGCATCAAGAGCAACAGCTACAGCTCTAACTGCACCGCCATCACAAGAAGCAGCAAATGCACATCTCTTAGCCTTATCCATGTAGTGCTTAATCTTCTTCCAAAGTGTTGCCTGATCATCAGCCTCGATACCAGTTGCAGCAAATGTTCCATCATCAGTTTCTGATGTTCCTCTTGTACGTGTGATGTAAGTTACATCAGCACCGTTCTCAGACTCTTCGTCCATTTCGATGAGAGCTGTATTGATAGCCTTCTGGATTGAGCTTGCAGCTGAGTTAGCTGAAGAAACCTTAGACTTCTTTACATAGCCGAGCATTGAAGGAACGAGGATTGCTGCGAGAACACCGATGATAGCGATAACAACGATGAGCTCAATAAGTGTAAAACCTTTCTTTGTAGTTTTCATAAGAAAACCCTCCTTTAAAAATATAGATTTGTGAAAGTCTTTGCTTTCACCCAATTTTTAGGTCCGGGGATTTTTTCTCCCTTTCCCTTCCCTGTGATTATAGTATATCACCTTATTCATAATATGTCAACAGATTCCAAGAAAAAAATCCATATTTGGAGGCACTTTTTACATTGAAACGGTAAATCGGCATATTTATTTTGTCGTTTTCGTCGAGTTGCACAAGTTTTTGTGAATAAATTAAAATATAAATTTA
Organism: Ruminococcus flavefaciens; assembly: GCA_002310115.1. Classification (GTDB taxonomy): domain Bacteria; phylum Bacillota; class Clostridia; order Oscillospirales; family Ruminococcaceae; genus Ruminococcus; species Ruminococcus flavefaciens_K. The sequence continues at coordinate 955 of DBYI01000040.1, forward strand.
ATATTTGTTATATTCACAACTAATTATACATATTGTATATCAGCGTTTTAAGTTTATTTAAGATTATAGACTTCATTTCGGCGTAGTTTTTTTATTGAATAATTTACTGTTCTGTATTATTCCCTAAAAATAATACCGTCGGTGTAATCCCGACGGTATTATTTTGCTTATCAATTTAACTATCAAACTTGAGTTGGTGTTGGAGAAACCATTGGTCTTCCACCACCGCCAAACTGAGCAAGGAAGCGATAGAATTCTGTCTTATCGAGACACTTCTCGAGAGCATCTACTTCGCTGATAACGTTTCTGGATACAAGTCTTGCAAGTTCCATATCCAGAGACATCATTCCCTGCTGCTTACCTGTCTGAATAGCAGACTGGACGAGATGGATCTTATTATCACGTATCATTGCTGAAATAGCATCTGTAACATTAAGTATTTCCATACAAGCAATACGTCCCGAACCATCCTTCTTAGGAATAAGTGTCTGAGAAATAACAGCTACAAGGTTATTAGCAAGCTGTGTTCTTATCTGCTGTTGCTGATGCTCAGGATAAACGTCGATAATACGGTTAATAGTATCAGCTGCTGATGTAGTATGAAGTGTCGACATAACGAGATGTCCTGTTTCAGCAGCGGTTACTGCAGCCTGGATAGTCTCAAAGTCACGCATTTCTCCTACAAGGATAACATCAGGGTCTTCACGGAGAGCAGCTCTTAACGAAAGTGCGAATGATGGTACATCATCACCGATCTCTCTTTGATTTACCATACATCTTTTATGATCGTGAACATACTCAATAGGATCCTCAACTGTAATTACGTGAGCGCTTCTGTTAAGGTTAACGAAGTCGATCATAGCTGCGAGGGTAGTTGACTTACCTGAACCAGTAGGACCTGTTACGAGAACAAGTCCACGTGGACGCATTGCAAAATCAGCGAGTATCGGAGGAAGTCCGAGATCCTCGAGAGTAGGGATATCATTTCTCAAAAGACGGATAGCAATTGCTGGCTTACCCTTCTGGAAATACACGTTAACACGGTGACGATAACCGCTTCTTGTTGTAAACGAGAAATCAGTATCATGATGATTGTTAATGCTTGTTTGCTGAGCATCGTTCGTCATTTGATGAACGATGTTGAGTATCTCCTCTTCATCCATTTCAGGGTACTGTGAACGCATTGTTCTAAGTGTACCATTAAGACGTACAACAGGAGCAATTCTGTCTGTAAAATGAAGGTCAGAACAGCCGAGGAGTCTAACCTCGTCAAGTATTCTATGAATTTCGATTGCCATATTAATTATCCTCCCTGCAAGCCATTAAACTGTAAATGTAGTTCTTACGAGCTCGTCGATAGATGTCTCGCCTGCCTGTACAAGCTCAGAAGCATTGTCACGAAGAAGCTTGGTTCCCTGTTCTTTAGCCGCCTTTTCAATCTCTTCCTTGCTGCCATTAGCTGCAATAATCGAAGAAACCTTTGCTGTACAGTGAATTATTTCGTGAATAGCAGTTCTTCCTCTGTATCCTGTATTGTTGCAAACCGGGCATCCGCCTGGCTCAAATATCTGAATAGAATGGTCTATACCCATGAGGTCGTTCTCTTCGGGAGTTGACATTCTTGGCTTCTTACACTCTGGACACAAAACCTTAAGAAGTCGCTGTGCGATAACGCCGATGATAGATGTAGCAACCATGTAAGGTGCTACGCCCATATCAACTAGACGTACAACTGTTGAAGCAGCGTCGTTAGTATGGAGTGTTGACAAAACAAGATGTCCTGTAATAGCGGCACGAATACCGATATCGGCTGTTTCGGTATCACGCATCTCACCGATCATTACTACGTCAGGGTCCTGACGGAGGATAGAACGAAGAGCAGCAGCGAATGTCATTCCTGCTTTAACGTTTACCTGACACTGGTTAATACCATCTATAGCCTTTTCGACAGGATCCTCAACGGTAACAACGTTTACGTTCGGCTTTGCAATTTCACCAAGAGCTGCATAAAGAGTTGTTGTTTTACCGGAACCGGTAGGTCCTGTAACAAGGATAACACCGTGAGGGACTCTCAGCATTGACTCGAAAAGTGTATAGTTATAATCAGACATACCAAGATCAGTAATCTTTCGGAGAGCTATCTGGCCTGTTGAAAGAATACGGATAACAATCTTTTCACCGTGTACCATTGGAAGTGAGGATACACGGACATCAAGAGTTGTTCCATCAACGACTTGTGTGAAACGACCGTCTTGTGGTATTCTCTTTTCAGCAATATTCATACCGCTTATGAGCTTGAAACGCGTTGTAAGCGCGCTATGAACTGCACTGGAAATATTCATGAGCTCTACGAGATCTCCGTTTACACGGATACGAATTCTTGTGTACTTATCGAAAGGCTCAATATGGATATCGGTCGCGTCTGCTCTGTAGGAGTTCTCAACGATAGTAGTTGCAAGTTTAACAATAGGAGCACTTTCAACTCTGTCCTTGGACTCAAGGTCAGCCTCACTCATTTCACCGAGGTCACCGCCCATTGAGTTAACATTTTCAAGAACGCTATCAACGTTCTGCATTGAGTAGCACTTACCTATAGCCTTGTTTATAGCAGATGTTGTAGCAAGAACAGGAACAGTGTCCATACCTGTGGAAACCTTGATGTCCTCAAGAACAATAAAGTTTACAGGATCGTTCGTTGCAACTGTGAGACGTTTACCCTGTACATTGATAGCAATTACTGTGTGCTTTCTTGCAAGTGCCTCCGGAACCATCTGTACAGCGTCGGAATTGATCTCAATGTTGTCAAGGTCAACGTACTGTACTCTCAGATTTCCTGCAAGAGCCTTTGCAAAATTAACTTCAGACATGAAGCCCAGCTCAACTACAACGTCACCAAATTTCTTGGAACCGTTGGAATTTCTCTGCGCATCGAGAACTTGCTGAAGCTGCTCGCTTGTGATAAGCCCTTGATTGACTAAGTAGTCACCAATTCTCTCGTTTCTCATAAAAAACCTCCGCTTATTTTCTGAATACTCAGATGTACCGTCAGACATCATAGTATTCTAAAATTTAACTTGAATTTTCCATAATTTATGTTATAATAATATTATGTACATTTTAATATGAAGGAGGGGTAAACTCATGCTCTTTGGATTTGAAGATATGCTTCACAGTGAATTTACCGAACTGCCATTCAAGATCATGTTTTACGTCATAGTTTTTCTGTTTGGAATTTGTATCGGAAGCTTTTTAAATGTTGTCATTTATAGACTTCCTGACCCAAATAGTCCATCCATTCTCGGAATAGGGCAAACAAAAGAAGACAAGGAAAAGGCTTCTCATTGCATGACCTGTGGAGCAAAGATTAGACCTATTGATCTAATCCCAGTTTTCAGCTGGATAATGCTGAGAGGTAAATGTCACAGCTGCGGTTCTAAGATATCACCGCGGTATCCAATAATTGAAAGCCTTAATGGTCTTCTTTATATTCTGACGTTTTATGCACTAGATATCAATGTTAAATCCATAATAACCTGCGTTATTATGTCCCTGCTTATCTGCATTGCTTTTATCGACTGGGACACAAAGGAGATATTCATCAGCATGATTGCTGTAATATTCGTCCTCACGATTCCGCTTCATCTTCTTTACTCACGTGAGTACGAAGATATTACACTAAAAAGCCGTATCATTGGCGCATTCATCATCAGCATCCCCTTTTTTATAATAGGAGAAGTCAGCAGACCGATCATCAAAAAGAAGTTCGGTGAAGATTTCCGTGCTATTGAATTGGGAGATACATATCTGATGTTCGCTGCCGGAGCTTTTCTTGGAACACAAGCTGTTATCGTTTCAACATTCATCGGTATCATGGTCGCTGCACTCGGCGGTATCATCGTCAAACGAGTGACCAAGGATTCAAAGTTTGCTTTTGGACCATTCCTTGCTATCGGAATTGCCATCGGCTCCCTTTGGGGTAATCAGATAGCTCAATGGTATATGAATATGTTATCTACTAAATAAAAAGTGAAAAATAAGTACAGGCAGCAGCATTTTACTGCTGCCTGTTCTTTTTTATTTAATTATACAACTTCATTTGAAGTATCTGCTTCAAGCTCATCTGTATAAGCATAAATAAAATAAATATCCTCATGGAAATTTATCTGATCTGTTACGAGCTCTGAACCATCAACAAGACTCTTTGTAAAGAAGCTCCAGCCGCATCCATTATCAGATTCAGGTGTGATAGTATTTTGATAAGATATCTTATCATCATCTGGCTTTTTATACGGTCTGCTTACTGCATATAATGTATTGCTTCTTGTATTCATTGCAGTTAATGAAATAGGTGTTGCTTGAATTGTTGCAGGACACCTAAAAGCTCTGTACTCGTTACCATTGTCTTTAGTAACATCAATAGAACCCTGATTATTCTTTCCTGCCTTATCTATAACTATTGATAAAGAGAAATTCGACTGTGAAATGCCTGTACCACTATTGGGATCTGAAGGATTTGCAGGATCAAAACTAAAGTCACGATCCAAAGCCTTATACGCAGAATCAGGATCACCACCATCCGGAACGGGAACATTTACAAACTTACATCCACCAAGAGCGTAACTGTAATTGTACTTTGCATCCCTTGCATTAAAGAATGCAGGATTTATCTCAAAGCTTCCGGAAACCGAATCAGGATCAACAAGTTCAAAACCATTATTATTTGATGTATTATTTGATACGAAGGGATATATACTGTGAAGTATTTGACCTCTGTTAGGTCCGTTATTTATAAGTCTTAATACGTGTATATTACCCGTTACATAATAAACATCAGTCTCACTTGTCGCTGCAACAATATAGTTGAAATGCGATTTACCATACTCCTCAATAAGTGTGTTCATCTCATCAGATGTTATATTACCATCATGATTCCCAATATTATCTGATGTAGCAACCACCATTGACTCTGCATACTCAAGATTTGCTTGTAGATAAGTCTGGATACTGTTTGCATTTGCATAGGTTTTTTCAGCTACTGCAGTATTCCTATATATCTTTGACACAGGATCAATCAATGACATTACTGCAACCATAATTATTGAAAAAACGGCCATGACAACAATCAGCTCAACAAGGGTAAAACCCTTCTTAATCATTTTCTTCATATTGCCACCTCCACTCAGTTTGTTGTAGTTGTAGTAGGTGCAGTAGTAGTAGCTGCCGTTGTTATACTCAGCTCGATAAACTTAAGATTAAGGCCGTTATTTGGTCCCTCCTGAATAACCTTTCTTTCCTGAGCAGAACGTCCGTCGAGGGCGATCTGCTCAGTGTCATATCTTGTTGCATTAAGAGTTACCACAGGGTCATTATAACCATCAGTGCCATATACAAAATTTCCTTCAATGCGAATAGCTACTGTTCCTGTCTGTGTTGCAAACTGAACGTCATTTCCGTCCCCATCCACATATCCTGTTACTCTGTTAGCTGCGTAAGGAGACTCCTTAGCGACCTTATCCTTAAGATTATTAGTCGCTCTTGTTGTAGCGTCAATATTCTGACCTACCATAGCAAGAATTACACATAACATCGCCAATATAGCAATAGTGATGATCATCTCTATTAGAGTCATGCCCTTAAGTGTTTTTTTGCTTTTTTTCATAAGCACATACCTCCCTTATCAGCCAACGACATATTTAAACAAGAAATCGCCGTATGGTGTACTTGCTATAGCTTCTCCACCGCCGCCAGCGCCACCGCCAGCGCCACCGCCAGCGCCACCGCCAGTACCGCCACCGCTTCCGGCTGCTGAACTCTTACCAGTACCTGACTTTGTATATGCAAGGTTAAATCCATTCATATTTCCTTCAGTTGGATTACCAGCACCGTCAAAGAACGCTATTTTATTGATAAGTGCATTACCTACAATAATAGGCTTATAACCAGTTACAGGTACGAGTGACTCAGGAATATAAGTAAAACTCTCAGGTCCTTCACCTTTACTTGTATCAAGATACATATATGGAGCCTTAATAGAACCAACAATAAGACAACCATGCTGATTAGTTATTCTTGATTGAGGAACTATTGAACCACTTTCTTGCTTTTCAGCCATGCCATAATACTCAATACCGAAATCATCACGGTAGTCTATTGTATCAGACATATGCTCAGGTCTTATTTCTACGCTACCTGACATGCTAAGGTTATTCTTTATAAAGAAACGTACAATTCCGCCACCATACTGTTTATGTGTTGCTGGATTAGGTGTAGTTCCAGGAGCGTCTTTAATGATAATTTTACAACCAGTAAGTGTAAGATTATCAAGGACATACCAGTCAAAACCCTCAGAAGGTCTTGTTATTTCTATATCCGTATTATGAGAACCTGAAAACGTATCCTTAACAGGTTGTACTTTATCCTCTTCATAATAATATACAGAGCCATCAAACTCACCAGATGCATTACAACAAAGTGCATTACGAGCCTCTTCAAGAGTTGTTACAAGCTTTGTTTCAGGATGCGTAACAAACTTTCCATCCTTATATTCACCATATATCTTTTCACGAGTCATCTTCTCAGGATAAGCTGTTGTATTATAGATAACTTTGTAATCATCATAAGGAACGACCCTATCAGAACTTGATATGATCAAAGCCTCTGAAATACCAACCATCGTATCAGGATCAGAAGATTTCACATAATAAGTACCCTTTGCCTCTGATTCGGAACAAGGACCATCTTCATCAAAATATAAATGCTCCTTGTCAGTTTTAACGGGAACCTTCTGGCCATCCTCGTCCTTGAAAACGATTTTACCTTCTTTATCAACTTCGTATCTAGTTGTAGGTTCAGAAGTAATTTTTACAATATCTAAAGATTCGTCTATATTACCGTCTTCATCAGGTATTAACTCAACATAAGGTTCAAAATCAAATATCTTATTATCGGGATCGCTTAATGGAATCGTTACAAGATACTTTCCGTCACTTGTAATCTCCACTTCGCCGTTCTCGGCGCTAAGTTTACGATTACTTATCTCCTTGGTTTCAAGTTCCTTGCAACCAGGATAAAGAGCATTTTCCTTTTTCTCATACCCCGGATTCATAGTTTGCTCAACATTTGAACCTGCAGATGCAAGCTTATTATTATAAATCAAACCTGATACGACCTGAGTTATTGATAACTCACTGCTGTTATCGATAATTTCACCTTCGACAATAAGATCGCCATTTATTTGTGGTTTATAAGCATTAGTCGCCTTTTCAAGATAGAAATCACCTTTTACTCTTAGATTTCCGTTTATAATTGCTCCACCCATGTGGAAATTACCGTTACAATAAATGTTACCACCATAAGAGTCATATGTATCTTTTCTTGAAAAAGTACTGGACGCCCACTTATAAAGCTGTCTAGAACCTACATCCTCTGTTGCAATATTTCCATACATATCACAGCCAAAATAATTTTCACCAATTGGTACTGCATGATTTGAATTAACTGTATACTCTGCAGGCCAAGTATGTACAATATGCTCTGGCCACCATTCTTCCGTAACAGCTAATCCAGCATCAGGAGCTTCATACAATTCTCTTTCTCCTGCTGCGTTTACGACAGGTTCATCCATAAGATAAAGATCTGCCTTGGCCTTAAACTGCTTTGGATAATACATTGTACCTACATACATATTAAATGGCTGAAAAAGCGTATCGTCTTCAGATGCTACATACGGAGAATTTGTACCCTGTCTTTCATATATGAGCTTATCTACATAAAGATACGGAATATCTCTTTGCCTGAAATTCTTTTGCATCTCGTATGACTTTGTCAGTGTAATGAACACATCATTTTTTATACTCGCATTACCCATAATAACAGTACCAGACACAGGGTTCGCACTGCTGTTTTCAACATTTACAGAAAACGAGCTTGTTAGCATATAAACATTGGCATTTATAAAGTTAAGAGTAGTATGTGTCTTGAACGAGTTATTTAGCTCATATTCACCCAATCCATCACTCGGATCATCAGCAAGAGCAACTCCAAGACCGCCGTAAATGTCACCACCGTTCATAAAGGTATTTCCACCAGCCTCCTGGAGACCTTTAACTTCAGAGTCCAAAATCGGAGAATCTGGTACTTCTTCTTCTTCTTCTGGTGGTACTGGCCCTTCCGGAGTTTCCCACTGAAAATACTTGCTTATATACGCCACAACTGACTCTTCCTCACGTCCAAGTCTGCAAGTGGATGTAACGCGAACTACATTGTAAGGCAGCCATTCACCTTTGGTATCACTGTAAACCCAGTCAATCTCGCCAGGTACAGTTTCTAGCTTGATTCTATCGCTATGCCAGATGCCGTCATCATCCCAGTAACCAACAGAACCCATACCTTGTCCGCCAATATGTACTTCAGGATAAAGTATTCCACCTGGCACCTGATCTGATCCAAGTGCAATTACAGCAGCAGCTACACCTGCACCGTCATTTGGGTCTTCCATTGCTGCCTTAAGCGATCTTATAGCAGATCTTGCAGTATAGCTTGCCTGAGATATGGAATACGATCTATGCGCTCTACTATTTGAAGCAGATGCAAGCGCAAGCGTACCCGTCAGGAAAAGTATAAGGATTGCCATAACAGCAACTACAGTAAACAATGCGGAGCCGCCTAATGTTTTCTTCTTCTCTGTTTTCATTTTCCTAACCGCCTTTCAAGTTATAATTTTAATAACTCAGCGTTTGAAATTAGGTGCTTTTGCCATTGTGAACAGCCCACGTTATGATTCAACGTTAGGCGTATCCATTTCATAAACTGAATAAAGTGTAATAATAATCTGAGCCGTTGTTGTATTAGATATTGTTTTTCCTCCAATATCTATTGACCTCTCTTCACCATCTTCTGAATCAGGCAATTCCTGACCAGCCTGCTTTGCAGCATTCTTACCGAAAGAATAGTCTGAAAGATTTACACTCTTGACTGTTATTGCTTTATCAAACTGCTTTACAGCCTCAAGATAATCCCATATATTCTTCTTTGTACCATATGCTGTTATAGCATAGTCTGTCTGAAGTATCTTTGAAGCTGGTCTATCTTTAAGGTTTATTGACTCTGCATTAACAGCATCTTCTTTAGCCTGAAGGTCACCATTTACGTCTGCGCCCTTTCTTGCATCTTTGAACTTATCATCTCTTTGATAGTAGTAGTATTTTATTTCACCTACCGATGTATTATTGAGTTTAAGCATCTGGAGCTTGACATTGTTTTTGTTAGCCAAATCCTGCATATACTTATCAATAACAACAGGATTTGCAACCTCTTCTACAGGAACAAATATATTTGTAAGTTCTTTTGTAGATTCATGAGTGCTGAGAATATCTTTCTTTAATCCCGGAATCTCTGCAATCTCCGCTTCAATCTGTGCTTTTTGCTTTTCAAGATCCGCAAGTTTTACCTCATTATCCTTTTTTTCATTGATAACTGGTCTTACAAGTGCGAAGAAGCCTAATGCAAGCACCGCAATTGCAAGGATTATAGCAGCAATTATCTTATCTCTGTATGTAAGTTTCATTTCTTCTTCTCCTCCTTTGAGTTTGAATCAGGATGATATGCACTTTCGTTAGGAACAAGTACAGCACTTGTCTGGAAAGAAATTATATCCTTATCCTCTTGTCCTTCCTGCTTAACAGTCGCTACTTGATAACCACTGTATGTAGCAGCTACGAACATATCGCTTTCAATAAGATTCTTTACAAAGTCAGAAGGAAGTGTTTGTGCTTTCAGATCCTTATTAGCATCACAGGTAACAGAGAATCTAATTTCGCCATTTGAATACTGTGGTCCTATAACACTCTTATCTTCAATATTTTCCTTTTCACATGTCTCTGCAAGTATCTTTTCAATCTCGTCATATGCAGCACCTGTAAGCACAGGTTGTGAAAGGTAGGCATCATAAGCATTGTTCATCTGATTATAATACGCATTAACTGTGTCTTTAAGAGCTAAAAGTTTCTTACGATGTTCTCGTTGTGCATTTGTCTGAGGGCTGTCAATATAATCCTGGCACTCTTGAATATCATTCTTAACTCCATTGTTAAGGAGAGTCATAATACCCCAGCCAGCACCAACGATAACAACTGAACCTAGAAGAGCCGCAAGCATTGCAACATTGCCTGCATTGTCATTTTTCATCCTGTTCTTTACAGCTGTGCTAAAGTCTGTCTCGAGAAGATTGATCTTTTCAATCTCTCTATTTCTCTTGAACATAGCACCGATAGCGTTAGCGTAAAGTGAGAACTCAAGATTTTCATGACCGTGTATCTGCGGAGGAACATTAATAAGACTTGTCTTGAGGTCTAGCTTTTCAAGTTCGTCTGTAAGTCTTACATACTCATGAGTATCTCCGTAGAAGATAACATTCTCTATAGCCTCACCCGTATTACGGCTTCTGTGGAATTGAAGCATACGGAAGATGTTCTCGTTGACAGCTTCGAACACATAGTCATCGGAATAGCCGTAGTCCGCAGCGTCAATAGAAGCAAAACGTGAGAATGAAAGCTGTCCCTGCTCATATAGATTGAGAGATATGAAGTTGTTATCAATCTGAACAGCAAGTAGAGGCATCTTTGATCTGATCTTTGTATCAGCGAGAAGAACCTTTGTTATACAGTTGCATCCAATCATTACTGATCTGAGAGCAATTGTCAAAAGCTTGAACATCTCTCTGTAGCTGTTTACGATCTCATAAGGACAAGCTGTAGCAAGAATCCTGTATGAAGGTTCACTTACCTCGCTGCTGTCAGCGTCGCCAACGATGATATAGGATACACTATATGAATCATCAAGATTAAGTTCTGCTTGCATCTGTAGCTTAACTACCTTCTGCAGATCCTGACCTCTGTTGCTCTTTGCAACTGTCATTTCCTTGAAAATCGTAAGGTTGGACGAGATTGATACAATAGCATCCTTATCAGGCATTCTGTGCATCTTAAGCACATTATTGATGAGAGTTGCAACTGCAGGAACATCTCTTACGTGTCCATTAACGATGAGCCCCTCTTCAACATTTACGGTAGCAGCGGAGCTAATCTTGATCTTTCCGTTGCTCTCAACGCCTTTAACAACTCGTATATTTCTATCGGTAATATCAAATGAAAGCATTTTTTACTTTTCCACCTTTCTTATTCGTTTTCGATAGTTCCAATCGAACCGTAAAGTGCAGGGTAGATACCCATAACAACCATTCCTATGATAAGGCCCATAAAAATAATAAGTACAGGCTGTATCAAGTCTACAAGACGCTGAACTGCTGCATCTGACTCTTCCTCGTAGTAATCAGAAGATTTTTCAAGAATGGAGTCAAGCGCACCCGCTTCCTCACCAACGAAGATTACTGAGCAGAACATAGGCTCAAATATCTCCGTTCGTGTAATTGCAGCTGACAGCGGTTCACCTTGTTTTACTTCGTCTATGACCTCCTCAAACTTTTGATCAACATAACTGTTGCCGAGGATAGCAGACGCTCTCTCAAGGCACTCTACCATAGGAAGTCCGCTGGAGTAAAGTGAAGAAAGTGTACGTGAGAATCGACCTGTATAAATCTTTGTGATAAGAGGGCCAAAACCCGGACCTTTGACCAGCATTCGATCAAATTTCAACCGGAAACTTGGTACCTTCATTGCATAAATAAAGCCCGCGACCAATGCCGCGATAATACCAATAAGTATATACCATCTCTTTCTGAGAAAGTCGCTGATAGCGGAGAGAACTCTCGTAAGGAACGGCATATCCTCTTTACTCTCGAACATATCAATAAACGTCGGCATGATAAAAGTAAAGAGAAGGATGGTTACTGCGACACAAAGTACAAGAAGTATGATAGGATATATCATTGCACTCTTGATGGTGTTCTTGAGTTTGTTTTCCTTCGCATAATGATCTGACATTCGCTGCATAACAATATCCAACGAACCACTGCTCTCCCCCGCACCTACCATTGATATCAAGAACGGTGGGAATGAACCAGCGTGCATTTCCAGTGTAGACGAAAAGGACTCTCCCTTCTGAACGTTCTCATACACGTCCTGCCATATAGCTCTTGCCTTTTCACCTTCCTGCTCTTTTGTCAGAATATCGATGGCTTTTACAAGCGTAAGACCGGATGTCAGCATAGCCGCAAGCTGTCTGCAGTTGAATGCCAACTCTTTGGTTTTGAACTTGTAAATCGATTTTGCTTCACTTGAATCGCTTTCCCTATAATCCTTAACATAAAGGCCCCTTTCCTTGGCTTTCTGTAAGAATTCCTGCTCATTATCCGCAGTTATGATACCTTTCTTCTGCGCGCCTCTTGCATCCTGAGCAACATAAGAAAAACTCCTCATGAAACCACCTCCATAAAATTATTACTTGTGATGAACGTTTCTCACTGCCTTAATAATAACAATTATAACATTTTAAGTGTTACTTTTCAATCGCTTTTTTGACATAAATAACTTAGCGTTTTTTATCAATATTAACTAAGTTGTATACCATCAGTAATACCATATAAAACAAACAGCTATTATTGTACAAAGTAAAAGCATGCAGACAGCACAATATCAGGTACTGACGCACCCGTACCAAACATTGTTAAACTTCCACAATAATTATATCACACTCACTTTCAAAATGCAACATAAAACACTTTTTTTTTTCTTATTTTTACAGAATTGTGAACTGCGGCAATTTGACTTATTCAGATTTAGGCATTTTGCACGTTCTTGCACTAAAATCACAATCCTCAAACCTAAAAAAACCAGGCGAAATCTGTGAATAGGTTCATTTTTTTAATAATACTGTATGCACCGCTTTACGTTGATTGACTGCGTATACTATTATAATATAAACATACTCCACAAGGTATTCCATTTTCTCACATCTCGCATATAACTTTCCATAGTTCTTTTGCCGTTTCAATACTTACTCCGGCAGCAGATGCAAGTTCTTCCGGAGACGCCATTTTAAGGTTCGATATGGTCTTATACTTCATAAAAAGTTTCGCAACTTTCTTTTCGCCTATTCCGCGTACTGTTAGCAGTTCAGAGCTGTATGTTTTCTTCTTATGGCGTGAGTGCATGAAGCTCACTGAAAACCTATGCACCTCATCCTGTATCCTTGTCACAAGGTCAAACACAGCTTTCAGACTGTTTATTTGTATTTCCCTGCCGCCAGTTGCGATAGCACGAGTACGGTGCTTGTCATCCTTTACCATACCAAACAGCGGTATATCCAGTCCGAGCTCACTAATCAGCGGTGCTACAGCATTTACATGCCCCTTTCCGCCATCAAGGAGTATAAGGTCGGGAGTCCTTGTAAAATATTCGTCCCCATCTCCATTAACAATGTGCATTAGTCGCCGTCTCAACACCTCACGCATACTTCCGTAATCATTCTGTAGTTCCTGCTCTTTCACCATAAAACGCTTGTAAGCCTTTTTCAGCGGCCTTCCATCCTCAAATACAACCATCCCTGCTACCATTGACTCCGATGAAAGATTGGAAATATCGTATGCTTCAATATATCGTGGTGGTTTTGTAAGGCCTAGGCTTTGTCCTAACTGCTCGAGGGCTATTACCTCTTTTCCAGTCCGAGAACTCTTAATCGCTGCATATTCCGCACTGTTATTTTTAGCTAGACGTAACAGTTCAAGCTGCCGTCCTTTCTGTGGTACATGGAGCTTCACTTTTCTATCAGCCTGTTCTTCAAGCATTTTCACCAGCAGTTCGCTATCCACAGGTATGTGATCGACAATAATACTTCTGGGTATATCAGATTTTTTATAGTAAAACTGCAGAATAAATTGCCCTAAAACATCCTCGTCCTTATCAGGCATTTGAAACTCAAAAACAGCCTTGTCAAAGAGCCTGTCCTCACGATACATAAGCACTGAAATATACAAGCCGTCATAAAATTCTGCAATTCCTATAACATCGGCAGAATCTATTCCACTATTAATTATCTTCTGCTTTTCTGAAGCCTTTTTTACCGCTGTGATACGGTCTCTGAGTATAGCTGCTTTTTCAAAATCAAGCTCATCTGCCGCTCTTTCCATTTCCGCCTGCATTCGCTCAACAGACTCAGCACTACCGTTCTTTATGAATTCAACAGCCTGATCGACTACATTCCTATATTCAGCAGCACTTATTCTGCCGCGACAAACACCCATACACTGCTTTATATGATAGTTGAGACAAGGACGAACTTTTCCGAAATCCTGAGGAAATTTTCGCTTGCAGGTAGGCAGCATGAACACATGGTTTGCCTCGTTTACAGCTTCTTTCGTGATAAACCCACTCGTATACGGGCCTAGGTAAGTACCACCCTGCTTGGTATTTTTTTCGTTAGTGATACGCGGAAACTCCTCATCAGAAATACGGATATAGTGATATCCCTTATCGTCTTTCAGTAGGATATTGTACTTCGGCTTGTGTTGCTTGATAAGACTACACTCAAGCAGCAACGCTTCAAATTCGCTGTCTGTAACGATAAAATCATAGTCGTAGACATTAGAGACCATTGCCGATACTTTGGGTGTATGGTCAGGATTTTCACGAAAATAGCTACTCACGCGGTTATGGAGATTTTTCGCCTTGCCTATATATATTATGGAACCATCCTTTTTACGCATGATATAAACGCCCGGCGAAGCAGTCAGCTTTGATGTCTTTTCTCGCAGATACGGCAATCTCGGATTCATAGTATTTCTCCTTTCCGCAATATATAATCAAACAACAAGGCGCACAAAGTGCGCCCGAAATGTTTATCTTTTTTGAACGGAAAACATCCGCCCATACTTATGTAATATCTATTCAACACTCCATTTTTATTTCTGATTACTATCTACTTTGCTCTGAGTATTCGTTTCCTAATATAACGAAATGTATAATTTTCTCCCCTATCACGAAGCATAGTAAGCAGAAATTCCAACTTTCGCGCCGTCTTTTTTTCTATAATGCGACGATGCTTGACGCGAAGATAGTACTCCAAAGGCATGGAATCATTGTACTTCCCCTTATTGTATATTTTCGACGCCGCAACGCGGTCACAAAACATCTCAATAATGAATACATCCGGCATTTCTACTGGTTCAAGCTGCTTCGTTTTCATATTATAGTCTGTCCAGTACTCAAAATGATGGCGATTTCTGCCCTTGTGATGCATCCAAGCTTTAGAATAGCCGTCTACTTCGCGTTCACGCTCATTAGGACTGCGGTTTCCCTGATAAAAGAGCACACCCGGGATAAACTCTGTGGGAGAGAACTTTGAAAGGTCGTGAAGCATTCCTCTCAAAGGTATCCCAGCCTTAACGCAGTGTATAAAAACCTGATGTCTATGCTGTAATACTGTTTTTAAATGTCCAATGAAATTCTTACAAAGCATTTGAACGCTCCTCAGTGTAGCTTCCGCTTATATCGAGAACGCTTTCCTTTTCAATAAGCTTTCCGCTGATTATGCGTCTGCCCTCTGAATATGACGGATCAGCAAGCTTTTTCGCCATTATTCCAACTGATACCTCTGCCATTTTGGTAAGGTCTACCTCAACGGTAGTTATCGTCGGAATACATATACTTGACACTGTATAATTGTCATATCCTACAACGCTGATATCCTCTGGAACTCTTACTCCTTTCGTTTTCAAAGCAGAAATAACACGAAAAGCAGTTTCATCGCAATTGCATACAAAAGCGGTGGGCATTTCGGCAGGGAACTGCAGATCGTCAATAAGAACGCCCTGTTTAGTTCTGTCACCAATTATCCACTCTATGCGATACTCAAGATCATTCTCCATAATGCACTTTAGATAGCCGAGATATCGATCATTAATACTGCTTGTAGCATTGAGCGTACCAAAAAATCCGATTTGTCTGTGTCCTTTTTCCACCAGATAGTCCGTCAGCATATAACCGCCGTTAAAGTTATCCGAAAGAACAGCATCCACCTTGTATCTGTTATCATAAAAATCCACAAAAATAAGCGGAATCGTAAGTTTGCTGAGACACTCTATGTACTTTCTGTGAACCTGACCGATAACAATAACTCCGTCAACTTTTCCCTCAGTGACCATATTCGGAAGTACACCTTCCTTTTCATTTGCAGCATTCACACACTCATATACCGTACATACATTTATCTGCGAAAGCTGATTTGAAATACTTGCGGTCAGTTCCCAGTAGAAAGTTCCTCTTGCACCAACGAATCGCTCCGAGGTAAGAATGCCGACATTTTTACCTGCTTTCGGTAAAGTAACCCTTTTCTTTTCGCTCTTTGTGTTTGAAGGCTTGTAGCCCATTTTTTCTGCAGTCTCGCAGATTTTTTTTCTCATCTGTTCGCTTACTCCATCGCGGCCAGCAAGAGCATTTGATACCGTAACCACGCTTACCCCGAGTTTATTAGCGATATCAAGCATTTTTACACCGTTTTTCATATGTTTCAACCTCTTTAATATCGGCTTGCGGACGCCTATTCCGAATCCGATTTCCTCTTTTATCGTATAAAACGAATTAAATTAACACTGACTATTATATCATGCTTTAAGTAGTAAATAAAGTATTTTCTATTATTTTTCATTTAAAATCAGCATTTTCATTAAATTCTGTATCTCCTGCTTGTACATAATGATGTATCAAAGGCGTTAAAATGTAGAAAAAGGATTCTTAAACAGTATTTTTTTCATATCATTTAATTGTTCTCAAATACAGACTTTATTTTGAAACACTATTATTTACCTGTTTTTCTTCTGACAAATGATAGATATAACCCCAAAGCTATTATATTCAAAAACTTTTTCAACACATTTTGTTCGATCTTGGGGCTTCCTACCGTATTCTGAAAGATACATGTACTCGCCATAGTAATTTTTCTCATCACTGTTTTTAACAGTATAAGCCAAGTCATATCGCCATATGAAATAATCAGGGCACTCATACTCATCTTTTTCAGGAACAGGTATTTTTTTCTTGCTCAGGCTCATAAGCATCTTCTCCCAATTGTATGATCTGCAGAAAAATCGTTTTTATGGAAAATAAAAAGCGCTTTCTAACGAAAGCGCATCTGAATTCAATTTTCGGGAGTTTCATTCACTGTCTGAGTTATCTTAGGACCTTCACCACTTCTTGCATGTTCTTCAGCCATAGTTTTTGCATCAGGCTCGTATTTGAGGATAATTTCCTTGACCTTCTCGTCACGTGTAAGGTTATAAGTCATTTTAAGTGCTTTAAGTGCATTAGGAATATCCTCGTCCATAAGATAAGTCGCGGAAAGCTGAGCAGCCACGGAAACTACATCTTCATTTGGACCGAACTCGAAGTTGTACTTCTTCATAGCCTCTATCATTTCCTCGCGTGTAGGCTGCTTTATAGGCGAACCCTTACGTGATACTACATCTCTCATTTCATATGGAATGGCAGGGTGTGGAGCAAACAAGACACTTGCTGTAAGGAATGCAAAGGCGTCATCGTACTCACCCATATCCGTCAGCGCATAGCCTGCATTTGCGTAGCATCTTGCGATTGCCACAGGCGATGAAGCTACTTTTAGAGTTTCCCTTGTGGTTTCAAGTGTCATTCTCTTGTTTTTCAGAAGCTTATATACTTCCGCAAGTTCAAATTTCGGACCGCAGTCCAGAGGATTGTACTCCATAGCCTTTTCAAGAACAGGTATAGCATCGAGCGGAGAGCCTGTCTCAACCAGCAGATAGCCATATGTAGTAATGAACGTACCAAAATCAAATGGCGTTCTGTTAAGAACCTTATCGGTCTTGTATTTCAGCTGATAAAGGTTATCTTCAAATGGATTTCTTAAAGAAACAAACTTTGCTTTTTCCGTATCCTTGTAATCGACGATTATCTTCTTGTAAAGACGCTCGGCGAGGGACTTTGCCTCGTTCATGTTCTTTTCCTTGATGAGCTGCATTATCTTGTCGTGCATTTCATCAAGACGCATTCCGTCAAGATGAGTAAGTCTGTCTATCTCTGCTTTCTGTTCCTGAGGCATTATTTCGATAAGAAGCTGTGTTGCAGCATCGACGCCCTCAAGATTTTTCTCCTGTGCGTAGCGTTCAGCCTCTGCACGAAGGAATTTATTGTCGTCCTCAGCGGAGCCTGTGAGCTTAGCTCTCAGCTCCGCAAGGATCTTGTTTTCTGCCATTATGATTTTTCCTCATTTCATCGGAAGTACTTTTTTTGCTTAGAAGCCTCTCTTGGACATTTCCTTTCTGAACTTAGCATCGATCTTATCCTGCTTTTTCTTGTTTTTAAGCTCTGCCTTGGTCATGTAGCGAGCGTCCATCGGCTGTGGCTGCATAGGTCTCGGAGCTGAATTGCTTCTGAAGCCCTGCCTAGCAGGTGCCTTGTACTCGTCAAAAACCGGAACGTTCTGCTGTGCTTGCTGTGCCTGTCTTCTCTTAGCTGAATCATCACCCATTGTTGAAAGAACATCCTCAACAGATGTAAGTACCGGACTATTTGCCTTAAGGCCCTGTGTTTCGATGAGATTCTTGTCAGCATACTCTCTTGAGCTTGCAATAGCATTGATAAATGCCTGTGATGTAGACTTGCTGTGCGGATTTACTGCAATCTTGGAAATATTTGCAGTAGGTGTACCACTTGTCTGAACAGGTTTTCTCGGAACTGCAGACTTTACAGGAGCCTGCTGAACTGGAGCTGCTGCCGCTCTCTGAGCCTGTGCTGCTGTCTGCTGTGCAGGAGCTGCAGGTCTCTGCTGTGCATTGAGTGGAACAAAAACCGGCTTGCCATTCTGGTCATATCCTGCAAGTCTCATTTGTACATACTTATATACAGGCTGATTGTTTGCATCATATCCTGCAAACTGCGGAACCTTTACGATCTGAGGCTGCTGTGCCTGTCTCTGATCCGCACCGTTTATTTCTGCACCATTTGGTGCTCCATTATTATTAAAATCGCTCATATAGTAATCATACTCCTCTTCTGCCTTAACAGGCTGATTTAATGTTGCTTCATAAATATCATCAAGCACTGCTGCTTCATCATCTCTCGCCTTAGAGTAACTCTCAAATGCAGGTGCTGATAGCTCAGGAACTACAGGGATATCGTCAAGTTCAGGAACTGAATTATCCTCAACCGGCGGCAGAGTATCAAATTCCGGAGCCGCAATGTCCTCAACTGTAGGTACTCCTTCAAGCGCAGCTGCCGCAAGGCTTTCAGCTGATGGAAGGGATACAGTCTCTGGTGCAACGATATCGTCAACCTTCGGTGCTCCGTCAAGAGCTGCTGCCGCAAGGCTCTCAGCCGACGGAAGATCGTCAACCTCGGGAGCGGCTATAGGCTCGGCGTGAGGAACATTTGCCGCAGGCTGTTCCATCCCGTATGTAGCGGAAAGAACACCTTTTCCGAGATAAAGGTTATTGTTTATTGGGTCGACATAATTGTCTGACTCTTCTGTAAAATCAGCCATTTCATCGCTGTCCATCTGAACAGCATCAGGAAATGCCCCGTTAACGTCAGCATCTTCGTTGGCACCGAAGAGTTGATTAGTAAGGTAATCCCAGTTATTCTCCTGATGTAAATTCTGTTCAGGAACAGGCTGATAACCATCAGCAGGAACAACTATAGGTCCCTCGATAAGATTACCATTTGCATCATACAACGGCTGTGAGCCATCATAGATATTGAGATCGCCATAAACAGACTCATCGTAAATAACCTCACCGTATTCGGGCTCACCATAAACTGCACCGTCATAAACAGGCTGCTCGTATACAGGCTGTTCATATACCGGCTGACTGTATGCAGGCTGCTCGTAAGCCTGCTGCACCGGATCGTGATTGATTGAAAACAGATTCATTATATCCTCATCGGAATGAGGCATATCAGGCGTTGCAGACTGCTGGTATGCATTGTCATAGCCGCCCATATCAACATATCCGCCATCATTCTGCGGCTGATTGTAGTTCTGGTTTTGATTGTAATAAGACGTTGTCTGTTCCGGAGCTCCCTGAGGATTTGGTATAGCAAACTGTGCAAGGAAGTCATCCTGCGGAACAGTTGTCTTTGTCTGAGCAGCAGGAGCAGCATAAGGATTAGCAGCCGTATCCGGCTTGTTAACAGCAAACTGTGCGAGGAAATCGTCCTCGACAGGTGCAGGCTGCTCATTTTCGTGAGGATTTATCGCAAACTGTGCAAGGCTATCGTCCATAGGCATGTGCGTACCTGGGATAGTGCTCTGATAGCCCTGTGCCTCAGGAACCTGACCGTACTGATTAGCCTCCGCTGCTCTCTGTGCTTCTTCCTCAGCAGCTCTCCTTGCTTCTTCAGCTGCCTGTTTAGCTTCTTCCAAAGCCTTTCTTCTTGCAGCTTCCTCTTTAGCTTTTGCATTAGGATCTCTTGTGATTCTTGCTGTGGTATTTCCGAGCGGAACTATACCAGCGTCGTTCATGCCCATTTTTTCGCGCTTTTTCTCTTCCTTGAGAAGGAGCGACATTTCCTTCTTATCAGCTTTAATAAGCTTTTTTGCGAGACTAGCCTTGCATTTTTCGCAAGTTATCTCTTTCAAGTCCGTCATCAAAGAGGTTCTGTGGAAACGAGTTACGTTTTCAGGCTTCATGAGGTTGATACCGCAGCCTGTTTTCTTCTCGTTCTCGGTTCCGTGAACGATCTTATCGAACGAAGACGTTACCAATGTGATGTCCATATAATTCTCTCCCCACCACTGCTAAACTGCAGTTACCGCTTTACGGCAGCGGCAGCCGATTTCCCAGCTCGCAATCGCACTCCGCCAAAAGTCAGCGTAATTTAAAGGGAATTACGCCGCAGAGCATTTAATGCGATATCTATACAAGTATATTATACATG